>UQLX01000003.1 GCA_900541985.1 uncultured Blautia sp. | reverse complement strand
TATCATTTTGGTGCAAGCGTGATTCATGGGCAGCGTAGCAATATTTTGCGCTTACTTCAAACGTTTTAATTTTGCATTTTTCGCCATGAAAATCCAACTCCAACGTATATAATGAATATGGTTTTCCGTTCCGAGACATCCCATCATACTTTGAAACTCCAATAATCTTCAATACCATGCAACTTTCCATTTATTTTTGTTCCTTTCTCCATATTATATTTTTTACTCTATTTCGGCTTGCAGGAGGGTAGGCAGTATATTCCTACCCTTACGCCGTTTAAGCCCCTAATTTCCTTTTTATTTATTTGATTTACGGATAAACCGGCGTTTCTTCTTCCGGAAGATATGCCGCATATTTTGGAAACTTAGAGATAATGTCCCTCAGTTCTCCGTTCTCCTGCACAAGTTCCGCCGTCCTAACTTTCATTGAATCCTCTCCGGCTGTTCCATCATACAGTTTTTCGAGAATCTCCATTTCATCCTTTCCAACTGTTTTCTTTTGAACCGGAATACCGTCACCATCCCAAACCGCTGCAGCTGACAGTAAATTGGATTTAGACCCAAGCACCTGCGCTTGTGGAGCAACAAATAAAATCCAGTCCGGGACATCAGCCGGAAGAAGTTCCTTCCCCTCTAAATTGCGTCCACAATATCCCTTGATAAAAATTTCTGCCTGATTGATACACCCTTTAAGCATATTTGTATAGTTATCAATGTTGGCTCTGCGCTTTGTGAACACCTTTGAACTAATTGCCAGATCATCAATAAGTCTTTGTGCCAGATAAGAAGGACCAGCAGCATCTCGCAATAGTTCCACCTCATCAATAGATAGTTTAAGCCCGAACTGTTTAACCGCTGAAATCATGGATAACGTTTCCTGTTTACAAGGCGTACTCATCCATTTCCGCAACCCGCTCTGAATCCAATCAAATTCATTATTCGCCCTCTCCGTAATTTCGTTCTGTAGTTTGGCGAATTTATCCCGATAAGTTGCCACAAGCTCCGCATGGTGTGCGGCGTATGTCGTATCGTTGTAAATCCCCCGGTTCTTTTTGTCCTTATCAAGAAATTCCTGCACAAGTTTATCAATCTTGCCCTTGTAAACATCAAGTCCTAAATGCAATGCTGAAAATCTATTCATCTTTTATACCTCCATTTCTCACATATACTGTTTCAAAATATCTTCATTTACTTTTCCGTTCCCGCGCTTCTCTGCCAACTCTCGCGCCAGCCGGACGGCGGTATCATCTTTCTTTTGCTCCTGTGCTTTCTTTTTTGCAATGCCAAATTCTGAAATAGTCATTTCCCTGTTATCTGGCTTATGCAAAGGCTCCCCGTTAATTCCTGTCTTAATAAATCCCATGTCCATTACCTCCAATTCTCAAAATACTTTATTTTTTCGTCAATCTTTTCATTCAGCCGCTTTTTACATTCCTGCAAATATTCAACCATGAATTTTCCCTCGGTAGCGTCCATATCCTTACAGTTTGCGCCCATGTACCGCACAATATCGCAAGCTGCCCGTTCCACCGCTGAAGAAATCATTGTTTCCCTTAACCCGTCACTCATCATAATCACGTTCTAATGCCTCTCTTTCTCTAATCTCTGCCAGATAAGACCAATAGGCAGCAGGAAATTTCCTCTTAACCTCTGCTTTCTCTGGCCATGATAATTTCTCGAATTGTTCCACCGTTTCCGGCGGTTCTCGAATCTCTACCAAAATATCACACTCCTTTTTACAATTTTTTTGAAATTTAGAGGGGCCTTTTATTTTGCTCGGCATCCAAAGCACGTTACCCCTCCATCTGTGCCACCCCTCCAAGACCCCTACCTATGCTCTGTCCTGCTGCAAAAATGAAGCACCATTTCCGCATATCAAAAGGTTAAACTTGACATACACTTCCGTAAAACGCTGTATTTAAGCCATGTTCAAGGCTTTTAATATGTTTCTGTTGCAATTCCTGTTGAAATATCAATCCAAATCCGGCTTTTCCGGCTCTGCTGCCCCGATATATCCTGCGTGTCTCTGCGCTATTTCTTCCTTGCTTTTAGAAGGTAGCTGATCTCTCATTTCGCCGTTTGCAGTAATTTTAAACTCGCTTGTGTTCAAATAGCCGTGATTGTTCGATGCGTCATTAAGATAAACCACGGGAGGAATTTTGAAACGGAAAGCAAGCTGCTTCTTTGCTGACAATATGCTATCCTTGATATACTCTATCGCCTCATTCCAGGCATCCCCACGTTTGGCATATGACAATACTGTTTGTCTTGTAACGCCTATGAAGATAGCCCAGCCCTCAACATCTGGAATCAATTTTTCCTCATTCACTGAATTAGCATCTCGAATATACTCAAAATAGCCCTTTGTAGCTTCTAGGAACGCTTGCAACCCCTCTTCCGTATTCTCATATACCGGCGGTCTACCACGAACACGGCTTCCGATCTGTTCAATAGATACCTCCAGTAATGCCGATAAATCCGCCATTTCGCCCGGTTCACTGTCCACCTTTGAATATTTCTTTGCATATGCTCCCATCTTACGAACTCCCTTTCCATCTCGCTTAAATGTATCAATCTCTTTCAAAGAATCCACCTCGTTTCCCTACTTTTTTAGTGTCAAAATAATCTGCGCGAAGGTTGCCCTTCTCCGCTTCATTCTCCCTGTTACTCTTATTATCTGGCTTGTCCTTTCGTTTCTCCAATGGTTTCCCGGACAAAACGTTCCCAGTTCTCCATGCTCATTACTTCTGCTCCTTTCTTTTCGCCCGATCAAAGCGCTCCAATTCGTCAATGACGGCTAATAGCAAAGACTTCACAAAACTCTGTTCCGGTTTATTTTTATACTGCTCCATAATATCCGCGCTCTTATTAACGGCACTTTCCCATTCTTTATCTGTTCCGTTCATATCGAAAAATTCTTTGTGATACTCCCAGACTGTACGCCAGATATTAAAATACTGCTGCTTAAAATCCACTTCATCACATCCTTTCCTTTCGCCTGATAAGGTGGGTGGGAAAGGTTTAATAAATTTTCAAATCATTTTATATATACGTTACTATTATTTTTCCCTTATATAATGATTTAGAAAAATATTCCACCTTTTCCACCTATTAGGCATACTCATACAAATGGTAACTCTTGCAAATCGTCTACCTCCATAAATCCGGTGTCATTGAATCCGATTCCACTAAAATATTCAATTCCATGTACAATCTTTTTCCCGAATCCTTTATTCTTCAAATTTGCATAGAATCTCGTCCGGCTCAGCGGCTCACGTTCAGTCTCCTCGCAAAATTTTTTATATGCCTCCAAAAGTTCCGTTGTTTTAATTGACTTTTCAATATCTTTTACTGTCTGCTCCTGCAAAAAGGCTTGTACGCTATCGCTGTCAGCATACAATTCTGCTACCAGTTCCCGGCTTCTCTGACTCTCAAACAATGCGTTTTCCTCAAATAATTCTCTCAACTCTTTTAATGCCTGTTGAATAGTGTAGGGAATTTCTGCAAACAGTTTATCTTCAAGTTGCCGATCTGGTGTCTCCGGTCTATTGTTCATCTCAATCAAAATAATCCTCTCAAAAAGCGCATTGGATTTTTCATCTAAAGATATAGGCACCGTATTGCAGGAAAACAATAATCTTGAATACGGAACAAAAGTTACAATATCCCGACCTTTAAAAGAGTCAGATAAACTATCGCCGCCGGTTATCAATTTGATTGTGTTTACCGTTTTTAACGGATTTCCGTTCAAGTCAGCGCATAAATTTATCAATTTCCCCATAAGCTGAATTGAATAAAATTTTTCTTCCAATTTCTGCAAAGGAACATTTGAAAAATTCCCCGGCCCAATCACATTCTCGAATAACCGCACAATAACAGATTTTCCCGTTCCTCTGGAACCTTTCAAAATTATGAATTTCTGAAAATTGCACCTTGTCATGCAAAGTCCCAAGAATTGTAAAATAGTTTTCCTATCCTCTGCCGACATAGCCGAAGCAAAAAACTTTTCCGTAACTTCTCCCGAATACTCTTTATCAGGCTCATAATTCCACGGAATCTGATTGATGCAAAGATACTCCGGCTTATGCTCATAGGTCTGTCCGGTCTTACTGTCAAACATACAATTTTTGAATGGAATCCAGTGTTTAGGGTACTGATTAACTTCATCGTATGTCTTTTCTAATTCATAATCCATCGCAAACAGTTGATAAACTCTGGTGATTGTGGTACTTTTAATTAAGCGTCTTACAATCATGCCCTTTATCAAAGTCTTTAATCTTGCGCCGGAATAGTCCGCATTAAATACTCCGCCAGAATAAAAATACGGCGTTCCGGCCATGAAGAAGATATTATAATTCTTCTTCACATAATCCAGTATGGCATCATCAAAAACGCCAACCGGACGCCCCTTATTATCCAAAATGTGGAATTGTATCTTAAATGACTCGTCCAATATTTATCACCCCCCTTAACACGCCACATAAACCATCGAGCCTATATTCTGCAAGCTGTCGCTGATTGATTGCCCAACACCAATCATCAGAAAATACCTCTGAACACTCGATAACACATTCGCAGGCTCCAGAAATTTTCTTCCAGAAATCAACGTCACCTCTCCAGTGTTCCTTGCGCTCTTCTTCTGCCTGTTTCGCCGCTTCTCTGTCCCTTTCCTGCTGCCGAATACGTTCCCTGATATTTTCCCTGTCCTGCACATCCTCAATGCCGTACAAAGCCCTTATTTGCTTTAAAGCTGTCCATGAATCGCACCGATGAACGTGGCTCCATAATTTGATACAATCGCCGCCAACAGAACGCCCGAAGTCAAAAAATGACTGTGTTCTTGCGTAAATTTTAATAGACGGCGTTTTTTCTCCCGGATAACGATACATTTGCCGGATAGGTTGTCCTAGTAGCATAGTAGCCAAATCCTGAATATCAACCTGTGACTTCACATTCTCAAAATCTTCTCGCATTATTCTATTACCCTACCTCCAACTAACAAGGTTTTTATGCAACGATTACCTCCCTATATGGCAACCGGACGCAATATTCTTTTTTTGGGAATTTATGAGCGATATGCTCTCTTTCGTAAATTATGAAATTGAATCTCTCTTTTGTAAATTGACTTAGACAGGGCTTGTTATTTGTAGTTTTTATCAATGTATTCGTATAGAGCCTGCATATCGATACGCACTGTGCGCCCTACACGTATTACCGCATTTGCTTCTTCCGCCACTCGCATTAGCGTATTTCTGCTCCAGTTCGTTTGTGAACATGCTTCTGTTACTCTGTTATATCGACCATTTGGATTTACAATAGCAGCATTCATATTCTTCCTCCTTTTGAACTATATATTTTTTAGATATTTCATCTATCTAAAATATATTGTATCATATGTCATTGACAGATTCAACATTTTCAATTAGAATTATCTCTATAATATTTTTTGCTTTTATATAGTTCTATTTTGACATACAAGGGAGGGTAAAAATGATATTCACATACGATTTGACAAACAAAATAATTATAGATAATGGGGAACGAGAATACGATAATACATCTACTATTTACAAACTCGGAAATCTTTTTTTGGATTTCATAAACTATGATTTTTCTGAATACGATATAAGGCGCAAAAAAGTACTTGACTTTTGTTATAAATATCACAATTCGGTTGATTTGGAAGCTGCATTGACAAATTCTTTTCCCGACATAAAGGATTGCTTAGATAGTTTATATAGACTAAATCATGGATTGTCTACTGATATTTTCTATTATTATTTATTGGATGATTTTTCCAATCCGTACCTTATGTGTAATTATGTTCCTAAAGGTAGTATTGCACATAGTTTTCGTGATAACGGTACTTTAGATTTTGTTGACATACAAAAAAGAGTTATCAAATCTCTTGTTTCCTGTATTGATGCGGACAGAATTGGCTCTGACTCACCTGCACAAATATACATGCAAAACGAAGGTCTGTCATATAAAATGGACGGTATAACATTTCATGAGGAAACTATATTTCGCTATAAATATTCTTGGAAAGAAGATAATAAATATAATATGGAACATCAAGTAAATATGGAGGAATTTGAAATATGTAAAAACCCATTAGACCGACGTTCTATAAATTATCCAGATTTTATGAAACAACCTAAAGCCAATCCAGAATGCCTCGGACGACAAATAGAGATAATTCACGGATACCATTTTCAATCCACAGAAGAAGCCCTCAGATGCGAATTTTTAAAAATGCTCGAAGCAAATATTATGATTCGTAAATGTCTAAATTGTAAAAAGTACTTTTTATTAAATAAGCACAACGGAAAATGCTGTGACAATATATATCAAAACAGCGGACTTACTTGTCAACAAGTATTTGCCAACAAAAAGTATGCTCAAAAAAGAAAAGAACATCCTATACTTAAAGAGTATAATAAAGCTTACAAGCGTATGTACGCACGCCAAGCCAATCATAAGATATCACAAAATGATTTTTTACAATGGCTAAATTCAGCTAGCGAACAAAAAAATCACTATTTAACTCTATACAATCTCTCTCCATCACAGGCATTGATAGATGAATATAAATTATTATTAGGAAACAAATAAACAAAATCCCCCTCGCCCGGCGCACCACCGGAAAAGGGGGATATTTTCATATTTACAACAACATTTCAACAAAATCTGCTTTTTAGCTTCTATAAACGGCATATTTACGGCATTTCTCAAAAATCCATGTCAAAAATTTTTTCTTGACAAAATATTTTTATACCCAGTCTCCCGGATGTTCTGCATCATAATCAAATACAAACCTTTCGTATGCATTGATCACATGTGTATCCTGAAATTTATCGTAACGCTTGTGCTTTCTTCCATACGACATGTGAACATGACCATGGAGAAAATACTTTGGTCTGTATTTTTCCATCAGCTTTAAAAAAACCTTAAAACCCTGATGAGGAAGGTCTCTTCCGTCATTCAACTGGTATGCAGGCGCATGAGTTACCAGAATATCAAATCCTCTTCTCCACAGAAGCTTCGGAAACAGCCTGAATACTCTCCGCCTCATCTCATTTTCCGTATACTGATGATTTCCCGGCTTATACCTCATGGAGCCGCCCAGCCCCAGAATCCTTACACCTTCATGAACGTAAATGGTATCATCAATACAGATGCATCCATCCGGAGGAATCCTTTCATATTTGTCATCATGATTCCCATGAACATACAGAACAGGCGCTGAGGTAAAGGTTGCCAGAAAAGACAGATATCTGGGATCCAGATCCCCGCAGGATATGATCAGGTCTATCCCCTCCAGCTTGCTTTTTTCAAAAAAATCCCACAGGTATTTTGATTCTTCGTCTGCGATCGCAAGTATCTTCATATCTCAGATTTCCTTCTCCACCCCCTGCTGAAGAGTTACCGGTTTTGCCTGTTCGTTCAGCTGCCAGGTTTTGGGAATGGATCCTTCTACATTTTTCGCCAGCCAGTCCATTGTGATGATCTCCTCCGGAGAAAGACTTCCTCCTGTTTCTTCCCGGATAATTCCGTTCTGGGAATACAGCACGCCGGAAAAAGGATTGAATTCTCCCCGTCTTATGGTTTCCTTCAACAGCTCTACCAGTCTTTGTGTTCCAATAGGAAGACTCTGGGAGCAGATCACATCCACAACCTCCGAAGACATTCCCCACCAGTAGTTGATCGCTTTTTTCTCTGCGCTGCTGTCATCATACTTCCAGGCACCGTTCATCACAGCACGGATCAGTTCTTCATAGAACTTACCCCAGTGCCACAGCGGCATGGCCAGATTATGAGGCATCTCGTTTTCCATCCGGTAAAGCCCAAAATATCTGGAGGCATCTTCCGGAATCACCATATCGCGGCCAGATACTACAGAAATATCCTTTTCCCGGATTCTTTCCATAACCTTACCCAGATCATCGTCCTTAAGGCTGGACCATTCCAGATATACTTTCGCACGGGGATTGATCATAGCAGCCCCGAGAGCAAAAGCATTAATATTGGCAATCGTTCCAAAAATAGGATAATCTGCAATATATGCCAGCTTTCCGTTTTCGGACATGGCGCCTGCAATAGCTCCCATCAGAAATTTTGCCTCATGCATCCGCGCATAATAAGTACGGATATACCGATGTGAGGTGTTCAGAGAGCAGTTTAAAATCCGGATATCCGGATTCGCAATCGCTGCCTGCACACTTGCCTGGACAAAGGCCGGCGTAGTGGTAAAGATCATATTGCAGCCCTGGTGGATGGCATCTGCGATGGCTTTTTCTGCAAGTTCCGGGACAATATTTTCGTAGCACAGAGTCGTAACCTCCTCCGGGAAGGTCTGCTCCAGATGAAGACGTCCAAGCTCGTGTGCATAGGTCCAGGCAGAGGAACCCGGGGTTTTCGCATAAATGAATGCAATCTTCAGCTTTCTGGAGCCAGTAAGAAGTCTCTGGATCAGCGGTTTCTTTTCTCTGTTTGGATCCATTTTCAGATCGATCTCATTGTCATGCTCAAGAAGCCGGAATTCTTCCCAGCTTTTATTCACAAGCTTTTTTAACTCTGATACCGTTTTCTGGCAGATATTATCATAGCCGTATACCGTGATAAATGCCAGAAAAGCATCTCCTGTTGTTGCAGAAAGCTTTTTGCCTCCCGCCGCCTCAAACTCCATGGCAAATCTTGAGTATACAGAGCTAAAGGTCAGCTTGTCATCGTCACTCCATACTTCTGCAGGCTCTTTTCCCATAAGCTTCTGAAGTCTGGCAAAGCTTCCCTCTCTGCTGAACCAGATATAATTGACTTTGGAAAGTTCATAAAAGTCTATAAACTCATAGTAAATCCTGTTTTCTTTTTCCTCTGTTCTGGGTGGTATGATCCTTGTGACAAATCCCGGAACAGATACTGCATCATAAAACTTCAGGACGCTGACTCTTTTATTTCCTTCTTCTATATAAAACCGGTTCATATATTCATAAGCCTTCACCGGTTCACGGATTCCCTCATTTACATGACTTTCTCCAAGAGAAGCCCACTTGTGGGCAAATTCCGTGTTTTCCCGGAGAATCGGCATAAAATTGCCGGCAAAAGCACTGCTTCTTCCCTCCGTTTTTGTTCCCACGATCTGATCGATCGGTATCTGCACCAGCCCCAGCGGCATCTCCGAATAAGCCCCTCTCTCGGGAAGGATCTCATCCAGAACCTTCAGCGTAGGCTTTTCACCTCTCATCATTCTGGCCTGGTAATCTTTCTTTCCAAGCTTATACGCTTTATTATATTCTTCCAGCATTCTCTTTCATCCTCCAATGATCTCCTGATACTGTAATCTCTCTCTTACAATATACCCCAGAGATTTTACATACGCAAGCAGTAAAATCACAGTTTTTTTCTTGCCAATCAATTCCATCTGCGGTATTCTAATTGTAAAGACACATCAAGGAGGTATGGACAACTTATGGACAAGTCAAAAGTTTACTACACAAATTTAAGAACTGGTTTCAACAACAATCTTCTGGACAAGTTAAAAAAACTGATCAAAAAAGCAGGCATTGGAGACATTGATTTTGACGGCAAATATACAGCCATTAAGATCCATTTCGGAGAACCGGGCAATCTGGCTTTTCTCCGTCCCAACTATGCCAAAGCGGTTGCTGATGTGGTAAAGGAACTGGGCGGCAGACCTTTCCTTACTGACTGCAACACCCTTTATGTAGGCGGAAGAAAAAATGCTCTGGATCATCTGGACAGCGCCTATACCAATGGTTTCTCACCATTTTCCACCGGCTGCCATGTTCTGATCGCAGACGGACTCAAGGGAACCGATGAGATTTATGTTCCCGTAGAAGGCGGCGAGTATGTAAAAGAAGCAAAGATCGGACGTGCAGTCATGGATGCGGATGTCTTTATCGCCCTTTCTCATTTTAAAGGCCATGAAGCTACCGGCTTTGGCGGAACACTGAAAAATATCGGTATGGGCTGCGGTTCCCGTGCCGGGAAAATGGAAATGCACAGCGCAGGTAAACCTCACATCGACCAGGATCTCTGTATCGGATGCCATCGCTGCGAAAAGATCTGTGCACATAATGCGCCTTATTTTACAGACAACAAAGCTTCCATCGATCACGATAAATGCGTAGGCTGTGGCAGATGTATCGGTGTCTGTCCCAAGGATGCTGTTCTTGCCGCTTCCGACGAATCCAACGATATCCTGAACTGCAAGATTGCAGAATATACAAAGGCAGTTGTTGACGGACGTCCTGCATTTTATATTAATCTTGTGATCGATGTCTCCCCATACTGTGACTGCCATGCGGAAAATGATGCAGCCATTGTCCCGGATGTGGGCTTCTTCGCCTCCTTTGATCCGGTTGCACTGGATATCGCCTGTGCAGATGCGGTAAACAAACAGCCTGTGATCTCCAATACCTTCCTGGCGGAATCCGATCACGAAGGTCATGACCACTTTGGCGCTATGTTCCCTACCACCGACTGGACCTCCTGCATTGCCCATGCAAAGAAACTTGGTCTGGGAACAGATGAATATGAACTGATCGAAGTAAACTGATCGTTTAACAAAAAATTCCAAAAACCGCAGATCTGGAGTTCCTGTTGAAGGAGCCATATCTGCGGTTCTTTTTATTTTCTATATTATTACAGGCTTGCCCGGATCACTCTTGGCTTACATCCTGCATCCTCCAGAGCTTTTACGATCTGATTTTTGTGCTCTGTTCCAAATGCTTCCATGGTTACTTTTAATTCCACGGCAGCATTACGGTTGGTAGTTACAAACTGGTTATGATCCAGTTTGATTACATTTCCCTGGTTCTGTGCTATGATCGTTGCCACTCTGACAAGCTCACCGGCTTTATCCGGAATCAGAACAGACACCGTAAAAATACGGTCTCTCTGAATCAGTCCATGCTGCACTACAGAGGACATGGTGATCACGTCCATATTTCCTCCGCTGAGGATAGAAACAACTTTCTTTCCGGTAAAATCAAGGTGACGAAGAGCTGCCACTGTCAAAAGCCCTGAATTTTCAACGATCATCTTATGGTTTTCTACCATATCCAGAAATGCCATAATCAGCTCATCATCCTCAATGGTGATGATACCGTCCAGATTTTCCTGAAGATATGGAAAAATATGCTCACCGGGAGTCTGCACTGCAGTACCGTCTGCAATGGTATTTACATGAGGAAGAGTCACAATCTCTCCTTTTTCCAGGGAAGCCTTCATACATGCGGCTCCTGCCGGTTCCACACCGATTACTTTAATATGAGGATTCAGAAGCTTGGCAAGAGTAGAAACGCCTGTGGCCAGACCTCCGCCGCCAATGGGGACCAGAATATAGTCCACAAGAGGAAGCTCCTGCACAATCTCCATAGCAATGGTTCCCTGTCCTGTAGCTACTGCCGGATCATCAAACGGATGAATAAAGGTATAGCCTTCTTTCTCAGCCAGCTCCAGTGCATAGGTGCAGGCCTCATCATAAACATCTCCCTTCAGGATCACCTCTGCCCCATAGCTTTTGGTTCTCTCCACCTTGATCAGCGGTGTGGTAGTTGGCATAACGATCACTGCCTTTGCACCAAATTTATGCGCAGCATAGGCAACTCCCTGCGCATGATTTCCGGCTGAAGCTGTAATCAGTCCTTTTTGCCTTTCCTCATCAGAAAGTGTACTGATCTTATAATAGGCTCCTCTCACCTTATATGCGCCTGTTCTCTGCATATTTTCCGGCTTCAGAAAAACCTTGTTTCCTGTCAGGTCTGAAAAATAGCTGCTTTTGATCAGTTTGGTCTCCTGTGTAACTTTTTTGACAATTTCTGACGCTTCCTCAAAGTTCTCCAGTGTAAGCATAATTTTCTCCTCCTCGTTATGTATGATCAGTCTGCTTCCTTTTCATCTATATCAAACAGTGCATTCACAAAAACATCTGCATCAAATTTCTGCAGGTCGTCTATGCTCTCCCCTACTCCAATGTATTTCACCGGAATATCAAGCTCCGACTGGATTGCTACTGCAATACCGCCCTTTGCTGTACCGTCAAGCTTAGTCAGAATGATTCCTGTCACATTGGCAACCTCTGCAAACTGTTTTGCCTGAGCCAGTGCATTCTGTCCTGTAGTACCATCCAGAACCACAAGAGTTTCCAGATACGCCTCAGGATATTCTCTTTCCAGGATACGATAGATTTTGCGAAGTTCTTCCATAAGGTTTTTCTTATTATGAAGCCGTCCTGCCGTATCACAGAGGAGCACATCTGCATTTCTTGCCTTGGCAGCAGCAACTGCGTCATAAACAACAGATGCCGGATCTGCCCCCTCCTGGCCGCCGATGATCTCTACTCCTGCACGGTCAGCCCACTGGGCAAGCTGCTCTCCCGCTGCGGCGCGGAAGGTATCCGCAGCTGCAAGAATCACTTTTTTTCCGTCTTCCTTCAGTTTTCCTGCAAGCTTTCCGACAGAAGTGGTCTTTCCCACACCGTTGACACCGATCACAAGGATCACAGATCTGCGGTTTTCAAATTCATATTCGGTGCTGTCTACTCTCATCTGCTCTTTGATGCTGTCGATCAGCAGCTGCTTACATTCTGCAGGATTCTTGATGTGCTTTTCAGACACCTGCTTTTTCAGTTTTTCCAGTATGGCAGAGGTGGCATTGATACCAATATCCCCCATTACCAGAATTTCTTCAAGCTCCTCATAAAAATCTTCATCAATGCTGGAATAACCACTGAAGATCGAGTCAAAGCCCGCTACGATATTATCTCTTGTTTTCGTCAGTCCACTGACAAGACGTTTAAAAAATCCTTTTTTTCCCCCGGCCATACTCATGCCTCCTTTATTTACTTAACTGGTTTTCTACAAGATCTACAGAAACCAGAGTTGATACACCTTTTTCCTGCATGGTAATACCATAAAGCCGGTCTGCCGCATTCATGGTACCGCGCCTGTGTGTAATGATAATAAACTGTGTATTTTTTGTCAGCTTCTGAAGATAAGAAGCAAACCGTCCCACGTTGGAATCATCCAGTGCCGCTTCGATCTCATCAAGAAGACAGAACGGAGACGGCTTCAGATTCTGAATGGCAAAAAGAAGAGCGATGGCAGTCAGGGCCTTTTCACCTCCGGAAAGCTGCATCATATTCTGAAGCTTCTTTCCCGGCGGCTGGGAAATGATCCGGATTCCCGCCTCCAGAATATCCTCATCCTCCGAGAGTTCAAGTGTACCCTTTCCGCCTCCGAAAAGCTCCTTGAAGGCCTTGTCAAATTCTCTCTGGATATCATGGAATTTTTCTGCAAACTGCTTTCTCATACCCTCATCCAGTTCCTGAATAATACTTTCCAGTGTCTTTTCCGCCTGAACCAGATCTTCATACTGTCCGGACAGAAATGTGTGTCGTTCCAGAAGCTCCTTGTAATCCTCAATGGCATTTACATTTACGGCTCCCAGTTTCCGGATCTCTTCTCTGATCCGGGAAGCATCCTTTTTCATTTCCTGACGGTCTGTCAGTTCTTCCCTGCGATGTCCAAGCGCGCTGTTTGGAGTGATCTCATATTCTTCCCACATATAGGAAATCTGGGACTCTCTCTGCTCCTCTGCTTTTTCTGCCTGGCTTTTCAGGCGGAAGCACTCCCTGTCCAAAAGCGATGTCCGCTCGGACAGCTGATCTCTTTTTTCAAAAAAAACTTTATGGCTTATGTTTTTTTCTTCCTTCTGCGCCTGTTTTTCCTCTTTCTGACGCTGCAGCTCCTGATCCAGTTGGCTGCAGGCTTCTGCCGCATCCTTCAGATTTCGGATACCTTCCTGTTTTCTGAGAGTCTCCTCAGCACTTATCTTGAGATTCTCTTCCAGTTCACGGCTTTCTCTCTGAAAAGCCTCCATTTCCCCTAAGAGACGGATCAGATTTTCCTGAAGGAAATGCTCCTGCTGAGACAGTCCTGCCTCATCCAGACGGATCTGCTCCAGTTCCTTCATCTTGGCAGCTTCCTCTGCCTTCCATTCCTCCAGTTCCTTCTGCTTTGTCTCAATAAAGGTTTCCAGTTCTTTTTCATCTCTCTGGGATTCTTCCAGCTCTTTTGTGATCGTGGAATGATCTGCGCGGATCTCTCCGGT
This sequence comes from uncultured Blautia sp., assembly GCA_900541985.1. Classification (GTDB taxonomy): domain Bacteria; phylum Bacillota; class Clostridia; order Lachnospirales; family Lachnospiraceae; genus Blautia_A. Next base: position 144,828 of record UQLX01000003.1, on the reverse strand, counting down.
CTGACGACGGAGTTCTTCTTTTTCCCGGTCGATCTGCTGATAGCTTTTCCGGATGTCTGCTTCCTTTTCCTCCAGCTGTTCCAGGTTCATTCTGGCTGTGTTCTGATCCACATACTGCTGTCTGAGTTTTTCCTGAAAATCTGCAATGGCATCACGAAGAACGTTTCTCCTGCTGCGATTATCTCCAATAGCCGTCTGCAGTTCCATAAGCTCCTTCTTCAGAAGACCCACGCTGTTTTCCAGTTCTTCGATTTCTCTTCTCCGCCCAAGCAGATTACTGTTATTTTTAAAGGCACCACCTGTCATGGAACCGCCGGGGCTCAAAGATTCCCCCTCAATGGTCACCATGCGGAGACTGTGCCTGTATTTTTTGCCAATGGCAATGGCATGATCAATATGATCCACCACAAGAACTCTCCCCAGAAGATACTGCACCAGACCACTGTATTCCGCGTCTGCTTTTACCAGCGTATCCGCTGTCCCGATCACACCGTCTTCTTTAAGAGCCTCTCTCTGAGAAATCCCGCCTCTTCCGCTTATATTGGAAAGAGGAAGAAACGTGGCACGCCCGAATCTGTTTTTCTTCAGAAATCCGATCATCCTTTTGGCTGTCTGTTCGTTATCTGTGACAATATTCTGGATACTGCCGCCTAATGCAGTTTCAATGGCTACCTCATAATCCTTCTGCACATGAATGATATCTGCAACAACACCTTTAATTCCGGGTTCACGGCTTTTCTGCTCCATCACCCGACGGATACTGTTTCCATAGCCGTCATATCTCTCCGTAATATTTTTCAGAGATTCCAGTCTGGAGGCCTCTCTGTGGTAAGCAGTCTGTCCTGCTTCCATCTGACGGTTCTGTTCCTTCAGCTTCTCCTGAAGCTTTTGTACCTCTCCGTCGAGCCGGACACACTCTGCATTCATAGAATCAATGGAACGGGAAACGCTGTCGTATCGGCTCTGCGCCTTTTTTTTCTCCCCGCCAAGCTCTTCCTCCTGCGTTTTCAGATGAAGGATCCTCTGACTCACTGCAGCCTTACGGATATCCAGCTGCTCCATCATAGCATCAAACCGCTGTACCTTTCCCTTTGTAGTAGCACGGCTGTTAAGAAGTTCAATAATCTCATTTTTACCGTCCTCTACAGATGCTGCACAGGCAGCTGCCTCCTCCTGGATATTCTCAAGGTGCTCTGTTTCCTCTTTCAGTTTTTTTCTCTGTTCCGCAAGCTTCACCCTGAGTTCTTCTTTTTCTTCTGTAAGTCTTTCTTTTTCAGAAGATCTTTTTTCCAGATCCTCCTTCAGTGTTTCAAGGCGGTTTCTGTAATGATCGCTGTTCTGCTTTCCTGCGAGTATCTGTTCCTCCAGAACCTGTATCTGTCCTTCATGCTGTTGTCTGGTCAGAGCATTCTGCTGCTGTTTTTCTTTCAGTTCCTCAAGTCGCTCATTCAGTTCTTCCAGCTGCTGTTCCAGCCGGTCATATTCCACCTTTGTCTGTTCATGGGATTCCCTGGTCTTCTCCAGCTCCTCTTCCGCATGACTCAGCTTCTCATTCAGCTCTTTCAGAAGCTTTCCCGAATACTCATAATCCAGAAGAAACAGATTTACTTCCAGCTCACGGAGTTCATCTCTTTTTGTTAGATAGATTCTGGCTGTTTCCGACTGTTTTTCCAGCGGTCCAAGCTGTCTGGTAAGCTCTGTCAGGATGTCCGTTACACGAACCAGATTCTGACGTTCCTCATCCAGTTTCTTGATCGTTGTATTTTTTCTGCGTTTAAACTTCACAATTCCCGCAGCTTCGTCAAAAAGCTCTCGTCTGTCTTCCGGCTTTCCGCTTAAGATCTTATCGATCTGTCCCTGTCCGATGATCGAATAGCCTTCCTTGCCGATACCAGTATCGTAAAACATTTCCTGGATATCCTTCAAACGACAGTTACTTCCATTAATCAGATACTCACTTTCACCGGAACGGTAAAGCCGCCTGGTAACTGTCACCTCATTAAATTCCACCGGAAGCTTGTGGTCGCTGTTATCCAGAGTAATTGCAACTGAGGCAAAACTCAATGGTTTGCGAAGCTCTGTTCCGGAAAAAATAACATCCTGCATATTTCCGCCGCGAAGCTGTTTCGCACTCTGCTCTCCCAGTACCCAGCGGACTGCATCACCTACATTGCTCTTTCCACTTCCATTTGGTCCTACGATCCCGGTTATGCCATTATGAAATTCAAAATTGATCTTCTGTGCAAAGGATTTGAATCCGTGTACCTCAATGTTCTTTAAATACATATGTCACCTTTAGTCTTTGATCTTTCGGATGGCCTGATAGGCAGCAGCCTGCTCAGCCGCCTTTTTTGTATGCCCCGCACCGCATCCTGCAGGTACACCGTTGATCCGCACCTCCACCTCAAACTTCTTGTTGTGATCCGGTCCGGCCTCTCCGGTCAGAATATATTCTACCGGATGTTTCCCGTCTTCCTGAACCATTTCCTGCAGGATGGTCTTGCTGTCATAAAAGAGCTGCTTATGCTCCATATCATTTAATATAAATTTCAGGACAAACTCCTTCGCGTCAGCAAACCCACCATCCAGATAAATTGCTCCCAGAAGAGCCTCTGTAGCATCAGAAACAATGGAATCTCTCATACGCCCTCCGGTCATATCTTCTCCCTTTCCAAGAAGAAGGTATTCCGGAAGCCCAAACTGTCTCGCACAGTAAGCAAGGCTTGGCTCGCACACAAGACTGGCACGTTTCTTTGTAAGTTCTCCCTCGGGAAGCCGGGGAAAACGCGCATACAGCACATCGCTGCTGATCAGCTCCAGCACCGCATCACCCAGAAACTCCAGACGCTCGTTACAGCCCAGCTTTCCAAGCTTTTTCTCATTCGCATAGGAACTGTGAGTCAGTGCCTGACGCAGCAGTTTTTTGTTGCGAAACCTGTAACCGATCTTCTGCTCCAACTGTTCCATTCTTTATACCTCTTTCTCTTCTTTTCCCTGGAGATCTACTGCAGGAAGGATCCTCTCTGCTATTTTTTCATTGATCTTCTGCTGCTTAAACTGTACACACTGGAAAATGGCATTTTTGATCTCCACTGCTTTTGCGCTTCCATGGGTTTTTACCACAAGACCTTTCAGGCCCAGAAGCGGGGCTCCGCCGTACTTGGTGGTATCAAAATCTTTCAGGGTTTCTTTCAGAGCCGGTTTGATCAGAAGGGCTCCTATTTTGCTTCTCAGATTTTTCATCATTCCGCCCTTGATCTTTTTGATCAGAGAACCGCTGACTCCTTCATAAAGCTTCAGGATCACATTTCCCACAAAGGCTTCACAGACGATCACATCTGCATAACCGGAAGGAATATCCCTGGCCTCAATACTTCCGATAAAATTGATTCCTTCTGTTTCTTTCAAAAGCGGAAAAGTTTCCTTTACAAGGGCATTTCCCTTTTCTTCCTCAGCGCCGTTATTGACAATGGCAACTCTGGGATTTTTGATCCCCACTACCTGTTCCATATAAATGGATCCCATCTTTGCAAACTGTACCAGATGAGAAGGTCTGGCGTCTACATTGGCTCCACAGTCGATCAGAAGGCTTACGCCTTCCATGGTAGGAATCAGTGGTGCAAGAGGAGGACGTTCCACTCCCTTTGCCTTTCCCACAAGTACCTGTCCGCCTACAAGAACAGCTCCTGTACTTCCTGATGAAACAAAAGCATCTGCTTCTTTTTTCTTTACAAGATTTAATCCCACTACAATAGAGGAATCCTTTTTCTTACGAATGGCAAACACAGGTGGTTCTGCCGTTTCGATCACTTCTGAGGTGTGCAGGATCTGTATTCTGTCCTGAGGGTATCCCGGATATTTATCCAGTTCTTTTCGGATCACGTCTTCGAGGCCGGTAAGGATCACAAGGATATCCTCACGTTCTTTTACGGCTTCTACGGCTGCTTTTACGGGTTCTTCCGGTGCATGGTCGCCTCCCATGGCGTCCACAACTACTTTCACTAATTCTGCCATAATATGCCTCCTGTTAAAATTTCAAACTTTATCATACTAAATTTAAAGGGGTAAAGTCAAGATATGTGGGAAATTTCTATAAAATATCCCTGCCATCCAGTATCGCTTCTGTCAGGCAATCCCCCTGATAACTGAGCTTCAGTGAAAAAAACGGAGCATTTTCATTCAAAAGCCGCAAAAAAATCTTATCTCCTTCCCAGAGATTCAGCTTCAGAAGTTCTTCTTTTTTCACCCATTCCAGAATCCCCTCATCGCAGTCCTTCAGTTCCCCGGAAAACTCATCTGCGGTATAAAGGCACATATATTCTGTTCCGTAGCCTACCTGAGTAAAGGTAACAATTCCCCTGAATTTCCAGGAAGTCAAAGTAAGTCCGGTTTCCTCATAAGCTTCTCTCAGAAGACAGTCCTCCGGGCTTTCCCCTTCTTCAAAATGACCGCCGATACCAATCCATTTGTCCTTGTTGACGTCCTGTTTTTTTGATACCCGGTGAAGCATCAGGTAAGCATCCGCCTTCTCCACATAGCACAGTGTGGTCATCGGGCTTTTTTTCTTTTTTTCATCCATTATTCTGTGCCTCGATTCTTTCTGCCAGATCGTTCAGGTAGACCCAGCGATCCATTTTTTCTTCCAGAAGAGCTTCTGCTTCTTCTTTTTCCCTGGTCAGCTCGTTGAGCTTTCCGGAATTTGTGGCATTTGCCATGATATCCGCATCCAGCTTTTCGAGCTTTGTTTCCAGCTTTGCAATATCATCATCAATCGTCTCGTATTCTCTCTGTTCCTTAAAAGAAAACTTCAGCTTCGTGGTGCGGTTCTGTTTCCAGGTCTTTACGGAATCCTTTTCCCCTGAAGCGGATGCGTTATCGTTTTCTCCGGATCCCCTGCCGCCTTCTTTCTTTCCGAAAGCAAAATCACTTCCTGACGTATCCCCAAAACGTCTCTTTTTCGATTCCAGATAATCCGTATATCCTCCTTCATACTGTGTCAGATTTCCATCTCTGTCAAATTCAAAAATACGGTCTGCCAGATTATCCAGGAAATAACGGTCATGAGAAACTGCGATCACAATTCCCGCAAAGGAATCCAGATAATCCTCAAGGATCGTCAGCGTAGGAATATCGATATCGTTGGTAATCTCATCCAACAGCAGCACATTTGGAGCTGCTGCAAGGATTTTCAGAAGGTACAGCCTTTTCTTTTCTCCTCCGGAAAGCTTTTCGATAGGGGAATACTGCATGGAAGAGTCAAAAAGGAACTGTTCCAGAAGCTTTGCCGCACTGATCAGACCGTCCTTTGTAGGAATATATTCTGCAACATCCCTGATATAATCAATGACCCTCTGACTGGTGTTCATTTCTTCGATTTCCTGGGAGAAGTATCCCATACGGATGGTCTCACCTGTTTCCACATGACCACTGTCCGGCTCCAGTATCCCGGCAATGATCTTAAGAAGTGTGGATTTGCCGCAGCCGTTTGGTCCGATGATCCCAAGTCTCTGATTCTTCAGCACAATGTAGTCAAAATCCCGGATACAGACCTTTTCTCCAAAGCTTTTGGAAATGTGGTGCAGCTCAATGGTTTTCTTTCCCATTCGGGTTTCCACAGAATCAATCTCCACACTTTTATCCCGCACCGGAGCCGTCCCGTTTTTCAATGCTTCCAGCCTTTCCAGCCTTGCTCTCTGTTTGGTGGTTCTTGCACGGCAGCCTCGCTTCGCCCACTCCAGCTCCATGCGCAGAACGCTCTGTCTCTTTCGCTCTGAGGCCATTTCCATTTCCTCACGTTCTGCCTTCATCTCCAGAAATTTGGAATATTTCGCCTCATAGGTATAGGTTTTTCCATGACTGATCTCCAGGATTTTATTTGTAACCCGATCCAGAAAATATCGGTCATGAGTTACCATGATCACAGCTCCTTTAAACCGGTTCAGATAATCCTCCAGCCACGCTGCCATCTCATTGTCCAGATGGTTGGTGGGTTCGTCCAGAATCAGAAGATCCGCAGGATTGATCAGCACCCTTGCCAGTGCCACACGCTTCTTCTGACCTCCGGAAAGATGGGCAATCTCCTCCTCATGGTCTGCAATTCCCAGTTTGTTAAGAACCATGTGTGCATCTGTTTCCGGATTCCAGTCCTCTTCTCTTTTTCCTTCACTTACATAGGAAAGGATCGTCGCCCCTTCCGGAAACTGCGGATGCTGGGAAAGATAAGAAAGACGCAGACCGTTCTGTCGAACCACCTGTCCTTCATCCGCCTCTTCAAGTCCGGCCAGGATTCTCAAAAAGGTGGTTTTTCCCGTACCGTTGATACCTATGATTCCAATTTTATCACCCTGGTGGATTCCTACGGAAATATCGTCAAAAATCACCTTGTCTCCATAAACTTTACTAATGTGTTCCATATTTAAAATATTCATTTCAATGCTCCTCATTCAATCATTCTCATATTGGGTTCTTTCCGTTTACAACAGCAGATTGTTATCCTGTCAGCCTTCTTTCACTCTTACAGCTTTTTCTGCTCTTGGAAAACGCTTTATATAATAGATCACAAAAAGGACAGCTGTAATCCCCCAGGATACCGGATAGCTGAGCATAATGGTATCGATCCCCGGAAAAGCCGGCAGAACGGCAAGCATCCATGTAATCCTGAGAATGCAGACGCCTCCACAGGTAAGGATCACCGGAACCAGCACCTTGCCAGCTCCCCTGAGAGCTCCGGAAAGGATTCCGATCGCTACATAAAGGAAATAAGACGGCATCAGAAAACGCATCATGTAGACTCCGATCTCAACCACTCCCCGGTCTGTGGTAAAAAGCCGATACAGAGGGTCTGCAAAGACCACCAGCAACCCGCTGAGAGCAATTGCCGCCACATAGGACATTCCCAGACAGACCAGTACACTTTTTCTCATACGCTTCGTTTTTCCCGCGCCATAATTCTGTCCCACAAAAGTGGTAATCGAAGTAGAAAACGCATTTACCACCATCCAGAAAACCGCATCGATCTTCCCGAAGGTTCCCCAGGCTGCCACATGATCCGTTCCCAGACGGTTGACAAACACCTGGATTACAATATTTGCCACACAGTACATTGCGGCCTCGATTCCTGCCGGTATACCGATCCGCAGGATGGAATGAAGAGAATTTCCGTAAAAATGAAGTTTTTTTAATTCCAGCTTAAAATATCCCTGTCCTTTTATCAGCATTGCCGAGACGATCACCGCACTGACTCCCTGACAGAAAACAGTCGCAAGGGCAACTCCTTCTACTCCCATACCTCCAATAACTACAAGGAGGATGTCCAACAGGATATTCAGAACACAGGCAGTCATCAGTACATATAGCGGACGTCTGGAATCTCCCATTGCCCTGAGAACAGCTGCTCCCATATTATAAACAAGATTGAATACTGTCCCACAGAAATAAATATGAAGATATATTCCGGATTCATCCATAAGTTCTGCCGGAGTATTCATCATCTGCAAGATCGTATCAGATAAAAAAAAGCCGGCAATTCCGATCACACAGCCTGCCGCCACCGAAGACGCAGCTGCCGTATGGATGGTCCGATCCAGATTTTTTTTATCCTGGGCTCCATAAAACTGAGATACAATCACTGCTGCGCCTGAGGTCAGACCTACAAATACTTCCACGATCAGACTTACAATCTGGTTTACGGAACCTCCGACTGCTGCCAGTGCTTCCTTACCCACAAAACGACCGACAACAATGGTGTCGGCCGTGTTATAAATCTGCTGAAAAAAAGTTCCGAATACTATCGGAAAAAAGAACAGTAACAGCTGCTTCCAGATCACGCCTTCTGTGATCTGATTCTTTTTATTCATCTCCCAACCTCCAAAACCCCAAAAAATTCCTCTGCTATGAAGTATAGCAGAGGAATTCCTGAAAATCAATTTTTTGTTGTATATATGGAAATTTTTAATCTGTCAGCCCGGAATCTTCAGGTTATGCCTGTCTGTTCCATACCCGCCATGAGAAAGCTCTCTTCGCAATTCCCGCATACGGTACTCCTTATGATACATTTCCTCGGAAACTGCGGAAATATTTACGCTGCTGCAGATGCTTCCAAGCTTCATCATCACAGCCCTTCCGGCATATCCGGCTGCAAAACTCATCTTCAGATATCCATACATAAGGAGACAGCCGGCTCTGTGGAAAATTCCGTTTTCATACCGGGAATGGCTTCTCAGATATGCAGCCATGCCAAACACAACAATTACAGCAAAAGAAACAAGTGAAATCTGTTCTATAAGCGTCATGATCACCGACCTCCTTTATTATGATTCCTGTTATTATTTATCTATATATTAATCCCCCCTTCCATTAATTGTCAATCTTTTTATTTGTTTACTCATTAGTTTCTGTTTTTATTTTGCAGTCAGGCGAAATGTTTTCTTTATTTTTCCCGACCGTACTGCAATCGTTACTGTTCCTTTTTTCAGCGCTTTAATCTTTCCTCTGCTCATTGTCAGTTTTGCAGGAACCTTACTGAGCGTTTTGGTCTGTGTTTTTGGAACCGTGATTTTTACAACCACTTTCTTTTTTCCTGACCTGACAGTAATGTTTGTACTGCCTGCCTTTTTTTGCGGTAATCTTTCCCTTGGAGCTGACTGTTGCCACCTTTTTATTTGAAGAGGAATATGTAATTTTGTCCTGTGCGGTAAAAGGAGAACGCACTGGTTTTAACGTATAGCTTTTGCCCTTCTGTACGGTAAGACGTTTGGGGACTCCTGTCAGTCTGGAAGTGGAAACCCTGCCCTTTTGCACAGTAACTCTGAAAGAGCCTTTCTTTCCACTGGCAAGCGTTACCGTAACGGTTGCTTTTCCTGTTCGGCTCTGAGCAGCCAGTTTTCCTTTCCGGTCAACCTTTACCACCCTTGTATTGCTGGATTTCCAGGACTTTACAGAATCTCCCGCCGCCAGTCCGCTGACCTTTACTCCGGAAGTTTTCTGCTTCACCTGCATGGTAAGCGACGATACATTCAGCCGGAATGTGGGCTTTAACTTTGACAGGGTAACCGACTGTGTAGTTTTGCAGACCCGACATTGGCGGGTTTTTCTTCCTGTGGCAAAAAACAGTGGCCTTTTTGGTAACTGAATGGCCTCCAAAGGAATGTCTGTTTTTATCTGCAGGGATTTCCTCTGTTTTTGTTTCTCCGCAGTCGGTACAGGTATAAGTCTTTGCACCTGTATTTTTACAGTCAGGCTGTTTTGTAACTTTTTCCTTATCCCATACATGCTCATGAACTGTCTCCACGATCACACGGCAGGATGCCTGTAAAGTTCCATCCTCAGTAACTGCTGTCACATAGGCTTTTCCATTATCTGCCGCATGCACCAGACCTTCTGCGCTGACGCTTACCACAGATTCATTGGAACTGCTCCAGACAACTGTCTGGCTGCTGTTCTCCGGCATAACTACTGCAGTCAGCTTATGCAGGCTTTATTTCCCTGATTTTTTACCATGAGTTCCAACGGAAGAGCACTTCCCGCCTGAACGTCTTTCTGCCAGAACAGCACATCATCAAGTTTAAGTTCCACAGATTCCTGGGTAATTGTTTTACATTTCAGATTGTTGGTGCCGGTATCCTTATCGTTGTCAACATTAATCTGTCTCTCATTGAAGCTCAGAACAAGCTTATCCCCGATAAAAGCTCCCTGAATCTGTTCCACATATGCAGATGAATCAATAATTCCGCTTAGCTCAGACCATTTCTTCAGTTCCAGGTCATAATAGGTAATATATGCATCTGAGGCATTTTCACTGTTTCTGGTAAGCAGAATGGCTGCCCTTCCATTTTCTCCCTGTATCACCTGTCTGACTGTTCCTATCATTCCCTCCTGCCCAAAGGAATGAATGATAGCTGCTTCTTCTCCACTCCGGGAATAAAGCTTTCCTTCTGCATCGGTCCACAAGAGCTGATTTGTTCCGCCCACCTTTCCAAAACGAACATTGGTAACCTGTTCACCTTCAGGCACGATTCGACTGCCTGTCTGGATGTTAATTAAATAACCGTTTCTTCCCTCTGCATTCTGGATATTTCCGTCCTCGTCTGCAATATATGCATAATAAGGAACACCGTTCAGAGTACCAATTGCTTCTCCTGCCAGAATCCCCCTGATCTCAGTGACTTTTTTGGATGTCCATCCTCCACAAAGATTTCCTCTTGTTCCTGATCTGTTTCTTCCGAAGGTATCTCTTCCACATTTTTTTCCAAAGGCAGATTTCCTTCATCCGTAAATATGTCTTCTGTCTCCTCCGAAAAAACCTCTTCCGACGGGATTTCTTCTGCACCGGACAGAACCAGCTCTTCCGATACCTGCTGGCTGTCTGCTTCCATTGCAAATGCCTCAATCGGAATCGCAGTCACAGACATGACTGCTGCCATCAGCAGCGCCACTGCTTTTTTCTTTTTCATAACGTTCCTCCTCCTGCTTTTTATTATATCTTACCAGATTCCAAATATTATTTCACCCTTTATTTCATGGCCACCAGGCAAATTCCTGTGCAAAAAAATCTCCGTTTCCGGGCAGAATACGCGCCTTCAGGCGCTCCTGATCCACCTTCTGAAATATAAGCTGTATATTTTCCCACTGAAGCATACAAAAATAATCCTCCGGATACTCTCCACTTAAATATTTCCTGTCACAGGCTGCGATCTGCCTCTGCATACTTTCTCCCGGGTCCTTTTTTTTCAGAAATCCCATCAGCTTCGCTCCGGTTTCTTCCGGAGAGATCCTTCCTTTTCTCTTCATATCTGCACGGACTTCCAGGATTTTTTCATCCACCGGATCATATTCCACCTCCATTACCAGAAAATCTTCTGCCTGATAAACTATCTGCTTTCTAAAATCTGTTTTTACAGCCCCCAGCTTTCCGATTTCTGCTGTAAAACTGCTATCTCCCGATGCGGTGGAATAAATCCATTGATTTTCCTTCATATATTTTTCCAGTTCAGGTATCGTGCACAAAAACCGAAACTGATTGCACGGAAGCCCGTATTCCTTCACTTTTTCTTCCTTCAGAATATATCGTGTCCCCTCTCCCTGACTGTCTTTTTCCGAAGAAACCGCATTGTTTTTTACAAAAGAAAGAAACTCCTTTTCCTCCTTCGAGCCCCGGTAGAAATTTCCTGCATATTCCACCTTCCGGGACTGTTCCGAAAAACAGTGTTCCTTTATCCAGAGACCTGTTCCGGCTGCGGTCAGCACTGCCGCGGCTCCGGCTGCAATGATCCATCTTCTTTTTTTTCGATTTACAGAAGAGGACTTCACTTTTTTTCCTGTGGAATCTGTTAACGCAGCCTTCAGTTCGCCCATGGAGATGTAACGTTTTCTGCAGTCCACTGATAATCCTTTCAGGAGAGCTTTTTCCTCATCCGGGGTGATCACAGCACCATACATGGAAGGTGGATACAGTTCGTCTCTGTCTGCCCTGGAAAGCCCATCCTGAGGAATCACACCGGTGATCATCTCATAAAGAACTGCACAAAGAGAATATACATCCGTCCATGGCTTTTGTTTTCCATGAGAGGAATACTGTTCAAAAGGTGCATAACCGTTTTTCAGAAGAACTGTTTTTGTCCGGTCGTACTGGTCAAATTCTCTTGCCGAACCGAAATCGATCACACAAAGCTTTCCGTTCTCCCGTACAAGAAGGTTATCCGGCGTCAGATCTCTGTGAAGGATATTCTTTTTATGTACTGTTTCCAGCGCATCCATAACCGGTCCCAGCATATCCACCGCAGACCGAAAATCCATCGGATCGTCCAGACATTCCAGATAATCCCGCAGGCTGGTTCCCTGTACATACTCCATCACAATATAAGCTGACTCGCCTTCCGCAAAATAATTCAGCACCCTGACAATCTCCGGCACCGGATTCAGGGAAGCCATAAGCCTCGCCTCGCGCAGGAAGCTTTTCTGACCATGTTTCCTTTTCTGCGCATCCTCTCCGGACGGTGTATATTTTTTTATCACAACCTTTTGCCCATTTTCCTGGTCCAATGCAAGATATGTGATCCCGAAACCTCCCTGTCCCAGCTTTTTCAGATACCGGTATCGGCTGTTTTCCATACTCATCTATTCTGCTCCCTTTTTTAATCCTGTTAATTTCTCAGGCATGCATGAGAAGCTGCTATTTTCGCCTCGTAGTGTATGTCTTCGTCCAGCACCGCCGATGCTGTAACCTGGATCCATGTTCTGGCGTTCAGTACATACTCCTGACTTTCATAATCACTTTCATTATCGACAGAAAGTTTTTCCATAACATCCCTCGCCTCTTTTTTCGTAAGAAATCCTTCCGGACAACAAACTGGAAGGAGTTCCGTCAGAAACTCCTCTGTTCTTTTTCTTTTATAAGAGGAATAACTGACACTGAGCACTCGCTGATCTACCGGATCATACTGGATCACACAGGTTTCATTTACAGTCCCCTGATACAGAATACGGCAGGTCAGCCGGACGCAGCATCTGTTTTCAATGTTTTCCTCTCCGTCTTCTCTGTACCATAAGACAGCCCCCATGGTTTCTTCTTTTTCTTCCGTTACCACAGCCTGATCTCCTGTTTCCATATAATAAAAAACCGCATCCCGAATGGTCTGCCAGTCCAGGTACATCTTTCTTCCAAAATTCGAGGAAATTCCCCAGTCCGCCAAAGCTTCCTTCTTCATACTGTAAGAAATTGAATGATAATTCTCATTTTCTGTTTCATATGTAATTGTCCCGTTTTTTTTCAGGTTCTCCAGAATTTCCGGATAGTTCTTATGATCACCGGAGATCAGGAGGATATCGTCCTCTGAAGGGTCGGAGTTCTGCGCCTGCCTAAGCTTCTTCTGAATACGCAGCTCCTGATAAGTCGTTTCATACCATCTCCCGAAGCCAGCTGAAGCTGTGCCAAGAATCACCGCCGCCATAACAGCTACAGCACTTCCTTTCCACAATCTCCTGCTGATCCTTTTTTTTCTGTCAAAAAGATAACTTCCGCCCTGTGTACTTACAGAAACCCACTTCATCCCCCAGGCATTTCTGACCGCACCATCCAGCAGTTTCACCTTTTCCTCCGGTATGCCAAGAGCCTCCATCAACAGACTTACGCTGAAATACCGCTTTCGGATATCCAGCTCCAGCCCCTTCATTATCGCACGCTCTGTTTTTTCTTCTGTTTCTCTGTAAAATGACACAGTCAAAAGCTCTGCTCCCTGAATACGCTCCGGCGCAGAGGGTACTTTTTCCCCTGTAAGACACTCATAAAGCAGCGCGCACAAACTGTAAATATCCGACCAGGGTCCGATTTTTTCCGGATCCGAATATTGCTCCGGTGCACTGTAGTGCTCTTTCAGGAACTTCTTTTCACAAAAAAAGTTCTCTTTTCGGCAGGCTCCCAGATCAATCAGCCGAAGCTGCCCCCTTTCATCGAACATAAGATTATCCGTACTGATATCGCAATGTACGATTTTTTCAGAATGAAAAAATGCCAGAGTTTCCATGACCGGCTTCAGAAGCTCCAGAAGTTCTCTTTCATCCATATTCCGTTGTGGCTGTCTCATCAGATAATCCTTCAGAGTTCCTCCGGGAAGATACTCCATCACCAGAAAATTCATTCCGGCTTTTGTAAAAAAATCATAAAGCCGAACCATACCGGAAGTTCTGTCCGACTCCTGAAAAAGCACATTTCCGGTCTCCAGTATTTCGGTTTCCTCTCCCTCGTTCCAGATTTTCACGGCAATATCCCGCTGATTTTTTTCATCCCGGCCACGGTAGATCACACCAAAGGCGCCCTGCCCAATTATCTCTCTCAGGGTATACTGTCCCTTTAATTTTTCCTCCATATCCTTCTGTCTCTTTCCTTCAGTCTTCCGGCCAGATGCTTTGAGGCCGGATATAATCATAAGAATCTCCTCCATACCCATATCGGGAGATCACAAACCAGTTTTTCTTCCGGGAATCTGTATTGTTTATAACTACACACCCCATATCGCCGTACAAATCTCCCCACAGACCTCTCCAGGACGGATCGCCAAGCTTCACACTTCCCATGGAGTTTTTCCATTCCTCCAGCAATTCCTCTCTGCCATATGGAATATCCTCCGACAGAAACAGTGCCATATCTGCCGCCAAAGGAAGTACTTCTTCCAGCTTATTTTCTGTATCAGCGACTCCTGCCATATAGATTCTCCCGGACAGAATATCATGTATGAGATTAATGAGCAGCTGGTCTCCGATACGGTATACATTTTTTTTACAGAACTCTGTTTCCAGCGCTCCCATCCCATGATCATATACAAAAATCCTGTCTTCTGTTTCTTCTTTTTTCAGTTCATATCCTTTTTCTTTAAGATGTCGGATCAGTTCTTCCTCTGTATGATACAGAAGAGGTATATTGGAAGCAGCTCCCCACTTCCGGACCGCTTCCTCTGTCAGCTGGTAAACCTTCCTGTCCTCCTCTTTCTTTTTTGAAACAGCATTCTCTTTTATAAACTCCAGAAACTGCTCATAACGTACAGAATCCCGCAGATAGCTGCCAGCGCGTTCCTCTTTTTCAGGAATCTTATCTAATGCCTTTACGGAACAGACAGACAAAGACCACACCTCTTTCGAGTCTGTATCAAAACTGTCCAGGATTGTAAGGTTCAGACTGTATTTTCCATGACGGTCTACAGAAAGAAAGCCTTTTTCCTGAGCCTTATCCAGCAGCTGGTTTATTTCCTTTTCCGTCAGATAGGTTTCCGGTACCAGCCAGGGAAGCCCCTCCAGAAGAAATTTCCGGATCTTATTTTTGTCTGCTTCTAATTTACATTTTTCCACTCTTTTACTGACTGCATCACTTGTGATCTCCAGTACTCCTGTCTGCTCTGGCATCTGAAACTCATAGGTGTTTATGTCAAATCCCTCAATTCCCAGTCGTTCCAGTTTCCCCGGATACCGGGTAACCATCCCTGACCAGCTTTTTGCTGTTCTTTTTAAAGGTGTTTCCAAAATAAGCTCCCCGGCTTTTTTCAGCTGTGTATATGTAATCCCGAACCCTTCCGCCTCATTGCTGATAAGGTGTTCTTCAACAAAAAAGTCTCTCGGTACAATGTAGCTGTCATATCCGTTTCTTTGATTTCTTTTCCCCTCTGAAACAACAGCCTCCCAGATTTCCTCATACCCTGCATCCTTCACAGTCATCATTTCTGCCGGATGTTCTTTATATTCTTTTTTATATTTTTCTGTTTCAATGGACAAAAGCGCCTCCGGATGGTTTTTGAAGTACAGAAAAATTCCGCCGGAAACAGTGCCCGATATCACAGCAACTGCGGCTAGAAACAATAATATCCGTTTCCATTTCTTTTTTGTGAGCAGAGCTCTCTTCCCTCTCCATACTCCTGCCCGGCTGGTAGTAAGCTCGATCCACGTTCCTCCCCACATGGCTATCACCGCACCTGTATAGGGCTCCAGTTCCTCACAATCCAGATTCATAGCTCTGAGAAACGAAGACAGATCAAAAAACCGGTTTTCGGGAGCTGCATCCAGACCTGCCATAATCGCCTGATCCGTTCCCGCACTTACTGTTACATAATTATGAACCGGCTTCTGCTTTCCCTTATGAAGGATATGGTGTACTGCCTTTTCCGGGCTTTTTCCTGTAAGACATTCGTAAAAGATCCCGGCAATTCCGCAGACGTCCGTCCAGGGACCCGGGATGTTCTTTTCCTCTGTCCGAAGTCCACAGGTTCCCAGTCCGGTAAGATGCAGCTGACCTTCCCCGTCAAACAGCAGTCTTTCCGGCACAATTCCTCCGTGTACCAGTCCGTCGGCATGGAGACAGACTGCTGTTTCTATCACCGGTCGAAGCAGGCTATGGGCCGCTTCCAGAGTAATTTTCCCTCCGGGTCTCTTTTTCAGATATTCTCTGAGATTTCCTCCTGAAAGATATTCACTGACCAGATAAGCGGTGCCGTTTTCTTCAAAAACATCTGTAACGGCTGTCAGACCCGGATGTTCATATTTTCCAAAGAATCCTCCCGCTTCCTCCAGAAATACTCTCTCTTCTCCTTCCTTATCACCCGAAAAAGGAACAAATTCTTTCACTGCAGTCTCAGTTTCAAGAACCGTATCATAGGCCTTATAAACACGGCTACAGGCGCCCTTCCCAAGAAGCGCGCCTATCAGGTATCGTCCTTTTATTAACGTATACTGAGGAATTCCCTCAATTTCTCTTTCTTTCTCTTTCATCCTTCTTTTCACGGTCCCCAGTAATATTTTGCAGTACATCTATAATATTTTTTGTAATATCTGTTATATTTTGCCCTGGAGCTTCTTCTTCCGTTTACCCGGTACTCTACCTTACAGCGTCCATTGGCTTCCATGGGAGCTACATAATCAGACAGTGTGCATACCCTGTAGAGCTTTCCGTTTCGTATTTTAAAAACATTTCGGGAAACACTTCTTCCGGTGATCATGGTATTAATAATAAAAGTTTTGTTCTTTTTGTTATAACGTACCGGATCCGGATAGAAATCGGAAGTCCGGAAGGTTCCAACCAGCTTAACCTTGTTTTTATAAATTGTCAGCACCATCATCGTTCTCGTTCTGGCATTGCAGAAAAACGCTTCCGGAACCCTGTCGCCAGTCACATCCTTAAATACATATTTTGTATAATCACTGTAATACAGAGAACGGACAGAAATTCTTTTTCCTTTGTCGTTACAGCTCCATCCGGATCTGTCTCTCAGGTCACAGGTAATTTTTACCCGGTTGTTTTTTCTTGCCCAGTAATCCATTTTATTGTTGTACATAAGGACCGCTCTGTTGTAGCTGATCCGTCTGGCAGCCTGTACGTCCGTTCCGGTTATCCCTGCCGTCAGCATCAGTCCTGCCAGGATCCCGAGAATTCCCTTTGTAAAAAATGATTTTATTTTCTTCATAGCACTTTCCTCCCTGAAGCTTCTGTGTTGTTTTCTATAATTTCAGTATAGCTTCTGTTTCTGCAAATTTGTTTTTCCACATAATTTTTATCGGGTTCTTGCTCTGACTGTTTTGTAACTGCCGGAATAAGATCTGCGTGCATGTTTTACTACCGGAACAATTCTGTAATAATAATTTCTGCGTCTGGACAGTCTGCTATTTGTATATCTGGTTGTTCTGGAGTTCACAGTCTTTATGCAGCGATAGCCTCTGTATTTATTGGTGGAACGATAAATCTTATATCCGGACACACCGGCTTTTTTCTTCCACTGCAGAGTAACCTTGTTTTTTGACGTCGCTCTTACTTTAAATCCGCTTACACTTCCTATCCCTGTATTCACACAGACTGGATTGGACATAGTTTTAATGATTTTGTTATTTTTATCCCGCACCACAATTCGGAAATGATATTTCATGTTCGGCGTCATATTTGTGATCTTGGCGGAAGTTCCTGATGCATATCCAAAATATGTATATTTCTTATTTTTATTTGTTGCAAAATAAAGCTGATATTTTGCTCCGCCGGAAACTCTGCTCCACCACATATTTGCAGAAATATAGTTCAGACGCTTTGCCTTTGGTGTACTCATTTTTCCAACCTTTGCCGGAGCCGGAGTACTGCTTCCCTTTGTGCGGAAGCTTCCCTTACCGCTGTAGATAATTCTTCCGTTTGCGTTTGCCCAGAACTGATAGGTATAATCTGTTCCGGCTTTCAGTCCTGACGGTTTTGCTTCATTCACGATATTCAGTTTCTGATATACCATAGAATTATTTCTTCCGCAGCTTTCTCTGTGATTAACCACACAGGTACCCTTGTTGTCCCAGACATAAGCTCCTACCTCTGAGATTACCGCTCTGTTCGGATTCTGGATATCTCCTGCCAGTTCTGCATTTCTGGTATCTGTCCAGTTTGCACGCACATTTGTATAGGAAACATTCACAGACTGAGGATTATTTGCCTTATATACATAGCCGCCCTGATGGATGCTGTATCGTGTGATCAGCTGAGAAGACACGCTTCCTCTGTCAGAAAAGGAATCATAGCAGTACAGCCTTCCGGTTTCTCTGGATTTCTGATTGTCGATCATGACAAAATGCAGTCCTCCGGTGTTGGTACCACTTACTCTTAATATCGTATAATATCCGGCATTGATGTTATACCACAGCTGATTGTCATCTGCTCTCCAGTATCCCAGATATTCCAGATTTTTGCCTTTCTGTCTGGCATAAACCACAGGTGCATTTCCGCCGTCCTTCTGATTGATGTTGCTGCTGCTGTAAATCTGTCCATTATTCAGCTGCCACAGAAAATAGGAATCCGGATTAAAGGATGACGACCTTTCTACATTTGTCTCATACAGAAGCTTGGCCTGTGCCACGATCCAGCATCCATAGCTTCTCATAACTCCATAATCAGAGCCTCCCTGAGACCAGTAACGGTAGTCCCCGGAATACCATGACGCTTCTGCCGTAACCGGCGGAAGACCGGTTATCAGGATCACAGCGGTCAGAAGTATCAGAAAAATTCTCTTTAACCCTTTACATTCTTTTTTCATCATAATCTTTTCCCCCTCCATATTCTTGTATTCAGAAGTGTGTTCCGCTTCATCTTTATAAGATTATGATAAACCATGGTTTTGCAAATTTGTTTTTAGAGAAGATATTCCAGTAATTCTTTTTCATGACAGTAGGCTTCTTTATAAACTCTGTACAAATAAAAATTCTTTCCCTGCACCACCTGTTTTTCCACCTCTTCCTCCAGAACCTCCATAGGATCTGAAGAACGCAGAAAATGAAGCACAAAAGAATCAAACTCCTGATCCGGACGCAGCCTTTCAAACTCACAGTTTTCCAGAATACGGCTGAGTCTGTTTATGGTAATGTTATTTTCTTTGTCCAGAGAAACCCTCTGTCTGACAAAAAGCAGAAAACTGATCAAAGTTTCCCTGTTAATATCCCTTGCTCCTGTCATAAATTCACGGAAATAATCCTCTCCCACGCGGCCTCTCTGATAAGCCTTTCTTTTTTCTGCTGCATTTCGGGAACCTTCGGAATCCCGCTCTTCTTCCCGTTTTTTCTCTTCTTTCTCCATTCTGTGAAGCTCTGCCTCGGCATGCTTCCACTCTTCTGTCCCCGGAGTCTGGCTGCAAAGCCCAAGCGAGTGAGCAACACGGATCTTTGTGTTTTCCGGCCACTCCTCGAATTCCCCATATAATTCAAACAGAATCTCCATCCACTCTACAGAGACATACCCAAAATAAAAATAATTAAATTCATCAAAAATGCCTCCCGGAGTCAGGGCAGCATTCTGCAGATACTCTCTTTTTTCCTCCAGGGTCATCTGGTTTTTCAGCTTATCCGCATCCCGCTTCAGCTTTGTAAGCGGTTTCAGAAAGGAAAGCTCCTCCAGCGCAAATTTTTCACTTCTTCCACGCTCATCCTTATCCAGCATATTTCCGTACTGTTTTCTTAAAGATTCTTCTTTTTTACAGCTTTCATAATACTTATCACAGCGATCCTGAATATAAAAGTACAGGTATTTACAGAAATAATATCTGGCTCGTTCCCGTGCAGAGGAAAACTTCTCTATATTCTCATTGATAAACTCCCAGAAATCCTGCATGGAGGTCAGATGAACGATCCGGTCTGCAAATTCTCTTGTCAGCAGCATTGTCTGCATCCCCTCAGAGGATTCCTCCTCCACATATTCCTTCAATTCTTTCAGGGTGATCTTACCACCCTTCATCAGCCGACTGCCACTTCCGTCTGACGCCTCCCGAAGCTTCCGGCAGGCTGCAAAAAAATCCTTCCAGTCTCCATAACTCATTCTGTGGCTGAAGGCATACATCAGACAGGCTTCATAAAAGCTTCTTCCATACAGCACCGCGCAGCCTCTGTCCTTCAGCTCCTGTTCTACCTTTTCCACACTCCATCCTTCTGCAAGGCCTCTGGCAAGGATCACCATCCGATCCGGAATTCCTTTTTTGTCCCCGGATTTTGAAATCTCCGGTGCATCCTCCATATCCATGGAAAAGTTCATGACCAGATTTTCAAACATATCATTTTTCTTCATTCCGTCTCCCCCTGACTATACATGAATATTTCTGATATGTATTATACACTATTTATCCGGGGGCCGTACAGGTATTCCGGGAATTGTTTTATGCCTTTCTCATTTCCAGAAATAGATCGGATGCCTCCCTGAATTCCGAATCAATATCCTTTCCCCCAATGAGAATTTCCCAGCCCTTCGCATAAAGAGATTCCATTCTTTTTTCAAGCTCGCCTTTTTCCATTTTGATACTGGAATTATCCAGTCCGTCTGTTACCATAAAGAACAAAACCCGGGATCTGTCTGTACTTTTTTCCTGTCGAAGCCTGCAGATCAATCTCAACACTTCGTCAACCGTATCCAGGTATGCAGTGTGTCCCTTTACATAATAAGAGAAACTGTCCATCCGCTTTACATACTGTATTGGCATCCGGCTGTACAGAAGTTCACATTTTTCATTGCAGAGCGCCACCGTCACCAGTGCCTCCCCACTGTATTTCTGCTGCTCCTCCAGCCATCTGTTGAAACAGCGGATAATTGTCCGTTCCCGTCCATGCATGGACATACTCCGATCCAGAAAACAGATAACCTCCGGCAATGCGGGATTTTCTTTGATATTTATATTTTTCTTCACACACTTTCCTCTCCTTTTCCTGCAAGATCATATCTCATCTGTTCAGTTATTAATATTATTATACAGGACAGGAATGAAAATCTGTGTTCAAAGACAATAAAAACAGACGCAAAAAAACAGAACCCCTTACAGGATTCTGTTTTTTACGTTTTCATTAGTCTTCAACTTTAACGATTTCTTTCTTATTGTAGCTTCCGCAAGCCTTGCAAACTCTGTGAGGCATCATCAGGGCACCGCATTTGCTGCATTTTACCAGATTCGGAGCGCTCATCTTCCAGTTTGCACGTCTTTTATCACGTCTTGCTTTAGATGTTTTGTTTTTTGGACATATGGACATAGGTTACACCTCCTTAAATTTACTAAATATATCACTGATAGCTGCCATGCGGGGATCCTTAGGCTCCTCTGCGCATCCGCAGGGACCGTCATTGAGGTTTTTCCCACACTGGCTGCAGATACCTTTACAGTCTTCTCTGCAAAGCACCTTTAAAGGCCAGCTCATCAGTACCTCAAGATAGACCAACCGGTCCACATCCAGGTCCATTCCGGTGAGATAGTTGCTTTCATCCAGATCATTCACCCGTTCTTCTTCTGTAAGCTTCATATCCAGCTTCCGCTGAATCTGACAGGGAATCTCTACCTCCACCTGTTCCAGACAGCGATCGCAGGGAATCCCTACACTTACACAGGCACTGCCTGTCAATTCAAGGACCTTATTGCCGGTATTTGTAATAGTCAGTTCTACCGGTGACTTCTTCAATACAGGAAACTGTCCCAGCTGAAAATCAATCTTGTCGAGCTCCAGCTCTGTACTTACCTGTATTGTCTTTCCTTCGATGGAAGTTACATCTGATAAATGAATCTGCATAATTATCTCCTATTCACACTTAGTCAATTATACATAGGAGCTATCCCTTTGTCAAGGATTTTTCCAACTGTTACATTAATTCTGTTATTTTTGACAGTTCTCCATAAAAGAAGGCTCAACCCTCAGGTGAGCCTTCTCCTGTTCTATGTGCCGTTCAGAAATTAAACCAGAGCTACTGTCTCGCGGCAGATTGCAAGCTCTTCGTTTGTCGGAATCACTGCAACCTTAACCTTGGAATCCGGAGTGGAGATCACAACTTCTTCTCCACGAGCCTTATTTACTTCTTTATCAATCTCGATTCCGAGATATCCAAGATAAGAACATACATCCTCGCGAACAAGGTTATCGTTCTCACCGATTCCTGCTGTAAATACGATAGCGTCTACGCCGTTCATAGCTGCCACATATCCGCCTACATATTTTGCGATTCCATAGCCAAGAGCCTCTCTTGCATTCTTAGCGTCTACATTTCCTTCTGCAGCAGCGTCTTCAAGGTCACGCATGTCGCTGGAAATACCGGACATTCCAAGAAGACCGGATTTTTTATTCAGGACATTCATAACGCCTGCGATATCCAGGTTTTCTTTCTTTGCGATGAACTCCATGATAGCCGGATCAATGCTTCCGGAACGAGTTCCCATGATCACACCTTCCAGAGGAGTCAGACCCATAGTAGTATCAATACATTTGCCGTTTACAACAGCGCTGATGGAAGAACCGTTTCCAAGATGGCATACGATTACTTTAGAATTCTCTTTGTCAAGACCAAGGAATTCAACTGCACGTTTGGAAACAAAGCTGTGAGAGGTTCCATGGAAACCGTATCTTCTTACTTTGTAGTTCTTGTAGTACTCTAACGGAAGCCCATAGAGGAATGCTTTCGGAGGCATAGTCTGATGGAAAGCAGTATCAAATACGCCAACCTGCGGTACGCCAGGCATAAGCTCTGCACATACGCGGATACCGATCAGGTTTGCCGGATTGTGAAGAGGTGCAAGATCATTGCACTCTTCTACAGCCTTGATCATCTCATCTGTGATCACTGCAGAGGAAGCAAATTTCTCACCGCCGTGTACAACACGGTGGCCGATAGCGTCAACTTCTTTCAGGCTCTTGATCGCGCCTGTTTTTTCATTGGTAAGAGCATCCAGTACCATCTGGATTGCTTCTTTATGTGTAGGCATCGGAGCTTCTGTAATCTCTTTTTCTCCGCCGGCTTTTTTGTAAACCAGTCTTCCGTCGATTCCAATTCTCTCGCAGAGACCTTTTGCAAGGACAGCCTCTGTATCAGAGTTGATAAGCTGATATTTTAATGAAGAACTTCCGCAGTTGATTACCAATACATTCATGTTTTTACTCTCCTATTCTTTTATGTAACGTCTGATATTTTTATTTATCCTCTGCCTGGCACTGTACAGCTGTGATAGCAACAACACCAACGATATCATCTGCAGAGCAGCCACGGGAAAGGTCATTGACCGGTTTTGCGATACCCTGGGTAACAGGTCCGTAAGCTTCTGCCTTGGCAAGACGCTGAGCAAGCTTGTATCCGATATTTCCGGCATCCAGGTCCGGGAATACAAGAACGTTTGCTTTACCTGCAACTTCGCTGCCAGGAGCCTTGGAAGCACCTACGCTTGGAACGATCGCTGCATCAAGCTGGAATTCTCCATCCAGTTTCAGTTCCGGATGCTCTTCTTTTGCGATTCTGGTAGCCTCTACCATCTTGTCTACGTCTGCGTGCTTTGCACTGCCCTTTGTAGAGTGGGAAAGCATAGCAACGATTGGCTCCTCCTGTACCAGCAGCTGGAAGGATTCTGCGGAAGAAGCAGCGATAGCAGAAAGTTCTTCCGGAGTCGGGTTCTGGTTCAGTCCGGAGTCTGCAAATACAAACGCACCGTTTGCACCATACTCGCAGTTCGGAACAACGATCAGGAAGAATGCGGATACCAGCTTGGTTCCCGGTTTGGTCTTCAGGATCTGGAGACATGGACGAAGAGTATCTGCTGTGGAGTGGCATGCACCGGATACCATTCCGTCTGCATCGCCCATCTTAACCATCATAACACCATAGTATGGATACTGTGTGTGAAGGATTTCTTTTGCCTTCTCCGGTGTCATGCCTTTTTTCGCTCTTAACTCAACAAATTTGTCGATGTAGGCCTGAGTTCTGTCAGAAGTCTCCGGGTCAACGATTGTAGCGCCGGAAATGTCAAAGCCGCCCTCTGCTGCTTTTGCCTTAATGGTCTCTTCATTACCGATCAGAACGATCTTTGCAACTCCCTCTTTCAGAATCTTGTCAGTTGCCTCAAGAGTTCTCATGTCCTCTGTCTCCGGCAGTACAATTGTCTTAATGTTTTCTTTTGCTCTTTTCTTAAGCAGTTCAACAAATCCCATGATTAAAATAGCTCCTTTCATTATTTGGCCTGGCGGCCCCAATAAGGCGCAAAGACGCGCACCTCACAGATATTATTATTATAACTCCTGGCATTTTTTATTTCAAGCATTTCCACCCTATAAAAAGGTAAAGTACAGTATTTTTTAAAGTGCAATTTTGCCATTCTGCCATATTTTCCTTTTTATACAAAAAAGACAGAAAATAATCTGCTGTAAAAAAGGAATAATTATGGTATGATAGAAAAAAACTTAAAGGAAATATATCTATGAACGTAACCGGCATCATCGCAGAATACAATCCTTTCCACATGGGACATCTCCACCAGATCCATTATATAAAAGAAAACCTGCGCCCCGATCATATTGTCATTGCCATGAGCGGCGACTTTGTACAAAGAGGCTCCCCTGCCCTTCTTCCCAAACATCTGAGGGCAGAAATGGCCCTTCGCTGCGGCGCAGATCTTGTGCTGGAACTTCCGGTACAGTTTTCTACTGCCAGCGCAGAGTTTTTTGCCAGAGGAGGAGTTTCTCTGCTGGACGGTCTTGGAGTTGTAAACCAGCTCTGTTTCGGAAGTGAGGAGGGAAATACCCGGGGAATGCTTTCTGCCGCCGAAATTCTGAATCAGGAACCAGAAGAATATCAGACCTTCCTTCAGAAATACCTGAAGGAAGGAATGTCTTTTCCCGCAGCAAGAAGCAGCGCTTTGCATAAATATCTCGGGCTTCTTCCGAAAGATGTACAGCCGTCTCTTCCAGAAGGACTTCTCTCTTCTCCTAACAATATTCTGGGAATGGAATACTGCCGGGCAATCCTTTCCCTTCAGTCTCATATGAAACCGGTTACCCTGAAAAGACAGGGAAGCGGCTACCACGAAAACACTTTACCAGAAGGACAGCTTCCCTCCGCATCTGCCGTCCGCCGTTTCCTCCGGGAAGCACAAGATCTTTCTCCTCTTCGTGAAATGCTTCCGGCTTCTGCCTTTGAAATTCTCCAAAAAGCTTTTCTCCATGGAGAATATCTCACAGAGGAGGATCTGGATCTGCTCCTGCATTACCGACTTCTGACTTCCTCCGCGGAAGACTTTGCTTCCTGTACTGATCTTTCGCCCCAGCTTGCAGACCGTATCCGCAGACAGCTGAATCATTATCGGGGTTTTGCTTCCTTTGCAGAGCTTCTGAAAACAAAGGAGCTTACCCATACGAGGATCCAGAGGGCTCTGCTCCATCTTCTTCTTCATATTAATGAGGCTCCCAGAGAAGCCGGCTACTGCCGGATTCTTGGTTTCCGTAAGGATGCCGCCCCCCTGCTTTCAGCAATAAAAAGGAGCAGCTCCCTTCCTGTAATCACCAAACTGGCAGACGCAAAAAAACTGCTTTCACCGAAAGACTTGCAGCTTCTGGATGCGAACACAGAAGCTTCCAATATATATGAAAGTATTCTGTGCAGGAAATCCGGAAGGGCTTTTCAGCATGAGTATCAGAAGCAGGTTGTGATTATATAGCAGAGGGGGCAAAGCCGTTATAAGGCTTTGCCCCCTCTGCTATATATACGGCTTTAGCCTGTTCAAAACATCTACGCATCGTGTAGGTGTTTTGAACTATAATCCACCTGCTTTGCGGGTGGTGGCCATCGTTATACGCAAAAATCACCTTTCCGCGTTATAATAGAGGTGTCCAGCCACTATTAAGAAAGGAAAGGTGATTTTATGGCAAAGAAAACCAATGATTTATCACACACAAAATTTAGCTTGCCTCTGACAATGGGACGAATCCATGGCTGCGATATGCTGACAATACGGTTCTCAACGGAATGTACCTTGTTATCATACATGTACTGTTGTTGCTCATATAACTTGAAAATGGTCAGTAACAAAGGGATTTCCCTGGCTTCCGGTGCATATCCATCGGACATGAATTCTTCCAGATATGCAATATCGCGTTTGACATGCAATATACATACTCTGTTCCGGAAAATCACCTGATCATAATATTTTTCCTCCATGAACCGCACTTCTTTCAGTTTCCGCATTCTATACTGATCTCATTAAACTTCTCCAGAATATCGTCAATGTTCATGGCCGCCTTCTCTTCCCCCGCGCAGTCGATGACACTTTCTCCCTGATGCATCATCAGAAGCCGGTTTCCATATTCCACTGCATAGCGGAGGTTATGGGTCACCATAATAGTGGTCAGCTTCTTTTCCTTCACAATCTTATCCGTCAGTTCCATGATGATCTCTGCTGTCTTGGGATCCAGAGCCGCTGTATGCTCATCCAGGATCAGAAATTCAATCGGCGTCATCGTGGACATAAGAAGTGCCATTGCCTGACGCTGGCCACCGGAAAGAGACCCTACCTTTACATGCATTTTGTCCTCCAGCCCAAGGTTCAGAGGCCGAAGAAGTTCTCTGTAATATTCGATCCTCTGTTTATTTACCCCTCTTCCAAGACCGAACTTCTTTCCCTTATTATCTGCCAGAGACATGTTTTCCAGGATGGTCATGGAAGGGCAGGTTCCGAGAGCCGGATTCTGATATACCCTGCCGATCTTTTCATTTCGACGGAATTCTTTTGCATTGGTAATGTCTTTTCCGTCCAGTATAATATTTCCGGATTCTACCGGAATGCTTCCACAGATAATATTCAGCATGGAGGTTTTTCCGGAACCGTTGCTTCCTACCACAGAAAGAAATTCTCCGTCCTTTACTGTAAGGTTAAAGTCCTTAAACAGGCACATTTCATTTACGGTACCGGGATTATAGTATTTATATATATTTTTCAGCTCAAGCATCGATCTTCACCTTCTTCTTTCTTTCCATGCTGATCAGAAGCACGATCAGGAACAGTACTGCCGTGATCAGCTTCATATCCTGCGGTTCAAAATTTTTCATGGCAACTGCCGTACATGCCTTATACAGAACAGAACCGATCACCACAGAGGTGGTGGCTTTCATAAACGCCAGATTACGGAAAAGGCTGGTTCCAATGATCACACTTGCCAGTCCGATCACCACAGCACCTGTTCCCATGGAAATTTCAAACACACGCTCTTCCTGGCAAAAGATACATCCAGACAGAGCTACCAGCCCGTTTGCAATGGCAAGGCCCAGGATCTTTACATTTCCCTGATCTTTTGCAAGTGCCGTTACCAGTTTCTCATTATCCCCTGCTGCTCTTAACAGGAATCCGGATTTACTCTTCATATAAAAATCAAGGACTACCTTGGTGAGCAGGGCAAGAATGACGATCACGATCAGCGTAGAATAAGATCCCATTGCATCCGGAAAAAGCCCTGCCAGAAAATCATTTTTAAATATGGTTTCTTTAGAAAAAAGGGGAACATTAGAAGTTCCTGCAATCCGGAGATTGATGGTCCACAGAGCAGTCATCATAATAATACCGGACAGAAGATCCCTGACGCGCCCTTTTACATGGATCAGCCCTGTGCAGACACCTGCCAGAGCACCTGCTGCAAAAGCAATGGGAAGCGTCAGATAAGGATTGACTCCCCGGGTGATGAGAGCTGCTGTTACCGCCGCTCCCAGTGGAAAGCTTCCGTCTGTAGTCAGATCCGGAAAATCCAGTATCTTATATGTGATGTACACACCCAGAGCAAGGATTCCATAGATCAGTCCCTGCTCTATAATTGTGATAAAAAAATCCATGACCAGTCAACCTCCATACTGTTTTTTATTCTGCTTCTGTAATTTCTTCAAATACTTCTGCTGCGGAAGCTGTCATCTCTTCCGGAATTTCAATTCCCAGATTTTCTGCTGCGGCTGTGTTTACATAAAGAGCCGCTTCTTCAATTGTTTCAAAAGAAAGCTCGGAAGCTTTTTTCTCACCCTTGAGAACCTGAGCCGCCATCTTTCCGGTCTGTTTGCCAAGTTCCATATAATCCAGTCCCTCTGCTGCCAGGCATCCCAGCTTCACCTGCTCGATCTCACTTCCGAATACCGGGATTCCAGCTTCATTTGCCATCTCAAGAATGGTGGGAAGGGAGGAAACCACTGTATTGTCTGTCAGATTTGTCATACAGTCTACTTTTTCAATCAGGGTCTGGGCTGCCAGCGGGATATCTGCTGTTGTTGTAATTCCCGCTGTTTCAATCCTGAAATCATAATCTCCTGCAAGGGCTTCGTATTCTTTGATGGCAGATTCGGAATTTGCCTCACTTGTTGTATACATGATACCAATGGTTTCTGCCTCAGGAAGCATCTGACGGATCATCTCCAGCTGCTGCTTCACAGGAAGTTTATCACTGGTTCCGGTGATCTCTCCTACCGGATTTCCCTCCTCATCTGCAAGTTCTGCCGCCACAGGATCTGTAACAGCTGTATAAATTACCGGGATCTCTGCATCCATAGCCGAATTATAAAGGCTCTGTGCGCTTGGTGTGGCAATTCCTACCATAAGATCCACCTTATCGGATGCGAAGCTGTCGGAGATCTGTCCGCAGGTTCCCATGTCTGCCGCTGCATTTTTGTAATCTACTGTGAGATTCTTTCCTTCCTCGATTCCTTCTTCCTTAAGCCCCTCCAGAAAACCCTCTCTGCAGTTATCCAGAGATCCGTGCTCTGCAAACTGTTCGATTCCTATGGTATACTGTTCCTCCGCATAAACGGTTGTGGTTCCTGCAAGTGCCATAGTCAGTAATGCTGCTCCTAATACCTTCGCTGTTGTTTTTGTTTTCATGTTTTTTTCTCCTCTCTCTACAATAAATTTGTTTTCCTGAAGATATGTGCCAATCTCCGGGATCCTGTCTGCGAGAAAGAAAGCAGTGATACCATATCCGGGATTGTCCCTGAATAAAAAAATCCGTCCCAAGCTAATGCTTGAGACGGTAATAATTTCTTATTATCGCGGTACCACTCAAATTGACATAAAGTCCACTTTCTCATGTACAAACATACACTCCTGATTGGTAACGGGTTCGGTTCCCGTCAGCGCCTACTCTCCTTCTGAAAGGATTTGGGGCTGCCCTCGGAAGGCCATTCAACATCCTGCCTCATACAGGCTTCCACCAACGCCTGCTCTCTGGGATGATACAAGAATGTTTACTCTTCTTCCTCATCGGTTTTGTTATTTTATACTTTACCACATCAAACCGATGTTGTCAACTATATTTTTTCAGATTTTACGGTGCTACCTTATCGGTATCTACCTCAGCTTCTTCTGCCGGTTTTTCACGGTAGATCAGGGCGATCGGGGATGCGGAATGCATCCTCCAACGTTTTTCTTTCATTGTAATCAAAACGTAGCGGAAATGCAAAACTTTTCCGGTTTATCCGGGTTAGGAAAGATGGCTAAAGCCATACCGCCTAAAGGCGGTGGATTTAACCCCACGCTTGGAAATTAAAAAAAGAGCTTCTGACCCCCAGAAACTCTAGCTTTTTTCGTATTTTTCTATTTTTTTAACATTTGTCCCTATTATCCTGTTTGCCCCTTTAGCTTGATAAATTATAGGGACAAAATTGCTGTTTTTTCCCTTTTGCAGATAATTTGATGTTGTTCATAAATATTCGCTGTTTTTGCATAAAAAAACACCCCAGATATCTACATCTGGGGTTGAACAGCTTTAAGCAATATCCTTTTTAGCCAACTTGCGAACTTCATCCAAAGGTAAGCCGGTCATTTCTGCTATTTCTTCCAATGAATCACGTCCTCTTGCCAGCATCTTAAGTGCTAATTCTACCGTGTTTTTATGAACAGCCTCTTTTCTCATTTCTTCCATAGCTTTACACATCTGGCTTCGACCTCCTTCTGTCTCCTTTAAATATCGGACTTCTTCTGCCAACAGCGGATTTACAATGTCTTTTGCTTCCTTACAGTTGAAATCATGCATTAAACTTCCAATGGGGTGTTCCATATTTCTATATTCCCCATTTACATATATGATATGCGTTCCATCACCGAATACTGCGTAATCCATTTCCTCAATCCGTCGCTCGATATGATAAAGCGGGATTCCTTTACCAAATTTATCATTTTCAGTAATGAAGATCACGTAAGTATCCACTAAATCTTCAAAATCTTCGCCTTTAGAAAGAAGCGTCCGGTCAATCATACTGCTGTGGAATCTGGCTCGTTTTACACCAGAGCCACGATCTGAACGCTGTATTTCAATATCTATAACTTTTCCGTTTGCATCTTCTGCTTGGATATCTAAAATAATGGAACGTTTTGTTGCACTTTTGTACTCAACCTGTGCCTTTGTGGATTTTACTTTAATATCATTTCTCTCAAGAATGGTATTTATGATATATTCGACTGCCTCTATCTTTCCATCCAAAGCTTCAGAAAAAAAGTCATCATCCATCAGGCGCAGTTCTTTCAGCATTTGTAAATCCTTTTCGTTCATTACATGCTTTTCTGTCTCCTGCACATGATCACCTCACTTCTCTGTCTATAAATTTTATCATAATTGTTCCGGATAGTAAAGGTCGTATTTATTGCTATGAAGCTCTGTTTTTCAGTTTTCCGGTAGTATATCCGCTTTATACCCAATCTTTGAGCATAAAAACAACCGCATTCTTTTCTTCAAGCCACTCACCATAAAATACAAATGTCTTATCTGTATCCAGATTGCAATCATGCATAATCTGCTGAACAAACTGCTTGCTGTGAACACAGAATTTTACATTACTGTCTTCCATAAAATGATCCGGAACCTGAAATGACATCACATCTTCTGCGACACAAGGGCGCACTGCCAGAGAGGAATTATGTAAATTTCTCATGATACAAACATGTGTCGGTTCCCCTAACAACCTAATAACATCTATCCCGATATTGATTGTATTTCTTCGCCCCTGAATGGATAACGTCGGACGTAAGCTCTTTCTCTGTTTCCTCATGGTTAATCACCCTCCCCGGAATACTTCTTTTCAGCATTTATTTCTGTATGAGAAAGCGCTTCAGCAATATCATTCGACCGAATATTCTCTCCTGGTTCCTCTTTTGCTTCCTGATAACACTAAAGCCATACCGCCTAAAGGCGGTGGATTCTTAATTGCACACCGAATGATATTATTACATAACTCACAATTCTTTGGATTGTTCCACCCTGTAGCATCGGTCAGAACCCATTTCCATTGTTTTCGGTTTCTTGCCCCGACTTTCTGTTCACCATTTTCATCAAGTACCGGAATGCGGATCCCATGCCGGTCAGGATATCTGCAACGCTATTAATGTTGTTTTCTGAGATAATCTGTCGAATTTGTTCCTTTGCAACTGCCATAAAAAATACAAACTATTTTACACTACCTATCGTTTCGCTAATGCACAGGCTGGAAAGCCTGTAAAATAGGGAAAGTTAGAAATATATTTTGGCAAACTAGAATTTTTCCATTGCTTTATCATTCTTTTAATTCATTAAAAAATTGAGCAATCTTATCTATTTGTCTGCTATTATATTCTGTAAAATCTAAATAATATTTTTTTGCACACGCAGTTTGCAATTCTTTTTTATACAACCATTGTTTTGTTTTAGCTTCTGGCACAAAAATAATCACTTGATTTTGTGAAGAGAAAATTTCATCGTAAGTACATGCTGACTTATCCAAAACACACTTCCAATCCATGTTTTTTTCTTCAAAATATTCATTTAACACACTCGCAAATTTTTTTGCTTTTCGTATATATATAGCATACATGATTGGATTATAATATTCGCCCTCTATTATAGGAACTTGCCATACCAAAAGACATTTTCTCATTTTTCACCTCTTACTAAACAAATGATTCTTAAACTTCTAATTGAACAAAATCGCTGCGCGATGGCCTGCCAAGGCTGTGGCGCAGTTTTATTTTTATTAAAAAAGCAGTGGAATTGCTTTCCATGCGCTTCCGCTATTTCTGTCTGCAGTTCCAG
This sequence comes from uncultured Blautia sp., assembly GCA_900541985.1. GTDB lineage: Bacteria > Bacillota > Clostridia > Lachnospirales > Lachnospiraceae > Blautia_A. The sequence goes on along the minus strand of UQLX01000003.1, from coordinate 113,025 downwards.
AATTTTATGTTCATAGTCTCTGCAATCCTTCTGGTGGAGTTCTTTCAGCTTGACATATCTCTCACCGGATTCCAGTTCTTTATTCCTTGCCTGTGCGGCTTTTAGCCGGCACATGAGTGTGATGTAATCATAAGTATCAGGCATACGTTTTCCTCCGGCACAGTTACCATTAAACGCCACTGATAATGTCTGTGATTTTTGAAATATGAGCTTCCAGATATTCAATCATTTCCTTTTGTTTTTGGATAAATTCCTCTTGTATCTCAATCTGTTTGAGGTAACCAGCGAGAAGTTCATCACGTTTTTTCAATTCTTCTTTTAAATCGATGTCCATAAGAAAACCTCTCTTTCTTATGAAAGAGTATAACAAAAACATAGAAAAAAAGCAAATTTTCCAAAATCGTTCTTTCGTCAATTTGACTGTGGATAAGTATTCGTTTTGCGATTGAAAAAGCATTGATATCAGCCATGAAACTTCGAAAACGGGCTCTGAAATCCAGAATCTGGTGTATAACTTTATCCCAAAAGAACGGCAGGAAAAACTATAAACACAGTTTTTCCTGCCCAAAATGAATATCCACAAAATAAAAAAATAAATTTCGTTATTTTTTACAATGACTTATGCATACCTCTGAACAGTAACTCATCTGTCAGCTCACAGAAAAAATTTTTTGAACAATATTGATTTTTTCTGTGAAATCGCATATACTAAAGATACGGATAGAGATATCTGTGCAGCGGTTAGATTGTCCAGTTAAAACAATCGTTTAAAAGCGGTTAGGCCGTCCAATTAAAACGGTCGTTTAAAAGCGGTTAGATTGTCCAACCAAAACAATCGATTAACAGCAGTGGGTGGCAAGCCACCCACCTTTTTTACTTTACGGAGGCTTTATGGATTGGTACGTTGTAGATAAGGATTATATTAGATATTCGATCCAATTCGATTCCCGCGTGGGGTATGTCGAATATGGAGAGAAACTGAAATTGCACGTTGGTGTCCTGTTGACTGTTAATAGTTACCACTATTATGTTCCGATTTCATCGGTCAAACAAAAACATCAGCATATGTCCAATAGTCTCGACTTTCATAAACTCCAGGATGCAGACACCGGCTATTTATATGCAGTGCTGAATCTGAACAATATGATCCCTGTCCCTGGTTCCTGCATTACACAGTTAAAGTATAACCAGGTCGGGCAGTTTCGATCTTTCCGTAATGAAAAAGAGAAAAACGATTATATTTACCTGCTCCAGAAAGAAAAAGCCATTATAGACAGTATGCAGTCTACCATACAGCGCAAAGCGAAAAAATTGTATGCGAAATGCCTTCGTATCCCCGGTTCTTCCCTCGCTTCCAGATGCTGCAATTTTAAATTACTGGAAGAAAAAAGCAATGCATACTCAAAATAGAGCAGGAGGCAGCGGCTAAGTCATAAAAGCCACGGTAGTGTAAAATAGTTTGTGTTTTTGGTAAAAAATAACTCCTTTTTGGTAAGAATTCAGATATGACAATTTTTATCGAAAAGGAGTATTTTTTATGGCAGTTGCAAAGGAACAAATTCGACAGATTATCTCAGAAAACAACATTAATAACGTTGCAGATATTTAAGGGCGTATTATTGGAACGGCGGGGATATGTTGGAACTGGTCAGACAGCAGGAGCGGGAGCTTCCGGTAGCAGCCGGCGCAGAAAACGAAGTGCTGAGTTGCGAGAGTATGCTGCGATGGGAGAGACATCGTCACAATAAGCTCGGGAAATATATAGAGAGCATACTGGAGTGTCCGAGTACATCTGCCAGCTTCACTATATCCCGTACAACTCTGTAAAACGTTACTGCAAACAGATGCCGCAGGTTATGGTGAAATACTTTTTCCGGCATCACACCAGAAGTTCTGCACAGGGACTTCATTTCCTTCCAGATCTGTTTTCTGGACAGCTCTTTTCCCGTCCTGGTCAGGAAAATACAGCCTGTCCGTATTTTTCTCTTTTTTGCATACTCCAGAAGCCTCCGGCACAGTTTTTTCTGGATCAGGATGGTTCTTACCTTTCCCTTCAGAGAAATATCCGTCCTCCCTGCCCTTGCCGCCTCTACCGTAATGTATTTCACCTCAGAAACGCGAATCCCGGTATTACCGATGCATTCCATCAGAAAATGCAGACGCTGTCTTCCCTCTCTTTTTGCTGTTTCCAGAAACTTTTCATATTCTTTCCTTGTCAGTTCTTTTTCCCGAAATTTATAGGATAATCATAATCATTTCCCGGGAAACAGATAAAATTCTTTTTTTGCTGTATCTATAGAAAAAACCTCTGAACATCCAGTCTGTCCAGAGGTTTTTGTCAATTGTTTATCAGTTTTTAAAGCTGTGGATCGGAGCAGGGATTCTTCCTCCGCGGTCAACAAATGCTTCACAGGAGAAGGAATTTACCGGCATGATCGGCGCATAGCCCAGGAGTCCGCCGAATTCTACAGTCTCACCAACGCCCTTGCCGATCACAGGAATCACGCGGACAGCCGTTGTTTTCTGGTTGATCATACCGATTGCTGCCTCATCTGCAATCAGACCGGAAATGGTAGATGCCTTCGTATCTCCCGGAATAGCGATCATATCCAGTCCCACGGAGCAGACGCAGGTCATGGCTTCCAGTTTTTCCAGAGAAAGAGCGCCAAGATTTACTGCATCGATCATTCCCTGATCCTCACTGACCGGGATGAAAGCGCCGCTTAAGCCACCTACTGCTGCAGATGCCATAACACCGCCTTTTTTCACCTGATCATTCAGAAGTGCAAGAGCTGCTGTTGTTCCCGGAGCTCCTACTCTTTCAAGTCCGATCTCCTCAAGGATCTCTGCCACACTGTCTCCAATGGCAGGAGTCGGAGCAAGGGAAAGGTCTACGATACCAAAAGGAACACCAAGGCGTCGGGAGGCTTCCCGGGCAACCAGCTGACCTACGCGGGTAACCTTAAAGGCTGTTCTCTTGATCATCTCGCAAAGAGTTTCAAAATCCTTACCGCGTACCTTCTGAAGGGCAGTCTTTACAACTCCCGGTCCGCTGACGCCTACATTGATGATACAGTCCGCTTCTGTCACACCGTGGAAAGCGCCCGCCATAAACGGGTTGTCATCCGGTGCATTGCAGAATACCACCAGTTTGGCACAGCCAAGAGAGTCCTGATCCCGGCTTGCTTTTGCAGTCTCCAGGACGATCTCTCCCATAAGTCTGACTGCATCCATGTTGATACCGGTTCTGGTAGAACCTACATTTACAGAGCTGCACACCCGCTCAGTAACGGCAAGAGCCTGAGGAATGGAACGGATCAGGAGTTCTTCTGCCGGAGTCATTCCCTTGCTTACCAGAGCAGAATAGCCTCCGATAAAGTTTACGCCTACTGTTTTGGCCGCTCTGTCCAGGGTTTTTGCTATGGAAACAAAATCCTCTGTGGAACGGCAGGCAGCACCACCTATCAGTGCGATAGGGGTAACAGAAATACGTTTGTTCACAATGGGAATTCCATACTCCATTGCGATCTTGTCACCGGTTTCTACCAGGTTTTCTGCGTATTTTGTGATTTTATTGTAAATATTTTCGTTTACCTTTTCCAGATCACTGTCAATACAGTCCAGAAGGCTGATCCCCATAGTGATGGTACGAACGTCAAGGTTTTCCTGCTCGATCATCTTATTGGTCTCATTTACTTCAAACATGTTAATCATATGCCGCTGTCTCCTTAGAAATGTAAATAGTATGCAAATACCTCTTCTCTCACTAGATTCTGTGCATCTTGTTGAAGATATCCTCATGCTGGCAGTGGATCACCACTCCGATGCTGTCACCAAGCTCGTTCAATTCTCTGGCAAGAGATGCACTGTCTTTTGCAGATGCGCTGGTATCTGTTACCATCATCATGTTAAAATAGCCCTGTACGATGGTCTGGGTAATATCAAGAATGTTCACATTGTTGTCAGCCAGATAGGTACATACCTTTGCAATAATTCCTACTGTGTCATTTCCTACTACTGTGATGATTGTTTTTTTCATGGTATTTGATCCTCGTCTTTCTATACGGTAACTGCCTCGGAAGCAAAGTCCCGTTTCGCCACCTGAATTTTAAAATCCTTTGATTTATAAGGGTTGTCTCCCAGTGTTACCTCTGAACATACCGTCTCATAAGCCAGTTCCTCGTAGTTGTTTTCCCGGCTTAAGTGGCCCAGGAAGATTGCTTTCATGTTGTCATGAAGAAGCCTGCACAAAAGTCTTCCTGCGTTTTCATTGGAAAGATGTCCCCGGTCTCCCAGGATCCTCTGTTTCAGATAATATGGATATTTGCCCACCTGAAGCATCCGGATATCATGATTTGCCTCCAGAAGCAGAGCGTCCAGATCCTGCAGATTTTCGATAATGTAGTCATTATACTTCCCAAGGTCTGTTGCGATGCCTGCAGAATGTGTGCCACATTCCAGACGATATCCCACCGGCTGTGCCGCATCATGAGAAATGGTAAAGGGCTTTACCTTCAGATCCTTGATAAGAAACGGTTCGTCTTCCCGGATTTCATGAAAAATACCTTCCGGGATCTTTCCCAGAGATCCGGAACGAACCATGGCATCCACTGTCCCGCCTGTGGCATAAATCGGAATCCCGTATCTCCGCGCGATCACTCCCAGTCCTTTGATATGATCGGAATGTTCGTGAGTGATCAGAATTCCGTCAATGTCTTTCCCTGTAAGCTCCAGACTGTTCAGTCCTGTTTCCATCTTTTTTCCGCTGATGCCGATATCCACCAGCACATGCGCACATTCCGAACCTACATAAATGCAGTTGCCGCTGCTTCCGCTGGCTATGCTGCAAAGTCTCATAATTTCTTTATCCCTTCTTCGATCTGTCTGTATGTGTCCTGCGGACATCCGTTGTTTTTTATCACATAGTCTGCATGAGAAAAGAAGAAATCGTCTGATGCCTGACGGGCAATGATATTCTCTGCTTTTTCACGGCTGTAACCCCTGTCTGCCATAAGGCGGCAGATCCGGATCTCACTGTCTGTATGCACATACCAGATTTTGTCACAGAATACGTCATAATGATCCTCAAGAAGAAGAGCCGCCTCCACAACAAACAGCTTACAGCCTTTTTCCCTTTCTTCCTGTATTTTTTCCAGTATCCGGGACTTAACCGCCGGATGGATGATCCCATTTAATTTCTGACGCATTTCCTCATTACAGAATACTACATCAGAAACCCTCTTCCGGTCAATGGTTTTGTCGTTTTTTATCACTTTTTTTCCAAACAGTTCCACAACCTGATCATAGCACCTCTGTCCCGGTTCCATGACCTGATGCCCAACCCGGTCTGCCTGTACGACACAGGCGGACAAATGCTCTTCCAGATAATCCAGAACCGTACTTTTGCCTGCGCCCACTCCACCGGTCAGTCCAATTATCTTCATCTTTTTCTGTTCTCCTGTCATTTCGCCTCGTACCAGCTTTCTCCCTGATGCATATCCACCTCAAGCTCCACGGCAAGCTGTGCCGCTCCCTTCATTTCTTCCTGAAGAATCCTGGAAACCTCCGGGATCTCCTCTTTTTTGGTTTCAATAAGAAGTTCGTCATGAACCTGAAGCACAAGACGGGACTGCAGTCCTTCTCTGTTCAGCCTTTCATGGACACGGTTCATGGCGATCTTGATGATATCTGCGGCGGTTCCCTGGATCGGGGAATTCATCGCCACACGTTCTCCGAAGGATCTCTGCATGAAATTACTGGATTTCAGTTCCGGTACCGGACGTCTTCTTCCGAACATGGTGGAAACATAGCCTTTTTCCCTGCCTTCCTCCACCATTCCGTCAAGGAATCCCTTAATCCGGGGATAAGACTCAAAATATTTTTCGATATAGTCGGCAGCTTCTTTGCGGGTGATGCTCAAATCCTGGCTCAGCCCAAAAGAGCTGATTCCGTATACAATGCCGAAGTTCACTGCCTTGGCGTTTCGTCTCTGAAGGTCTGTAACCTGATCAAAAGGAATGTGGAACACCTGAGAAGCAGTAAGTCTGTGGATATCCTGCGCCTCCCTGTATGCCTGGATCAGTTTTTCATCTCCGGACATATGTGCCAGAACACGCAGCTCAATCTGCGAATAATCCGCATCCAGAAATACATAACCCTCCTCCGGTACAAAAACCTTACGGATCAGCCGTCCCAGTTCCATGCGGACAGGGATATTCTGGAGATTTGGCTCCGTACTGCTGATGCGTCCGGTTGCGGTAATGGTCTGGTTAAAGGTGGAATGGATCCTTCCGTCCTCCTCGATCACAGCCCCCAATCCGTCTGCATAGGTGGATTTCAGCTTTGTAAGCTGTCTGTATTCCAGTATGTCGCTGACGATCGGCTGTTCCGGGGCAAGCTTCTCCAGAATGTCCGCTGCTGTGGAATAACCGGTTTTTGTTTTTCTGCCTCCGGGAATCCCCATTTTTTCAAAAAGGATCACACCCAGCTGCTTAGGAGAATTGATATTAAACTCTTCTCCTGCTTTTTCATAGATCAGCTTTTCCAGCTCCCGGATCCTGACACTGAGTTTTTCTCCATAGGCCTTTAATTCTTCACCTTTTACCCGGATTCCCCATTTTTCCATGGAATCCAGCGTAAATACAAGCGGAAGCTCGATTTCTGTATAAACCTGCCACATGCCGCTTTCATGAAGCGCCTCCTGTACCGGTTCTCTGGCTGCCAAAGCAGTAAAGGCCTCATAGCAGGCAAGGATTCCCGGTTTTTCTGAAGAAGCTTCCCAGGCCTTTGCAAAGGTCATTTTTCCCAGAAGCTCTTCTCTGGAAGGAAGACTCATTCCATTCAGGTACTCTCTGGCAATGTCCCCATAAGTGTAGGAGGATTTCAGAGGATTCAGAAGATAGGCTCCGATGCCCATATCAAACACCTGTGAAGTATTCCCGAGGTGAACGTGTTTCAACAATGACTTGATATCCATAGCAGAAATACGAATGTGGCTTCCAAGCTCTGACAGCTTGCCGCAAAGGTACTCGCCGGTCATGAGGCCCTCTGCCGGGAGGTAGTAGACCTCATCTTTTTCCAGAGCAACTCCCAGTCCGTATATCTGCTCTCTGTCTGCGATCAGTGAGATACCGATCTCTGTTTTTTCTGCTGCTTTGGCAAAAAGCTTCTCTGCTCCGCCCAGATCGGCACAGGTAAAAAAGCTCTGCTCCATAGTGCTTTCCGGAGCAGCCTCTGTATCAAAACGCCCCAGGAGATTTTTGAATTCCAGACGGCGGCAAAGTTCGTAAGCCTCCGGTGTATAGAGATTTCCAAGTCTTGCTTCCTCATAGGAATATTCCAGAGGACTTTCTGTATTAATGGTCGCCAGGGTTTTACTGAGGACTGCCATATCGTAATGATCCCTCAGAGATTCCCGGGCCTTGTTGGGTTTGACCTCCTCCAGATGATCATGTGCGTTTTCGATAGAGCCGTACTGAACGATCAGTTTGGTGGCTGTCTTTTCCCCAACTCCCGGAATCCCCGGGATATTGTCAGAGGAATCTCCCATCAGAGCCTTCAGTTCAATGATCTGAGGAGGAGTCACCTGATATTTTTCAATTACCTCTTTTGTATGAAAATCCTCAATGGTGGTTTTTCCCCTTGAAGTTTTTGGAAGACGGATCAGAACCTTTTCTGTGGCAAGCTGAAGAAGGTCCCTGTCACCGGAAAGTATGGTCACATCCATTCCCTGTGCTTCACTTCTTCTGGCAAGTGTGCCAAGAAGGTCATCTGCCTCATAGCCCCCCATGGAAACAGTTTTTACTCCCATGGCAGTCAGCATTTCCCGCATAAGCGGTACCTGTTCTACCAGTTCAGACGGCATTCCTTTACGGGTTCCCTTGTAAGCATCAAATATTTTGTGCCGGAAGGTTGGCTCATGAAGATCAAAAACCACAGTCAGATAATCCGGTTTTTCCTCCTCCAGTATGCGAAACATAATATTCAGAAATCCGTACACAGCTCCCGTATGCTGTCCTTCTGAATTCGTCAGGTCCGGCAGTCCGTAAAACGCGCGGTTTAAAATACTGTGTCCGTCGATCAGTAAAATCTTTTCGCTCAAATCTATGTCCTCCTAAGGTCCTCTGTTTACCAGAATCTTTTTATTTCAAAAAATACAAATACAAGGAATACGATCAGCGCACCTGACAAAAAAATGGTCAGGATACCTCCCGCCAGCTGCATGACTCTTCTGTGGTGGATATATCTTCTGCTTCTTCGGATATCCTGTTCCAGAAGGCTCTGAAAATCCAGGACGGAATCCTCCTCCGTCTCTGCCAGCTGCTGTGTTACCTTGTTTACGATAAAATAGGTTTCCAGTTCATCATAGCAGGAGGAACAATGTTCGATATGATCCAGAAATTCCTCCATTTCATCGGCCTTTAGTGTATGATTGATGTATCTCGCTACCATGCTTTCCGCCGTCCGGCAGTCCAGCTCCGTGATCTGTCCTTTTCTGACCATATTGATCCCTCCTGTCCGTTCTTTTTATCATATCATAAAAAAAGATGATTCTCAACGAATTTCGCCGGAACCATCTTTTGTACTTTGTTTATAACCCTTCCTCTGTAGTCTCCTCTGCATTGGCTTCCGCCTGTATTGCAGCCGGAGCAGCTTCCAGAATACTCATAAACTCTTCCCCTGTAATTGTTTCATGCTCATACAGGTACTGAGCCAGTTCATGAAGCTTGCCGATATTGTCCTGAAGGATCTGAAGCGCCTTCTGGTGCTGTTTCTTCACAAGCTCTACAACCTTTTTATCTATAAGCGTCTGTGTTTCAAAGGAGCATGCAAGAGTGGCATCTCCTCCAAGATACTGGTTGCTGACATTTTCCATGGCAACCATGTCAAAATCGTCACTCATACCAAAACGTGAGATCATTCCCCTGGCGATCTTTGTAGCCTGTTCGATATCGTTGGAGGCTCCTGTAGTGATCGAGTGGAAGATCAGCTCCTCTGCCGCACGTCCGCCAGTAAAGGTAGCGATCTTGTTTTCCAGTTCCTCTCTGGACATCAGGAAGTGTTCCTTCTCATCCACCTGCATGGTGTAACCCAGAGCTCCGGAAGTACGCGGTATAATGGTAATCTTGTGTACCGGCGCTGACTCTGTCTGCTTGGCAGCAACAAGGGCATGACCGATCTCATGGTAGGAAACGATCAGCTTCTCTTTGTTGGACAGCACGCGGTTCTTCTTCTGATAACCTGCGATAACTACCTCGATGCTCTCTTCAAAATCTGCCTGTGTGGCAAATTTACGTCCGTCACGAACCGCCCGGAGAGCCGCCTCATTGACAATATTGGCAAGCTCCGCTCCGGAAGCGCCTGCAGCCGCCTTGGCGATTTCATCAAACCGTACCGTATCCGCAATCTTGATCTTCTTTGCATGAACCTTCAGGATCTCTTCACGTCCCTGCAGATCCGGAAGCTCTACCGGAATTCTCCTGTCAAAACGTCCCGGACGAAGAAGCGCAGGATCAAGAGAATCCGGTCTGTTAGTAGCTGCCAGGATTACAACTCCCTTGGAGCCGTCAAAACCGTCCATCTCTGTCAGAAGCTGGTTCAGTGTCTGCTCACGCTCGTCATTTCCTCCGGAAAAGCCTGCGCCGTCACGTTTTTTACCAATGGTATCAATCTCGTCAATAAATACAATACACGGGGCTTTTTCGTTGGCCTGTTTGAAAAGGTCACGAACCTTGGCAGCACCCATACCGACAAACATTTCCACAAATTCAGATCCGGAAATAGAGAAGAACGGAACTTCCGCCTCTCCTGCCACAGCTTTGGCAAGAAGTGTTTTACCCGTTCCCGGAGGGCCTACAAGAAGAGCACCTTTTGGCATGGAGGCTCCGATCTCTGTGTATTTCTGAGGATTATGAAGATAATCCACGATTTCTGTCAGAAGCTCCTTGGCCTCATCCTCTCCTGCCACGTCAGAAAATTTGATCCCTGTGGAAGATTTTACATAAACCTTGGCATTGCTCTTGCCAAAGGACATGGCGCCTCCCGGTCCTCCGTTGCCCATAGAGGACATCATTTTTTTGCTGAGCCAGCGTCCAAGGAAAATAAAGATTCCAATAGGAATGATATAACTGAGGATCAGCGTCAGGAAAATGGACGGGCTTTCCGGAAGCACCTCATCCATTACCACATTCGCCTCCAGAAGACGGTTTACCAGATCCGGGTCATCCATCTGAACCGTTTTGCAGGTAAGCTTGTTTCCGGTCTTCGGTGAGATCACCTCGTAATAAATATATCCTTCTTCTATGGTTGCTTTTGTCACATTGCCTTTTTCCACACTCTTAATAAAGGTGGAATAATCTGTCTTCTCAACACTTCGCTCCTGTATTGCCGGAACAACGAGAATGTTCAGAAGAACAATAAGCACACCTACAATAATGTAATACACATACAGTGGTCTCTTAGTAGGCGTTTTGTCAGGTTTTTTGTCGCCCAGATTCATAAATTTTCTATCCTCCATCCCTGTCACATGTTATGGAAACTCCTCTTTCAGCTTAACCATAAATGCAAAAAGTTATTTACCTGTTGTAACATACCACCTTTTTCCCTGAAATTCAATGTTCTTCCTGTGAAATATTATAAATTTTTCATAAAGAATCCCAAAGAAAGCAAAAATATAGCTTGCAGTCATGCAGATAATGTGTTATTATAATCTTCGGTTCATGTGCCGCTGTGGCGGAATTGGCAGACGCACTTGACTCAAAATCAAGCGGGTAACACCGTGCCGGTTCGAGTCCGGCCAGCGGCATGAATATAAGACTGTTGAGTTCTCTCAGCAGTCTTTTTTTATGGAAAAGACCGGATGCATAAGCACATCCGGTCTCTGTTTTCTATTATTTCAGTCTGTCTGCATCCTCAAGAAGCTTTTCGTAAACAGGAAAGCAGTCAAAGGTTGCAAAATAGTCCTTCGGTGTCTCTGCTCTGCGGATCAGCTGGAAGCTTCCATCCTCATGAAGAAGGATTTCCGCTGATTTCAGCTTGCCATTGTAGTTGTATCCCATCGCAAAGCCATGTGCTCCCGTATCATGGATCACAAGGAGATCTCCCTTATCAATCTTTGGAAGATAACGGTCAATGGCAAACTTGTCGTTATTTTCACAGAGAGACCCTGTAACATCATAAAGATGGTCGCAGACCTCCTGCTCCTTTCCCATAACCGTAATGTGATGATATGCTCCGTACATGGCCGGGCGCATCAGGTTTACCGCACAGGCATCTACTCCGATATATTCCTTATGTGTATGCTTTTCGTGAATGGCCTTTGTTACAAGGCAGCCATAAGGTCCCATCATAAAACGTCCCAGCTCGGTATAAATTGCAACGTCTCCCATTCCTTCCGGAACAAGGACTTCTTCGTAAACTTTGCGGACACCCTCACCGATCACACGGATATCATTTGGTCTCTGGTCCGGACTATAGGGAATACCGATACCGCCGGAAAGATTGATAAAGCTGATATGTGCTCCTGTTTCCTTCTGAAGCTTCACTGCAAGCTCAAACATGATCTTTGCAAGCATAGGATAATATTCGTTTGTTACCGTGTTGCTGGCAAGGAATGCGTGGATACCGAAATTTTCTGCACCCTTCTCCCTCAGGATACGAAACGCCTCAAAAATCTGCTCTGTTGTCATTCCGTATTTGGAATCCCCCGGATTGTCCATGATGTCATTGCTGATCTTAAAAAGTCCGCCCGGATTGTAACGGCAGCTGATGGTCCTGGGGATTTTGCCCACAGAGCGCTCTACAGCCTCAATGTGAGTGATATCATCCAGATTGATGATGCCGCCGATCTCATCTGCATAACGGAACTCCTCTTCCGGTGTATCGTTGGAGGAAAACATCACTTCCCCCTCTTTGCAGCCTAATGCTTTGGCCATCATCAGCTCTGTCATGGAAGAACAGTCGCAGCCGCAGCCATACTCCTGAAGGATCTGGATCAGATAGGGATTGGGGGTTGCCTTTACTGCAAAGAACTCCTTAAATCCTTTGTTCCATGCAAATGCCTCCTTCAACGCTTTTGCGTTTTCACGGATTCCTTTTTCATCGTAAAGATGAAAAGGTGTGGGAAATTCAGCTTCGATCTCTCTCAGCTTTTCCAGGGTCACAAATGGTCTTTTTTTCATAATAATTCTGTCTCCTCGTCTGGTGTTTTCTCCTCGTTTGTTTACTTCACATGTTCATGTGTAAACAGATGGTCCTGACAGTATTCGTAATTGCCGTTGCATTTGGAGCAGAAACGGAATTCCAGGTTTGGATCATCCAGCTCTGTCCGTCCGCAGATGGCACATTTATGCTTGGCAACACTTCCTCCTGTTGCAGGATTCACACGGCTCTGGGCCATGGCCTTTTTGAATTCTCGTCTCCTTTTTACTTCTTTTGGGCGGAACCGGTACATACTGATACCGCTGAAGAAAAACAGGACAAAGTTCAAAAATGACGCTATAATAGGCACGGTCATTACCCATACACCGATTCGTAAATAATAGATAATATTATACAGAATGATTGCTCCGTATACCCATCCCATCCATTTCATTTTGATGGGGATCACAAACCACAGAAGGAGCTGCATATTCGGATAGCAGGCCGCATAAGCCAGGAAAACAGACATACTTACATAATAGGTGGTAAACACAGCACCTACCAGATATACTCTGCCCGTAAAGAAATAGGTCAGAAAGGCTGCGATCATCACAAACAGCAGTCCGGAAAAAATATACAGGTTATACCGGAAGGTTCCCCAGGTACGTTCCAGAGAATTTCCGATCGGGTAATAAAAAAAGAAAATGGAAATTACAAACAGCAAAAAATTCCCTGTCTGGGGAGGATAGATCACCCAGGTGACCAGTCTCCAGATCTGTCCTTTCAGGATCATTGCGGGCTCAAGGCTCAGCATATTCAGTATCCCCGGGTTCAGGATCATCAGAAAATACCCCAGAACATAACAGATCACCATATACAGGGTCAGGTTCGGAATACCATATCTTCCAAATTTACGTTCCAGCTTGTCAATCCAATTCATAAAATCACGTATCTCCTTTACATCAGAAATATTTCTTTTTTGACAGCACGATTGCAGCAATAACACTGAGTGCAATGGATATCAGAATAACGATCAAAAAGCCCCATGGTGTTTTGGAGAACGGCATTCCCGCCGCGCTCAGGTTCATTCCGTAAGCGCTGAAGATAATAGTAGGGATACTCATTACAATGGTGATCACAGAAAGGATCTTCATCACATCATTCAGATTATTGGAGATAACGGAGGCAAAAGCGTCCATCATGCTTCTGAGAATTCCGCTGTAGATATTCGCCATCTCAATAGCCTGGGTATTCTCAATGATAACGTCCTCCAGAAGCTCCGTATCCTCCGGATATTTCTTGATGCTCTCAATCTTGATCAGCTTCTCCAGCACAGCTTCATTGGATCGCAGGGAGGTTGTAAAGTACACCAGTGATTTCTCCAGTTCCAGAAGTTCGATCAGTTCCTGGTTTCTGGGAGAAAGATGGAGTTTTTCCTCCACCTGCTCACTTTTTTTGTCAATGATACGCAGATAGCGCAGATACATACTGGCATTCCGGTAAAGGATCTGCAGGATAAAGCGGGTCTTCATATAAGTAAAAAAGTTTCTGACACGGCCTTCCATAAATCGTGTCAGTACCTGCGTATCCTCCAGACAGACAGTAAAAATCATCTTATCCGTTACAATAATACCAAGAGGGATCGTGCCGTACCAGTCCTTATCATTTCTTTCTTCGATCATAGGCACATCCACCAGTATCAGAGTATAGTCATCCTCTACTTCAATACGGGAACGCTCTTCCTCATCCAGAGGGGCTCTGAGATCGTCTACCTCAATCTGAAACTGCTCTGAAATTTCAAAAATCTCTGTTGCCGTCGGATTCGTCAGTGCGATCCAGCAGCCGTCCTGCGGTTCCTGTATTTCATGAATAGCACCGTCAGATGTGCGAAACATTCTAATCACGGTTCTGTTCCCCTTTCCACTCTCGTATGTCCCGGAAAATGCCGGAACACCCTCACACAAAAATATAACTTACATTATAAGTTGTACCGTCTCCTTTGTCAATTCCAATCCCTTTACATTACCGTAATTTTATATTTTTCGATTTCCTCCTGAAAAAATACGTTTCGTACATCATAAAATACATTTTCCAAAAGCCAGAAATCTTGTCCTTGGTTTTTGTTTATGCTATAATAAGGGCACTTAATAAATTCAGCCAGTACAACAAACAAACTGAATTTGCAGAATCAGGAGGCAATCAGAATGGACAATAAAAAATATGTGGCATATGTGGGTACTTATACCCACGGATCCAGCAAGGGGATCCAGGTTTATGATGTCGATGTGGAAAAAGGTACTCTGACAGAGAGAAACGAAGTAGAGGTCAGCAACTCCTCCCACACCACCATCTCCAAAAACGGACTTTTTCTCTATTCGATCGAGGACGAGGGCGTAGCTGTTTTTAAACGTGACGAAAACGGCGATCTCACCAGAATCAACAGCGTGGATATCGATGGGATGAGAGGCTGTTTCCTTGCAACAGATGTAGACGGCAAATATCTTTATGTTGCGGGTTATCATGACGGTAAGGTGACTGTTGTCCATACACACCGGGACGGCCGTCTGGGCAGTCTGATGGACGGTGTATTCCATAAAGGTCTCGGAAGCGTTGCTGAGCGTAACTTCCGCCCTCATGTAAACTGTGTCCGCCCAACTCCCGACAATAAATATCTCTGTGCCGTAGATAACGGAATCGACCAGGTAAAAATTTACCGGATCAATAAAAGACGTCATAAGCTGGAGCTTGTGGATATCCTCCGCTGCCCCAGAGAAAGCGGTCCAAGAATCATCCGTTTCAGTGCAGACGGGCGGTTCGCCTACATTCTCTTTGAGTTAAGCAATGAGATCAAAGTATACAGCTATGACGGCAGCGGCCATCTTCCGGAATTTGAGCTGATCCAGAGCATCTCCACACTCCGTAAAGAAAACGATAAGGATGCCATTCACAATGCTGCCTCCGGACTTGCACTGGCACCTGACGGAAAACATCTTTTCTGTACCACAGCAGGAGAAAATTCTGTTTCCATGTATGAGATCGATCAGAAAACCGGTCTTCTGGAAAAGAAATTCAATCTTCCCATCAGCGGTGACTATCCAAAGGATCTGGTTATCTTCCCGGACAATCAGCACATTGCAGTTGCCAACCATGCAAGCAATACGATCACCGTATTCCGTGTAGACTATGAAAAAAATATCATTGTCATGAACGATAAGCCACACAAAGTAGAAACACCTAACAGCATCCATATCTGGCCGGTACCGGAAAAACCGGAGAAAAAGAAACCGGAAAAATCCGAATAAGCTCTTTATGAAAAAAGACTGATAAACGATGGAGTTTTGTACCGCCTCATTTATCAGTCTTTTATCTTTTGTTTAATTACGTTCTAATCCGGTCTCCGTATCCCCGATGCTCCAGATATTCCTTTGCTTCTTTTAATGCCATAATTATGCTCCCCTCCTGAAAACCGCCTGATTTTCTTTTATTGTCTGCAGAACCCGAATGTCCGCCAGCTGATCTTTTTCTGCTTTCAGAGCCTCCAGAACTGAAATTTTTTCGTCTGCACCGATGCTCTGTCCTGTTTTTGACACACGGTTTACTGCACAGGAAACTGTCCGCATCATATCCGGTGGCACCACCGGTGTATCCTGGTGGAAGGTAAACTTCATTCCATAGTCCACGGCATCTCCGGCCGGAAAGCATCCTAACTCTCTCTTTTTTCCAGCTCCTTTTCAAACTGGGAAACATACTGCTCCGCAGCCGCATCTCCATTGCAGTGAGCAAGAAGCTGCTGTTTCTTATCCAGAGCAAGGGCGATATATTCTCTCAGCTTTTCATCACTGTGAATGGGGTATCCCCGGTATTCCTTTTCTCCCTCATAAGGTTCCGGCATATTCCGGCTCCTCTTCGATCAGATCTGCCGCCGTCATGATATCCAGATAACCGACGATATCCAGCTTCAGGATTCCCATTTTTCCCGCAGCCTTCAAAAGCTGAAACAGCGGTTTCCCTACCATGCCGTCCTGTACCGTGGTGATGCCGTAGGAAGCATACAGGTTCTCTTCTTCCATGGTGAGAATGGTTCCATTTACATAAAAAGTTTTCATGGCAGCCTCCTTTGCATATGAAGAAAAGGGAACATCGTTTATTCTGCTCCCTTCTCTGCTTTCTATTTTTTATAAAACTCCTGCACTTTATCCAGCCGTGCATACATATTTCCAAAAAGAGCGTCCACGATCGCCAGAGCACACATAGATTCCACCACTACCACCGCTCTTGGCACGATCACAGGATCATGGCGGCCGTGGATCTCCAGAGATATGTTTTCTCCCTGATCTGTCACGGTATCCTGAGGCAGGCTGATGGACGGGGTGGGCTTAATGGCAGCCCGGAGAAGGATTTCACTTCCGTCACTGATTCCGCCCATAATGCCCCCTGCATGATTGGATGTTTTGACAATTGCGCCGTCAGCAGGGATAAATCCGTCATTATCCTGGGAACCTTTCATTTCTGCCGCGTGGAAGCCTTCCCCGATCTCCACACCCTTTACGGCTCCAATGGACATGACCGCCTGTGCCAGCACAGCGTCCAGCTTCTCGAAAACCGGAGTACCAAGACCTGCCGGTACACCCTGGATCCGGCACTCAATGATGCCGCCTGCACTGTCCAGATTCTTCATACACTCTTCCAGAAACTCACCTGCTTTTCTGGCTGCGGCTGCATCCGGCATATAAAAGGCATTATTGCTGATCTCTTCCGGATGAAATTCCTGAATCTCCACCGGACCAATGGACTTTGTATAAGTGCAGAAGGAAATCCCCATAGATTCCAGGATCTTAAGGGCAATGGCTCCTGCTGCCACCCTTCCCAGCGTTTCTCTTCCGGAAGATCGTCCGCCGCCCCGGTAATCCCGGAAACCATACTTGGAATCAAAGGTAAAATCCGCATGGCCCGGACGGTAGGAATATGCAATATTCCCGTAATCCCGGGATCTCTGATCCATGTTTCTGACCATAAGGGAAATCGGAGTCCCTGTTGTCCTGCCCTCAAAAACTCCTGACAGGATTTCTACCTGATCCCCTTCTTTACGGGCTGTGGTATAACGGCTCTGTCCAGGTTTGCGCCTGTCCAGCTGTTTCTGGATATCCTCTTCGGAAAGAGGGAGCCCTGCCGGGCAGCCGTCTACAACTGCGCCCAGAGCCTTTCCATGGGATTCCCCCCAGGTAGTTACGGTAAAATGCCGTCCGAATGTGGATTTATTCATAAATTTCTCCTTTTGTCACAACCTCTTCAAATACCTTCAGTGTCTGTTCGATCACTTTGTCTGAATGAGCGTCTGATAAGAACATTGCCTCAAACTGGGACGGAGCCAGGTGAACGCCGCCATTCAGCATGGCAAGGAAATAATTTGCAAAAGCTTTTGTGTCAGAGGTTTTTGCGGAGGTATAATCGCATACCTCTTCTTTGGTAAAGAAAATACTTCCAAGGGAGGAAATATGGTTCAGATGACAGGTAAGTCCTGCTTTTTCCGCGATCTCCTTCATTCCCTCATACAGCTTCTCGCCTTTTTTCTCAAGTCCTGTATAAACCTCAGGATGGGCATAAAGATATTTCAGCTGAGTCAGTCCTGCCGCCATGGCAACCGGATTGCCGCTTAAGGTTCCCGCCTGATAAACAGGACCGGAAGGAGAAACCATTTCCATGACCTCTTTTCTGCCGCCGTAGGCGCCTACCGGCATACCTGCACCGATGATCTTACCGTAAGTTACTATATCCGGTGTTACGCCAAAATATTCTGCCGCACCGCCGAAGGCAAGACGAAAGCCTGTGATCACCTCGTCAAAAATAAGAAGGGCTCCGGCTTTGTCGCAAAGCTCTCTCAGTCCCTGAAGAAATCCCTCTTTCGGAAGAACAACTCCCATATTAGCTGCCACCGGCTCCACGATCACAGCTGCCACCTGATCCGGAGCGCTCTCCAGAAGGGCACGCACACTGTCCAGATCATTGTAAACTGCAGTCATGGTATCCTGGGTACAGCCTGCCGGAACACCGGCGCTGTCCGGAACGCCGCTTGTCATCACACCGGAACCGGCACTTACCAGAAGAGCATCGCTGTGTCCGTGATAGCAGCCTGCGAATTTAATGATCTTGTTTCTTCCGGTAAAGCCTCTTGCTGCACGGACAGCGCTCATCACTGCCTCTGTGCCGGAGTTTACCATACGGACCATTTCCACATGAGGAAGATGTTCGCAGATAAATTCTGCCATCTCTACCTCTACCGCTGTGGCACAGCCAAAGCTTAAACCTTTTTCACAGGCTTTTACCACTGCTTCACGAATCTCCGGAAAATTATGGCCCAGGATCATCGGCCCCCAGGAATCAATATAGTCAATATAATCTTTTCCGTCTGCATCATAAATATGACAGCCGTCTGCATGGTCGATAAATCTCGGTGCTTCACCAATAGCTCCATAAGCACGGACCGGACTGTTGACACCGCCCGGTATTCTCTTTACTGCACGCTGAAATAATTCTTCTGATCTGGTCATCAGCCGATTCTCCCTTCCTGAATAAATCCTGCAAGTTCTTTTGCATAATAAGTCAGATAGATCTGTACACCTGCACGGTAAGCGCTGGCTGCCATCTCACATACGATCTTATCTTCTTCGATCCAGCCCATTTTTGCAGCCGCTTTTACCATGGCGTACTCGCCGCTGACACTGTAGGCTGCAATGGGTTCGTTGGTGGCTTTATGAACCTCGGAAACCATATCCAGATAAGACATGGCAGGTTTGATCATAATGATGTCCGCACCCTCTTCAATATCGGTCAGAGCTTCCTTCATACCTTCCCTTCTGTTATGGTAATCCATCTGATAGCTCTTACGGTCGCCAAAGGCCGGAGCAGAACCTGCCGCGTCACGGAAAGGACCATAAAAGGCAGATGCATATTTAACTGCATAGGACATGATCGGCGTTTCCTTATGACCTGCCTGATCCAGACATTCCCGGATAGCACGCACACGGCCGTCCATCATATCCGAAGGAGCCACCATATCTGCGCCTGCCTCCACATGAGAAAGCGCTGTCTTTGCCAGGAGCTCCAAAGTCGCATCATTTTCTACCTCATGACCGCAGAGCACACCGCAGTGCCCATGAGAGGTATATTCACACATACAGACATCTGTAATGTAGTACATGTCCGGAAACTGTTTTTTCGCCTCACGAAGCGCCTTCTGAACGATTCCGTCCTGTGCGTAGGCGCCGCTTCCCACCTCATCCTTGTGATCCGGGATTCCAAACAGCATTACGCTGGACACGCCTGCTTTTGAAAGATTCTCCAGTTCATAGGGAAGCTGATCCACGCTGTAGCGGAACTGTCCTTCCATAGACGGGATTTCTTCCTTAATGTTGTGTCCTTCGCGGACAAATAAAGGATAGATCAGAGAGGATTTGTCAATCCTTGTCTCTCTCACCATTTTTCTCAGTGTCTCACTGCCTCTCAGTCTTCTTGGTCTCTGGATTAAATCCATGTTTCTCACTCTCTTTCCTTTTTCTCTTTTATTTCTTCCACCAGTCGGATCAGCTCCTCAATGGTGGCCTTTTCAGCCATATAGGTTTCCATGCCAAAGGCATCTGCCGCCGCCTTTGTCTGCTTTCCGATACAGGCTGCGGTAAGTCCGGCATAATCGTCGCTTCCCACGCTTTCTGCAAAGCCCTTTACCGTAGATGCACTGGTAAATACTACACAGTCGATCTGTTTTTTTTCAATTTCTTTCTGAATATCAATGATCTGGCTGCTTTCATAAACCGTCTCGTAGGTAGGGATATCGTCTACGATACCACCTGCATTTTCCATAAGCTTTACCAGGTTTTCATTCCCCTTCTGCGCTCTTGGAAGAAGGATGTGTTCCCCTCCCTGAAGCTGTGCCGCCAGAGCTTCTCCAAGGGAATCCCCGTCATAAACCTCCGGCATTAAATCTACCAGGAGCCCTCTGTCCTCCAGAACCTTCCGGGTACCCTGTCCGATAGCCGCAAGCTTCAGTCCAAAAAGGCTGCGGATATCTGTGTGATGCTTTTTCAGTTCCTCAAAAAAGATTTCCGCTCCGGTAGGACTGGTAAACACCGCCCACTGATATTTCCGAATCTCGTCCAGTGCCTGATAAAGTCTGCCCTGATCTTTCAGGGCTACTGTACGGATAGAAGGCAGTTCCAGAACCTCTGCCCCTTTTTCCCGGAGAAGCTCTGTGGTGCGGGAGCTTCTGTTTTTCGGTCTTGTGACCAGCACCTTCCAGCCCATAAGGGGGAGTCTTTCATACCAGCCAAACTCATCTGCCAGAGCACATACCTTTCCAACCACAATAATCGCCGGTGTTTCAATCCCCTGGCTCTTCACCTCGTCCTCCAGAGTACTTACTGCAGCAACGATTTTTTTCTGACCTGCCGTAGTTCCCTTCTGAAGAATAGCTGCCGGCATCTGCGGATCCATGCCTGCATTCAAAAGTCCCTGACAAATATCGTGAAGGGCGGCTACTCCCATGAGAAATACAAGGGTCCCTCTGGTTTCTGCCAGTGCACGGAAATTAATGTCATACTCTTTTCCGGCTCTTCTGTGTCCGGTAATAATGTGAAGAGAAGAACAGAAATCCCGATGCGTCACCGGAATTCCGTTGTAAGCCGGAACTGCAAGGGAGGAAGTCACACCCGGAACCACCTCATAAGGGATTCCATGCTCTGTCAGAAGCTCCAGTTCCTCTCCGCCTCTTCCGAAAAGGAAGGGATCCCCTCCTTTCAGGCGTACCACCCGGTATCCCTTCTGCGCTTCCTGAAGAAGCACCTGATTGATCTCCTCCTGTGGAAGCGTATGCTTATCTGCGCGCTTGCCTGCATAGATCAGACGGGCAGAATCCGGAATCTTTGTCAGAACTCCCTGCCCAACCAGACTGTCATAGACCACTACCTCTGCCTGATTCAAAACCTCAAGACCTTTCAGTGTAAAAAGCCCGGCATCTCCCGGACCTGCACCTACCAGCCAAACCTTTCCAACACTCATGCTGTCTCTCCTTTTTCCATGGATCCTTTCAGACGTTTTGCCAGCTCCGTTCCCAGCTCTTCTGCCTGCGTAAGCTCGCCCTCTGCCTCTCCTTTTATATAGGTTCCGTCTGCTTCCCGGTAGTACAGTCCCCGAAGCAGAAGCTTTCCTTCACGGATTTCACCGTAGACAGCCACAGGAGAAGAACATCCGCCGTCCAGATACCGGACATAAGCCCGTTCTGCAGTACCGCAGATCCATGCTTCTTTATCACAGTATCCCTCCAGACAGGAATAATCCTCCCCTTTTCTTCCCTGAACAGCCAGAATTCCCTGACCTGCTGCCGGGAGGATTTCATCTGCTGTAAAGTACCGATGGATCCGGTCTTCCAGTCCCAGACGCTTCAATCCCGCCGCGGCAAGGATCAGCCCGGAATACTCTCCGGCATCCAGCTTCCGAAGCCTTGTCTGAAGGTTTCCGCGGATGCTTCTCACCTCCATATCCGGATAGAGCTTTTTCAGCTGCAGGGTTCTCCGAAGGCTGGAGCAGCCCAGAGGCTTTGTTTTATCTAACTCTTCTGTTCCTTCCGGAAGTACCAGAACATCCCTGGGGTCTTCTCTTTTGGAAAAAGCCAGAAGCGGAAGTTCCTCCGGAACCTCCATCGGCATATCCTTGAGGCTGTGAACAGAAAGATCGGATCTTTTTTCCATAAGGGCAAGATCCAGTTCCTTTACAAAAAGTCCTTTTCCCCCGACTTTATCCAGTGTCCTGTCAAGGATCTTATCTCCGGTTGTTTTCATTGTCAGGATCTCTGTATGTATTTCCGGATGTTTTTCATTAAGAAAGCTCTGTACCATTTCACTCTGCAGAACAGCAAGCTTGCTTTCTCTGCTTCCGATGATGATCTTATTCTTCGTCATTTTCTGCACTTTCCTCCATAGCCTCCTGAATAGCAACCCGGACTTTTTTTGCCCGTTTATGATCCAGACCGCTGGCTGTCACGCCCACCACCAGCTCGTCCTTCATATAAATTCCCGGGAAATAAAAGTCACATTTATTTTTATCGTCTGCAATGTTTACATAAATGCCTTCTTCCTTACAGACGCGATAGATCTCGTCATTTAATTTCCAGTCATTCGTAGCCGCGATAACCATATATGCCATCTGAAAATCTGTTCTCTTTACCGCCCGGGTGATCAGATTCACATATCCTGTCTTTCCCAGCTCCTGAAGTTCTGCCGTACATTTCGGTGCAATGGCAGTTACGTTTCTTGTAAACTGGAGCAGGGTTTTTACTCTCCGTGTGGCAATATTTCCGCCCCCTACCACTACGACTTTTTTATCAGAAAGATCCACGAACATGGGGAAATACCGTTTATTCTTCATAAAGCTTCTCCAATCCTGCCACACATTCCAGGAAGGTTTCCTGATTCAGACAGTCTCTCAGCCCGAAAATCAGCTTGTTTACCACCTTGCCGGCAGCTGTATCCACTGCCTCAAGGAGTTTCTGCCTGTCTTCCTGTTCCATCGGCGTTTTTTTCAGTATTTTTTCAATGCGGAGGTTCAGGTCCTCCACTGCATCAGCTTTGATCTCCTGTATTCTGGGAATGACATCCCTGCCCTCCAGCCACTGGTAAAATTCCTCCAGCTGAGCCTGCACGATCCTGTCTGCCTTTTCGATGCTTTCCTTCTGCTCCGGAGAAATTCCGGCTGAATGAAAGCTGTCCATGTCATAAAGTGCGATTCCCTCAATCTCTGAGAGCGCAGGATCAATATCTCTGGGAACCGCCAGATCCAGAAGGATCAGAGGCCGCTCCAGTGTCAGCTGAGCAAAATCTTCCGCTCTTAAAGTAAAATTAGGGCTTGCCGTTGCGCTGACCACAAGATCACACTTGGGAAGATACTCCATACGTTCTCCATAATGGATCCGTTTACAGCCCTCCGGGATTTCCACGATGCCGCTTCTGTACTGGCGTACCGTCACGGTCACATCACCTCCGTTTTCGCGAAGGGTCTGTGCTGCCACCTTACCCATTTCTCCATTTCCGATGACCATACAGGTCTTTCTTTCTGTTTCATAGCCCTGCTTTTTCAGAGAGCTTAAGGCCTGATGGATCACCGAAGGATTTCCATGTGCAAGCGGGGCTTCTGTCTTGATCTTTTTCCCCACAGTTGCAGCCATACGAAAAAGAACCTCCAACACACTGTCCGAGGCAAAATGTTCTCTGGCAAGGTTCAGGGCATCCTTGATCTGGGTAAGGACCTGATCCTCCCCCAGGATCTGGGATTTCAGCCCGCCTGCCAGATGGAACAGGTGGCTGGCCGCCTCCCTGTCCCTTCTTGTGATAAAATAATCTTCATAGGAACCATCCTGGATGCCCTTCAGTTCACAAAGGCACTGATACAGAGAAAGCTCCTCCTCTTCTTCGTGACTCGCCCAGATTTCCAGGCGGTTGCAGGTGGAAAGAATCACGCATCCATGGATCCCTGCTTTTTCTTTCAGCTGCTCCATTGCTTCCCCTGCATTCTTTTTTGTAAAGGCAAATAATGCCCGTATGTCAACCGGCGCACGGCCGTGATCTATTCCAATCATGGAAATCGTCATAATGCTTCTCCTTTGTACAAAACATACCATTCTTTATGATAAACATTACGACACGCAATGTCAATGCTGACAGAGCTTTTTCCACAAATTCACCGGGACTCTACTGTCTTTGTAGCAATAATGTCCACCCCTGTTCCCGCAGCATCACAGAGGATGGTCTGTCCCGTACGGACAGGAGCCGGAACCCGGATCTTCTTCAGCGCCCTGATGCAGTCAAAAATCTTTTCTTTCGGAATATCCGTCCTGGTTTTTACAGAAACGGCAGGAAGATTTCCTCCCTCTACCACCACGGTAGTTGTTACGGTTCTTACCGGAGATATCACCTCCTGTTCCCCGTATACTTTTCCTCTTTTACAGGTATTCCCTTCCACAGAAACCACTTCTTTTCCATTCAGGGTCACGGTCAGGGCACAGCCCATCGGACACCCGATGCAGGTGAGATATCTTTTTTCCATGTTTATGCTTCCTCCATGCTTATCGTAATCTTTTTCAGCCCCGGGAACTCAGTGAGCTGTTCTTTTTTCAGAGTCAGTTCCTCCATCTCGCCAGGAGCCGCATAAAGACGTTTTTTGTGAATGATCTGTTCCTCATTAAAATATACATTGACATAACAGTTCCGATATACCTTTCCTACACGGAAGCGTACCTTCAGGCTGTCTTCCATCTGTTCCGGCCGGATAAAGGACGGAACTGTATACCGGACGCCTGCTCCGGTCAGCAGCGGTACCTGCTCTATTTCGGATAAAGCTTCTGTTCTTTTGACTTTCGTCTGGTCTTTTCTTTTTTTCCTGATATAGTCTGCTGCATGTCTGCCGGCTGCTTCCGCCTCTTCGGATACAAAATCCACCAGATCGTGGACATGGAGTACATTTCCGCAGGCAAACACACCGTCTACGCTTGTTTCCAGACTTTCGTTGACCTGCGGACCACTGGTGACAGGATTCAGTTCCACCCCCATCTCTCTGGAAAGCTCATTTTCCGGGATCAGGCCTACGGAAAGCAGAAGCGTGTCACAGCTGTACTCTTCTTCCGTTCCCGGTACAGGCCTTCCTTTTTCATCCACCTGTGCAAGAGTCACTCCCTCTACCCGTTCTTTTCCTTTGATATCTACGACTGTATGACTGAGCTTCAGTGGAATGTCAAAATCATCCAGACACTGGACAATGTTTCTTTTCAGTCCTCCGGAATATGGCATCAGCTCTGCAACCACCTTTACATTTGCTCCTTCCAGCGTCATTCTCCTTGCCATGATAAGTCCGATATCTCCGGATCCCAGGATCACCACCTCACGTCCCGGAAGATATCCCTCCATATTTACAAGTCTCTGCGCTGTACCGGCAGAAAAGATCCCGGCCGGCCGGTATCCGGGTATGTTCAGCGCTCCTCTGGATCGCTCTCTGCAGCCCATGGCAAGGATTACTGCTTCTGCCTGAATTTCCAGAAGTCCCTCAGCCCGGTTCAGGGCAGTGATCCTTTTATCCGGACTGATGTCCATGACCATAGTGTTTAACCGATATTCCACTCCTGCCTGCTGTGCAAGATGTATAAATCTTTCTGCATATTCCGGTCCGGTAAGTTCCTCTTTAAAGGTATGAAGACCGAAACCATTATGGATACACTGATTCAGGATTCCTCCCAGTTCCCGGTCTCTTTCCAGGATCAGAACCTTTTCCATTCCGTTTTGCTTTGCGGCTATGGCTGCCGCCAGCCCTGCAGGGCCTCCTCCAATGACCACGATCTCATAGTTTTCCATATACGTTTCTCTCGCTTTCTGTATTTTTCATAACGAATCTTTATTTATACCTTCAATGATCCTGGATCGTCCTCCGGACTTGGTGATCTCCGACATATCCACCTTTAACTCCCGTGCAAGAATCTCCATGGTCCTGGGCGCGCAGAATCCGGACTGGCATCTTCCCATGCCGGCCCGTGTCCTTTGTTTGATCCCATCCAGAGACCGGGCTCCCAGCGGACGGTGAATCGCATCCAGGATTTCTCCTTCTGTGATCTTTTCGCAGCGGCAGATGATATTTCCATAGGCAGGCTGCTCTTTTATCAGCTTCCGGTATGCTTCTTTCTCAAGTGTTTTGGGATCCAGAATTCCTTTTCTTGTGGAGATAAAATCTGTCTTTTCTTTCAGTCCCATTTTTTCTTTCAGGATCCCTGCTGCCATTTCACCAATGGCAGGCGCTGCCGTCAGACCCGGAGATTCGATTCCGGCGCAGTCCAGAAAGCCCGGCGCATCTTCCGGCTCTCCTATCATGAAATCATCCCCGTCCTCATGGGCACGCAGGCCTGCAAAGGAGGTGATCACCTGACGCATGGGGAGTTTTTTTACATTCATTCCGGCTTTTTCCAGAACCTGATCCAGGCCCTCTCTGGTGGTACAGGTTCCTTCCTTGTCCTCCGTATCTATGGCAGTAGGACCCAGAAGCAGATTTCCATGTACGGTAGGCGCTGCCAGAATTCCTTTTCCATATTTTCCCGGAAGAGCAAAGATGGTGTGCGACACATATTCCCCTGCGCTGTGATCGAGAAGGCAGTATTCGCCCCGTCTGGCTGTAATATGTATTTTTTCTCCGCTGACCATGTTGTGGAACCTGTCTGCATAAACGCCTGCTCCGTTCACGATCCATTTTCCCCGAAAGCTTCCTCTGGAGGTAGAGAGCTCCCAGCCCTCCTCCAGTCTGCGGATTCCCTTCACTTCCGTATTAAAATAAAATTCCACTCCGTTGACTGCCGCATTCTCTCCAAAGGCAATATTCATCCCAAACGGACATACAATGCCTGCCGTCGGCGCATACAGCGCTGCATATGCCTGATCTGAAATATTCGGTTCCATCTCCTTTACCTGTTCCCGGTCAAGAATCCTGAGATCTTTGACCCCGTTTTTGATCCCTCTTTCATAAAGAATCTTCAGTCTGGAAAAATCTTCCTCATGGAGACAGATCACCAGAGATCCGTTCCTTTTAAATGGAAAATCCAGCTCCTGTGCAAGCTGTTCCATCATTTCATTTCCCCTTACATTCAATTTTGCTTTCAGGGATCCTTCCCTTGCATCATAGCCTGCATGGACAATGGCACTGTTTGCTTTGGAAGTGCCGCAGCAGAGATCCTCTTCTTTTTCCAACACACAGATCTTTGCCTGATATCTGGACAGTTCCCTTGCACAGGCCGTACCTGTCACACCTGCTCCAATGATCACTACATCATACATATCTTTCCTCTCCTTTTCTGGCTGGTAAACAAAAAACGCCCGACAAATAAACGCAGCTTTTCTGTGCGCTATCTGTCAGGCTCTCTTTTCTCTTGCCTCAATGATTCAGTTTTGTCTCTCTGCAGTCTCCTCCTACATTCTCCACACCTGATGACAGGTAGAGGAAACCCCGCAGGCTCCGGCATCCAGGGCAGCCATCACCGATTCTCTGTCTGAGATCAGTCCTCCGGCAATGATCCTGGTCTTGATCGAATGGCTGAGCTTCTTAATGATCTTTGGCATCACTCCGGGAAGCACCTCCATAAAATCCGGCTTTACACTGTACTGCTGGCTGCAGATATTCTCATATGCCATAGAATCCAGAAGGAACACCCGAAGAACCGTATACATGGACAGTTCCTTTGCTCGTTTGATCAAGGTTGGTCTGGTGGTAATGATCCCGTCCGCCTCTGTGTTCGTATGAACAAAGTCCACAGCGATCTCTCTTGTACTGAGACCACTGATCAGGTCCACATGAACCATGGCGATCTTGCCGGAATCCTTTACTGTCTTTACGATCTCTTTCAGGGAACAGATGTCTCCATATAAGATAAAAACAATCCGTATCTCCGGAATACTGCAGCATTCCTTCAGATCCTCCGGACTCTTTATTGCTGCGATGATCGGATTATCTTCTACTGCATCAAAAAATCTCTGGTCCATCTATCTCATCCTGTCTTTCCTCTGAATCTGTTTTTACTATAGCATAGAAAAAAGAAAATTTCAATGCATAAGATCCTCCAGAGTGATCCCGTCAAAATACTCATTGATCAGTTTATGAAATCCCTGCCACATGCTAAGGGTCCTGCATTCTCCGGCTCTTTCACAAAGATTCGGCTCATCCTCAAGGCAGGCAATGGGAGCCAGAGACCCTTCGGTCAGTCTCAGGATACTTCCTATGGTGTATTCTCCCGGTGCTCTGGAAAGGCGGTAACCGCCGCCCTTTCCTCTAAGTGCATGGACAAATTTGTTTTTACTTAATACAGACACGATGGATTCCAGGTATTTTTCAGATACTTCCTGTCTTTTTGCAATATCCATCAGTGGGATATATTGTCCTTTATCATGTTCTGCCAGATCCAGCATTACCCGGATGGCATATCGTCCTCTTGTGGAAATTTTCATTTTTACAGCCTCTCTCTGTTACTGTTCGTCATAGGTTTCCAGAAAATGATGTTTCACACCGTCCTTCTTATAAGCCACTACGGTATTCAGGTTTACATTCTCCACGCTTTTGAAAATATTAAACTCGATCACCGGGTCCTTCTGTGCAAGAGTATGGATCAGTTCTTTTACCTCCGCTCTCTTGGAGCTTTTATCTGTTTCCTCTTTATTGGCGCACTGTTCGGTAAAACGGCAGGCGCATCTGAGGAAGCGGAGGCCGTTATAATTTGCCCAGTGGATGATATCCTCCTCACGGATCAGATACATGGGGCGTATCAGTTCCATTCCCTCAAAATTCGTACTGTGCAGCTTGGGCATCATCGTCTGTACCTGGGCGCCGTAAAGCATTCCCATCAGGATCGTTTCAATCACATCATCATAATGATGTCCGAGAGCGATCTTGTTGCAGCCCAGTTCTTTGGCTCTGCTGTAAAGATATCCTCTGCGCATCCGGGCGCAAAGATAGCAGGGAGAGCTTTTTTCGTCCTTCACAATGTCAAAAATCTCTGACTCAAAAACAGTAATGGGAATACCAAGTGTCCTGGCATTACTGAGGATCAGCTGATAGTTGGCATCGTTATAACCAGGATTCATTACAAGAAAAACCACCTCAAAATTTTTCTTTCCATGGCGTGCAAGCTCCTGAAACAGTTTTGCCATCAGCATGGAATCCTTTCCGCCGGAAATACATACGGCGATTTTATCTCCGTCCTTGATCAGTTCATACTCGTTGATAGCTTTGGTAAATCTTCTCCAGACAGGTTTCCGGAATTTCTTTATGATACTCCTCTCAATTTCTCTCTGTCTGTCCTCTGTAATGGTCTTTTCCATGTTTCTCTCCGTTCTGCTGGTTATTTTTCGTCACTGCTGCTGGAACAGTGGTGTGGAATAATATCGGTCTCCGGAATCCGGAAGAAGCACTACGATCGTCTTTCCCCCGTTTTCCGGACGACGTGCAAGCACTGCCGCTGCGTGAAAGGCTGCCCCGGAAGAGATTCCCACAAGAAACCCTTCTTTTCTGGCAAGAAGTCTGGCTGCTGCAAAGGCGTCTTCAGCTTCCACCGTGATCACTTCGTCATAGATTTCTGTATTCAGTACCTCTGGTACAAAACCGGCTCCAATGCCCTGAAGCTTATGGACACCTGCCTTTCCCTGAGAAAGCACCGGTGAATCAGAAGGCTCCACTGCCACGACCTGTATCTTTGGATTTTGTGCTTTCAGGTACTCTCCCACACCGGTAATCGTTCCTCCTGTGCCTACACCGGCTACGAAAATGTCTACCTTTCCGTCGGTATCTCTCCAGATCTCCGGTCCGGTGGTCTTTTTGTGCGTTTCTGCATTGGCCGGATTGACAAACTGTCCGGCTATAAAGCTTCCCGGTATTTCACGAGCCAGCTCCTCTGCCCGGTCAATGGCTCCCTGCATTCCCTTCGCACCCTCTGTAAGAATGATCTCGGCGCCATAAGCCTTCAGGATATTCTGCCTCTCCACACTCATGGTCTCCGGCATCGTCAGGATCACACGATATCCTTTTACGGCAGCTATAGAAGCCAGACCGATTCCGGTATTTCCCGAAGTAGGTTCTATGATCACTGAGCCCTCCTTCAGGATCCCGCGTTCTTCCGCATCCCGGATCATCTCCCGGGCAGCCCGGTCCTTTACACTGCCTGCAGGATTCAGATATTCCAGTTTCACCAGTATATCTGCCTGAAGCTCCAGTTCTTTTTTCGCATTAGATACCTCTACCAGAGGAGTGTTTCCGATCAGTTCTGCTGCACCTTTATAAATCTTTGCCATATTTTCTTCCACCTTTCCTTCTGTATCCCAATTTACATATCTATTACGTATGTTGGTATGATATTATTGCCTTACTAAAAAGTCAATATGATTTTTGTTTTTTGCCGTATTTTTGTTTTCTCAGATTGATTTTTATAGTATAATATATGGCAGAAAAAGGATAAAACTGTGAATGCAGCTTACGGAGGATATTTCCATGAAACACAGCCATAAAGCCATTCTGGTAGTCAGCTTTGGCACCAGCTATGAAGATGCCAGAAAAGCAACCATAGAACGGATTGAAAATGACATCACTGCCGCTTTTCCCGAATATCGGATCTACCGTGCCTGGACAAGCCGGATGATTCTTTCCATTTTAAAAAAGCGGGATCAGATCACAATCCCCAATGTCAGAGAAGCCATGGAGCAGATGATCGACGACGGGATCACCGAGGTTGTCGTACAGCCCACCCATATTCTGGACGGCATCGAAAACCATGCAATGAAAGATGAGATTCTTTCATATAAGGAGAATTTCCGTTCCATTTCCTTTAGTACTCCTCTCCTCTCCGGACAGAAGGATGCAGAAACCATTGTCCATGCCATTGCCAAACGCTTTGAAGAACTGGACGATAATACCGCACTTGTACTGATGGGACATGGAACCACTCATCAGGTAAATCATGTGTATGAGGAACTGGATCAGCTTTTTAAAGACATGGGATATCCCAATATTTTTCTTGGAACTGTAGAGGCAAAGCCTTCTGTTCAGGAGCTGATCCATCAGATCGGCAATTACCGTATTCCTGCATCGGACAGTGATCGCGAAGAAGCCTGTACCTCTGTAGACAAAGTGGTCCTTGCCCCATTCATGATCGTTGCCGGAGACCATGCCCATAACGATATGGCAGGCAGCCACCCGGAATCCTGGCTTTCCCGTTTTCAGGAGGCCGGATATGAGGCGGAATCCGTCCTTAAAGGACTGGGCGCCTATGAAAAAGTCCGTGAACTGTTTGTTGAACATGTACAGACCGCTATCAGCCAGCGGGAGCTTTAGGTAAAAAGAAACTGATACAGTCTGATAGGAAGCCTGTCGGTCTGACAGGGAAGATCAGTCTGTATCAGTCTCTTTGCTTTATTCCTGTTCCGGTCTGGAAAGATTCTCAAATTCTTCTGTGTCAAAAAATTCCCTCACTGTAATGTGAAGCGCCGAACAAATCCGCACGATCGTAAAGATTCCCGGATTTTTCGTTGTACAATGAATGATATTCATGATCGTACTGATGGGAACGTCAGATCTGCAGGACAGCATATAATAAGACATCTTCCGTTCCATACACAGAAGCTTCAGCCGTTCCGCGAGAATTTTCTGTTTTTCCATGTTCCGTACCTCATTTCTTCTTTTCGTAAAACAGGTTCTGTATATAATACGACATAAAGAAACAGAAATCACGCTCATTCTTCTATTTTTTTTAAATTATAATGCAGACCAGCCCGCCTTTGCTGTCATTTACAATCTTCTGCATTGTGTCCTGCAGCTTCACCTGGCTTTCTTCCCCTATAGAAGCAATTTTACTTCGTATCCCATCCTGTACAAGCTGTTCTATGGATTTTCCGAAAATATTCGTTTCCCAGATGCTCTCTCCCCTGCTGGAGCTTTCTCCAATATACTGTATCAGATCCTTTGCCTGCTGCTCCGTCCCTACAATTGGAGCTATCTCTGTCTCTATGTTGGCTTTTATCATATGAATGGAAGGGCTCTTTGACCGGATCCTTACGCCAAACTTATTCCCCTGTCTGATCACAGTCGGTTCCTGAATCTGAATTTCCCGGAGTTCCGGCACGACCACCCCGTATCCTGACTCCCGCACTGCTCCAATTGCCGACTGTACCTTTACATATTCTTCCTTCATTCCCGCAAGTTCTTTCATCGTATGGATCAGATCATATTCACTTTCCATTTTTATTCCGCAAAGTTCACTGAGAATCCGATAATAATATTCATCCTTTACCTGAATCCGCACCCGGACGATACCGTTGGAAAGCTCTACTTCTTCCAGAAGTGTGTCCTGTACATAAGGGCTTTCAAGCCTTACTGTCTCCCGATTTATATCACAGATCCGGCTCAGTCCGGTCATAAGCTTTCGGATCTGTCCCAGAAGCTGGGCTTTCAGTTCATGGTCTGCCGGCAGAATCTCAACCCATTTGGGTATAAAAAAATGGATTTCACTGATCGGAAATTCATACAAAACCTTTTCCAGGAGTCTGGTGATGTCTTCCCTCCGCAGCTGTTCGCAGTTGGCAGTCACAGCCGTAACACCATATTTTTTCTGAAGTTCCTGTGCCAGCTGAATCGTTTCCTCCTTATAAGGAAACTGGGAATTGACAAGAACCAGAAACGGTTTTTTCTGTTTTTTCAGTTCCTCTACTGTTTTTTCCTCTGCTTCCAGAAAGTTTTCTCTTGGAATTTCCCCAAAGCTTCCATCTGAGGTAATCAGAAGTCCAATGGTGGAATGTTCCCGAATCACTTTTCTCGTTCCGATCTGAGCTGCCTCATGGAACGGAATGGCTTTTGAAGACCAGGGGGTTTTTACCATACGTTCCTTTCCTTCTTCCACATGACCAGAAGCTCCTTTTACAAGGAAACCCACACAATCGATCAGACGGAGCTTTACACTCTGTTCTTCTCCCAGGATAACCGGAACCGCTTCCCTTGGAATGAATTTTGGCTCAACCGTAGTGATCAGCTTTCCCGATCCACTTAAAGGAAGCTGATCCCGGACCTCTGCCTGCTTCTCTTCGCTGATCCCGGGGAGAGCCATCTGCTCCATAAAACGTCTGATAAAGGTGGATTTTCCTGTACGGACCGGACCAACAACACCTATGTATATATCACCGCCGGTACGGGCCTGAATATCCCGGTAAACCTGAAAATTTTCCATAAAAAATGCCCCCTTGCATATATTCAAACAATCCCATGTATTGTTATATTTATATGCAGGGGGACTTCCATTCATGTTACTGTTTCAGGTGTTTCTGCCCAAAACCTGTCTTTCCTTTATTTTTCTTTCGGTTCTGTTTTCAGCGGAACTGCTTCTTCTGCTTTAAATACATATCCGCAGTCGCAGGCAGTATCCTCTGTAATCTTCCCACGGGAAGTAAATACCTCCACTTCCTTTCCACATTCCGGACAGACTCTCTCTTCGATCACTGAGGTTCTGTGCTGGCTTTCGCATCCATCCATTACTGACATCGGCAATTCCTCCTTTTTCTTTATCATGCGGGAATGATCTCCATTCCCTTTTATGTTTTCAGTATAATTCTTTTTCTATCCTATTCTTGTGTTTTATGGCTCTGAAGATAGGCTGCTCTTCCCTCTTCATAAAGATTTCTGCCCTCGCTGTCAATGATCACCACAAGAGGCATATCTTCTACATAAAGCCGTCTCAGAGCCTCTGACTGAAGATCTTCATATGCCACAAGCTCTGCCTTTTTGATGCATTTTGCAAGAAGAGCACCTGCGCCTCCAATGGCCCCGAAATACACTCCGCCGTACTTTTTCATGGCATCCACTACCTCGGGAAGACGTGCGCCTTTTCCGATCATTCCTCTTGAGCCCACAGACATCATAGTCGGTGCATACGCATCCATCCTTCCACTGGTTGTCGGACCTGCTGAGCCGATCACCTGCCCCGGCTTGGCCGGTGTGGGACCCACATAATATATCGTTGCATCTTTCGGATCAAAAGGAAGCTCCTCTCCTCTGGCCAGAGCCTCGCACATTCTCTTATGACCGGCATCTCGGGAGGTATAGATCTCACCTGTAAGGTATACCGAATCACCTGCGTGAAGGCTTCTTGCCACTTCCTCTGTCAGAGGCAAAGTAATATGTCGTTCCATCTTAAAGCACCTCCGTTTTGTGTCGTGTTACATGGCAGCTGATATTAATGGCACAGGGCATCCCTGCAATATGGGTAGGCATAGTCTCAATGTTTAATCCCACTGCAGTTGTTTTTCCTCCAAAGCCCTGGGGTCCGATGCCCAGCTCATTGATCTTCTGAAGCATTTCTTTTTCCAGTTCTGCATAATACGGATCCGGATTCTCGGAATCTACCGGGCGCATCAGCGCCTTCTTCGCCAGAAGCGCCGCCTTGTCAAAAGTTCCTCCGATACCCACACCCACAACCATAGGAGGACAGGGGTTCGGACCTGCTGTTTCTACCGTTTCCAGGATAAAGTCCTTAATGCCCTGCAGCCCTGCTGATGGTTTGAACATGCGGATGGCGCTCATGTTTTCACTTCCGAAGCCCTTCGGTCCCACAGTGATCTTGATCTGCTCACCGGGCACGATCTCTGTGTACAGCATAGCCGGTGTATTATCTCCCGTATTTCCTCTGCGGACAGGATCCTTTACAACGGATTTACGCAGGTATCCTTTGTCATAGCCTCTGCGGACACCTTCATTTACTGCTTCTGTCAGATCTCCGCCGGAAATGTGCACATCCTGACCGATTTCCAGAAATACACATGCCATTCCTGTATCCTGACAGATTGGCACACATTCTTTTTCTGCGATCTGGTAGTTTTCGATAATGTTGTCCAGAACGCCCCGGGCAATGTCTCCGTCCTCACATGCCCTGCAGGTCCGGATTGCCTGTTTCATGTCCTCCGGAAGAACTGTGTTCGCCTCTATACAGAGACGTTCGACCACATCCGTGATCTGCGATGCTTGTATTTCACGCATATTTGCACCTCTTTTATATAATATGAAATCAGTATCTGAAAATATTTTAACGCAAAAAAAGTGGTTTCGCAAGAGAATATGTGAAAGCATATCCAATCCAGAATAAAAAATGACGCTGCAATTAAGCAGCGGAACTTTTTATTTTTCCACGATCAAATCCACATAAGACCTATACCTTCCCGACTGGTAAACCCTGATCTTTGCTTTTCGCCATATTTCGCTGTTGAATCCCTCCCTGGTATTGCTGTTCGGGAAGATAAAATTCTTTGCACTGGATGTAATCGTAAAACGCATCCGATGTCCCGGAAGAAATGTATGGGAGATCTTTGTTGTACGGATAGGGATCTCATACACTTTTTCCGGCTCCATATACTGCGGCGATTCAAATCCATTCCTGTATTTAGCTCCCAGAACGCCATCTGCAAGCTTTATGGATCTGCCGTTTTCATCTACGTCTGTAATCCGGAACACGAAATCCGTATCCGGACAGTCACAGGGAACAAAAAGATGAGCCATTGCATCTCCGGTCACAGTCAGAGGCTCTGTGAGAATATCTGTAGTAAACAGCTTATACAAGATAAGATTCCAAAACAGAGAGAAGAGTCGCTTCTTCCCGATTGTTCAGTCTCTCCTGCCAGTCTGTCAGCTCCATGGCATCCATCAGCTGACAGAGAGTTGCTCCTGTACGGTAAGGAATGGAGTCTGCCACGAAATCCCGGCTGACAAGCCCTGCCTCCACATTGGGCACAACTGTAGAAAAAGGTACATCTGCCTGATTTGTAAAATACATAACTCCATAATCATATCCCACGATCCTGGATGCCTGTATTCCCACATATTCTTCTGCAAGATCATAGAGGGCTTCTTTATCGCGGATTCTTTTGCGCATCTGAGTCCGGAATCGGAAGGCATCTTGATCCTGCGGACAAATATTCCTTTTGGTTCTTTTTCCGGGTTCACCAGATATACGGTTTTATCCGATTTATTTATCGTCACAAATGTCTTGTCATAAAGAGAAAAGTCCTGCCAGACCGGAGTGACCTGTTCCGCTTTCATGTAGGTCTCCAGTTCCAGCAGAGCCTGTCTGTCAGCGTCCGGCAGCTTATCATATTTGTCATTTCTCATGTTTAATAAAACCACTGCCGCAAAACATGCCGCCATCAGACACACGATACTGAAAAGAATTGTTTTTACTTTTTTCATCTGTTTTCTTTTGTTTTTTTCTTTATATCATATATCCTTTGCTCATGTGTAGTATTCATATTCTGCAAAGACTGCAAAAGGGCAGGGATGATCTGCTCTTTTGCAGTCATCCCCGCCCTTTTATTTAGTTCTGTTAATAAAAATCATTATGGAGCAGTTCGTGCTCTTTTCCTTTCAGAAGAGTATCATACAGCTCGATCACAAGCGGATTCTCATCTGATTTCTTAATAATCATGGTGTTATCTGCATTGTACAGGCCTTTGGCTCTTGCAGCCTTGGTTCTGTCACCGGCTCTGGTAGGCTGTCCGCCGCCCATGATGCAGCCTCGTCTGCATGCCATTACCTCAATGAGATGGTATTCTGCTTCGCCGTTTTTCACACGATCCATCACTTTTCTTGCATTTGCAAGACCGCTGACTACGCAGATCTTCACATCCATTCCCTTATAAGGAACGCTGAACTCTTTAATTCCCTCATCACCGCGCACACCGCACTCGGAGATTTCTCTCATGGCCTCTTTTGTATGTTCCGGAGAAAGGCGTCTCAGAACTGCCTCTGTAACACCTCCGGTCACACCGAAGATCACGCCGCCGCCGGAGCCGAATCCAAACGGCATATCACAGGCTTCGGGATCAAGAGATGCAAAGTCCAGACCAAAGTTATCGATCATACGGATCAGTTCCGTAGTGGTGATAACAATATCGGTATCCTGCTCGCCTTTGGTAAAGCTGTTCGGACGGATGGCTTCTGCCTTCTTGGCGGTACATGGCATGATGGAAACCATCACTGTCTTTTTGCCCTGCGCATGTTCCGGATCACGGAAGTATTCTTTGATCACGGCAGACATCATCTGCTGCGGTGATCTGCAGGTGGAAATATTCGGGATATAATCCTTATACTGGTCAGTTACAAACTTCACCCATGCAGGACAGCAGGAAGTCAGAAGCGGAAGGTTTTCTCCCTTTTCAATTCTTTTCAGGAATTCTGCTGACTCTTCCATAATGGTAAGGTCTGCGCTGAAGGTCGTATCATAAACCTCATCAAAGCCCATTCTGTGGAGCGCATTGACGATCTTGCCCATTACGCTGCGGCCCTTAGGCTGTCCATAGTGATCTCCCACTGCCACACGGACTGCCGGGGCGATCTGAGCAACCACACGCACATTGGGATCTGCAAGAGCTTCCCATGCTTCATCCATGTGATTCTTAATGGAAATAGCGCCTGTCGGACAGAATACACGGCACTGGCCACAGTTTACGCAGTCTGTTTCCGCAATTTTTTTGTTAAATGCCGGCATAACCATGGCTTCTGTTCCACGGTATGCAAATCCCAGAGCGCCGATGCCCTGAAGCTCTTCACAGGCACGTACACAGTCACCGCAAAGGATGCATTTATTCGGATCCCTTACAATAGATGGCGAGCTTGTATCGATCTCATGGATTTCTCTTGTATTTTCAAAACGGATATCTCTTACTCCAAGACGGTGTGCCAGTTCCTGAAGGATACATTCGCCGCTTTTGATACAGGTGGTACAGTCTCTGCAGTGTGCTGCAAGAAGAAGCCCCACGATCAGCTTACGATATTTTTTGACCCTTCCGGAGTTGGTGTAGATCACCATTCCGTCTCTTGGTTCTTCTGAACAGGAGGCAAAGGTTCTGCCTCTGTCATCCTCCACTGTACACAGACGGCATGCGCCGAAGATGGAAACCTCGGAATGATAGCACAGTGTCGGTATATTAATGCCTGCCTTGCGGATAACGGTCAGGACATTTTTTTCATCGGTAAATTCAACTTTTCTACCGTCAATGGTCATTGTACCCATAATCGTTCCTCCCTTTTACGCTTCCACATAAATTGCATCAAAGTTACAGTTATCCTTACATGCACCGCACTTGATACAAAGATCATTGTTGATGTGATACGGATGTTTGATCTTTCCGGTGATCGCTCCTGCCGGACAGTTCTTTGCACATTTGCCGCATCCGATACAGAACTCTTCATTAATGTGGAACTGACGAAGGGCTGTACAAACCTTTGCACGGCACTTCTTATCTCTGATATGCTCCTCGTACTCACTGCGGAACCGCTTCAGCGTACTGATAACCGGGAGAGGCGCGCTCTTTCCAAGGCCACAGAGAGCCATGCTCTGTACCATGGTCGCAAGCTCTTCCAGCTCGTCAAGGTCTGACATTTCTCCCTTACCGGCAACGATCCGCTCCAGGATCTCCAGCATACGTTTGGTACCTTCACGGCACGGAACACATTTACCGCAGCTTTCTCTCTGGGTAAAGCTCATAAAGAAACGTGCCACCTCTACCATACAGGTATTTTCATCCATTACAACAAGTCCGCCTGAGCCCATGATAGCATCCAGTTTTTTTACACAATCGAAATCAAGCGGCTGATCCAGCTGCTCGTCAATCAGACATCCGCCGGAAGGTCCGCCGATCTGAACACCCTTAAACGCAGCGCCGCTTTTCAGCCCGCCGCCGATATCATAAATAATATGGCGGAGATTTGTTCCCATAGGAACCTCGATCAGACCTGTATTTTCAATCGCGCCTGTCAAAGAGAAGGTTTTTGTTCCCGGGCTGCCCTCTGTTCCGATGGTGCGGAACCAGTCTGCTCCCTGAAGGATGATCTTCGGAACATTTGCATAAGTTTCCACGTTATTTAAAACAGTTGGTTTTTCCCACAGTCCCTTTTCTACAGTACGGGGCGGTTTCACTCGAGGCATACCTCTGTTGCCTTCAATGGATGCGGTCAGAGCAGAACCTTCACCGCAGACAAAAGCACCTGCGCCTCTGTTGATATGTAAATAGAAATTTACACCGGAACCCAGGATATTGGTTCCCAGAAGTCCGTAGGCTTCCGCCTGTTCAATGGCCATGCGCAGTCTCTGTACTGAAAGAGGATATTCGGCTCTTACATAGATATATCCGTTTTCGGCGCCTACTGCATAAGCAGCAATGACCATACCCTCGATCATCTTATAAGGATCACCTTCCATTACGGAGCCGTCCATAAATGCTCCCGGGTCACCCTCGTCACCATTACATACCACATATCTTGTCGTTTCTTTCTGGCGGGCTACCTGCCCCCATTTCTTGCCTGCAGGGAAACCTGCGCCGCCGCGACCCCGAAGACCGGATTTCGTCACTTCATCGATCACATCCTGCGGAGTCATGTCAAAGAATGCCTTTGCCATAGCCTGGAAGCCGCCAGCTGCAATATATTCGTCAATGGACTCTGCATCGATCTTGCCGCAGTTTTCCAGAACGATACGGGTCTGCTGATTTAAAAACGGAATATCATCCGGATGAGGACAGACTTCCTCATGGTCTCTGTAGAAGAGACGTTCTACCGGCTGGCCGGCAAGTACAGTACGGTCTACGATTTCCTTGCAGTCCTCCACCTGTACATGTACATACTGATAATCATAGGGCTGGATCCTCATAAGAGGTCCAAGCTCGCACAGACCCTGGCAGCCTGTTTTTACAACGCCGAGATGAGGGATGTCCTTCTGCATTTCCACCTGGACTCCGTCCAGATCTGCGCAGAGCTTTACCATTTCATCATAGATCTTCTGTGCGCCGGAAGCCATACAGCCGGTACCGGAACAGACAAGAACACGGCAGGTATAGGTATCGATCGTATCCTGAACTTCTTTCTGCTTATTGAGCAGATCTTCTTTTGAAATAATACTCATGCCTTCTCACCTCTCAATTCTTCCAGAAGCTCCACCGCCTTTTCCGGTGTCATCTTCGGGTGTACCTCATCGTTAACGGTAAGTGTCGGCGCCAGCCCGCATGCGCCGAGACAGGAAACAGTTTCCACAGTAAACATCATATCGTCTGTTGTATGCTTCTTATGAGTTAATCCCAGTTCTTTCATCAACGCTTCTTTTACAGGCATAGACTTACGAACATGACATGCTGTTCCGTCACATACTTTGATGATATATTTTCCCTTTGGTTCAAAAGAAAAATTCTCATAAAAAGTCGCTACACTGAATGCTTTGGCTTCTGTTACACCGATCTCTGAAGCCACATAGGTGAGAAGTTCTCCCGGAAGATAACGGTATTCAGCCTGAATATCCTGCATAATCGGAATCAGGGACGCTGCTTTGCGCCCATAACGCTCAATAATCTCGTCCGTCTTCCTGTAATAAGACTGATCTAACATGCATTTCCCTCCTTAACGGTTGTTTGCTTAATCCCCACTATTTCTGTCACTTTTTGCCAGTGACTTATGCTGTAATTATACATGAAACCAGCACTTTCTACAAGATATATTTCAGATTTTTCTGGAATTTTCAGAAATAACCAAAAACTTTGTTACTCTTTAAACGTGTTTGTTATTTTTTCTTCAATTTTTAAAGGGCTGCTGAAATATCCCAGTCTTGTTTTGTACTTTCTGCAAAACATTTTATGTGTGCCTGTAAAAATACAGGATTCATATTGATTATCCGATTTTTTTCCTATAATATAACAGGTATCGGTAGACAAATATAAAACAGAGGAGAAAATAACTATGCGAAATCTCGATACCCCTGTAAAACAGATACGACACAAAATCTTTACAGAAGTGGCTAAAATCGGATTCGATTCCACAGACGAATCCCTGATCCATGATATCGAAGCCATCCCTTATAGCATTGTGGAAGAACGTGCCCAGTACCGTGAAAGTATTTACCGGGAACGTGCAGTTGCCAGTGAACGTGTGCGTCTTGCCATGGGACTTTCTCTCCGTCCGGAAAACAAAGCCGTGCATCTTACCTCCGGTCTGGAAGCCAGCAACATTGATGAAAAGTATTACGAGCCGCCTCTTATGCAGGTGATCCCGTCTGCCTGTGCCGCCTGCCCTCCTAACAGGTATATTGTCAGTGACATGTGCAGAGGCTGTGTAGCCCATCCATGTATGCAGGCCTGCCCCAAAGGCGCAATTTCCATGATCAACGGAAAATCTTACATCGATCAGGACAAATGCATTAAATGCGGAAAATGCAAAGCAGTCTGTCCTTATGACGCAATTTCCCACAACACCCGTCCCTGCGAGCAGGCATGTGGGGTGAAAGCCATCGGAAGCGACGAGCAGGGCCGTGCAAAGATCCTGGATGACAAATGTGTTTCCTGCGGCATGTGTATGGTAAGCTGTCCTTTCGGTGCGATCTCTGATAAATCCCAGATCTTCCAGCTGGCACATTCTCTCCGTGACGGAAACAAGATCATTGCCATTGTAGCTCCGGCATACATCAGCCAGTTTGGAGATGAGGTGACTCCGGGCAAGTTTAAAACGGCTCTTGAGATCCTTGGATTTT
Source organism: uncultured Blautia sp. (assembly GCA_900541985.1). Taxonomy (GTDB): domain Bacteria; phylum Bacillota; class Clostridia; order Lachnospirales; family Lachnospiraceae; genus Blautia_A. The sequence goes on along the minus strand of UQLX01000003.1, from coordinate 71,789 downwards.
CAGATGTCTATGAAGTAGCTCTTGGTGCAGATATCGGCGCGATCTCCGAAGCTCATCACTATGCAAAGGAAGTGGCTACCGGAAATCTTCCGTTTCTTCTGACCTCCTGCTGCCCGTCCTGGTCCATGATGGCAAAGAAGTTCTTCCCGGATATGATCGGAAATCTCTCCCAGGAGCTGACTCCTATGGTAGCGACTGCCAGAAAGGTAAAACAGGAGCATCCGGACGCAAAGGTAGTATTTATCGGGCCATGCGCTTCCAAAAAACTGGAGGCCATGCGTACGACCGTCCGCAGTGATGTGGATTTTGTAGTTACCTTTGAAGAGCTTGACGCGCTTTTTGATGCAAGGGAGATCGATCCGGCATCCTTTGAAGGAGAAGATGCCCTTCATAACGCCACTGCAGCAGGACGCGGCTATGCAGTAGCAGGCGGTGTTGCAGGCGCCATCGAAGCCTGTCTGAAGGAATATTATCCGGATGTACCGGTGCACATCGAACATGCAGAAACCCTTGCCGACTGCAAAAAAATGCTGACCCTCGCCAAAGCAGGCAAGCTGAAGGGCTGCATGATCGAAGGTATGGCCTGTCCGGGCGGCTGTATGGGCGGCGCCGGCACCAATGTTCCTTATACCAAATCTTCGAAAGAATTAAAGAAATATCTGGCGCAATCCTCCAGAAAGCTGCCGGACAAAGAGCTGGAAGACATCCAGCTGGATTAAAGCAAAAAGGTACCGCACAAGCGGTACCTTTTTTACGCTTCACAATATATCTTTCTCTTTTACTCTTCCTTCAAATCCGTAAGAAGCTTTCGCAGTTTTTCTCCGTATCCGGCTCCTGCCGCCCAGCCGCCTCCATTTGGGTTTTCCTGGATTCCCAGCCATTCCACATAAGGAGCGGATCCTCTTTTTACCATATCAAATCGGGAATCCACACAGTTTCCGGAAAGCTCTTCTGTACTTGCATAAGCTTTCAGATGCTGTACCTGAGCGCGGATACCGGTGCGAACATCCGGATAAGAGTTTCCCTGAACGCCTCCTCCCGTTGTTCCGAGACCTGAAAAATTAAACTGGGACTCCACTGCATCTCCACCAAACTGAAGCCATCCTGTTTCCAGCATTGCCTGCACATAGACCACTTCTGCCCGGACACCTTCCTCTTCTGCCTCTTCCAGAATGATGCTGCAGAAATCCTCAATGGTTTCTGCGCCGCCTTCCTTTAAAGACCGGGGATACTCCGCTCCCTGCGTCTCATACAGGTCGGTCATCTCTTCCAGAGTCACAGTTGTTGTTCCCATGATCGTATAATAGCCATAGGTATTGTCTGTGGAATCGTCCATAAATCCTTCTGTTCCCGGTCCGGTAGTGATATCGTAAGCCGGCTTATGTATCTGCCCTTCTCCGGAATGATCTGCTGCTCCCTGTACAAAAACAGGCGCTCCGAAGATCAGAGCGCCCGTCAGGGTCAGATTTACCCAGAAGAGCTTATGCTTCCGAAAAAAAATCATCCATTTACCTTTCTCATTGCAGCTTCTACCACATGTCCCACAAGAACAGAAGTGGTAACGCTTCCTACTCCGCCAGGAACCGGTGTGATCGCATCTACGATTGGCTCTACTGCTGCATAATCAACATCTCCGCAAAGCTTGCCTTCTGCGTTTACGTTGATACCTACATCGATGATGGTCTGTCCTTCTCTTACATAGTCAGCGCCAACAACACCTGCACGGCCTGCGGCAACGATCACGATATCAGCCTCACGGGCTACGGACGGCATGTCAACAGTTCTTGTATGACAGATGGTAACCGTTGCGTTCTTCTTAACCAGCATCATAGCTGCCGGCTTGCCTACTACAAGGCTTCTTCCGATTACAACTGCTTTTTTGCCTGTGCAGTCGATTCCGTAATGATCCAGGATCTCCATACATGCCTGTGGTGTACATGGCGGGAAACCGATCTTTTTGCCGGTAAATACACCGGACATGGAGAGGTCTGTCATGCAGTCAACGTCTTTTTCTGCTGCAAGAGCATTTTCGATCACTGCCTGATCCAGATGCTTCGGAAGCGGACGGAACAGAAGAACGCCATGGATATGGTCATCTTTGTTTACTTTGTCAATTGTAGCAAGAAGCTCGTCCTGAGAAACATCTCCCGGAAGAAGGATCTTTTCACATGCTACGCCAAGTGTTTCGCAGCGTTTGGTTGCACCCTTTTCGTAAGAGATATCACTTGGATTCTCGCCTACACGAATGATGCACAGTGTAGGATTCACACCCTTTGCCTGAAGCTCTGCTACATTTGCTTTGATCTTTTCATTCAGTGCTGCTGTTACTTCTTTTCCTAATAACTGTTTTGCCATTTTACGATTCCTCCTAAATAGAACTGCTGTTTCTAAAAATCCTGCTGTTATTTCAGTCTGCCAAGTACACTGTCAAAGGTCTCATCTGCGATCTTTGTATATTTTTCCAGCATAGCGTCTGCTTTTCTGTTCAGCTCTTCTGCATATTCTCTGTCTGCCATGGATTTTGTATTGATGTACACATTCAGGCTGGCACCTTTCAGGGCAGCTTTGCAGAATGCAGCACCAACACCGGCGTCGCTGATTGCAAGCCTGGAGCCTTTTGCGCCGAATTCCACGATCAGTTCAATGGCTTCACAGCACTTCTCCATGATCTCCATAGGAACTGAGCAGGCATCTTTCAGGACGATTTCCATAACTCTTGCTTTTTCTGCTTTTTCTTCCTCTGTTTCTCTTGGCATTCCATATGCTTTGGAAAGAGGCTCAAAAACTTCTGCGTCTCTCTCGATCAGACGAAGGAAATCTTTCTGAAGCTGGTCACATTTTGCTTTCAGTTCCCACATCTCATCTTCTACATCTGCATATTTTTTCTTGCCCACTGTCAGGCTTCCCACCATATTGCCCAGAGCAGTTCCCACTGCTGCAACAAGAGCAGAGGCACCGCCGCCGCCCGGAACCGGTGCTTTGGAAGCCAGTACTTCAACAAATTCTGTACATGTACTTGTTGAAAATCCCATAATCTTATCCTCCTGATACTATTTTATCTTTTTATTGCATTGCTTTTACAAACCCTTTCAGAGATCCAATGATCACATCTCCCATAACAGCCATGTCTTCTGCCTGAAAAGAAACAGGGAAATTGTCAGAAAACAGAATCTGTGAAGAAGGAGGAAACTCCTCATCACCTTCCCACAGGATCATCTGCACCTGATAACCCGGATAGATTTCTATCTCATAGGCAGTATCTCCATGTTTTACAGGAACCGCATGAATGTGCTCCATAACTCCATTAAAGTCCTTCAGGCGATTTCCGTAAGAAAAGGCAAGACGTTTGATACAGCGTCCGTCAAACTGTCTCAGATAGACCTCTCCCCAGGGCATCTCTCTGTAGGTCTTCATCTTCCCGGTTCCCTTTGTAGCGGAACCGCCCAGAAGAAAACGTATGGTCAGTATTCTGGCATAGATCATTTCCTCTAAAGGATAAAAGCCAATTCCATCCTCTTTATGTGTCACATGAAATTCCGGCCAGGAAATCTGATAAATACTTCCCAGAAACGGAAGTTCAAAGGATTTCTCTGTTTCATTATAGGAGATTGAAAGTCTTTCTGAAATCTCATAAGGATCTGCATTTTTATATTCCTCAAGATAATGCTCCCAGGGCATTCTCTCCTTGCTGTCTTTTTCATATCCAAGTTTATCGCCCACTGATTCCGGGTTCATTTGAATGCCGCTGGATTTTACTTTATTTAAGTCAGAACTCATCGCACACCTCTGTAAAATCTAAGTTCATTTTTTCAATGAATCCGGCTATTTTGCCGGATCCATTATTTTCTGTTCTACTCTACTGAAGGAAACAGAGAGCTGTCTGTATGAGGAATGAAGCATGCCCCTACAAACTCATCCATGTAGCTTGGAACTGTAGAAAGCTCCATATAAGTCATATTTGCCGCCAGCTCGTAGGTCTTTTTCTCCGCCGGAGTGGAAAGAAGCATCAGATATGCACCTGTAAGGGATGAATTTCCGATATAATGGAATTTTTCCAGAGGAATATCCGGAAGCATACCTATTTTCACTGCATTACGCATATTGATTCCACTTCCAATACCGCCTGCCACATATACATCATCAATCATGGAAACATCAAAATCCAACGATGTGAGCATAGTACGGATAGCAGAGAAAATAGCTCCTTTTGCACGAATAAAGTTATCAATATCTACCTCTGTGATCTCCACATCTTTGGAACTTCCCGCTTCACTTTCAAAAGCGATCACATAGCTTCCCATACCATATTTGTCATGGCGGATACGTTCTCCCTCACGGACAAATTTACCCTTTGGATTGATAATACCTGCGGAAAACAGTTCACTGATCACATCAATGATACCGGAGCCGCAAAGACCTACCGGCTTTGTTCCCGGTTCTCCAACCACCTGGTAAGAAGGTTCCATGGTTTCCTTATCAATGGTACATGCTTCAATAGCTCCATCTGTTGCACGCATACCACAGCTGATATCTCCGCCTTCAAAAGCCGGTCCTGCTGAACATGCACAGCTCATCATAAAGTCGGAATTTCCAAATACCAGCTCTCCATTGGTACCAAGATCGATAAACAGAGAAAATTCCGGTCTGTTCCAGATCATACTCACCAGAGTTCCGGCTGTAATATCTCCGCCTACATAGCTTCCGATATTCGGTGCAATGATGATATGGGCATCCTGATTAATCTCTACGCCAATATCTGAAGCGAACAGAGAATTTGTCTTAAAGAATGCCGGAATATAAGGTTCCATACGAAGCGGATCTGCATTAATCCCTGCAAACAGATGATTCATTGTAGTATTAGATGCAACACACATCCTGTAGATCTGCTGTTCCGGGAAGCTGATGCTTCTGCACATTTCGTGAATCATAGGATTGATTGTTTCTTTGATCACTGCATCCTGAAGCTTTTCTCTTCCACCCGGTTTCACCGCTTCAATAATACGGTTGATTACATCTGCTCCAAAACGGATCTGACCGTTTCCGGCAGAACTTTTGGCAAGGATTTCTCCATTTTCCATATTGATAAGAACTGCGGAAACTGTTGTGGTTCCTATATCTACAGCAAGACCACCAATTACCACATCTTCTTTATTTTCAAAAATATCATACACAAACATATCGTCCGGAGTTGTACGGACAACACATTTCACAGCAAAATCACTGTTTCTGAGTACATCCGGAAGTTTTCTGAGAACGGTATAAGGAATCCTCACTCTCTTCAAATTCATAAATTTGCGTAATGCCCGGCTCAGTCTCTCCACATCCGGCATAGTATCATCCAGAGATGGAGGCGCCATTTTTACCTCGATCACATCCAGACTGTTGCGCAGGTCTATACCAGCAAGCTGGATCTCTCTTTTGGCATTTTCAAAAATTGCAATCTCTTCTTTTGAACTCAGATCTGCAACCTTCATTCTGTTCTTATATGCAGAAGCAATATCCGGTACAAGCACTTTTACATCCGCGATAATCTTGCTCATACATGCAAGACGCCATCCGTCCTGAAACTCCTCATCAGAAATATGTAACGTCTTTTTTGTGTCCAGCTCTCCGCTTTTCAGCTGTACACGGCATTTTCCGCAGGCTCCGTTTCCGGAACAGGGGGCGTCAATTGCTACATTGGCTTCTCTGGCAATTTCCAGAAGATTATCCCCTTCGTTGGCATACGTCTCTACCACACTGCCATCTTCAAATGCAAATGTTACCTTAAACATCAGGCAACCACCTTTCTTATAATATAAAGAAAGGGCTGAAGACCGAAGTCTCCAGCCCTCATCATGATCCGTCTGTAATTAGATCTCCAGATAAGAATCTGCGTACAGATTGTTATTCTTGATGATATCGCAGGATTTAATAGTCTCCATCAGACGAAGATCGTTAGGGTTAACGATCGCGGAGGTAAGTCCCTGCATCATAGCCATTGCTACCATAGCAGAGTCCATGATCGGACGGATATGTTTCGGCATACCGTTGGAGTTATTGGAAAGTCCTCCGGTACTCTTCATACCCATATCAGAGATCATTTTGATGAATTCAAGAACCTGCATCTGTTTGTCCTGCATTCCTTTGATAACCAGGAACAGCGGGTCAAACCACATATCGTTTTCAACGTCCATGCCATGCTCCATACCACGCTCCATCATGGTCTGCATGAACATCATACGCTCGTCATTGTCTTTTGCGATTCCCTCGCCGTTGCAAAGAGCGATAACGATAGCATCGTTAGCTGCTGCAAGATCGATGTACTCGATTCTTCCTGCTGCATCTGCAGAGTTAACGATCGGTTTTCCCTTGGAACGGTTGTATACAGAAATACCAGCCTCGATTGCTGCTACATTGGAAGTATCCAGTGCAAGCGGAACATTATCGAAATTGCTCTGAAGAAGCTCTACAGCCCATTTCATAAGCTCTGGTCCATCGTTCTCAGCAGGTCCGATGTTTACGTCCAGGTAAGTTGCACCTGCATCGAGCTGCTGTTTTGCTCTCATAAGGATCGGCTCCGGATCTCTTGCAGTAAATGCTTTATTTACTGCCGGTGCAGTTGTTGAAAGTCTTTCTCCAATTGTAATAAATTTTGACATACCTGTGTTCTCCTTTACGTGAATTGGTAGCGGTACGGGGAGGTTCAATAACTCCCCGTCCATAAAATATTTATGTGGCTTATGCCTGCATATCTTTTAAGAATTTCACAAGCTGTACTGCTTCTCTTGGTCCTACAATAATCTCCCATCCCGGAAGTTTGGATTCCAGATCACCCTTAAGAACAGCAACCTTACCAGGAATCACAAGCTTACGGCATTTTACCTTCGGCTCAACGTTTTCTTTGATATAGTTGGCGATACTTGTTCCGGAGAACTTACCTGCAGCCCAGGAAGTAAGTACGGAAAGTCCGCCTGCATCGTTGATCACAAGGTTAAGCGGAACACCGGAGCGCTCCAGCTCGCCGGATACAACGAAATATGTAAGAGCAAAGTCTACAGTGGTAACTACCAGAGAGTTCTCGTCTGCTCCGTTCAGCGGGTAGATACCCGGCTCAACTTTCATTGGCTTCTGCGGGTCTGTAAATACGTTCTGGCGCAGACCGAACAGCGGAAGTGCTTCTGCATAGGTCATCTGCTCCATAACAACGATAGAACCATATTTCATAGTAAACAGGGAAGCATATGCTGCCTGTAAATGTTTGTCACCTTTTGCAAGCTTAACAAGGTTAACAAGAGACGGATATCCGAAAGTTCTGTCCTGATCTTTCAGTGCTGCACGGCGAACCAGTACAGTATTCTTAAATGTCTCTTTTACATCTACACCTGTAGTGTCAAGAACAAGGTTCTTGTTTCCAAGTTTTTCAAGAGCAGCTACTGTATCATAGAGCTCGTTGATATCATTTCCGGATACACCCAGAACAACGCCTGCTTCTGTTGCAACTGCATTCATAGCCTCATAGTTGAAAGCGTTTGCACCGTTCAGAACCGGTTTGCCGTCCTTGCATACTTCAAGAGCAGCCTTTGCGATCTCAGGATCTGAACATCCGAGAATCAGAGTTCTTCCAAGTCTTTTTGCTTTTTCTACAAGTGCTGTATATGCTGCAGCATCAGCGCTTTCACCACAGTTTACATATACAAGCTCAACATGCATTCTCTCACCGATACGTTCGTAATCAACAGTCGGGATCTCAGCAAGCTTTTCTTCTACTTCTGCGTCGCTCATATCTGTGCAAAGTGCAACTGCATATCTTGTTTTGCTTACGAATGTTTTTTCATGTCTGAAAAGAACAGTTTCTCCGCCGAGAGTAAACTCGCCTTCACCTGTACCAATCTTAATAGTCTTCATTGGCGGTGCAGTAGCCTCAGACAGAGATGCCAGTGCCTCGTCAGACATATGCGGACACTGTTCAATCTGCATAGCGCCCTGTGCAACTTTCATAGCGAAAGCCATACATGTCGGGCATCCACATTCCTTACAGTTTTTCTTTGGTGTTAATTTAAAGATCTGAATACCATTCAGTGCCATAGCTCTTTTATCCTCCTATTCGTTACGCAAGTGCTTTGATCATCTTGGAAATTGTCTTTACGGATTCCGGATGTCTTAAGATAACAGCATCAGAACCTGCTGCAAGGTCTGCAGCTGCTGTCATAACTTCCATATCAATTCCACGATCATCCTGCGGTCCCCACTCCGGCATGTCAGCTTCAGAAGCAGTTGCTTCTTTTACTCCCCATGTCTCAGCGGAAACAGGTGTGATAATAGGCATCTGCAGCATATTGTCATTCTGACCAAGAGCAGCGCCTTTGATACGGTCCATAGTAGATACTACATACTCGTATCCGTAACCTGCTGCTGCACTACCAATATTCATAACGATTTTTTTTGCATCAACACCAAGCTGTGTAGTAACAACGTTCAGCTGTTTTGCAAGGTTGATATCAACAGCAGACTCAGCACCAACGATCTGATTGTATGCCAGACCTGCTGCTGCACCGATTGCTTTGTAGTTTTCTTCTTTTTCGGAAAGGATCAGGGCATTTCTTCCCTGAAGAGCTTCTGCAACCTTCGGAAGAAGTTCCGCATCCTTCTCTACGTTTTTGCAGCCTTCTACAACAAGCGGACAGTCTACTGCTTCTGCAACCTCTTTTACAACTGCGATCAGATCCTCAACAGGTTTGTTTTCACCGTTCGGATCGCCGCCTTCCAGAATCAGGGCAACAAAGTCAGCGCCTTCCATAGCTGCTGCTTTTTTAGCGATCTCACCTATTGTGGAAGCTCCGTCATAATATGCCTTAACTCCTTCAGACATTCCTTCAAGGCCCATATCGGAAATCTCTACGCCTACTTTAGCGCAGTTTTCTGACGGAGCATCAAAGGTATAAAATGGAAATGTGCTGTCTCCACCAAATGTCACAGTCTTATCTCCGCTTCCGATTGTGACAGAGTTGATCTTTGCATTAAACTTTTGTGGTTTCTGATTAAACGGCATTTTACATTAGCCTCCTCTTAAAAATTTAAATACATGTTAATTCATGATCTGTTTATTATTATACAACACTTTAAAGGGCGTTGACAAGCCAGTCAGCCCTTTTTCTAATGTTTTTATTCATCTCTTCCGGTCTCCCTTACAGGAGACCGGAAGAGATATTTTCTTAACTTTCCTGTATATCGAAAAAATTACATCATCGGATCCAGTCCAAGTGCCGGATGTCCTTTTTCTGTAAGGAATGCAACCAGTGTCTCCGGATCTTCTGCTACAGTCTCATCACCGATCATATCTGTGAAGTTATCAATTCCATAAAGCTCTTTTGCAGTCTTATTCAGACGCTCTGCAACAAACTCTTTCAGTTCCTTCGGCATCCATACGATACGCTCGATACCGCCCTCAGCCTTCATGAATTTCTTGGAAGAGATAAAGTGTTTACCATGTCCCATAAAGCCTGGTGTCTGAACACCGCCGCCTGTCATGGAAGCCATCTCAGGGAAGGTCATTCCAAGAGGAGTCATGCCTGCATACTCACGGTTTGCAATAACTACACCGTTGGAGAACGGCTCGATACCACAGATACACTCGAAGCATCCGCAGGAAGTCATCGGATCCTGCATAATGGAGTACAGAGTAACATGCTCAAGAGCGCCCTGAGAGAATTTCTGTACTGCCTCATCAACGTCTTCATATGCACCAAGGTTTTCGTCGATCGGTCTTTCTTTTGTGATCACCTGACATGGACCAGCCGGGTCAAGCTCGTTGGTAGCTTTTGCATCCAGCCATGAAACCGCACCGCAAAGTCCAAGTCTCTCCGGTGTTACCACACATACATGGCTTGGTGAGAATGCCTGGCAGAGGATACAGCTGTAGTAAACATCTACGGACTCATCAGTCAGGTTGTCAAGACGCTCATCACGTTTTTCAAATGTCGGGATAGCGATCTCATGACGTACTCTTGAACATTCAGCCGGATCTGTATAGATCACAACCTCACATTTATCTACTACTGCGTCAAACTCATTTTTAACCTGGGAGTAAAGAACCTCACCAAGATGTTTGATACGGAAACCAGCGTTAAATGCATCAATGCTGATACGGATACGCTGCATATCTCTCTGTCCTGTATGGTATACACCCTCGATGCAGTTGATGTAGTTATGGAACTTACGCTCGATAACCGGTTCAAAGTCAGCCTGCATGTTCTTGCCTGCAACTTTAACAACATATGCGATACTGTTCTTGCTTCCAAGTTCCATCTCATCAGCTTCCGGCCCGATCACTGTAATCTTATGATCTTCGATCTCACTTGCATCACATGTCTGTACAAGCTCGGCACAGTCTACACGGGAACCGTCAAACTCTACCTGCATGTCTTTACGACGGATGATCTCACCCTCGAATGCAGATGCAAACGCAACAGGAATGTCGATATTTGTAATCTTAATCTTGATATCGCGTGCTTCCAGAGAAGTTGCGTTCCATTTGGAAACATCTGTCTGGCAGATCAGGCTCTTCGGAACTCTTGCAACGTCTTCCTGGTTTGTGATAACCGGGAATCCAAGAGCGATAGCGCCTGCTCCACATGCAACGATAACGTCATTGAGCGGTGCAAATGCATTTACAAATGCAGGTACACGTTTCATGGTGTATTCCATAAGTGTTGCAGCATCGCCTGGTTTTACGTTACCAAAGATCAAAGCTGCACGAAGTGCTACGGAAACTACGTGAATTACTGCTGTAACATCTTTTCCAAGCGGAATCACACGTACATTTGCGCCTGTCTTGTAGTTGATCTCAGCAAGCTGGTCGATCACATCGCCTACCAGTGTTACCAGGATACCCTGTGCCTGATAGGATTTTACAAGAGCTGCGGCTTCTTCCGGAGAAGCTGCTTTTCCAAGAATAACTGCTACGCCCGGGATATCGCCTGTAACAAGCGGAACACCAAGTTCACGGATCACTGCATCTGCAAGATGTCCGTAGCATGGCTCCTCGTAAGGAACTGCTCCGTCCAGATATTTCAGAACCTCGATAAACTCAGCGCAAAGTGCTGTAGCCACACCTGACATAAATACGTCATGTGTTCTTTTTTCTCTTGTCATAAGAGTTTTTACAACGCCAAGAGCTTCTTTTAACTCTGCAAGAGTGCCAACTTTTGTTCCTGTTACTGCATAGTAGCAGGGAAGAGAATATGCTGTATTCGGGAAGCTGACAGCTTTGTCTGCTCCGTGTGTTGCAATTGCCTGGTCAATGGCGCTCTCAGTGAGTCCATATACGGCATCATTTCCCGCGAAAACGCTTTCAAATAAAGTCACTGTTATACCTCCTAATTTAACGATCACTGACGATCAATCTTATCTTTGATGCTTCTGATCTCACCGGTGACGGTTTCACTGAAGTCATAAGGGGATTTGCCCTGTCTGTCAGCATCGATCACCTCTGTATTATAGTGGATCATACCTAAAAGATCTTCCTGTGGAATCCGTCCGAGGATAAAAGCTTCATCCTCCTCGTTGCGAACCTTATTGGCCACAACCTTAACCTGGGCTACCCCCAGATCTTTCGCCAGACGCTTTACATTTTTGTATGTCTGTACACTTCTTGCTCCAGGCTCGATCACAACAATAAAGGCATCTACCCCTTCCGTTGTTCCTCTGCCCAGATGTTCAAGGCCGGCCTCCATATCAAGGATTACTACATCCTCTCTTCTGAGGACCATATTGCTGATGATGCGCTTCAGCATCACATGTTCCGGACACACACATCCGCCGCCGCCTGTCTCAACAGTTCCAAGAACCAGCAGTCTGACTCCGTTGCAGACCTTTCCGTATTTCTCCGGAATATCGTCTACTTTTGGATTCAGATGGTAAAACTGATTGTCTGCCGATGCACCGGTCCGTTCTTCTACCAGTTTCCTCATTTTTGAAATGGGAGTTATGGAGTCCAGTGTTTCCTCATCAAACCCAAGAGCAAGTCCCAGATTCGCATCAGGATCCACGTCTGCCGCAAGGACAGGTCTTCCCTCCTCTGCATATAAACGGGTCAGCGTAGCCGCAAATGTAGTTTTTCCCACGCCGCCTTTGCCTGTAACTGCTATTTTCATTTTACGTCATCCACCTTTGTCATAATTTCTGCACAGTTATCTGTATTTATCAGATTCCCAGTGCTATTCTCTTTTCTTCAATTCTTTCGATCATCAGGTCAACTAATTTTTCGATATCTGTTTCTACTGTATAAGCTGCATCCACCCATTTTCTGGTACCTTCTGTAAGAAGCTGGCACATCTGGTCAGAACCGGAAACATATGGATCAACGCCAAGGAATGTGTCAATACCTGTACCGATTACATAGTTACCGATAGATACTGCCTTTTCGGACATCCACTCAGGAGCACATCCTACAACCGGAAGCTGATGGATCTGAAGACCCGCATCTTTTGCAAGCTCTGCAGCAAGGTTCAGCATACGGGAAATATCTACACAGGATCCCATGTGAAGTACCGGCGGGATATCTGCCAGCTCACAGACACGTTTCAGACCTGCGCCGCAGAGATCTTTTGCGGATTTGTCCATAAGACCTGCTTTTGCAGCAGCCTGTGCAGAACATCCGGAAGCGATGATCACGATATCGTTTGCGATACATTTCTTCATCAGCTCGATATGTGCATAGTCAGGACGGATTTTCGGGTTGTTACATCCAACCATGGCAACTGCACCACGGATAACACCGGATGTAATACACTCAAGGAGCGGTTTGGTTGTTCCAAGCTCATCTACCTGAGAGTTGGTAACGCCGTCCAGAGTTTTTACGATTGCTTCTACAGAATAACCAACAGTAGCTTTCTGTTTCAGCTGCGGAATATGTACAAGCTCCGGTTTTCTGTTCTTGAAGTTGTCAATAGCAAGTTTAACGATTGCTTTTGCATTTTCTCCTGCTGTTTCCGCATCGAATCTGATGAAATCAGAATCCGGCATCTGAGTGATCGGAGAAGTTGTAATAAATTTAGTATGGAAGCATTTGCTCAGTGGTCCTAATGCAGGGAAGATACACTGAACGTCTACTACGATAGCTTCACATGCGCCTGTAAGAACTACGTTCTCCTGCTGCAGGAAGTTACCTGCCATCGGGATTCCGCGGCGCATAGCTACTTCGTTGGATGTACAGCAGACACCTGATACGGTAATTCCTTTTGCTCCAACAGATTTTGCGTAGTCGATCATTTCCTTGCTGTCTGCATACTCACAGATCATCTCGGAAAGACTCGGATCATGTCCGTGAACGACGATGTTTACGTTTTCCTCAACCATAACGCCAAGGTTTGCTTCTGTGTCAACCGGCTTCGGAGTTCCGAAAAGAACGTCGGAGAATTCTGTTCCCATCATGGAACCGCCCCATCCATCAGCAAGACCACAGCGGATAGACTGTTTTACAAGTGCTTCCGGAAGAGAAGAACATCCCATATGTGTCATATGCATAGAGGAAGCTACCTCACGGTCAATTGCACGCGGTGCGATTTCATTTTCAATGAGTCTTTCTTTCTGTCCTGCTGGCATTCTGTCAAGGAATCTCTGGTAGCCAAATGGTTTACCATACTCCATAAGACCAGCCTCAGCCATCTCATGAGCCAGATCGTAGATATCTTTGCCTTCTGTTTCTACTCCCCACTCTTTTGCGATGCGGATCAGCTTCTCAGGATCCTTTACCTTGTAGTTTCCATCCGGTTTTACACAGTGAAGTGTGTGACAGATCTCACGACCATGGTCAGAATGTGTTGCAGCTCCGCCAGCTGTAAATTTCAGGAAATTACGTCCTACGATACCATGTGCATCACAACCGCAGATTCCTCTTGGAGCTTTTGCAGTAATACGGCATGGTCCCATGGAACAGATACGGCAGCAGATTCCCTTTTCACCGAATTTACAGTGTGGAGTCTGGTTTTTTACACGCATCTGCCAGGAATCCGCGCCAACCTTGGCTCCGGTCTCTAACAGTCTGTTGGTGGCAGCTTCAAATTCTTCCACTGTCGTTAATTTGAATTCACTCATTATAGACCTCCTTTAATGATACATGATCTTTCATGTATATTTTTTCTTTCCTTGTATTATTTTAATAAACCACGGAGCGGAACCCATCCCCGCCCATGGGTTATTTCATGTAAAAAGTGGCCAGGGCTTCTCCTCCCCGGCAAAACATCTCTGCTGCTGAGACAGCAGAGACATACCATATTTACTTACAGTTCCAGATTATCCACAATTTTGCGGAGCGCCTGTTTTACAGGATTATCTTCCGGAAGTGATGCTGTCGGACGTCCCTCGCAGTCATACTCGTACACTGCCTCGTCCTGAGGTACCACACCCAGAAGCTTCAGCCCCTGATTTTCAATCTCTTCCAGAACGCCCGGATTCAGTTCGCCCTTAGGCGCACGGTTTACGATCAGACCTACTGTCGTCGGGTGCATATTGCACTCCTCGATCAGCTTCGCGATCCTTCCCACTGCCTGGATTCCGCGTCTGGAACAGTCGCTTACCAGAATCGCTGTCTCCATTCCCGGAAGAACGCCACGGCTGATATGTTCCATTCCGGCCTCGTTGTCAACCACGAAATAAGGATAATTGTTCTGATATTTTGCAAGCTGTGCCTGAAGAAGTCCATTCACATAACAATAGCATCCTTTTCCCTGGGTTCTGCCCATTACCAGCAGATCAAAATCGTCATCCTCGATCAGCGCATCCTCAAATCTGAGTTCTGCGTAATCAGCCTTAGACATCCCTGTGGGGATCGGGTTCTTGGATGCAAGCTCTGCCTGCGCAATCTCCTCGCGGACATCTCCCAGTGTTGTATCCACATTAACGCCCAGAACCTCATTGAGATTGGAATTCGCATCCGCGTCCACTGCAAGAACCGGACCTTTTCCTTTCTCACAGAGATACTGGATCAGCATTCCGCATAAGGTTGTCTTTCCTACGCCGCCTTTTCCTGCGACGGCAATCACATGTGCCATAAAATAGCTGCCTCCTGATTTCTGTCAAAATTAAATCTCTGCTGCTTTATTCACAGCTGAGTTTTACAATACTGTTTGCCAGATCCACCATAAGGATCTTTCCTTCCACGATCCTCTCATCGCCCATGATATCGCGGAGAATAATTTTTTCTCCATCCACATCAATGCGGCTTACATTCTTAAAGATCACGGAATCATCACTGTTTTTATATACTGTTGCAAGACACATATCTGCCACCTCCTGATACCGGTCTTTTTATTTCAGTTCCTCTTTTACAAGTGTGAGGGCAAGTCCCAGGCGCATATTGCTCTTCTGGAAATCTGCCACTGCATCTCTGATTGCTTTCGCAGAAGCGTTCAGTCCCATTTTATCCAGATTGTCCGCCATCTGGTCAAGCTCCTGTGCATGATGCTCGTTATGCTGAAGCATGTAGGTAAGAAGTGCTACTGTTTCCTTTCCACAGTCTCCACCCCGACAGGAACCGCAATGTTCATGTGTATGATGCTGACATTCTCCCTCATGGGAATGAACATGTTCTCCGCCTGCCTCATGAGTATGCGCATGAGAATGTGTCACCCCGTCTGCGTGTGTATGCTCATGGGTGTGTTCGTGTGTATGTTCATGTCCATGCTGGATAAGATTGCCGTTTTCGTCTTTTATAAGATGCATTTGTCTACTCCTCTCTTTGCTGCTGCATGCCCCTGAACAGAAACCTGTTCTTAAAAAAGTGCAGACTTATGACAAGAATTTATCAATTACATACATTATACATCTTTCCCTAATGATAAGCAAGGTGTTCTTATCAAAATCACATGAAATTTATATAAAAAACACCTGAAATCATTTCCGTTGTTTTTACATATTTGTATTATTTTTCCACTGCAAAAAGCCTTTGTTAGTTTTATAACAATGTTGTCTTTTTATTAACGTAACTTCTTTCCATCCTTCGTAGTAAATATTTAATAAATTTGATGTTCTTCTTTCACAATTATATGTTATAATAGCTTACATCTGAGTAACAAAATGGTATTTATCCGGTCCTATCCGGTCCGGAAACAAGGAGGAAACATTTTGGCAACCGCTGTATTTTTAAACAACGACAAAAAAATGCCCCTTTTAGGGCTGGGCGTATATAAAGCTACCGGAGAAAACGAAGCAGAAAACGCAGTCATCTGCGCTGTAGAAAAGGGTTACCGCATGATCGATACCGCTTCCGCATACAAAAATGAAGAAAGCGTAGGCAGAGGAATCGCACGATGCGGAATTCCCAGAAAGGATCTCTTTGTCACCACAAAGATCTGGAATAATGCCCAGCGTCTCGGAGATGTGGACGGAGCCTTCCAGAGAAGTCTGGATCGTCTTGGCCTCGATTATATCGACCTTTATCTCATCCACTGGCCGGTACCGGGCTGTTATCTCAGCACCTGGAAAGAAATGGAAAAAATATTAAGTTCCGGCAAAGCCCGTTCTATCGGTGTAAGCAATTTCGGGATACACAATCTGGAGGAACTGAAAAAAGTTTCCGGTATCGTTCCGGCTGTCAATCAGATTGAATGTCATCCTCTGTGCTATCCCAGAGAACTGATCGATTACTGTCAGGAAAACGGTATCCAGGTGCAGGCTTATGCTCCTCTGGCCCGGGGCGCTTATCTGGATCACGATGTCCTCTGTGTACTGGGCACAAAATACGCCCACACTCCAGCTCAGGTAGGTCTGCGCTGGGCGATCCAGAAGGGAATTTCCGTCATCCCCAAGTCCACAAATCCGGAACGCATCGAATCCAATGCAAGGATTTTCGACTTCACCATCGACCAGGAGGACATGGATCTTCTGGACACTCTGAATCAGGATTATCGAAGCGCCGGTATCCCCGACGACCTGAAGGGTGTTTCTCTTTAAATAACTGAATAATCATACGGACATATTTTCACCCCGCAATTTCTGTTTATTGCGGGGTGAATTTTATACCTTTGTCTTCCTGCTTTTCTGTTATTATTCCCAGGGAAGCATAGGCGTCTCTACTTTTTTATCTCTGACCATCAGATCTCTTACTGCCTCTGCTGCAGGCTTTTCCTCAAAAAGGACCTTATTTACCTCCTGAATGATTGGCATTTCCACCTGGTATTTTTCCGCAAGACTTTTTGCAGCCTTTGCAGAATAAACGCCCTCGACCACCATTTTTACCTCATCCATTGCTTCCTTCATTGTATACCCTTTTCCCATCAGATATCCCGCCTTACGATTACGGCTGTGAACACTTGCACAGGTAACGATCAGATCCCCCATTCCGGACAGGCCATAAAAGGTTTCCATTCTGGCTCCCATCTTTGTGCCAAGACGGGCAATCTCTGCAATTCCTCTTGTTATAAGTGCCGCCTTTATATTGTCGCCGTATCCAAGACCGTCTGCAGTTCCTGCAGCCAGCGCGATCACGTTTTTCAGCGCTCCTCCAAGTTCTACTCCAAGCATATCCGGTGTTGTATATACGCGAAATACCGGACTCATGAAAATCCCCTGAAGATACTCAGCTGTAGCTCTCTTTTCCGCACTCACCACACAGGTCGTAGGAATTCCTTTTCCCACTTCTTCTGCATGACTTGGCCCTGACAGAACGCAGACATCTGCCTGAGGAATCTCCTGGCTGATAATCTCGCTTAATGTCATCAGAGTATTTTCCTCTACTCCCTTTGCCACATTTACAATAATCTGTCCTTTTTTTGTAAACGGAGCCATTCTGTGAGCTGTGGCTCTGGTAAACGGAGACGGCACAGCAAGAACCGCCACATCCGGATCGGCCAGACTTTTTTCCAGATCCACTGTAATCTCCATCGTCTCCGGAAGCTTTACTCCCGGAAGCTTAGAGGCATGCTCCCTTTTTTCCCGAAGCATCTTCACCTCATCCTCAAGAGCCGACCAGAGCGTAACCTCATGGCCGTTGTTGTGAAGCAGCAGGGCAAGAGCAGTTCCCCAGCTCCCCGCACCCAGCACACTGATTTTTGCCATTTTCTCCACCTTTTAACCTTTCTTATTCTTTGATTTTCCCAGATATATCCGGTTTTCTGTTCCATTCAGAAGTCGCGAGATATTCGCTCTGTGCTGGAAAAACGCAAGTGCGGTCATCACTCCCATGACCACATACATTTCAGTCATATGGGGAACATCCATGCCATAAGCGCCATTCTGCCCCAGAAAGAACATCGCAGCAAAAGCTGCCAGATAAGCACTTAACGAGCAAAGCGAAACATAATGTGTAGCAAAAAACAAACCGAAAAAGACCACTGCGCAGATCAGGAATATTCTCCAGTCAAAGGCAAGGATAAAGCCTACGGAAGCCGCAATTCCTTTGCCTCCGCGAAACTTCAGATAAAAAGGAAAATTATGTCCAAGGATACAGCCTGCCGCCGCATAAACCGACAGAAGCGGAAGGATGTCTCCACAGCTTTTCCCAAAAAACAGTCTTGCAAGCAAAATTGCCGCCACACATTTCAGACAGTCTCCCAGAAGCGTCAGTGCTCCGGCCTTTTTGCCAAAAGTACGCAGAGCGTTCGTGGTTCCTGCGTTCCCACTTCCGTGCTCTCTGATGTCAGTCTGATAAAATCTCCCGATAATGTACGAAGTCTGAAAAAGCCCGCACACATATCCAATGGCCAAACAGATCAAACGTTCCATATTACCCTCATTCCTTCTCTCCCCGCTGACGGATGATAAATTTCAGAGATGTCCCCCGGAAACCAAAAGCCTCCCTGATCTTATTTTCAATATATCTTGTATATGAAAAATGCATCAGTTCTTTGTCATTGACAAAAATCACAAAGGTAGGCGGGCGCACCCCCACCTGTGTCATATAATAGATTTTCAGGCGTTTTCCTCTGTCAGACGGCGGCTGCTGCATGGCAATTGCTTCTGAAAGAATTTCATTGAGAACGCCTGTCTGGATACGGAGTGTCTGATTCTCGATCACAGCGTCGATCGTCTCAAACAGCTTACTGATTCTCTGACCTGTTTTTGCAGAAATAAACACAAGCTCCGCATAAGGCATGTATGCCAGAACGTTGCGGATACGGTTCGTGTGTTTGTAAATGGTCTTATCATCCTTTTCGATGGCATCCCATTTATTTACCGCGATTACCACACCCTTGCCTCTTTCGTGGGCAATTCCTGCGATCTTGGCGTCCTGTTCGGTAACGCCTTCCACCGCATCAATGATGATCACGACCACATGAGCCCGTTCCACAGCTGTCACCGTGCGGATCACGCTGTACCGCTCAATTTCCTCTTTTACCTTTCCTTTTCGTCTCAGTCCTGCCGTATCAATGAAGATATACTCTTTTCCCTGCCATTTTACCTTTGCATCTACAGCGTCTCTGGTGGTTCCGGCAATATCCGAAACGATCACACGGTCTTCTCCCAAAAGTCTGTTGATAAGAGAAGATTTTCCAACATTTGGCTTTCCTACAACTGCAATCCGTGGAATATCGTCTTCTTCCTCCGTATCCGCTCCCGCCGGAAACTCTTTTATCACCTCGTCAAGCATATCTCCCAGTCCGGTGCGGTTCGCTGCTGAGATCGCATGCGGTTCTCCGATTCCCAGATTATAAAATTCATAGACATCCATCATATATTTATGGATGCTGTCCACCTTATTGACCACAAGCACCACCGGCTTTTTGCTTCGCCGGAGCATATCCGCCACCTTTGCATCAGAATCCACAAGACCCTGCTTTACATCTGTGATAAAAATGATCACATCTGCAGTATCAATCGCGATCTGGGCCTGCTCTCTCATCTGTGAAAGAATGATGTCCCCACTTTCCGGCTCAATTCCGCCTGTATCAATAAGAGTAAAAGATTTATCCAGCCATGTTACATCCGCATAAATCCTGTCCCGGGTAACTCCCGGCGTATCCTTTACAATGGAGATCATCTCTCCTGCAAGGGCATTAAACAGTGTGGATTTCCCAACATTAGGCCTCCCCACAATAGCTACTACTGGTTTGCTCATACATCTGTCTCCTTATCTGTTTATTATGGTCCGGCGGATCCAGTATGGAAGCTACCAGATCTGCGCCATCTTCATCTACAATCACAATTTCTGTGCCAAGTTCTTTTTCAAGCTCTGCAACCGTAACGTCATCCAGGAAGATTTCCTCACCGCTCCGGAGCATATTACATGGAAGGAGAAGCCGTTCTCCCAGCTCTTCTCCCTTCAGCTGTTCTCTCAGATCCGTTCCTGTAATAAGACCGGAAACTGTAATCTGTTCTCCGAAAAAATGATTGGCGATCACTTTTACGCGAACCCGGACACCAGGATATTTCCCGCAGATCTGCTCCACGCATTTTTCTACATAAGATCCGGCAAGCTTTCCTGTGGCAATGGTCATTTCACAGGTTCTGTCATCTCCCCGGCGGCATGCCATGGCCTCTTTCACTTCTCTTTCCAGAAGTCTCAGCATTCCCACTCCGTTTTCCAGCTGAAGATATCCATCATACCGTTCTTCTTCCGGAAGATCCTCACCTGCCAGTATATACCATTCGTCCGAAGCGTGAACAAAGTGGATCCCATGTTCCGCATACATTTTTTTCTGCCAGCGGTGGATCTGTTCCAGAACCTTTATGGCATCTTCCTTCTCAAAGGGCTCCAGAGGGTAAAGCCCCTCGCGGAATTTTGACAGGCCTACCGGAACCACCGACACGCTTCTCAGAACCGGAGCATATCCCGAAAGCTTCTCCAGGCTGTATTCCAGTTCCTCTCCGTCGTTAATCCCCTTGCAGAGCACAATCTGTCCATTCATGGAAATTCCGGCATCAAAAAGCTGCTCTGCCTTTTGGAGCGCTTCTCCCGCAAAGCGATTGTGAAGCATTTTACAGCGCAGCTGCGGATTCATTGCCTGAAAAGAAATATTGATCGGCTCCAGATGATAGCGGATAATACGGTCGATGTCATGCTGGCTCATATTTGTCAGTGTCACATAATTTCCCTGAAGAAACGAAAGTCTGGAATCATCATCCTTAAAATACAGGGTTTCTCTCATACCCGGAGGCATCTGATCGATAAAACAGAATATGCAGTGATTGGTACAGGAGCGGTACTCATCCATCAGTCCGTTTTCAAATTCAATCCCCAGATCCTCTTCGTATTCTTTTTCCACTTCCAGTTCCCACAGCTCTCCGTCAGCCTTTCGGATCTGAAGAGTTACAAATTCATCATTCATCAGATAGCGGTAATCAAAGATGTCTTCTACCGGCGTATCATTTATTGTTTCCAGAATATCTCCCGGCCCCAGCTCCAGTTCCTGAGCAATACTTCCGGGCAGGACTCCGGAAATCACATGTTTCTTATTTTTCATAAATTTCCCTTCCTGTACACAAAGTGTCCCATACACCTCAATGCTGTAATCATAATAACAACTTTATATGTAAAAATCAATAAATTCCTTGACTGGATTTAGGGCAAATGTTATAAATGTAGTAGGACTCAATATTTTATCATCAAAATTCAGGAGGAAAATCATGCCGAATATAGAGTTACTTGAAAAATCACTTCCGGTTGCGCCGATTCGTATCGCAGCCCTTTCCGGTTGTCAGGATCTGGCCAGAGAAGTTGATAAGAAGCTTGTTAAATTCCGTAAAGAACTGGTTGCAAAAAAGAAATCCGAGATCATCCCGCAGGGATACTGTGAACCGTCTTTCCTTGTAGAATGTGAATGTGTGCGTTTCGGAACCGGAGAGGGAAAAGGCTACATCAAGGAATCTGTCCGGGGTACAGACCTCTTTATTATGGTAGATGTCACAAACTATAACGAAACTTATACCGTATGCGGACACGTAAATCATATGTCTCCGGACAACCACTATCAGGATCTGAAGCGTATCATCTCCGCTGCGACCGGCAAAGCTCACAGAATCAATGTAATCATGCCTTTCCTTTACGAAGGACGTCAGCACCGTCGTTCCAAGAGAGAATCTCTGGACTGTGCTCTTGCACTGAAGGAATTAAGCGACATGGGCGTTTCCAACTTTATCACCTTTGACGCTCACGATCCCCGTGTTCAGAATTCCATTCCGTTGAACGGTTTTGACAATTTCTTCCCTACATATCAGTTCCTGAAGGCTCTGGTCAAAAATGTTCCGGATTTCAAGATGGATAACGACCATCTTATGATCATCAGCCCGGATGAGGGAGCCATGTCAAGAGCCGTATATTTCTCCAATATCCTTGGTGTAGATATGGGTATGTTCTATAAGAGAAGAGATTATTCTACTGTTGTAAACGGCAAGAATCCGATTGTTGCTCACGAATTCCTCGGTGATTCCGTGGAGGGCAAGGATGTCGTCATCATTGATGACATGATTTCCTCCGGCGAGAGTATGCTGGACGTCGCAAAACAGATCAAGGAGCGCCACGCAAGACGGGTATTCATCTGTACTACCTACGGTCTTTTCACAGACGGCCTTGATAAATTTGACGAATACTATAATAAGGGATGGATTGACAAGGTCATTACCACAAACCTTAACTACCGCATCCCCGAGCTCCTTACCAAACCATATTATATAGAAGCCAATATGAGCAAATATCTTGCCAGCATCATTGACATCATCAATCATGACGTCTCTGTAGAGAAGGTAAGATCCAGCAATGAAAAAATCATGGAGCTTATGAGTAAGGTAAACAAAAACAAGTAAAAAAAGGCTGCGACCCACAGGGTCGCAGCTGTTTTTATACCCGTATTCCAAGAAATGCTCCCAGATTCCCTCTCTTTCCATGAGACGCTCTGTGCGAAAACAGGAAATCCGGATTGCAGCAGGTGCAGATTCCCGGCATGGATATATGCTCCGGCAGGATCCCCGCCCGAAGGAAAATCTGGCGGTTGGCCTCCCAGAGATCCAGCTGATACCTTCCGTTTTCTTTCTGATAAAACAGTCGGCTCCACAACTCAGCAGGAAATTTATCTTTGAATTCCAGAATCACATCCTCGCTGACCTCATAACAGTCCTGACAGATCGACGGACCTACTGCCGCAAAAATATCCGCAGGATCAGATCCGTAATTTTTCTGAAGTTCCCGAACAGTCACCTCACCGATTCCGGCAGCAGTGCCTCTCCAGCCGGAATGAGAAAGGCCAACGGCACGATGTACCGGATCCACAAAATACAGAGGCACACAATCTGCATAAAAGGTAGCCAGAACTATCCCCGGAACGTTTGTCACCATTCCATCTACATCCGTATAAGGGCGTGGCTTTGTGATCCCATTCCCTCTGTCCTCCTCCGTAATCACCCGAACATTGGCTGTATGTGTCTGATCTGAAGTTACGATACTATCCGGCTCAAAATCCAGGGCAGCAGAAATCCTCCTGTAGTTTTCCCTTACATCCGCCTCATCATCCCCTCTTGTAAAGCTCAGGTTCATAGAAGCATAAATCCCCTTGCTGACTCCGCCCAGTCTGGTGCTGAAGCCATGGACAAATCCCGGAAGTTTATCAAATTCCGGATAAGTAAGAAAGGTAACCTCTTCTCTTTCACAGACTCTCATATGCTGTTTTGCTTCCTTCTTCCATACGATATCCATAGGGTTCCTCCTTTTTTATCTACAGTAATCAAATGCGTTGCGGATCCACTCCAGATGATTTCCATCAATAGCGATCACATCAAACCTGCAGGGTGTATCCAGCCCATAACCATAACGGACCAGATAAAATTCCGCCGTCCGGCTGACCGCTTTCTGCTTACGACGGTCAACCGCAGCAGAAGCTGCTCCGCTTCCTTTTCCATGTCTGTATTTTACTTCAATAAACACCAGATACTTTCCGTCTCTGGCAATCAGATCGATCTCCCCTGATCTGCATCGGAAATTTCTGGCTCTGATAAGCAATCCCTGTTTTTTCAAAAAATCAGCCGCCTGTTCCTCATATCGGCTGCCCAGCTCACGTTTGTTGATATCCCTCTCTCTTTTCCTGTCTGTGTCGGCCTCTTATGTGTTCTGCCGGAGCTGCTCCGGGGGTTATCCTGTTTATACAAAATGTGTGATAAAACTCACTCTGTGGATCGGAGACGGACCATATTTTTTTAATGCTTCAATATGCTCTGCCGAACCATATCCCTTATTCGAGGCAAATCCATATGCAGGCATTGCCTTGTCATATTCTACCATCAGCCTGTCTCTTGTAACCTTGGCAACAATACTTGCCGCCGCGATCGAAGCACTTTTGGCATCTCCTTTAATGATCGGTACCTGAGGGATCTCCACAGCAGGAATCGTCACTGCATCATTCAGCAAAAGCTGCGGACGTACAGAAAGCTTCCCTATTGCCTGACGCATCGCCTCATAGGTTGCCTGAAGGATATTGATCTCATCAATGCGGGCAGGAGAAGCCATACCGATTCCTATGCTGACTGCCTCCTTACAGATGACATCATACAGTTCCTCCCGCTTTTTTGCAGTAAGTTTTTTTGAATCATTCAGATACAGGATCTTATGGTCTTTCGGAAGAATCACCGCGCATGCCACCACCGGTCCCGCCAGAGGCCCTCTCCCTACTTCGTCAATCCCGCAAAGGTATCCCAGGTGTTCATATTTGCGTTCATATATCATCATCTGCTCCATCCGGAGCTTTTCTTTTTGAAGGGCATCCTGTGCCTTTCGGCATTTTTCTACCAGTTTCCTGACACCGCTTCTTGTATCTTCTTTGTATTTTTCGCAAAGCTGCATCTGCATTTCCAAAGACACATTCTCAAACTCTGCTCTGACTTCTGCAACTGTTTTCATCTTTATTCCTCCGGAGCCCATTCCAGGGTGACCCGCCCCAGCTTTCCTCCTCTGAAATCATCAAAGAACAAGCCCGAAGCCTTTGCATAATCCAGTTCTTCCCCTTTTTTCAGACAGCCTCTCGCCTTTGCAATCCCCTGAAGGATTTCAAGAGACTCTCCTTCTTCCGTAATTCCATAGCGCTTTTCCAGAACACCCGGATACTTTTCCTGCAGATACAGGATCAGATTCAGAGAAAGCTCCTCCATGTTCAGAATATCATCTTTGATGGATCCCACCCACGCCAGTCGGATCCCGACCTCCTGATCCTCAAATTTCGGCCAGAGGATTCCCGGCGTATCCAGAAGTTCCACGTTTTTGTTCAGGCGAATCCACTGTTTTCCCTTGGTAACGCCCGGGCGATTTCCCGTTTTGGCACAGGCCTTACCCGCAAAGGTATTGATAAATGTGGATTTTCCGACATTGGGAATCCCTGCAACCATCGCTCGGATAGGACGGTTTTTGATTCCTCTTTTCCGGTCTCTTTCAATCTTTTCCCTGCAGGCTTCCTGGATCACATTCTGAATACTTTTCATTCCGGCTCCATTTCTGGAATCCACCTTCACCACATGAAATCCCTGCTTCTGAAAATATGTCTTCCAGGCTTCATTCTGCCTTTCATCTGCCAGATCGGCTTTGTTCAGCAGGATCAGTCTTGACTTATTCTGTCCCAGCCTGTCAATGTCCGGATTCCTGCTTGACATGGGAACCCTTGCATCCACAAGCTCAATGATCAGATCGATCAGCTTCAGATCCTCCTGCATCTGTCTTTTTGCCCTGGTCATATGACCAGGATACCATTGTACGTTCATATATAACCTAGCCTTTCAAAATTCCGATTTTACCTCTGGGAGAACAGGTAAACCAGAGTTTTCCTACAATATAACGCTTTTTAACAGTTCCAATATCCCCATATCGACTGTCTTCACTGTTGTTTCTGTTGTCTCCCAGCACAAAATACTCTCCTGACTTCAGGCTGACACCATTCTGTGCAAGCCCGGGATTTACAATGTCCGGATAGTCTGCCGCCTCATCATATACCTCTCCGTCAATGTAGATCACACCATCTCTGATACGGATCGTTTCCCCGGGCAGACCGATCACTCTCCGGATATGGAGCGCTGCATCATCGCTTGCACTTGTACGGAATACGATCACATCTCCCCTCTGAGGAGAAGAAACCTTATATACAGCCTGATTCATAAAGAATTTATCTCCAACCTCCAGGGTAGGCTCCATAGAGCTTTCCTGCATAGTTACAGTCTGAAACATAAGGACAGCGGTAAGAGCGGCAAACACAAGTGTCACCACGATCTCAAATATCCATTTCAGTGATTTTCTCAGTTTCTCATCTTCCAGCTTTTCCTTCAGCTTCCGGATTTTTGGATGTTCTTTCCAGTTTTTTAAATTTCGGATATCCATACACATCTTCTCCGCTTATAAAGAATCTGTTGCAAAAAGAGGGACAATAGCTGTCGTTATTGTCCCTGCTTTTACTACTTCTTAAATTGTCATTATCTAACGCGCTCTTTAACCTTAGCAGCTTTACCTACGCGGTCTCTCAGATAGTTCAGTTTCGCACGGCGAACCTTACCATGACGTACAACCTCAACCTTAACTACATGTGGGGAGTGCAGCGGCCATGTTTTCTCAACGCCTACACCGTTAGAGCTCTTTCTTACTGTGAAAGTCTCTCTTGTGCTTCCACCCTGTCTCTTCAGGACTGTTCCCTCGAAGATCTGGATTCTCTCACGGTTTCCCTCTTTGATCAGTGCGTGTACTCTTACAGTATCACCTGTGCGGAACTCCGGCACTTCTGCTTTTAACTGAGCAGCTTCAATGTTTCTGATAATGTCGTTCATGTTTTTCTCTCCTATTCTTCTGGATGTTCTTAATACATAATTTCTGTAACAGAGGACCATCTTTTTTACAACAGATTTGATTATACTATAGAATCTTTGCTATTGCAAGATTTTTTTACAGAAAAAAATGTACTTCCCTGCAGCTCACTCTAGCCAAGCGCCACATCCAAAATCATCATCAGAACAAAACCCACCGCAAAGGCAAGCGTACCCGCATTGCTGTGTTCCCCCTCACTGGACTCCGGAATCAGTTCTTCCACCACCACATAGATCATCGCTCCTGCTGCAAAAGCAAGGAAATACGGCAGGAGAGGTTCTATATAAGCAGTCAGAAGAAGTGTCAGACCGCCAGCCAGCGGCTCAACAATCCCCGATGCCACCCCATAAAGGAAGGATCTGCCTCTGGAAAAGCCGGCGCCTCTCAACGGCATGGAAATAATGGCTCCTTCCGGAAAATTCTGGATAGCGATACCAGCTGCAAGTGCCAACGCTCCTGCCATTGTCACATTTTCGTTCCCTGAAAGAACCCCTGCAAAAACCGCTCCTGCAGAAAGCCCCTCCGGAATGTTATGAAGCGCTACCGCCAGGACAAGCATGGTCGTTTTTTTTAAAGTCACCTTCGGGCCCTCTGATTCCTCACTTCCCAAATGAAGATGAGGAACTGTTCGATCCATGAGGAGCAGAAAGCCGATTCCCAGAAGAAACCCTGCCGCTGCGGGAACAAAGGAAAACTTTCCCATAGATTCGCTCATATCCATAGCGGGAATAAGAAGCGACCAGACGGAGGCCGCAACCATCACACCTGAGGCAAACCCCAGAAATATCTTCTGGATCAGAGGCTTCAGTTCCTTCTTCATAAAAAACACACAGGCTGAGCCAAGGGTCGTTCCGATAAAAGGGATCATCAAACCTAAAAAAATATTCATTTATACTGCCTTTCTTTTGATCATTAGATTACTCATTATTTATAGAATATGAAACCGTATATATTTTGTGCTTTCAGAGAGCATTTTATGAGGAAGCATCTGTCTGCTTTGCCGCGCCGTCAGCCTCCGTCATGATCCTGTTCAGCTCATTGATCATTTCTTCATCCTTCAAGCGGAACTTGACCTCCACACGTCTGGAAGCATCCTTGTCCACATTCCCGTCTGCATCCAGAACAGGATTGGACATTCCATGTCCGTTGACTGTCAGATAGTCCTGAAGGCTCTGGCTTTCTTCCCCGCTCAGAAACTCTCCCTGGATATCCAGAAGGTACTGGGCCACTGCAAGCGACCTCTGCTGGGAAAGATACAGGTTATAGCTGTAATCGCCATCCGTATCCGTATAGCCGTCAATGATGATCTCCGCCAGATACTTCATATAATCCGGCTGGAGCAGCACCTTGCAGTAAATGGGAAGAACCTGCAGCAGCGCCTGTTTTCCATCATCTGTCAGTTCTGCCTCATCATAATTAAACAGTACACTGGCCTCCAGAGTCAGAGCGCCTGTCTGGGTATCAATGTCCACACTGAGATTGTTTTTGGAAAATTCCTGCCGCAAAGCCTCGATCACATCCGCTTTTACACCTATGATCTGGTCAATCTGCGCCTGCTGATCTTTCAGAAGCTTTGTTTTTTCATCCAGGGATGTCTGCTGGGAATTCAGTGTGGCTTCCTGATCTTTCAGCTTGGCGGCAAGCTGGGCAAGGAGCGCCTCCTGATCCTTCAGTTTTTCATCCTGGGTCTTCAGCTGTTCATCCTGATTTTTTATCTGTCCTTCCTTTTCGTCCAGTTCATTCTGCTGGGCAAGAATCTCCAGTGTATACTCCTCCTGAAGAGCTATTTTTTCATCGCGCTCTTTGATACTCTCATCATAGCTTTTCTGTGCCTGAAACAGCGTCACACACATAAGAAGCACAAACAGGAGCAGCACACCCGCCATCATATCAGAATATGATCTCCATACATTAAAGCCTCCATCTTCTGATTTTTTTCGTCTCCGCATCTGTCTCTCCTTTTATCTGAAAATACCAAATTTTCCTTTCTGTGCTGTTTTTGAGATTTCCCGGATATTTCTTGTCATCTCTTCCATCAGCTCCTGCTGCTGTTCTGCCTGGGTTTCCAGGAGTTCTCTGATCTGATCCATAGCATCATTCTGTGCCGCTCTTCCTGCACTCAAACGGATCTCGCCGTTATTCTTAGCAACAGATACATCAGAAAGAAGCCTGCGTACCTGCTCCATGGTACGATAGGATTTTTTCTGATATTCTGCAAATTCCTGCAGTCTTGCATCAAATGCCTCCACAACGCGCTGATTCGATGCCAGAACATCCGCGCCGGCTTTTCCGGCAGAGGAAACCTTTTCCATACCCTGAGCCGCCGCTTCCACATATTTCTGCATAGTCTGGTTGCAGGCAACCCAGAATTTTGCCGAAGAGGTTTCTGCTTCCTTCAGATATTCTGCAAGATGCTGGTAGTCTGCCTGCTGCTGTTTCTGGATCTTCTGGTTATCCTGTGCAATGCGCCTTGCAAGGTCTATGTATTCCTGCTGTGAAGAGCCTGTATCCTCCATGATCTTTTTCATGGCCTGCTCATGTCTGGTATAAGATTCACTGAGCTGCCTGCTCATGGTCTGATACAGGTTTGTTGTATAATTTACATTATCTGTCTGCGCATCCTTCAGCTGCGTAAGTGTTTTTCCAAAATCTGAAAACTGCATTCCAAAGGAATCATTCATTTCTTTAAGAAAAGCATCCAGAATCTGACGGACAGCATCCTCCTGACACTGAGTCACAGACGCAACCAGGGTATCCAGAGAATCATTCATTTTCTTAAAAGTAGGTGTGATCACCTTTTCAAAGCTGTCAGCCATCTGCACCGAAAACTGTTCCGCCATCTGATTCATGGCTGCCGTCTGGATCTTCTGGCTGGAAAGAAGCAGATTCCTGGATTCATTTTCGGCTGAAGGCATGACATGGCTGTGGAAGCGAGCCAGGAATGCCTGCAGGGCTTCCGCCATGGAAGAATATTCGCTCTTCATTCCATAGGTATATACAATGGACAATGCAATTCCGTAAATAGAAGTAAGAAAAGCTACCTTAATGCCATCTACAAGGGCTGAAACCGAGCTTGTCATGGCTTCATAATTTGAAGGCTCAAAGTTTTTGAGTCCCCATACAAGCCCCACAAATGTTCCCAGAATACCAAGACTGGTAAAAATATCCGGAACCATTTCCAGAAGACGTTTATGGATATGGTTATCCAGTTCTTCTTCATTCAGATAGTCTTCCACATCTCCAATTCCCTCTTCACTTTGAACAATACAGTCTGTAAAGGAATTCATAACCCTGTCAAGATATTTGTGATGGAAGATACCGTTCAGCATGCGTATTCTGTCTGCACCGATTTTTCCCGGTTTCTGAAACAGGTTCCGGATTTCCGCAGATGCATCCTGAAATGCCTGTGCAATATTATTCATTCGGAACATGCCTCCCAGAAGACCTGCCACATAAATTGCAGTCATTACACCGAGAAACACAAAGTTATAAAGCATGACTGTTGGAGCGCCTTTCCCAACATATACAGTCATGGCAATGGCTGAAGCCAGAACCGCAAGAAACAAAAGTACGTTTATAATTTTTTTCCTCATATGATGCCTCCTCATTTGTTATTGTATTAAGCTCTGTCTTATTTAGCAGGCAAATAAGTGCACAATTTCTTCTTTTTTTCATAATATCATATCACATACACCAGTTCAAGCTGTAATATTCAGCTAACTGCAGCAGATTCCGGATATTCTTTTTCTCAAAAAACGGGCTGATGCGAATAATTTCGCAACAGCCCGGGCCTTTACGCATATATTTTATCTTCTTCTATAAGAACCGTATGTCCGTCTTTCACTTCCACAAGATTGATGCTGCAGTTAGGAGGGACACAGCCATGCCAGAAATTCTCCGGATCATGATAAACATTCTGGAGCAGCGCCCTCACAGCACAGCCATGGGAAGAAATCAGAATTGTTTTATCCCGGAGATCCGGATCTGTTGTGATCTCCTTCCAGAATTCTTTTGTCCTTTTCAGAATATCTGAAATATTCTCTCCATTTTCCGGACGGGAAAAACGATTGGGATCTGTAAAAAATATTTCCATTTCCCTGTTGATCATATTTCCTTTTTCATCTTTGAACTGCGTTCCTTCTAATATCCCGAAATCAATCTCCTGAATCCTTTTATCCAGAATTATCGGGACCTTGTCTGCCTTTTTTCCCAAAACAAGTTCCGCTGTCTGCGTGGCTCTTTTCAGCGGACTGCTGAAGCACAGATCAAATGGGGTCTCTTTCAAAGTTTCTCCGACTTTACGCGCAAGAGATATTCCCTCCTCTGCCAGAGGAATATCCGCTGCTCCCTGGACTTTACGGAGCGCATTCCACTGTGTCTTTCCATGCCTTAAAATATAAAGTTTCATCAGCTTCTCAGCTCGATTCCAAGATCGGTAAGACCATTGAGGATCTTCTTCATGGCAGCTGTGATCTCTGCTTCTTCCAGAGTCTTCTCATGATCGCGGAACACTACAGAATATGCCATGGATTTATAGCCTTCCTTAATCTGTGCTCCTTCATAAATATCAAAGAGCTCATAGGATTCCAGGATCTTTCCGCCTCTCTGTTCCAGAACATTTTCGATCTGTCCTGCCAGAACACTCTTCGGAACTACCATACTCAGGTCACGGGTTACTGCCGGATACTTGGCAATGCCGTTAAATTTATGGGCAAATCCCGCAAACTCAAGGATATCCAGAACATCGATCACTGCAATATATGTTTTTTCACCAATACCATAATTATCAGCAACGATCGGATGTACCTCTCCCAGATATCCTACCACCTTACCTTCATAGATGATATTTGCCTGTCTGCCCGGATGCAGGTAAGTCTTGTTGCTGTCCGGTGTATAGTGTACTTTTTTCTTCATGCCGGCTTTTTCAAAGAATTCCTCACAGACACCTTTCATGTCAAAGAAGTCTCCTGCGCCGTACATACCAAGAGTAAAGTGTACCCTCTCGTCCGGAAGTTCCGTCAGAGGAAGCTCTTCAGGAAGGTAAACCTTGCCAATCTCATAAAGACGTACGTCCTTATTTCTTCTGTTATAGTTTGTGGAAAGAGAGCTCAGCATGCCATGCAGTGTTGTGGTACGCATGATACTGTAATCCTCACCCAGCGGATTGCTGATGGTGATCACCTTTCTCAGATCGCTGTCCTCAGCAATTCTCAGCTTATCAAAGACCTTCGGACTTTCAAAGGAGTAGGACATTGCCTCAGAGAATCCGCAGTATTCTGCAATGTCTCTTGCAATCTGTTCAATTCTGAGCTTAAACGGCAGTCTTCCGGTTGTTGCCTCTCCGGTAGGAAGCGTAGTCGGGATCTTATCATATCCAAAAAATCTGGCCACTTCCTCTGCCACATCGGCCATGCAGTGGATATCCTGACGGAAAGCAGGCGCTACGATCTCATTTGTCTCCGGATCCAGGGTCAGCTCTACTCTTCCAAGATATTCCAGCATCTCTTCTTTTGTTAAATCTGTTCCAAGAAGCGCGTTGATTCTTTCCGGCTCAAAAGGCACGCGGGACGGCTCTCTGTTCTCATTGCATACATCCACGATACCGCCGACAACTTCGCCTGCACCAAGCTCTTCCATCAGCTGGCATGCACGGTCGATAGCTGCCTGTGCATTGTTGGGATCCAGTCCTTTTTCAAACTTTCCGGATGCATCTGTACGAAGTCCGATACGTTTGGAGGAAAGGCGGATATTCGTTCCGTCAAAGCATGCCGCCTCAAAGAGAACTGTTTTTACCTGATCTGTAATCATGGAGTTTTCTCCGCCCATGATGCCTGCGATTCCAACTGCTTTCTTACCGTCACAGATCATCAGAACATTTTCATCCATGGTACGTTCCTGACCGTCAAGAGTGAGAAATTTTTCGCCTTCTGATGCACGACGTACAATGATCTCATTTCCCTCAATCAGATCCAGATCATAGGCATGCATCGGCTGTCCATACTCTTCCATAACATAATTGGTGATATCAACCAGATTATTGATGGGACGGATACCATTTGCTGCCAGGCATCTCTGCATCCATTTCGGAGAAGGACCGATCTTTACATTTTTTACCACTCTTGCTGTATAGCGGGGGCAAAGCTCCGGATCTTCCACTGTAACTTTAATGTAGTCGGAAGCATTTTCTTCATTACCTGTTGCTTTTACAACAGGAGGACAGAATTTCTTCTGGAAGGTCGCTGCTGCTTCTCTGGCAATTCCCAGAACTCCATAGCAGTCCACACGGTTAGATGTGATCTCATATTCAAACACCACATCATCAAGTCCCAGTGCTTTCACTGCACTTTCTCCTACTACCGCATCCTCCGGAAAAATATAAATTCCGTATTCCGGAGCCTCCGGGTACATTTCTCTTGTACTTCCCAGTTCCTCAATGGAGCACATCATACCAAAGGATTCTACTCCACGGAGTTTTCCTTTTTTGATCTTTACACCGCCCGGGGTCTTCTTTCCGTCATGACCGCCTGCCACGCGTCCTCCATCCAGAACTACCGGCACCTTATCTCCCTCTTTTACGTTTGGAGCTCCTGTTACAATCTGAACGGTTTCCTTTCCTACATTTACCTGGCAGATGATCAGTTTGTCTGCATCCGGGTGTCTCTCTATTTTTTCAATCTGTCCGATTACGATGTTTTCCAGATCTGCGTCCAGCTCCTCGTAACCCTCAACCTTTGTTCCTGACAAAGTCATGGCATCTGTATATTCCTGAGCTGTCACATCCAGATCCGGTACATATCTTTTGATCCAGGACATTGATGTATTCATGTTTATATCCACCTTTCTTTTTGTTTATATATAAGTTCGTGCTTCCTCTCTGTGTCAGTTAGAATTGTTTCAGGAAGCGAATGTCATTTTCGTAAAGGAGTCTCATATCATCGATCTCATACTTCAGAAGAGCAATTCTCTCGAGTCCTACGCCAAATGCGAAACCTGTATATTCCTCCGGATCAATGCCGCACATACGAAGAACATTTGGATGAACGGTTCCACATCCCAGAATCTCAATCCAGCCGGATCCTTTGCAGAAACGACAGCCTTTTCCGCCGCACTTGAAGCAGGATACGTCAACCTCTGCGCTTGGCTCTGTAAACGGGAAATGATGGGGACGGAATTTTGTTTTTGTTTCCGGTCCGAACAGCTCTCTGGCAAATTCCTGAAGCGTTCCTTTCAGGTCTGCAAATGTAATGTTCTTGTCAATAACCAGTCCCTCAATCTGATGGAAGGACGGAGAATGGGTCGCATCCACTTCGTCAGAACGGAACACTCTTCCCGGTGCGATCATACGGATCGGAAGCTTTCCTTCTTCCATGGTACGGGCCTGTACCGGGGAAGTCTGGGAACGAAGCAGGATGGAATTATTGATAAAGAAGGTATCCTGCTCATCTCTTGCCGGATGATTTTCCGGAATATTCAGTTTGGTAAAGTTATAATCTGCATATTCTACCTCAGGACCTTCTACTACCTCATATCCCATTCCGATAAAAATACGCTCCACTTCCTCCAGGGCAATGGTATTTGGATGACGATGACCGATCTTTGCTTTTTTAGCGGGAAGTGTCACATCAATCACTTCTGCTTTCATCTGCTCTTCACGGGCAGCCTCCTCCAGTTTCTTTCTGGACTCCTCCAGAAGCTCCTCGATCTTTGCTCTTGTTTCGTTTACAAGCTGTCCTACCTTCGGACGGTCTTCGGGAGCCACATCCTTCATACTTTTTAAAATTGCGGTAAGCTCACCCTTTTTACCAAGATAAGCCACCTTTACCTCATTGAGCTTCTCCGGCATATCAGATTCTTCGATGCGTTTTCTGGCAGCTTCAGCCAGTTCCTGAAGTCTTTCCTTCATATCCATAGTTTGTTCTCCTTTTGCTTTATTTCATTTCATATTTGCACCTGACATTGATAAAATCATGCTTCACGCTGTCCAGGACTTTATCAATAAAAAAAACCGCCCCTCAAAAGAGGGACGGAATATCCGCGGTACCACCCTGGTTTCTGCACATAAAATACAGACACTTGATTTCTGCTTAACGCACAGCTACGTCATTCCCTACTTGCATCTGTGTTCAGAAATGCAGCTCCGGCGGGAAACTGAGGAACTGTCTGAACTTGAAGAAGCTTACAGCCGGTGACTTCTTCTCTCTGTAAGGAAACAATCCCCTATAACGCCTTCAACGCTTTTTGTCTTTATTTACTATGCCACAGGATATTTTTTCTGTCAAGATTTTTCAGCTATTTTTTCTTTTTTCTCTTCTTTTGCCTTTTTTCTCTGTTCCCTGCGTTCAATCCGTTTCCGTGCGATCAGCTGTCCCAGTGACATTTTCGCCTGGCGGAATTCCTTTTCAAAATAAGCGTTTACCTCCGCTCCATAAAGAAGGAAATTCATACAGAAGTACAGCCATACCATTACCAGGATCAGAGTGGAAAGACTTCCATACATAATGCTGAAATCCGGAAAGAAAGTAAAGTACAGAGAAAACAGGTAAGAAAAAACCGACCATGCTACAGCTGTAAAAAAAGCTCCCGGCACCTGACTTTTTAAGGATGCTCTGCGGTTTGGAAGATACCGAAACAGAACCAGAAAAACCAGAAACTGCATGACAAACACCAGGAATGTCTTGGCATTCAGTATCCTGCCGATCATATTCCCAAGAAAAGGAATATAATCCGAAATCAGAATATGTATCCTGCTTCCCATGACCAGAAGCAGAAGACTGGCGATCAGCGCGATCACAAACAGAAACATATAAAACATGGAATAGATTCTGTTAACCAGCCAGTTTCGTGTTTCTTTTACATGATAGATCGTGTTCAGACCATTGATCAGCGCCTGCATTCCTTTTCCTGATGACCATAAGGCCATGAGTGCGGAGATTGGAAGCACTGCTGCGCTTTTGGAAAATACCTCTGCCACAATATTCAATACAAAGCCCTGCAGATTCTCCGGAACCACTCCAATGATCGCCTGACGTACTTCCCGGTAGGTCAGAGGCGTATATTGAACAATAGCGGTGAGAAACAAGACAAACGGGATAAAAGACATGATCAGAAAGTATGCTGCCTGAGCTGCATATGCACTGACATGGTCCATGCTCATACGTTCCATAAAGCCCAGGGCAAGAGGAAGCGCTCCCTTCTTTCTTTTCTTTTCCATAATGATTTCTCCTGTCATACAGCCTTTGGCGTTTTTATGTCCGATCCCTGAAGTCAGATATTACGCTCATGCAGCTATCATACCATGAAAACCCTTTTGTGACAACTACCTTCACGGCAACTCAGGAAATGCTCCGGATCTCCACCTGACGAAAGAAATAATCCAGAATATCCTGGCAGGTATATCCCTGCTTTGCCATCTCATTCGCCCCGTTCTGACTCATCCCCACACCATGTCCATAGCCTCCTCCCGACAGCTGCACCGTTTCTCCCTTCTTTAGCTTCATAGTGAAGTATGCGCTGGGAAGAAGTTTTCCTCCCGATGTCTGATTTCCGTTTTTTTCTGTTATCACACATCCGTCCGGTGACAGAAACTGACGGATCTGATACTCCTCTTTCAAAGTAAAAGAACCCGCCTCAGTGATTACCTGCAGAGCCGTTACCGCACCGCTTTCATTTTTTTCCGTTACGGAAATATCCAGAAGTGAGCCCTCTTGCCCAATCTGATCCGCTGCCCTTCTTTCTATGTTTGTCCATGGAATTTCCGTTTCCCATCTGCTCCAGGGTTCTCTGGAATCAAACTGGCATATGACACTTTTCAGATACGGAGCCGGCGTTTCCGCCCCCCATATTTCATCTGTACTGGTAGCTCCGGCCGACGTAGAAAAATAATAAGCCTGTACAGGCTCTCCGTTCTGGCATAGGATCTGTCCGGCAGTTTCCCGTACTGCTGCTGTCACAGACGGCTGGGGCGAAATATTCTGATAAACCTGATCGTTTACACTGTCATCTACATCTGCCCCCATTTTCTCCCGCTGTCCCTCTTTCATTTTTTTCCAGGCATAGGTCCGGGCACAGACCGCCTGTGCTTTCAGAGCCTCTTTTTCGTAAGAAGAAGGCATCTCACTTGGAACCACTGCTTCCAGATAGGTTTCCAGTGGCACTTCATTGATCACCGTCAGTCCTTCCGGCACCTTTTTTATTTCAATCGTTCCCTGATACACCGGATGCCCGCACTGTCTTTCCAGAGAAGTGATCTGAATTCCGTTTTCATGAGCCGGAATATAAATTTCTTTTCCGGAAGCTTCCGGCTCCTCTGCTGTGAAGGTCATTGTTTCTCCGTCACGGATCAGTGTAACAGAAGGGTGATAGCAGGACTGATAATCCGTGGTCATAAGAAGAACCCGAATGTTCTGATCCGTACTCTCTTTTTGCTCCTCCAGTTTCAGATACTCTTCTTTTTTCTCCAGCTGAGCCTTTACCTCCCGGTTTAATGCAGACGTTCCCAGAAGTACTGCCAGAAGAACCGTCTGATACCCATAAAAAAATCTGATTTTCCTCATATATCCATTATATGAAGAAAATCAGATCTTATGATCATTTCTTTACAGAAAAGCGGTATACGGTTTCTGAATAATAGCGTTCTCCCTTTTCGAGGATCGGAGAGTGGAAACGCTCCACATTGACCGCATTTGGCTCCACCTGGGTTTCCAGACAGAAACCATCCCGTTTGTTATAAATATGACCGTTTTTGCCCTTTTCATTTTCTACAAAATTACCTGCATAAAACTGAACGCAGGGACAGTCTGTCAAGGTTTCCAGGCAAATACCGGTCTTTTCGGAACGGGCACAGGCGATTTCACGAATTTCCGCCCGGTTGTAGCCGTCAGTCACATAATTATGGTCATAGCCTCCGGTAAGCTTCAGCTGTTCGAAGTCCGCTTCTATCTCCCGACCGATTGTCTTTTCTGCTCTGAAATCCATAGGAGTACCCTCCACAGATACATTCTCTCCAATTGGTATGGAACCAGCGCCTACCGGTGTATACTCTCCTGCATGAATCGTCAGATACTGATCCAGAACATCTCCGCTTCCCTCTCCGGAAAGATTGAAATAAGAATGATTGGTCATGTTGGCAACTGTAGTCTTGTCACTGACACCGGTATATACAATACGCAGCGCATTGTCTTCCGTAAATTCATATGTAACACTTACATCAAATTCTCCCGGAAAACCATTTTCTCCATCGGGGCTGATTCTTCCGAATGTCACACTATTGTCATCCGCATCAATA
The DNA here is from genome assembly GCA_900541985.1 of uncultured Blautia sp. Classification (GTDB taxonomy): domain Bacteria; phylum Bacillota; class Clostridia; order Lachnospirales; family Lachnospiraceae; genus Blautia_A. The sequence continues at coordinate 33,765 of UQLX01000003.1, read as the reverse complement.
TTTTTCACTTCCCACAGTTTTTTTTCAAAGCCTTCCGGCCCGCTGTGAAGATTGTTTTCCCCTTCATTTTTCGCAAGAGTAACCTTTCTGCCTTCTAATTCAAAACAGGCATCTGCGATACGGTTTCCGCTGCGTCCGATGCAGGCTCCGAAAAAGCAGCCGTTTTTTGTGTATTGCAGAATATCATCATATCCAAGGACCACGTCCGTCAGCCTTCCCTCCCGATCCGGCACGCATATCTTCACCACGATCGCCCCATACTGAAGCACTTCTGCATAAGCACCGGATCTGTTTTCCAGATGAAAGATCTTTGCCTCTTCCCCTGTAGGTAATGTCCCAAAAATTCGTTCTGATACCATTTTTCTCCCTCCTGTGTCATAATCCCGTATTTTCAGGTAAGAAAAAAGAGCCCGTGTAAGGCTCATTCTTTTTATGAAAGTCCCGGAATGCCGTTCCCTTCCTTTTGACGCCTAGCCGAAGCCAGGTGGGTGTCCTCAACAGTCGATCTGCCTACCACAACGAGAGGTCTGACATCACGAACTGCGATGTTGGATTCCCTTCATGTCAATGTAGGTTCAAAATAAAAAGGGGCCTCGCACATTCCAGGATTCTTTCTCTTTTCTGTTATTACTATTGTACTCTATTATATGTTTTTTTTCAATATATTATTTCCGGCGAAACAAATTTATTTGTATGCACTCTGTTACCGGATCTTCAGTATTTTCTTTACCGTTTCCGGCATATCCGGTGCGTCTACGACCATATCATGGAGAACCGGAGCTGTGCGGATCTCTTCCACGGCTCCCGGAACCTTTACACCGCTTAATGCAGACAGTGCGTCGCAGAGTGCAAAATCATCCAGACCCTGATAACGGTCGGAAATAGCATCCATTACGCTTCTGGTAAATTTGTACGGACTTGCGGTAGAAGCAATCACTGCAGGGGTTCTGTCTTCTGTATCTCTCAGATATTTCTGATATACGCCTGCCGCCACTGCCGTATGCGGGTCGATCACATAGCCGCTTCCATACCAGGTAGCGCTGATCGCCTCTCTTGTCTCTCCTTCACTGCAGTAATTTCCGTAGAAATCAGCAAGACCTTTTTTCATTTCTTCGGTGATCGTATATTCTCCGCCTTCACTCAGGGCTTTCATAAGATCTCTGCACTGCTCTGCGTTTTCTCCGGCAAGGCGGTAGATAAGACGTTCCAGATTGCTGGAGATCAGGATATCCATGGATGGCGAGGCAGTCAGGATAAAGTCTCTCTTTCTGTCATAGGTTCCTGTGCGGAAGAAGTCAAAAAGGACTTTATTTTCATTGGAAGCACAGATCAGCTTATGGACAGGAAGTCCCATTTCTTTTGCATAATAGGCGGCAAGAATATTACCGAAGTTTCCGGTAGGAACCACAACATTGATCTTGTCTCCCGTCTGAATCTCTCCGTCCTTCACCAGCTTGCCATAGGCATATACATAATATACAATCTGAGGAACAAGCCGGCCGATATTAATGGAGTTTGCAGAAGAAAACTGATATCCGGCACGGTCAAGCTCTTTTGCCAGTTCCTGATCGTTAAACATTTTTTTCACTGCAGTCTGGGCATCATCAAAATTTCCGGTAATTCCCACCACATAAGTATTATTTCCCTTCTGTGTAACCATCTGTTTTTCCTGAATGGGGCTGACGCCATGCTTCGGATAAAATACAATGATCTTTGTTCCCGGAACATCTGCAAATCCTGCCATAGCTGCTTTACCTGTATCTCCGGAGGTTGCGGTCAGAATCACAATCTCATTTTTCACCTGATTTTTTCTGGCAGCAGTTGTCATCAGATGTGGGAGAATGGAAAGAGCCATATCCTTGAAGGCAATCGTAGCTCCATGGAACAGTTCCAGAAAATATGCATTGTCTGCTTTGTGAAGAGGCGCGATCTTCTCCGTATCAAATTTGGAATCATATGCCTTTGCAATACAGCTTTTCAGCTCTTCTTCTGTAAAATCCGTAAGGAAACGGCTCATAACCTCATAAGCGGTTTCCTGATAAGTCATATCTGAAAGACGCTCCACCGGTATATCAAGCCTGGGAATGGAAGTAGGAACAAATAAACCTCCATCCTCTGAAAGTCCTTTTAAGATAGCCATGGAGGCTGTCACTGTTTCTTCTTTACCTCTGGTGCTTTTGTATAATACCTGCATCATCGTTCCTGCCTTTCTTCTGTTATCGTCTTAGTTTTGCAACATTGTAACATGAACTTTAGCAAAATACTATAGTAAAATCGACGAAACAAAAAAAGGCTGTACAGAAATCCTTCCTGATTTTTCCGGATCTGTACAGCCCTGTCGTATCACCACTTATTCAGTTGTTGTCATTCAGTCGGCTTTTACCATCTGAACCAGCTCAGATTTTCCGTCAGGTCCGATCTTCTCTTTTGTATCTTTTGACACTTCATCCGGATATGTATAAAATTCATGTACTCCATGTTTGAAAAGCTTGGTAAGATCTTTTTCAAACCAGGCTATATTATGTTTTTCTGCTGCAGACTTCTGTATAAAGAAAAGTGCTCCCTGTGAATAATCCACACCTTCCAGCGCCTGTTTGACTGCTTCTCTGGTCTCCTCCGAAGGAACCACCTGACCGATGCGTCCATCTGCCACAGGAGAGAACTGCGGAACACCATTGTCATATTCCCAGATCACGTCACTTACATTGTCCGGAAACTCCGGATGCTTCACACGGTTCATGATCACATTGGCAACAAGAACACGTCCTTTGATATCCTCTGTTCCCGCTTCGGCTTCAACAATCTGCAGAAGATTTTCATAATCCTCGTCTGACATGATCCTGGCAGAAGATGACATGGAAACCATTGTGGAATCAAGATCATTTACCGCAGCAGCCATGGATGCGCTCAGGTCGATCTCTTCTGCAGTTTTCTTTACCCGCTGAACCCGCTGGCCAACCACCACATGCTCACAGGAGGTTCCAATCCTGTAGATTTCCGCTCCCTCCGCCGGTGTGGCACTGATCCCGGAAGCAATTCCCGCAATCCCCGTAGGAAGATCGTAATCTGCTCCCTCATAATGGCTATAGCTACCTTCTGTTTCTGCAGCGGCATAAACATTCTGCTTCTCATCACCTGTAAATCTTCCTCCTGCCAGAACCGCTATTGCCGCAAGTGTACATACACTTACAGAAACAACTCCGCGCACGGAAGAATTTCCTGCTTTCCTGCTCTCCACCTGTAATTCATGATTCTTAGATAATTTCCTGTTTGTCATAGTCCTATATTCCTTGCATTTTCTTTATGTCATATTTTACATCTTTTGTAACATTTTCGTAATGCATAAGAAAATTATATTTAATAAGCGTGGATATGTCAAGCCATATTTTTCTTATTTGTGCGAATTCAACAGTTTCAAAGTATAAAATCATAATAAGAATATGTATTTTTCTGCGTTTTGCACAATTTTTTTAACAAATCATTACATCTTACTAAAGTAATTATAATCAACTTTCTTCTTTTTCGTCAAGAAAATCTCATCCAAGAATTCTGACAAAAATCGAGCGTCCCGTTGGATATTATTTCTATACGCCCATTTTTAATATGTGTATTATGCACTTTAATTTTTCATATTTCTCATATTTTTTATGGATATTATCTAATAATTATGATATGATAAAAACAGAGAAAAGAGATTTCAGGAGGGAGGACTTCATATGAGTAAACGCATCATAACAATCAATCGTATGTACGGCAGTGGCGGCCGTGTCATAGGCAAGGCACTGGCACAGAAGCTGGGTTATGCCTTCTATGACAAGGAACTGATCGAGCTGGCAGGTAAGGAAAAACAGATTCCTTTTGCCGATCTGGCCAGGGTGGACGAAAAGAAGCCACGTCAATGGCGTTTTTCAGGTGACCATGATGTCCAGATCACTCCTGATTTTTATACGGCTCCCATGAATGATATTCTGTACGATACACAAAAAGAAATCATTCTCTCTCTGGCTGAAAAAGGAAGTTGTGTCATTGTAGGACGTTGTGCCAATCAGATTCTGAAGGGACGCTGCATCAGCATTTACATCCATGCACCTTTTGATCTTCGTGTGCGCAATGTACAGGCCCGTACCGGCCGCGAAGAAAAAAGCGCCCGCAAGATGGTCAAACGCATGGACAAGGAACGCCGTGCTTACTACGAATTTTTTACAGATGCCAAATGGACTGATCTGAGCCAGTATGACCTCTGTATAGACAGCAGCAGGTTTACGGAGGATCAGATCCTGGAAATCCTTACCGAAGCTGCAAGAGACTTCTGAATAAACCGAAAAGGACATCGTACCTTCCCGAAAGGATAGGGTACCATGTCCTTTTTCATTTATCTCTGATGATTCTCAATATAATCTTTCAGAAACCGGTAAACCTCATTTTCCACAGGAGGACATCCTTCCAGATGACAGCGGAATCTTCTGGTACAGTGACCGATTCCCAATTCTCCTGTTTCTCCCCGAAATCCCTGTCCAATATGGATCTTTTCATGAAGCCTGTCCAGAAGGCCTTCCTGTTTCAGCCTGTCAAGAGCCGGAATCAGATATCCGTAGCAGGCGCTGCAGGACTCTACCTCTTCCACCGCATCGGAAACCTCTACCACTTTTCTGGATTTCGGAAGCTGCTCTCCGCTGTCCGTACCGCAGATACGGATATCTGCCTTTTTCAGGTCTGAGCATCCCACACCGAGTTTCCCTGCAAGCTCCACATAGGGAACATCAGAAACCTGATAATGCATTATATGACATACATAGGCATCTATCAGCACCGGATCTCTTCCGGTAAGCACCCGGTTCATAACTACCGGATTGCCTCCGTCTTCAAAGTCCAGATCCCCGCAGATATTATCCACTACGATAAAATCCTGACAGATTCCCGTATTCAGATGGGCAATAGGCTTATGAAGTCCCAGAGAGTGAAAGCGTCTTTTTTCAGAATTCGGGATCAGACCTTTCATATTTTTCAGGGCACAGGTGATCTTTGTCTGGCAGTGTCCTTTCAGAACCGGCACATTGATCAGGAAATCTATATCTTTCACACCGCTGCAGATAGAAAGTTCCATTCCTTTGCAGTCCTTTGCAAAGCCCCTGTCCTTCTGTGTATCGTGAAATTCCATTCCATACTGCTCGCAGATTCTGTCATAACCACAGGCATAAAACACATCCATGGTTCGGTCTCCGACCCAGGAGCCTTCGATCATGGTCAGTTTATGGAATCCTCTTTCCTTCAGATACTCAGCTATTCCTGCAAGAACCTCTCTGTGGGTCGTCGCACCATTGGAAGGATCTGATGCAGAAACCATATTCGGTTTGATACCTATGCGGAGATTTCTGTCTCCGATCAGATCTGCCAGAGCACTGTCTGCCAGAAGCTCTTTTGTCATTTCTTTATAATCTGTACCACATTTTATAAAAATCTGATTTTTTTCCATTCTGTTCTCTCGCTCCTATTCGCCCCTGCTGTCTCCGGATTCGTAGTATCCTTCCGGAATATAGATGTGAACTGCCTCAATACGCTTCTTTTCTGTAGCGTCCACCACCAGCTTCACCCCGTCTTCCGTTACATAGGATTCCCCCTGTCCGGGGAAGGAATCCAGCTTTTCAATAATATAGCCTCCGATGGAATCGTAATCCTCTGAAACCAGTTTCAGCCCCAGCGCTTCATTCAGATCATCCAGCTTGGCCGAGCCCTGGGCCGTATATTCTCTGTCCGGAACAATCTCCTGCATATCCTCTACTTCGTCTGCATCATATTCATCACGGATTTCTCCTACGATTTCCTCCAGAAGATCCTCCATAGTGATCATACCTGCCGTCGCCCCATATTCATCCAGAACGATCACAAAATTAACGGAATACTGCTTCATTTCCATCAGAAGTGCGGCCGTACTTTTATGTTCATAAGTAAAATAAGGCTTCCGCAGGATATTCCGAATGGAAAAATGCTCCTTTGGATCCCAGAGAAGAAGATCTTTCATATTAATTGTCCCGATGATATTGTCCGTACTGTCCTCGTACACCGGATAACGTGTATATCCATCCTCCTTAAAGCTTTCCATCAGCTCCTCATAGGTGGCGTTTACATCAATAAAAGACATATCGATCCTTGGTACCATCACGTCCTTTGCCCGTGAATCCCCAAAATCAAACACGTTATAGATCATTTTCTTCTCTTCTGACTCGATTACCCCATCCTCATGACTGACATCTACAATAGTTCTCAGTTCCTGCTCTGTCATGGTGCTCTGTTTTCCTTTTGGATCGATTCTCAGAATGTACAGAATACCGTTGGACAGTCTGTTGACGATAAAGATCACCGGCGTAAGCACTTTCATAAGAAAATAGATCACCGGCGCATATGCCATGGACAGCCTTTCTGCATATAAGGTAGCCATGGTCTTAGGTGTGATCTCTCCAAAAAGCAGAACCAGTAAAGTCAGAATACCCGTGGCAATCCCTACGAAGGCATTTCCCAGAACCCGTGTTGTCCAGCTCGTGGCAAGGGAGGAAGCCGAAAGATTTACAATATTGTTTCCGATCAGGATCGTGCTGAGCAGTTTCCCCGGATTGTCAATGATCTTCTGTAATGTTTTTGCCCGTTTATTTCCCTCATTTACCAGAGACATGATATAAATTTTGTTGACAGTTGTCATTGCCGTCTCCGCCGATGAAAAAAACGCAGAAAGCAGCAGCAGGATCAAAAGTACGATCAATTGTATGGCGTCGCCCGAATCCAAATAAATTCACTCCTTTTGTATCAAAATATATAAAAAGAAATATACACGATTTTTGTTCATAAAGCAAGTAAAAAGTGGAAGCAGGTCACTGCCTGCCTCCACTTTTCACCTCGCCTCTTTCAGCTCTTTAAAAAATTTCTTCGTCTCATATACGACCACCGGACTCAATCCCAGAATTCCGATCAGGTTCGGAAAGGCCATCAGGGCATTTGTGATATCTGCCAGGATCCAGATAGGCTCCAGGGAAAGAAAAGGAGCCGCTGCTATGCAGCCGATATAAAGAAGCTTATACTGTCTGTTCCACTGCACACCGCCGGTCAGATATACCAGGCAGCGCTCTCCGTAATAATTCCATCCAATGATGGTTGTAAAGGAAAAAAAGATCAGGCCAATGGTCACCATATACATGCCGATATTGCCCGGAAGTCCCTGGTTAAATGCTGCATTGGACAGCTTTCCCGCATCCAGGAGCACGCCTCCCACCGGTGTTTCCAGAAGTCCGGAGGAGATTACCACGATCCCTGTCATGGTGCAGATGATGATGGTGGTAAAAAATACGCTGGTCATGGAAATCAGTCCCTGACGTACACAGGATTTTGTCTTTGCCGCCGCAACAACGATCGGCGAACTCCCCAGTCCGGCCTCATTGGTATATACGCCTCTGGCAATACCGGTCCGCATGGCCGTGATCACCGCGGCCGCCGAAGCAGTTCCCACCGCTCCTCCAAAGGCAGCATCCGGAGTAAACGCACTGACAAAGATAGCGCGGAAGGCTCCCGGAATCGCTTCGTGGTTAAAAGCCAGCACTGCCAGAGATCCAATCACATAGGCAATGGCCATAAACGGAACCACTGCCTCTGCCACTTTGGAAATCGACTGGATTCCTCCGAGAATCACCGCAGTAACCGCTACGGTAACGACCACCCCAACCAGCCAGGCCGGGATCCCGAACACAGACTCTACCGACTCTGTGATAGCGTTTACCTGCGGAAAGGTTCCACATCCCAGAAGCGCCGTCACCACTCCAAAAAATGCAAACAGTTTGGCAAGCCAGACCCAGTTCCGTCCCATTCCTCTTTCAATATAATACATCGGTCCTCCGGCAATCTGTCCGTTTTCATCTGTAGTACGGAACCGTACTGCCAGAAGTCCTTCTGCATATTTGGTAGCCATACCCAGAAGCGCGGAAACCCACATCCAGAAAAGCGCTCCCGGACCTCCGGCGCGAAGAGCCGTCGCCACTCCTACGATGCTTCCTGTTCCAATGGTTGCGGCAAGGGCTGTACAGAGAGAGCCCTGTAAAAAGCAGCAGTGCCATGGTTGGTATCCCCCAGACTGCTGCCTGTATTTCCTTTAAAACTGATAAAATTATAATCCTCACACCTTTCTTCCGGACAGGCCGGATACGGTGTTCAGTATATCACATCTTTCGCCAAAAAGAAACTCAGAACTCCTTTTTTTGCAGGATTCTTACACTGCAAAAAAAGGAAACAGACATACAGACCGCATAAAAAATCAGCAGAAGCAGGATTACCGTCCCATCAGAAACACCTTCAAAGCTTTGAAGGATCCCATTCAGATCCATTCCCAGACCTTCCAGAAGGTATTTTCCGGCAAAAGCAGCGATCCACACCACGATCACCAGACCGATCGCAAAGATCCGTGATTTTTCCGATCCGTATTTCAGTTTGGCAGGGATCATAACCGCCAGCATCAGACCTGACGAAAAAAGAAAGGAAACCAGTATTGCTCCCACGGAATCTCCTCCCCCCTGCAAAGGATCAAGCCGGAACACAAGCATCCCCAAAATCAGAGCCAGAACAACTCCCGTCACTCCGGTCAGAACACTCAGAAGATATTTTTCTTTTATATAAGTTTTTCTGTCAGCAGACAGGATCATCATCCACGGCATCCCATTATCAAATTCATCATAGGAAAAGGTAGAAAGTGCTGCCAGAGAAGGCATCATCACCAGAAACCCCAGAGAAAACTGTTTCATCTCACCATTGACCAGTCCGAGCACCATACAAAACAGCAGCACACCCACATATGACTTCCCGGTATTTGCAAGAAGCGCCAGATCTTTTTTTAACAATCCCTTCATAATGTCTCTCCTTTCGCCATCATGGTCAGCACCTCATCCACCGATCCTTTCTCCACTGCCAGTGAAGGGTAGTTCTCCTGATAAAACCGTCTCTGGTCTGTCAGACAGCTGCAGCCAAAGGCTTCTTTTCTCACTTTCAGGATATGTGTTTTGTCAAGCTCCTGAAAAGCATGGTCATCCACCTTGAGTACTCCGTAATTTTCCAGGATCACATCGGTTTCTTCTATGAGAATGATCTTTCCCCGGTGGATCATATAGATCTCATCGCAGAACTGTTCCAGGTCTGAAGAAATATGAGAGCTGATCAGGATCCCCCGTCCGGGAACTTCCATGTACTCCCTCAGAAGATCCAGAACAGACTCTCTTGCCATTACGTCAAGCCCTGCTGTTGGTTCATCAAGGATCAAAAATCTTGCTCCATAGCCCATGGCTGTCAGTACCTTCAGTTTTGCCCTCATACCAGTGGAAAAATCTTTTATTTTTTTATCCATGGGGATCTGAAACCGGCTGCATCTGTCCTGAAACTCCTGTTTCTCAAAATCCGGGTAAAGATCTCCCAGAAATCCTGTGATCTGCTTCACCGTCAGATAGCCGGAAAAAAAGCTGTCTGATAGAACTGTTCCAATCTGCTGCTTCTCTTTTTCCCCCAATTCTCCGATGTTTTTTCCCAGGACTTTTATTTTTCCAGAGTCCGGCTTAATCAGTCCAAGAATTGCCTTAAACGTAGTGCTCTTGCCTGCTCCGTTTGCTCCGATCAGGCCTGTTACACGATCTTCCGGAATCTCTATGGAGCAATCCAGTTTAAAATCTCCATATTGTTTTTTTACATGATCCAGCTCTGCAAGCATCCTTTATTCCTCCATTATCAACTGAAATAATTCACAGATTTCTTCGTCTGTCAGGCCTCCTGCACGGGCTTTGCGTACAGCCTGATCCAGATCGTTTTCCAGTTCTTTTCTTCGTTCTTCCATGAGAAGCCCCTGATTTGCCTGCGCGATAAAGCTTCCTTTTCCGTGGACTGTATTGACCAGACCTTCCTCTTCCAGATAATCATAGGCTTTTTTTACTGTAAGAGCGCTGATCTTCAGTTCTCTGGAAAGGGTACGTACCGAAGGCAGCGCGGTTCCCGGAGCCAGTTCTCCACTGATAATATCCGCTTTGATCTGTGATACGATCTGTTCATAGATCGGAGTCATGGAAGTGTGGTTGATGATCATATGCATATCTCTTCCTCCTCTTTGCAAACAGTATATAACAGCATAATACTGTTGTCAAGTGTTATATACTGTTTGCGGGCAAAAAATCAATCCCGCCGGCCATCTATTGTGCACTTTTTATAAAATAAGACAAACAAATATCCTGTACAGCTTATTTCTACAGCCATACAGGATAAATTTTTTAGTATCTTGGGCTTTTGGGGTCTCTTTTCAGATACACATATTTTATATAGTGAAGAAGCTTCTCTTCTCCATGGTCATTCAAAATTCTTAAAAGTGCCTCCAGTTCTTTTTTTGTCTGCGGATGGATAAACCAGAGTTCGTCCCTGCTTTTCAGAAAATATTCCAGAGGCTGGCTCTGTGTATAGGCGTCACCCAGATAGTTTCTGGATGCACTGATACGGTCCATCACCATCTCTGCCACATATTTTCTCGGCATCTGCGCTCCCATGATCACATGTTCCTTATCCAGTGAATAATCCACCCAATGTTCAAAGTGATGTTTATTCCGTCCCTTATGGTGAAGCCAGGAAGTAGAGACTCCTATATCTTCTCGTTCCGCATTATTAGGACTTCTTGTTCCCTGATAATATTTACATCCCACAAGAAATTCTGCAGGAGAATATTTGGACAGATCATGAAGAAGCCCCTGTTTATAAAGGCCTATGCGGAAACAGTATTTCATGACCAGGATCTTATGTCTGGTTATGGTTTTGAAATGAAGCCAGGGATGCACCGGTCACGCCTCCTTTTTACCGATCAGGACCACTATACTGCGGGGACTGATCCCGATATTTTTTTCGTAGGACTCTGCGCTTTCCCGGAAGAAGGATTCTTCCCCGGTATCTGAAGTGTCCGCAACTTTTTTCCAGGTCATTCCTTCCGGCAGATTCGGAAGGGCTATCGTCCTGTTTTCCCAGTGAAAATTATAGCCTACATACAGAAAATCATCCTCTGTACCATCCGCTTTCTCTGCATAAGCGCCACAGTACATAACTCCCATAAGGCGGCAGGTATTTTCCTGATTCAGATACCAGGCTCTCTCCCCATGGAAAGACATGTCCGGAAATCCCTTTGCCAGGTAATCCACACCTTTCGGCTCATTTTCCATATGCAGTACCGGATGTTCTTTTCGAAAAGCAACTGCAGCCTTAACAAATGAAAAAATCTTTGGATTTTTTCGTAATGCCTTCCAATCCGTCCAACCGGAAGGATTATCCTGACACCATGCATTATTATTACCTTCCTGCGAATTTCCAAACTCATCACCGGCATAAAGCATGGGGGTTCCCTGACTTAACAGAAGCATCAGAAAAGCATTTTTGATCTGCTGCTCCCTCATTCTCTTTATTGCAAGCTTTCTGGTCGGACCTTCAATTCCACAGTTCCAGGAATAATTATAGTCGCTTCCGTCCTGATTTCCTTCTCCGTTTGCTTCATTATGGCGATAATTATATGCAACCGTATCATACAGGGTAAAACCGTCCTGACTTGCCATATAATTGATATTTCCCCCAAAAGGACGCACATGACGGATATGATATTCTGCTGCTGGGATCATTCCCTCATCACTTTTCAGATAACGGCGCATATCCTGCTGGAAACCACCCTGATATTCTGCAGTCATTCCATCGGTTTCCATATAATCCGGAACGGACTGAAAAAGTTTTTTGGTTCCATACAGAATATGGTCTTTGGCAAGCAGTTCTACCGGAACCCCGTCTCCTACAAAGTGGAATCCGTCCACATGATAGTAGGTTTTCCAGAACCAGGCTGCCTGAAGCACCATCAGGGGATTGGTTCCTCCCGGGAAATAAAATTCCATGATGCACTGAATCCCGGCTTTGTGCATGGCCTTTATCATATCACGAAATTCTTTTTCCGGCTCTTTTGTGGCACAGTAGGATCTTTTGGGAGCAAAATACCAGCCTCCCTGATATCCCCAGTAATTTACTTTTCCTTCACTGCGCTTTTCGGTGATCAGCCCATTCCCCCGGATACCGGAAGCCAGCTCCTGAAACTCATACGCAGGCATCAGTTCCACTGCATTGATACCCAGTTCTTTCCAGTAAGGAATCATCTCCTGAAGACCTGCGAAGGTTCCCTTCTTCCTGTTCGGCAGCTTCTGTTGCTTTGTATAACCCCTTACGTGAAGCTTGTAAAGGACCATTTCGTGATAGGGAATATCAGGAGAAGAATCTCCCTCCCAGTCATATTCGGCTTCCGGAAGAAAGGTACATCGTACACTGTTTTCATCTTCCTCTGCCGGCAAAACACCAAAGTGCTCTCTCCCGCAGATCCCATGCGCATAGGGATCCTGCACGATTTTTCCATCCACGCGGAAATTATATTCATATTTTTCAGTATCCAGACCGGAAACAAGAAGTGTACACACCTTTCCCGTCCGGTTCTTTTCGGTAAAGGGGATTTCCCTGCGCGGGTGGGAGGATCCTTTTCGATAAAGCACAAGAAAAGCTTCTGAACCACATGGTATCTCCGCCGCAAAATTCAGACCTTCTGCATTTTTATTGGCACCAAGCATCACAGGATTCCCATTTCGGATAAATAATCCGCTCTGTTTTTCCATGATCTTTTCTCCCTTTTTATTTTGTAGTGAACAATCCATTGCTTTTTACTGCCCGTCTCAGATTTGCAGTTCCAGTTCTACCGGACAGTGATCCGATCCGTAAATCTCTGTATGGATCTTTGCATCCCTCAGTTTGTCTTTCAGCGATGGAGAGGCCAGAAAATAATCAATTCTCCATCCTGCATTTTTTTCTCTTGCCTTAAACCGGTAAGACCACCAGGAATAAATGCCTTCCTGATCCGGATGAAAGTAACGGAACGTATCAATGAATCCACTTTCCAGAACTCTGGTAAAGCATGCTCTCTCTTCATCCGTAAAGCCTGCATTTTTCCGGTTAGTCCTGGGATTTTTCAGATCGATCTCCTGATGAGCAACATTCAGATCGCCGCAGCAGATCACCGGCTTTTTCTCCTGAAGCTTCAAAAGATATGCAAGGAAATCTCTCTCCCATTCCATCCGGTATTCCAGACGTCTCAGCTCACTCTGAGAATTCGGAGTATAAACTGTTACAAGATAAAATCTTTCAAATTCCAGAGTGATCACGCGCCCCTCTTTGTCATGCCCCTGAATTCCGATTCCATAAGAAACAGACAGCGGTTCCTGTTTTGTAAATACAGCCGTTCCGGAATATCCTTTCCGGTTGGCATAATTCCAATATTGATAATATCCCGGAAGTTCAAGCTTTACCTGATTTTCCTGGCATTTGGTTTCCTGCAGACAGAAAACATCTGCATCCAGCTTATAAAAACTGTCTTCAAAGCCTTTTGTAATACAGGCTCTGATTCCATTTACATTCCATGAAATTAGTTTCAATTTTTTCCTCCTGACTGGTTTTTGTCTTAATGTAGTTACAGTATACCATACTTATCCTGTTATTCAAAACATGTTTTATAAACGAACCTGCATTTATTTTAAGGATTCCATCTGCAGGAAAGAAACTGTTTTACAAGAAACCTTTTATCTGATAGAATAAAAGTTACAGTCCGGCAGAAACAGCCGGACAAATACGGAAAAGTGAGGAAAATACCATGAGTGAAGAATTAAAAAATGCAGGCTGCAGCGCCAGTGACTGCTCTTCCTGCTGTGAAAACTGCGGATCTGATCAGAAGCAGATACCAAACACCATTTCACTTACACTGGATGACAATACCGAAGTGGAATGTGCTATATTAACCATCTATCCTGTGGCGGACAAAGAATACATTGCTCTTCTCCCTCTGGATGAAAACGGTCAGAATCAGGACGGAGAAGTCTATCTTTATGTGTTCTCCCGCACAGAGCAGGGTGATCCCATGCTTGCCAATATCGAAAGTGATGAGGAGTATGAAAAAGCAGCAGAAGCCTTTAATACCATCCTTGAAAATGCCCGTAATGCGGAAGCACACGGAGAATATACAGAAGAAAAAGGAGAGTCTCTGGAATAATTCCAGGCTCTCCTTTTTTCTTTTATTTATTGGTGGTGCTTCCAAAGCCTCCGTTACGGATGCCTGTCGCATCATCATCTACTGTAATTCCGTATTCCACAAAGATTCCCTGCATAAATCCGGTTCCCTTTGCAAGCTCTACGGTTTTTCCTTCTCTTCCGTCATTGGTCAGCTTTACAAACATATGTCCCTCATTATCAGAATAAAAATAATCACTGTCAATGATCCCAACCGTATTGTTCAGCTGCAGGCGGTATTTGAAGCCAAGACCGCTTCTCGGATAGCATTTAAGCACCCACTCCTGATCCATTTCCACCCGGATCCCTGTAGGAATCTTAATACTTTCTCCCGGTGCAACAGAGAAATCTACAGGGGAATAAAAATCATAACCGGCACTTCCTGCCGTTGCTCTTTTAGGAAGAGCGATATTTCTGTAGATTTCTTTTATTTCTTCATCAGAAGTTTCCGGAAAATTATCTTTCCAGTCTTCCAGAAAGCGCGCCTCGCTTACTTTATGAAATTTTGCAATTCTTTTCATGCTGTTCTCCTGAGTTTAATCTGCATGGAGGACGATTTTTCCCTGACGAAGAGTCTCCGGAACGTTGATCACGCGCTGATTATCGGATCCCTTCCATTTCAGGGAAGGATCCCTGCGTTTTATTAAAAACTCTCCATCCACGCATACATCAAGATACTGGATGATCTCCTCGTTCTGAATTTCCTCCCAGAGAGAGCCTGTATAAAGCCAGATAGTCTTATTCGGATATTTCTGCCGGATCTTTTTCGCAAGACCGGTAATGCCGGTAATATTGGCCGGATGCAGCGGATCCCCTCCGGAAAAGGTAATTCCGCTGACATAGTCCTTATCGAGCTCTGAAAAAATCTCTTTTTCCTCTGCTTCGGTAAAGGGAAGTCCACCGTTTGGATCCCAGGTAACAGGATTCTGACATTCTTTACAGCAATGATTGCAGCCTGCCACCCAGAGGACCACACGGAGTCCGTCTCCATTCAGCATATCATCCTTGGTTATATTATGATATCTCATAGTTTTATCTCTTATGCCTCTTCCGGCACATCCTTCATGCTGAAGCTGATTCTTCCCATCTTGTCCTTGCCAAGACAGATCACCTTCACCTCGTCGCCAAGGTTCAATACATCCTCTACACGGTTGATTCTTTCTTTGGCGATCTTTGAAATGTGTACCATGCCTTCTTTACCTGGTGCAAATTCGATAAATGCACCAAATTCCTTGATGCTGACAACCTTACCTGTAAAGATCTGTCCTGCCTCAAAATCTATTGTGATCATCTCGATCATATGAGCAGCTTCATCCATGCCTCTCTGATCCACGCCGCAGATCGATACTGCGCCTTCATCACTGATATCAATCTGCACGCCTGTACGCTCAATAATGGCATTGATGGTTTTGCCTCTCTGTCCTACCACATCACCGATCTTCTGAGGATCAATCTGGATCTGAATAATCTTCGGAGCATATTTATTTACATGACCGCGAGGCTCTGCAATACATTTCTCCATAACCTCTGTAAGAATATATTCTCTTGCCTCTTTTGTTCTGCGGATTGCTTCTTCCACAATAGGTCTGGTAAGACCATGAATCTTGATATCCATCTGGATCGCAGTGATACCATCATGTGTTCCGGCAACCTTAAAGTCCATATCGCCAAAGAAATCTTCCAGACCCTGAATGTCTGTAAGAACGATATAGTCATCGTCTGTCGCACCTGTAACAAGACCACAGGAAATACCTGCTACCGGCTTACTGATCGGCACACCTGCTGCCATCAGGGACATGGTAGATGCACAGATACTTGCCTGGGAAGTAGACCCGTTTGACTCGAAGGTCTCAGATACCGTACGGATAGCATATGGGAACTCTTCTGCTGACGGAAGTACAGGAACAAGTGCTCTCTCAGCCAGAGCACCATGACCGATCTCACGACGTCCCGGTCCTCTGGAAGGCTTTGTTTCACCGACAGAATAGGACGGGAAGTTATAATGATGCATATATCTCTTGGAAGTTTCAAATTCATCCAGTCCATCCAGTCTCTGTGCTTCGGAAAGAGGCGCAAGAGTAGTTAAGGTACAGATCTGAGTCTGTCCACGGGTGAACATGGCAGATCCATGAACTCTCGGAATAATATCCACTTCTGCTGCAAGAGGACGGATCTGATCGATCTTACGACCGTCCGGACGTTTATGATCTCTCAGAATCATCTTACGGACTGTCTTTTTCTGATACTGATATACTGCTTCTCCCAGAACGCCGAGCCATTCCTCGTTATCTGCAAACTTATCCTGAAGTCTTGAGGTGATCTCACGGATATTTTCTTCTCTTGTCTGTTTGTCATCGGTAAATACCGCCTCTTCCATCTCTTCCGGCGGAACCATCTCACGGATCGCTGCAAAGAGTTCTTCCGGTACAGCGCAGGAAGCATAAAGGTGCTTTTCCTTTCCGCACTCTGCCACAATCTTATCAATAAAACGGATGATCTCCTGGTTTACTTCATGCGCCTTGTAAATAGCCTCGATCATCTGATCCTCCGGAACCTCGTTTGCTCCGGCCTCGATCATAATCACTTTTTCTCTTGTGGATGCAACAGTCAGCTGAAGATCAGAAATCTCCTTCTGTGCCAGGGACGGATTGATCACAAATTCTCCGTTGATCAGACCTACCTGTGTAGTTGCGCATGGTCCGTCAAAAGGAATATCAGAAATACAGGTTGCAATAGAAGAACCAAGCATAGCCGGGATCTCCGGATTACATTCCGGATCTACAGACATAACCATATTTACAAGTGTGACATCATTTCTGTAATCCTTCGGAAACAGAGGACGCATAGGACGGTCGATTACCCGGGAAGTCAGAATGGCATGCTCGCTTGCCTTTCCTTCTCTTTTGTTGAAGCCTCCCGGAATCTTGCCTACCGCGTACATCTTTTCTTCATATTCAACACTTAACGGGAAAAAGTCGATTCCCTCTCTCGGCTCCTTGGAAGCCGTTGCCGTAGAAAGGACAGTCGTATCGCCATAGTGCATAAGGGCAGCGCCATTGGCCTGCTTTGCCACACGGCCTACATCTACTGTCAGTGTTCTTCCGGCCAATTCCATAGAATAACTTTTGTACATAATCTTTCTCCTTTTACAGAAACAGGGCGGATGGAAATCCGCCCTTCCGCAAACCAATTATTTTCTTAAACCTAATTTCTCAATCAGTGCACGGTATCTTTCGATGTCTGTTTTCTTCAGGTATGCAAGCAGACCTCTTCTCTGACCAACCATCTTAAGAAGACCTCTTCTGGAATGATGATCTTTGTGATGTGTCTGTAAATGCTCTGTAAGCTCCTGGATTCTTGCTGTAAGAACTGCGATCTGTACCTCCGGTGAACCTGTGTCACCCTCGCATCTTGCATATTCCTTCATGATAGCCTGTTTCTTTTCTTTTGAAATCATTATGATTTCCTCCTTATTATTATATTTTATCCAGCTGTTTTCATACAGCTTTTATAACCGCCGCGTATTAAGAAATGGTTGGAGATTCCTGTCTCTGAATACGGGCTGATTTACACCTCAATCAGTATAGCATAAAAGATATGGCGTGTAAATAAATAATTATTTATTTTTTTGAAGAATCTGTCCCGTCCTCTTCTGTCAGAGAGAACGCAATATTGGTCGCATGGTCAGCCACACGCTCCAGTCCGGACAGAATATCCGAAAACATCATACCGGCAGATGCGGTACATTCATTTCGGGTAAGACGCTGGATGTGAGATTCCTGCAGTTCTCTTTCCATACGGTCTATCCTGTCTTCCAGATCCAGGATCTCCTGCATATGCTCCTGATTGTTATGAGAGAACATATCCAGTGCATAGGTAGTGATCTTTACAACCATATCCAGCATTTCATTCAGCTCACGTTTTGCCTGCGGGCTGAATTCCACCTGATTTTCCATTCGCTGTTTTGCTGCATCTGCCACATTTTCCGCATGGTCTCCAATACGTTCAATATCATTGACCACATGGAAGAGACCGCCGATACTCTTTTTGTCATCTGTTGGGATCGTTGTCTGGTTTACTTTTACCAGATAATCTGTAATGGCATGATTCAGAAGATTGATCTGATCTTCTGTTTCATAAACCTCATTGATCTCCTTCTCATTCAATGTAAACAGTGCATCCATGGATGCTTTCAGGTTATTGATGGCGATATTACCCATGCGCTCCATTTCTCTTGTAGCTTCAAACACTGCAGTTGTCGGAGAAAAGACAGACTTTTCACCAATATACTGAAGCTGGAATTCCTGAGGCGCTGTTCTTTCCTCGTCCCGTACAAACAGTCCGGTAAGCTTGACGATCTGCTTAATAAACGGAAACAGGAGCAGTACCTCTGCTATTTTGATAAAGGTGTGGGCATTGGCAACCTCGCGGGCTACATTTCCGTGAGAGATTGTGCTGAGCACACCGGTGATCGGTTCCAGCGCAAAACTGAATACCAGATACATGATCGCCGTACCAATGATATTAAAGAATAAATGGATCAGCGCCGCACGCTTGGCAATCTTTTTACCATTGATCGATGCAAGAAGGGCAGATACACAGGATCCGATATTACATCCAAAAATAATAAAATAGCAGATACGGATATCAAGGAGTCCCTGCTGGGCAAGCAAAAGAACAATACCTACTGTCGCTGAAGAGCTCTGAAGTACAGTTGTCACGGCCAGACCTACCAGCACCGCCAGAAAATGGCTGGTCAGAGAACTCATGATCTCTACAACCTGAGGTGACTCACGAAGTACCGACATGGAATCTGACATTCCGGAAAGTCCCATAAAAAGAATACCAAATCCAAGAAGGACTTCTCCTGCCCTCTGTATTTTGGTTTTACTGCAGAACATCACCATAACCACACCTGCCATAATGATCGCCGGCGCCAGTGCGGACAGATTCAAAGAAATCAGCTGTGACGTCACAGTAGTACCAATATTTGCACCCATGATTACTCCGGCTGCCTGATAAAGATTCATCAGACCGGAGTTTACAAAGCTGACTACCATAACGGTAGACGCACTTGAGGACTGTATCACTGCCGTAAAAAAGGTTCCGACCAGGATACCCCTCAGAGGAGTTTTCGTAAAAAACTCCAGAATACTTCTCATTTTGGCACCCGCAGCTTTTTCCAGGCCATCGCTCATAAGCTTCATGCCATACAAAAACATGCCAAGACCGCCCATCAATCCAAGAATAATCCCTGCCATTCTCTGTTCTCCCTTGTAATTTTTTCCTTTATCATTCTCTTTCCTTCAGGAAAGATGCAAAATCCATGTTTCTTGTCTGCTCAGTCTCTGAAAAAATATTTTTTTCCTCTTTCCACATCTTTTCGGATCTGATCTTTCAGAGCTTCATAGGAAGAAAATCTTTCTTCTTTTCTGAGAAATTTCTTAAACTCTACTGTACAGTTCTTTCCATAGAGATCTTTTTCACAGTCAAATAAATAGGATTCTACACCAACAAAGTTTTCCCCTATCGTAGGTTTATACCCTACATTTGTAATTCCCGGGTAAATTTCCTGCCCAAAGCTGGACAATGTAACATAAACACCATTCGGTGGCAAAAGCTTTTCGGACATGGGAACAAGATTTGCCGTAGGAAAGAACTCGCGGTGTCCCATTCCTCGTCCATGTTCCACCATTCCTGACACAAAATAATCACATCCCAGAAGCTGCGAAACCTTTTCCATGTTTCCTCTGTTCAGTTCTTCCCGGATGTAGGTGCTGCTTATTTTTCTGTCACCGTCCATCTCTTTTGGCAGAATTTCTGCCTGAAATCCGTATTTTTTTCCGAAGCTGCGAAGAAGCTCCGGAGTTCCTTTTCTTTCAAAGCCAAAGCGGAAATCCTCTCCAACCACAACGTAGGAAGCCTGAAGAGAGCCTACCAGAACCTGACGGATAAACTGTTCCGCCTTCATATGCCGGATCTCGCTGTTCAAAGGACATTCAAGAAGAACGTCCACTCCCATATGCTCCAGAAGGTCTCTCCGCTCTGCCTTTGTATAAATTGTTTTTCTGTCAGAAACAAAAGCAAGTACCACTGCCGCTGCTCCTGTTTCCTTTTTCTGCTCCAGGATTCTGTCGATCAGCTTCCTGTGCCCTCTGTGTACCCCGTCAAATTTTCCCAGAGTAACTGCACTTTTTCCAAGCCTTGGAAACTGTCCCTCAATTGTCATGTACTCCATGGTCCACTCCTGACGTTTTTTATAAAAACATTTTTACCGGACGGTAGGCTTCACTGGCAGGATGCCACTGATAGATACCAATGAAATCCTTCTCACTTGTATACATACGGATCCAGCCTTCTCTGTGTTCATTCTTTACCAGCATACTGCTGACTGGATTTCCATTTCGTAACAGTCTGTCCGCTGCTGCCTTTCCATATACAGCGGGATATTCTCCCAGAATTTCCTGAATTCCGATCAGATGTCCGGCAAGAGCATCTTGTTCATGAAGCTCGCGGATTTCATCCAGAGTCAGACTGTCTGAAAGAGCAAACTGCCCGGAACGGGTGCGGAGCAATTTCTCCATGCAGCCTCCGCAGCCCAGTTTCTGTCCAATATCATGACACAGGGTCCGTATGTAGGTTCCCTTACTGCATGTAACTGAAAGCTTGACATAAGGAAGCTTCATATCCAGAATACATATTTCATAAAAATTCACAGTCCGCGGCTTACGCTCTACCGTTTTCCCCTCTCTGGCCAGTTCGTACAGTTTCTTTCCATTGACCTTTAAGGCAGAATACATGGGCGGGATCTGCTGCTGCTCTCCAAGAAAGCTTTGCACTGCCTCCCTGACTTCTTCTTCGGCAGCCTGAACAGGAAGCTCCTTCAGGATTGTTCCCGTCATGTCCTGCGTATCTGTTTCAATCCCAAGGCGCAGCAGCGCTTCGTATGTTTTTTCTTTTTCTGTGAGCAGATCCACAAGACGGGTTGCTTTTCCCAGAACCACCGGGAGAACCCCTTCCGCTTCCGGATCCAGCGTTCCTGTATGGCCGATCTTTTTCATATGAAGGATTCCGCGGAGCTTTGCCACCACATCATGAGAGGTAAATTCCTTTTCTTTCCTGACAATCAAAACTCCATCCATCATTTTTCTTTCTCCGGACAGAGCTGACGGGCAATTTCCCGTGTCACATTATTGATCACATCATACATAGAGCCCTGAAGATCACAGCCTGCAGCGCGGGTATGACCGCCGCCTCCGAAGTATACTGCCACCCTGCTCACATCCACATTTCCGTTAGATCTCAGAGAAACCTTAAAGCTCTGTGTTTCCATCTCGTAAATAAACATGGCTACTTCCACGCCTTTGGTAAGCCTCAGCTGACTTACAATTCCGTCCAGATCCCTGCCTTCGACACCATAAAAATCCATATCACGTTTTCTGAGGTAGCCAGTGATACAGGTACCGTCCATAAGCATGATACTTTCTGCCAGCACCCTTCCCATAACCTGATTCTGCAAATATGTTTTTTCATAGAAAGACTGATCGATGATACGATTAAATTCAAATCCTGTTTTCATCAGTTCTCCGGCGATTCTCATGGTTTCCGGAGAAGTAGACGAGTACTGGAATACTCCCGTATCGTGAATCATGCCGGTATAGATTGCCGCAGCAACCGACTGATCCACCTTATCCTTATCCAGAAGCCCATAAAGAACCTCACAGCAGGAGCTGATATCGCCTTTTATATAGTTGACATCTGCAAATCCCGCATTGCTGACATGATGATCGATGCATACGGTTCTCTTTGCCGTATCGAAATATCTGCCTGCCACTGCCAGACGATCCCTGGCACTTACGTCACAGCTGACAACAAGATCAAACTCCTGCTCTCCATCCGCTTCCGTAAGGATTTCTCCGATCCTGTCAATATGGTCAAAGACAGGCTTCGGAGAATCCAGGTATATCTTTACACTGATTTCCGGAAAATTATTTTTTACATACAGGTACAGAGCCATACAGGAACCTACGCAGTCACCATCCGGTCTGATGTGTCCGCAGATTCCCATGGTTCTTACACCATCCAGTACTTCTGAAATATTGTTCATGGTCTGTCCCTCTTATTCTTCTTCAGGCTTCTGATGAGAAGCATCTTTTCTGGTTACCTCGTTGATCATTTTTGACATATTCACACCATATTCAATCGATTCATCCAGAATAAAACGGATTTCCGGTGTGTTCCTCAGATTCAGGTTTTTTGCCAGCTGGCGTCTGATATAGCCTTCTGCATTTTTCAATCCTGTGATGGTAGCTTTTTTCGCTTCATCATTTCCAAGAACACTGATATATGCCTTGCATGTTTTTAAATCAGGAGCCACTTCTACAGCCATGACAGATGTCATGGGATGAATACGCGGATCTTTGATCTCACCGCGGATGACAGAACTTAATTCTTTCAGAACTTCACCATTGATCCTTGTATTCTTAATGCTGTTTTTTCTCATTTATGCCTCACTCCTATCTTGGTACCTCTACCATGATATAGGCCTCGACACGGTCTTCTTCTTTAACATCATTGAATCCGTCAAATACAAGACCACACTCGTAGCCTGCCTTAACTTCTTTTACATCATCCTTAAATCTCTTCAGAGATGCAAGCTCACCCTCAAAGATCTGCTCGCCTTCTCTTGTAATACGAACCTTGCAGTTTCTCTGGAAATTACCATCCAGTACATAACTTCCCGCGATCGTACCCACACCGGAAGCTTTGAACAGCTGACGCACTTCTGCATGTCCGATGACTTTTTCTTCGTAGATCGGATCCAGCATACCCTTCATGGCTGCCTCTACATCCTCGATTGCCTGATAAATGACTCTGTACAGACGAAGGTCTACGCCTTCCTGATCTGCAAGCTGTTTTGCCATTGCATCCGGACGAACATTAAATCCGATAATGATGGCATTGGAAGTAGCTGCAAGAGATACGTCAGACTCATTAACCGCACCTACACCTCCGTGGATCACACGGACAACTACTTCTTCATTGGAAAGCTTTGTAAGACTCTGTTTTACAGCCTCTACAGAACCCTGTACGTCTGCCTTGACAATAAGCGGAAGCTCTTTCAGATCGCTTGCCTGAATCTGGTCAAAGAGATTATCCAGAGACAGTTTGCCTTTTGTCTCTTCAAGGAGACGATTCTTATTCTCAGATACAAACGCACCTGCAAAGTTTTTCGCCTCTTTATCGCTTGGGAAGGACATCAGGATCTCACCTGCGTTTGGTACATCTCCAAGTCCAAGGATCTCAACCGGGGTAGACGGGCCTGCTTCTTTTACTCTGCGTCCCTTATCATCCATCATTGCACGGACTTTACCGCTGCATGCACCGGCTGCAATAAAGTCGCCTACATGAAGTGTTCCCTTCTGTACAAGAATGGTAGCTACCGGTCCTTTTCCTTTGTCAAGCTGCGCCTCGATCACAAGACCTCTTGCCGCACGATTTGGATTTGCTTTCAGTTCACATACTTCTGCTGAAAGAAGAATCATTTCCAGAAGACTGTCGATTCCCTCTCCGGTATGTGCGGAAACCGGTACGAAGATGGTGCTTCCGCCCCAGTCCTCCGGAATCAGCTCATATTCAGAAAGTTCCTGTTTTACTCTTTCCACATTGGCACTTGGCTTGTCGATCTTGTTGATCGCAACAATGATCTCTACGCCTGCAGCCTTGGCATGGCTGATCGCTTCCACTGTCTGAGGCATAACGCCATCGTCTGCCGCAACAACGAGAACCGCAATATCTGTGGCGTTGGCTCCACGCATACGCATAGCCGTAAACGCCTCATGTCCCGGTGTATCCAGGAAAGTGATCTTCTGTCCGCTGCATTCAACCACATAAGCACCGATGTGCTGTGTGATGCCGCCGGCTTCTCCTCTTGTAACACTGGTGTTACGGATTGCATCCAGAAGGGAAGTTTTACCGTGGTCAACATGACCCATAACACAGACTACCGGTGGTCTGGAAACCATATCGTCTTCGTTTTCCTCTTCCTCTTTCAGAAGTTCACCGATCACATCTACTTTTTCTTCCGGTTCTGCAATGATGTCATATCCGAGAGCGATCTCCTGTGCCTTTTCAAAATCGATCTCATGGTTTACTGTTACCATGGTTCCTTCCATGAAAAGTTTTTTCACGATCACTGACGGCTGCATTTTCATAGCCTCTGCCAGCTCACGGATGGTCATCTTTTCGGGAAGTGTGATCTCCTTAACCTCAGGTTTCTTCTCTTCCTGCTTTGGCTGTGGAGTCGGCTTCTGAAGAGCTTTCGGGAGTCTGGACATGTTTCTTCTTCCTCCCTGATTCGGTCTGTGACCGCCACTCTGAGATTTATCAAAATCTTTTTTCTTATTTTTGTTTTCTCTGTCGCGTTCTCTCTTGCTGTCCTTGGATGTCTTGGTCAGCTCCGGTGTGAATACTGCATCACCGTCATTTCTTCTGCCGCCCTGGCGCTGTCCGGGACGATTGCCGCCAAACTGGTTTCCGCCTTCCGGTCTTCCCTGACCTCTGTTATCAGAATTTCTTCTGTCTCCCTGATTGTTTCTTACCGGACGTTTTCCGCCCTCACTGTTATTTCTGGAAGGACGCCCGTCATTATTTCTGGCAGGTCTTCCCTGGCCTCTGTTGTCAGAATTTCTTCTGTCTCCCTGATTTCTGTTGTCGGAGTTTCTTCTGTCTCCTGCCTTAAAATCGCGTCCTCTGTTATTTTCTCTTGCTCCGTCTCTCTGTTCTCTTGGCTGACGGTTCTGCAGTCTTCCCTGACCACCATCTGCCGGACGCTGAGCTGTTCTTCCCTCTGCCGGACGCTTTGGCGCCTCTGCAGTTTTCTGTACCGGTGTCTCTGCAGTCTTCGCTTCTGCCGGCTTCTTTACCTGAGCTTCCACTTTTTTTGCGGCCGGCTCTGAAGTTTTCTGCGGTCTGGCTGCCTGTGGTCTTGTACCCGGCTTTTTATCCTGAACCGGACGCTTTGTTCTGTTTTTGCCTCCATCACTTGCATTCTGCGCGTGATAGACACGGATTATATTTTTTTTCTTTTTGGGAGCCTCCGCTTTCTCTGCTTCTGGCTTCGCTGTTACCATCTTTTCTTCTGTTCTGGAATTATCCACCTTGGTAATCTGCTCCTTTCCCCTTTTTGTTATTTTTTCTGTCAATTTATGATCTGCCATGCATTCTCCTCCTTCAGGCTGATGATTTTCCAAGCTCCTTTAATATCGCTTTTGCAAAATTTTCATCCTGCACGGCAAGGCTTGCACGGAATTCCTTTCCGCAGTATTTTCCAAGCTCCGCTTTATCTCCGAAAACATAGAACGGCACTTCATAAAACTCACACATGTTCTGAAATTTCTTCCGTGTATTTTCTGATGCATCTCCTGCAACCAGTACAAGATAACCTTTTCCTGATTTCACGGACTTTTCTGTAGAAAACTCTCCACTGGCAGTTTTTCCTGCCCTTGTTGCAAGTCCTATAAGAGACAGCACCTTCTGATTGCTTTTATTTGTCAAGCTTTTCAAACTCCTTTTTCAGGTCCTCATAGACCTCCTGCGGGATCCCTGTTTTCAAAGAACGTTCCAGCCCATGATTTTTCACTGCCTTTTCCAGACATTCCATAGATCTGCACAGATATGCGCCTCTTCCGTTCTTTCTCCCGGTCGTATCCAGTACGATCTCATTCTCCGGAGTGCGCAGAACCCTCATCATTTCTTTTTTGTTTTTCATTTCCCTGCATCCAGTACACTGGCGCATGGGAATCTTAGTTTTCGTTTTCATACTCTTCTTCGCCGTCTTCAGCAGACTCTGCTGTCTCAGCTTCTTCTGTCATCTCAGTTTCTTCTGCTGTCTCAGCTTCTTCGCTTTCGGCTGTTTCACTGTCAGATTCTTCGTTGTAGTATTCCTCATCGGCATACTCTTCATCCTCGTAATCATACAGTTCGCCGGATTCCTTCGCCTGAGTCTCGCTCTTGATGTCGATCTTGAAACCGGTAAGACGGGCTGCAAGGCGGGCATTCTGACCTTCTTTGCCAATAGCAAGAGAAAGCTGATAATCCGGAACAACAACAAGCGCTGTTTTTTCATCCGGGTCTGCCATAACTGCAATAACCTTTGCAGGACTCAGTGCGTTTTCAATAAGGATCGCCGGGTTTTCATCCCAGTTGATGATATCGATTTTTTCTCCACGGAGTTCTTCCACAATGGCATTTACTCTGGCTCCGTTCATACCCACACATGCGCCTACCGGATCCACATCAGGATCGTTGCTCCATACTGCAATTTTTGTACGGGAACCGGCCTCTCTGGCAATGCTCTTAATCTCAACTGTACCGTCTCTTACCTCGGCAACCTCAGATTCAAAAAGTCTCTTTACAAGTCCCGGATGAGTTCTGGAGCAAAGGATACGCGGTCCCTTTGGAGTATCTTTTACCTCAAGGATATAAACCTTGATTCTTTCCGTAGGATGGAACTCTTCTCCCTTCACCTGCTCATTTTCACTTAAAATACCGTCTGCCTTGCCCAGATTTATGTTTACATTTTTTCCTATAACGCGCTGGACAATACCGGTAACTACTTCTTTTTCCTGTCCGTAATACTGATCGTAAAGAACCTTACGTTCCTCCTCACGGATTTTCTGAAGGATCACGTTCTTGGCATTCTGTGTAGCAATCCTTCCAAATTCTCTGGACTGGATCTCAACTCTGACCGTATCCCCCTCTTCTGCATTGGCATTGATCTTCTGAGCATCTGTCAGTGAAATTTCCAGTGCCGGATCTTCTACAAAATCTGTAACTATACGCTCTGCATAAACACTGAAATCGCATGTTTCCGGATTAATGGTCACATGTACATTGTCAGCTTTTCCAAAATGGTTCTTGCAAGCCTGGATAAGAGACTGCTCAATTGCCTCCAGCAGTGTATCCTTGCTGATGTTCTTCTCTTTTTCCAGAATATCCAGGGCTTCCATTAACTCTCTGTTCATTTTTCTTCTTTCCTCCTATTTTTTTCGGACACTGTCAGAATTCGATTTTTAAGCGGATCAGGGCAATCTCCTTTTTATCGAATGTGCTTAAAACACCGTCCTCCTCGATTGTCACACTGTTATCATCATATGCAGTGAGGACTCCACTGAATTCCTTTTGTTTTTCTATTGGGCGGTAAGTGCGGATCTCCACAGCCTTTCCCATGCTTCTGGCAAAATCCTTTTCTTTTTTCAGCGGTCTGTCAAGCCCGGGAGAACTGATTTCCATAATATAGCTGTCTTCAATAAAATCATCCTCATCAAGCCTGTCGCTGAACTTACGGCTCACTGCCTCACAGTCATTTACCGTGATACCGCCCGGTTTATCAATGTACCCCCGGAGATACCAGCTGCCTGCTTCCTTCACATATTCCACATCCACCAGTTCAAAGCCTGCTTCCTCAACAATGGGGGCAAGCAATGCCTCTGCCTTCTGTTCATATTCTTCCCGTCTGCTCATAATTTTCCACCTGCCTTTCGCACGTACGGATCCCTTTCGCAAAAAGAGTGGACCGAAGTCCACTCTTATGCTATCCGTTATCATGTTGTATTTATCATAGCACCATCCATAAGGAAAAGCAAGGGTTATTTTAGATCCTGGGTTTCACTCCCCGGGTATCCCTCTTTGCCAGACGTACTTTATTCAGGGCATATGGCTTTTCATGATAGGTGATCGTATACTCCTGGTGAACGCCAAGAAGGTATGCATGTTCCAGATGGTCCCCGTCTGTAAGCCTCATTCCGCGGACTCCCACAGCTGTTTTTTTCATGGTGGAAATCTCCTGTTTCAAAAATCTGAGGAAGCATCCGCCTGCACTCTGGAGGACCACCTGCTCCATCTGGTCCGCACTGCCCACAAAGATCAGACTGTCATCCTCTCCAAGCTTTGTTGATGCGATAGTCCTCTTTGCCACATCAAATTCCGCTCCATCTACAAGCTTACACATAGAAGCTTTTGTCACAAACAAAATACTGTCATTTCTGATCTGACTTACCGGTGCCACATAAAGAATCTGTTCCGTACTGCTGTCATAATTGCTCAGATTATCTGCCGGAGTACCCTTATCCCGGAATCTGACCAGCGGAATATCTGCAGCCTTGATCGTGTGCAGCTTTCCCGTATCGGTAAAAAGACATATCTTATCTGTGTTCATACAGCTTAACACATAACGGTTTTCACTATGGGCAGCTTCTTTATTTCTTTCATAGGCATTTTTGTCGATCAGTTTCATATAGCCAAAACGATCCATCAGGAAACAAACTTCTGTCTCTTCCATTTTCTTTTCTTCATAGACTGCTTCTTCTGCATTTTCTATTGAAGTATGACGTTTGTTTCCATATTCCTTTTTGATGACATCCAGCTCTTTCATGATCACCGCAGCCATCGAATCGTAATGATCCAGGATATCTTTATAAAGGACAATATTCTTCATGGTCTGCTCATACTCTGCCTGAAGTGCCTCGATCTCCAGTCCGATCAGCTTATAAAGACGCATATCCAGAATAGCAGAAGCCTGTTTTTCTGTAAAATGCAGTTTTGCTGCCGCCTTCTCACTGGTCTTTGTCTTAAAGCGGATTCCTTCTGTCACACCTTCCACCAGACATTTTTTTACCTGCTCACGGTTTTTGCTTCCACGAAGAATCTCTATGATCAGGTCGATCACATCACAGGCCTTGATCAGACCTTCCTGGATTTCCTGTTTTTCCAGCTCCCGTCCAAGCAGTGTATTATATTTTCTGGTTGTCACCTCAAAAAGAAAATCTACATGGTGCTCGATGATATGCTTCAGACTCAGAGTTTCCGGTCTTCCGTCTGCAACTGCCAGCATGTTCACTCCGAACGTATCTTCCAGACGGGTTTTCTTATACAGCATATTCGTAAGGTTTTCTACGTCCGTATCTTTTTTCAGTTCCAGAACGATACGGATTCCCTCTTTTGAGGACTGATTGGAAATATCCACGATGTCCGTTGTTTTTTTCGTCTCCACAAGGGATGCCACATCATTGAGAAATTTACCGATATTCGCTCCCAGCATGGTATATGGGATCTCTGTGATCACAAGCTGTTTTTTGCCGCCTTTCAGCTTTTCAGTTGTCACACGCCCTCTGATGCGCAGCTTTCCGGATCCTGTCTCATAGATTTTCCGAAGATCATCCTTATTTACGACAATCCCGCCTGTAGGAAAATCCGGACCTTTGATGTAGCGCATCAGTCCTCTGACACTGATCTCATTGTCCTTCATGTAGGCCTTGACCCCATCGATCACCTCTGCCAGATTATGCGGAGGAATACTGGTTGCCATACCTACCGCAATGCCTTCCGCCCCATTGACCAGAATGTTGGGGATTTTTACCGGCAGTACCGAAGGTTCTTTTTCTGTCTCATCAAAGTTTGGTACAAAATCTACTACATTTTTATCAAGATCCGCCAGGAATACTTCCTGTGTCAGCTTTTCCAGACGTGCCTCTGTATATCGCATGGCTGCCGCCCCGTCTCCCTCAATGGAGCCAAAGTTGCCATGACCGTCCACCAGGGTTTTTCCCTTTTTAAATTCCTGCGCCATAACTACAAGCGCTTCATAAATAGAGCTGTCACCGTGCGGGTGGTATTTACCCATGGTATCTCCCACAATACGGGCACATTTACGGTAAGGCCTGTCATAGCGGATCCCCAGTTCATACATATCATATAAAGTTCTTCTCTGTACCGGCTTCAGACCATCCCGCACATCCGGAAGTGCACGGGAAATGATCACGCTCATTGCATAATCAATATATGACTTCTGCATGATCTCTGAATAATCCGTACGGATGATATTTTCCTGTTTTGTTTCCATTTGATTGTCCTTTCACATACTTTCACAGGAGTCCGGTGCTTTTGTGGCTCCGGATTCCTGCCCTTCTGGTATCACGTTCTATATATCCAGTTCTGCATCTGCCGCATGTTCATAAATAAACGCTTTCCGCGGAGGAACATCACTTCCCATAAGGATTTCGGTAACACTGGAAGCCAGGCGGGCATCCTCGATCTCCACCCGCTTCATTCTCCTTGTTTCCGGATTCAAAGTCGTTTCCCAGAGCTGCTCCGCATCCATCTCTCCCAGACCTTTGTATCTCTGCAGAGTAAAGCTTCCCGGTTTATGTGTCTTACGGTATTTTTCCAGAGCCTTGTCATCATAGAGATATTCTTCCGGTCCTTTCTTTGGCATGGCTTTGTAAAGAGGAGGCATGGCAATATACACATGTCCTTCATATATAAGATCCGGCATAAACCGGTAAAAAAGTGTCAGAAGCAATGTGGAAATATGCGCACCATCCACATCCGCATCCGCCATGATCACAATTTTATCATATCGTAGCTTACTGATATCAAAGTCATTTCCGTAGCCTTCCGAAAAGCCGCAGCCAAAAGCGTTAATCATGGTCTTGATCTCCGCATTGGCGAGGACCTTATCAATCGTAGCTTTTTCTACGTTCAGGATCTTACCGCGGATAGGCAGGATTGCCTGATAGTTCCGGTTTCTTGCTGTTTTTGCAGAGCCGCCCGCGGAATCTCCCTCCACAATAAAGATCTCACACTGGGAAGGATCCTTTTTTTCACAGTTTGCAAGCTTCCCGTTAGAATCAAAGGAATATTTCTGTTTCGTAAGAAGATTGGTTTTCGCCCTTTCTTCCGTCTTACGGATCTTTGCCGCTTTTTCCGCACAGGAGAGAATCGCTTTCAGAGTTTCCAGATTTCGGTCAAAATAGAGCACCAGCTGTTCTCCCAGCACTTTTCCTGTGGCCTTGGCAGCATCCTGATTGTCCAGCTTTGTCTTGGTCTGGCCTTCAAAACGCGGCGCCGGATGCTTGATCGACACCACGGCAGTCATGCCGTTTCTGATATCTGCTCCGGTAAAATTAGCATCTTTATCCTTCAATATCCCGATCTCACGGGCATAAGTATTCATTACCGTAGTAAAAGTCGTCTTAAACCCGGTCAGATGAGTTCCGCCTTCCGCGTTGTAGATATTGTTGCAGAAGCCCAGCACGTTCTCCCGAAACTCATTAGTGTACTGAAAAGCGGCTTCCACCTGAATCCCGTCAGCCTCTCCTTTCAAAAGGATCGGATCATGGAGTGCTTCTGTTTTATGGTTCAGATCCCGGATATAGCCAACGATTCCCTCCGGCTCATGATATTCTTCGGTTTCCGGTTCTTCTCCTCTTTTATCTTCAAATAAAATAGTCAGCTCCGGATTCAGATAGGCAGTCTCGTGAAGGCGGCTTTTTACCTCTGTTGCAGAAAATCTTGTTTTCTCAAAGATCTCCGGATCCGGCAGGAAGTTGACACAGGTTCCTGTTTCTCTTGTCCTTCCAAGCTTAGGGAGCAGGCCTTCTTCCAAATCTATCACCGGAATTCCTCTTTCGTAACGGTCATGGTGTACATAGCCGTCTCTGCTGATCCTGATATCCAGATAAGTAGAAAGAGCATTTACCACAGAAGATCCCACACCGTGAAGACCACCACTGGTCTTATATACAGAATTATCAAACTTACCGCCTGCATGCAGCGTTGTAAACACAAGACGCTCTGCTGATACACCCTTTTCATGCATATCCACGGGAATACCCCTTCCATTGTCTGCGACTGTACAGGATCCGTCCCTTTCAAGAACCACGTGGATATTGCTGCAATATCCTGCAAGATGCTCATCCACTGCATTATCTACGATTTCATAGATCAGATGGTTCAGACCTTTTCTCGACACACTTCCGATATACATACCCGGACGCTTCCGCACTGCCTCCAGCCCTTCCAGGACAGAGATACTTCCGGCATCATACGTTTCCTTCTTTGCCATGACTGTTCTGTTTCCTTTCTTTCACTTATTACCATTTCAAACATTCGTTCTCTATCATAACCCATCTTCCGGTTTTTTTGCAAGACTAAATCTGTTTTTCTGTCGGATTCAAAAAATACTGGAGTCTTTCGGTTTCCGGGCAAAAGAAAAAGTGCAACCAATTCGCTTGATTGCACTTACAGCAGCCAGTACGGGAATCGAACCCGTGTTTCCGCCGTGAGAGGGCGGCGTCTTAACCCCTTGACCAACTGGCCTTATTCTGTTGTTTTATCGGTTTTATTAAGAGCAGCCAGTACGGGAATCGAACCCGTGTTTCCGCCGTGAGAGGGCGGCGTCTTAACCCCTTGACCAACTGGCCTCATCTGTACGCTTCCGCGTCAACCGACTTGCTTAGTATATCTCAGCTTTCGATAAAATGCAAGCTTTTTTTGGAAAAATTTTAAAAAAATATTCAAAAGCAAATTATAATTATCATAAGCAATATATAGTTATTATATGTAAAATATAGTTGACATTCAGTAAGTACAAGACTATACTGAAAATAACAAAAACGCAGGAGGAACAGATGAAAAATCTGAAACTAAAGTTCGCTCGAATGGAAAAAGGGCTATCCCAAATTGAACTGGCAGAAAAAATAGGCGTTACCAGACAGACGATTGGAATGATTGAGGCCGGAGATTACAATCCTTCCCTGAAGCTGTGCACCGCTATCTGCCGGGAACTTGGAAAAACCCTCAATGATCTGTTTTGGGAGGAGGTAGACCAATGAAATCACAATTAGATGAACGTCAGATTCAGGAGGCTGCCAGAGTCGCAGGCATCAGCTTTTACGTCATGTATATGGTATGCGCAATTTCTATTGTTGTTCAGCTTGCCACTGCAGGTCATCCAAAGAATGTGATCGGTGAAACAATGACTTTGCTGGCAGGTGGAAGCGTATATCTCATAGGATCGGTAAAAAAAGGCCTCAATACAGGGAAATCTCACTCCCCTGTACGCATTCTCATGGAAAGCACAGGTTTTTCCATTGTATTTACAGTTTTTTATGTATTTGCCATACGAAAAAAAGCCGGACCAGAAGAAGAGATCAGCGCTGCTGTTCTTCTCTTTTTTACAGGGATTACGATTCTCTGCTTTTTCACACTGAAACTTATGGATTTCATGACAGAACGAAAGCGCAGACAACAGGAACAAAAATATGCAGATGAGGAGTGATATTTATGGAAGAAAAACTGATTTGTATCGCCACTGCCAAAAGCCGCATGGAAGCAGAACAAATGACTGCCTTTCTGAAGGAAAACGACATTTATGCCACTGTCCAGCTGGGAATTCCAGAACTCTATACAGGCGATTCTGTTTCCGGAGAAAAAATCATGGTATCTTCCCAGGATAAAGAAAAAGCCCAAAGGCTTCTGCAAAGCTTCACGCCAGTCGAAACCCGTGCCTCTGATCCACGAAAACAGACAACCAGGATTCAGAAGGCTGTAAATTGGATTCTTCTGGGAATAATTGCAGCAATACTGATCTTTGCAGTAATCATCCTGCTGTAAATCCCATTATTTCCGTTTGGCTGTTCCCCGCATTCAGATGCATAGAAAAAAGGCAGATCATGTACTTTGCAGCGTTTTCTAGTGAGTCTTGCAAAGCACGATGATTCTGCCTTTTTCTTTTATATATTCCTGAATCCGTGAAGTTCATCCTTTTTTGCAACCAGCTCTCAAAACAGAACTGGT
>UQLX01000002.1 GCA_900541985.1 uncultured Blautia sp. | reverse complement strand
ACCAGTTCTGTTTTGAGAGCTGGTTGCAAAAAAGGATGAACTTCACGGATTCAGGAAAATGAATAAATGGTGCTGTCATGAATATTGGCAGCATCATTTTTTTGCAGTTAAAATCCTCTTTCAAATAAAAGTTTCCTGCAGGTTGATTTTTTTAACAGAAGTCAATCAGAACTCCATTGTTTTCTATCTCATGTTTTTTTATAATACAGGCAGGAGGTGGAACAGATGAAAGAGATCAGACTTGGCAGTGTATTGATAAAAAATCGTCATAAGCGAGGAATTACACAGGATGAACTGGCTGCATATCTGGGTGTATCGAAGGCTGCGGTTTCTAAGTGGGAAACGGCAATGACGTATCCGGATATTACGCTGCTGCCCCGGCTTGCCGCGTATTTTAACATCAGTATTGACGAGTTAATGGGATACGAGCCGCAGATGGATAAAATGGAGATCCGGAAATGCTACCTTCAGTTTGCAGAAGAATTTTCGATGCTTTCTTTTCTGGTGATGCTTCTGGTGCTTGAGGCAGAAACTATGTTTTTTCTGGGAAAATTTTTGGTGCCGGGAATCAACTGGCTTATTATTTTACTTTTGATCGCACCGTCGATTTCTCTGATGGCAATCACTCTGATCGTAAGAGGCTCTGCAAAAGCTCAGGGTGTGGAAGAGACCCAGCAGGGCGCAGTATTTCTGGTACTCCCGCTGATTCTTCTGGCGACAGGCCAGTTTATGGGAGTGCTTTTAATCAATGTATGGATTTCACTGGTACTTGGAGGAATCTGTGCTCTGGCTGCGGTATTTCTTTTGAAAAAATCCATGGGACGGTTCACCTATGAATTACTTCTGAAATAAAAGATGATTCCCTTACGTTTCATGCAAAATGGACGAAAAAAGTACGATATTTTTGTGCAAAATATGGAAACTGAATATTGTCCTCCAAAATATACAAGATATACCTTGACGTAAGACTGGCTATACTATATATTCTAATCATGAAAGTTAAGTTGCCTGACAGCAACTTCAGAAAAAAGATACCAGGAGGACGATCAATGAGACAGGAATGGGCTTCATTCAAAGGCGGAGTCTGGGAGAAAGAAATCAACGTACGTGATTTTATCCAGAAAAACTATACACCCTATGAGGGAGATGAAACCTTTCTGGCAGGACCGACAAAAGCGACCAATGAGTTATGGGAGCAGGTAATGGAACTGACAGAGGAAGAGAGAAATAAAGGCGGTGTCCTGGATATGGATACACATATTATCTCTACCATCACTTCCCACGGACCGGGATACCTGAACAAAGAGAAAGAAAAAATCGTAGGATTTCAGACTGATAAGCCGTTTAAGCGTGCCCTTCAGCCAAACGGCGGAATCCGCATGGCGATCAAAGCCTGCGAGGACAACGGCTATCATGTAGATCCGGAAATTGTTGATTTTTATACAAAATACAGAAAAACACATAATGACGGAGTATTTGATGTTTATTCACCGGAAATGCGTGCCTGCCGTTCCAGTCACATCATCACCGGACTTCCGGATGCTTACGGACGCGGCCGTATTATTGGCGATTACCGTCGTGTGGCACTTTATGGTGTAGACCGTCTGATCGAGGACAAGGAAGATCAGAAGGCTGGAACACGAAGCAATATGTACGAGGATGTAATTCGCAATCGTGAAGAGCTTTCCGAGCAGATCAAGGCTCTGAAAGAACTGAAAAAGCTTGGGGAAATTTACGGATTGGACATTTCCAGACCTGCTCAGAACGTGCAGGAAGCGATTCAGTGGCTGTACTTCGGCTATCTGGCAGCGATCAAGGAGCAGAACGGGGCAGCTATGTCTCTGGGACGTACTTCTACTTTCCTTGACATTTATGCAGAGAGAGACCTTGCAAACGGAACATTTACAGAGGAACAGATCCAGGAGTTTATCGACCATTTCATCATGAAACTCCGTCTGGTAAAATTTGCCAGAACCCCGGAGTATAATGCGCTGTTTTCCGGAGATCCGACCTGGGTTACAGAATCTATTGCAGGAATGGGAATTGACGGCAGGAGCATGGTAACAAAAATGTCCTACCGCTACCTGCATACTCTTTCCAACCTGGGACCGGCACCGGAGCCAAACCTGACGGTACTGTGGTCTACAAGACTTCCACAGAACTTTAAACGTTTCTGTGCAAAGACTTCCATCGCTTCTTCCTCTATTCAGTACGAAAATGACGATCTGATGAGAGTGACTCATGGAGATGACTATGCGATCGCATGCTGTGTATCTTCCATGCGTGTCGGTAAGGAAATGCAGTTCTTCGGTGCCCGCGCAAACCTTGCCAAGTGCCTTCTCTATGCGATCAATGGCGGTGTAGATGAGATTACCAAGAAACAGGTAGGGCCGAAATACCGTCCGATCACCTCTGAATATCTGGATTATGATGAGGTTATGGAACGCTACGACGATATGAGCCGCTGGCTGTCTCATGTATATGTGAATACCCTGAATATCATTCACTACATGCATGACAAATACTGTTATGAGCGTCTTCAGATGGCTCTTCATGACAAAAATGTAACACGCTGGTTTGCAACGGGTATTGCCGGACTTTCTGTAATCGCAGATTCTCTTTCTGCTATTAAATATGCAAAGGTAAAAACCATCCGTGATGAGAACGGCATTGTGGTAGACTTTGAGGTGGAGGGCGATTATCCGAAATACGGAAATGACGACGACCGTGTAGATGAGATCGCATACAAGATCGTAAAAGATTTTATGCACTATGTAGGCACCACTCAGACCTACCGCGGCGGCATCCCTACAACCTCTATCCTTACCATTACCTCCAATGTGGTATATGGCAAGAATACAGGAGCAACACCGGACGGACGTAAGGCTGGCGAGCCTTTTGCACCGGGTGCAAACCCCATGCACGGAAGAGACAGCCATGGAGCAGTTGCTTCTTTAAGCTCTGTAGCCAAGCTTCCGTTTAAAGAAGCACAGGACGGAATTTCCAATACCTTCTCCATTATTCCGGGAGCACTTGGAAAAGAGGACATGGTGATGCTGGATTCCATCAGTCTGGACGATCTGAGTTTTTCTCTTGAGCCGGACTGCGCATGCTGTGAACCAAACCTCAGTGTAGACGAGGCAGAATGATCTTTCAATTATAAATATCTTAGATTACAGGAGGATTTTACTATGAATATCAGTGACGCACAGGTAGATAACCTGGTAAATTTACTTGACGGTTATGTAGAAAAAGGCGGTCATCACCTGAACGTAAATGTTTTTACAAGAGAAACACTTCTGGATGCACAGGCACATCCGGAAAAATATCCGCAGCTGACTGTTCGTGTATCCGGCTACGCGGTAAACTTCAATAAGCTGACAAAAGAGCAGCAGGATGAGGTTATTTCCAGAACCTTCCATGAGGGAATGTAAGCAGATGCAAAAAGAATATGACCATAAGGGATATATTCATTCTACAGAGAGCTTCGGGACCGTTGATGGTCCCGGAGTTCGTTTTGTAGTATTCTTTCAGGGCTGTCCCATGAGATGCCTGTACTGCCACAATCCGGATACCTGGAAACAGGGAGAAGGAAAGAGGATGACAGTGGAAGAAATACTGGATGCCTACAAAAAGAATGAGGTTTTTTATAAAAACGGAGGGATTACCGCTACCGGCGGAGAACCTCTTATGCAGCTTGATTTCCTGACAGAACTTTTCCGCGAGGCAAAAAAACAGGGGATCCATACTTGTCTGGATACTTCCGGGATCATGTATCGA
Organism: uncultured Blautia sp.; assembly: GCA_900541985.1. Taxonomy (GTDB): domain Bacteria; phylum Bacillota; class Clostridia; order Lachnospirales; family Lachnospiraceae; genus Blautia_A. Next base: position 193,318 of record UQLX01000002.1, on the reverse strand, counting down.
AAGGAAAGGCAGCAGGAGTTTGAAAAACTGTTTGATGTCCTTGATCTTGTGCTTTTGGATTTTAAGCACAGTAATGAAGAGGAGCATAAAGCGCTGACCGGACTAAGCCAGAAGCATGTGCTGGAATTTGCCGGAGCGCTTGAAAAAGCCGAGATTCCCATGATCGTACGCCATGTGGTGGTACCGGGGATTACAGATCAGGAAGAGCATCTGAAAAATTTTGGAAAGCTTCTGGCAGGGTTTAAAAATGTCAGGGGACTGGAAGTTCTTCCTTATCATACTATGGGAAAGGTCAAATATGAAAAGCTGGGTCTTTCTTATCCTCTTGAACAAATAGAAAATATGGATGCGGAAAAAGCCAGGGAGGCGCGGAATATCATACTGAGAGCGTTTCAGAGAAGCATCTCGGGAGAATTTAATCCTTGACAAACATACAGGGAATGGTTAGAATTATTAGGAACAAAGACGAAGAAGAGGAGCAGTAAGAAAGGAAACCTTTTTCAGAGACCTGCCGTCTGGTGCGAGGCAGGAAAGGACGTTTCTGAACTCGCCTTGGAGTTGCCGGAGTGAAAGAAAAGTAGCTTTGGACGGGAAATCCCGTTACAGATTCAATGAGTGCATCGGATTAGGTGTCCGATGAATTAGAGTGGTACCACGGAATTTAGCCCTTCGTCTCTAAATATGGAGAAGAAGGGCTTTTTTATTTGCTATAAGGAGGAAAAATTATGTCAGTACCTTACAATCATAAGGTGATCGAGAAAAAGTGGCAGAAGATCTGGGATGACAATAAAGCTTTTGCCGCAACAGATGATTACAGCAAACCGAAATATTATGCTCTGGTAGAGTTTCCGTATCCGTCAGGACAGGGACTTCATGTAGGGCATCCAAGACCGTACACAGCTCTGGATATTGTTGCAAGAAAAAGAAGAATGCAGGGCTACAATGTACTTTATCCTATGGGATGGGATGCTTTTGGCCTTCCCACAGAAAACTATGCCATCAAGAATAAGATCCATCCAAAGATCGTTACCGCAAATAATGTAAAACGATTTAAAGAGCAGCTTCATTCTCTGGGATATTCTTTTGACTGGGACAGAGAAGTAAATACCACAGATCCGGAATACTATAAATGGACTCAGTGGATTTTCCTGAAGCTGTTTAATGCCGGTCTTGCTTACAAAACAGAAATGCCGATCAACTGGTGTACCTCCTGTAAGGTAGGACTTGCCAATGAAGAAGTAGTAAATGGTGTCTGTGAGCGGTGTGGTTCTCCGGTTGTCCGCAAGGTAAAAAGCCAGTGGATGCTGAAGATCACTGATTATGCAGAAAAGCTTCTGGAAGGCCTTAATGATGTTGATTATATTGAACGTGTAAAGGTTTCCCAGAAAAACTGGATCGGAAAAAGCCAGGGAGCAGAGGTTGACTTTGCCATTGCCGGAAAAGAAGATAAGCTGACTGTTTATACAACCAGACCGGATACTCTTTTTGGCGCAACCTATATGGTTGTTTCTCCGGAGCATCCAATGCTGGAAAAATATAAAGACGAAATCAAAAACCTGGATGCTGTTCACGAGTACCAGGAACAGGCTGCAAGGAAGTCTGATTTTGAGCGTTCTGAGCTTGCAAAAGAAAAGACAGGTGTACAGATTGACGGTATCCGTGCCGTAAATCCGGTAAACGGAAAGGAAATTCCGATCTGGGTTTCCGATTATGTACTGATGAGCTATGGTACCGGCGCGATCATGGCTGTTCCGGCTCATGATACCCGTGACTGGGAGTTCGCAAAGAAGTTTAATATGCCGATCATCGAGGTAGTAGCAGGTGGTGCAAACGTACAGGAAGAAGCTTTTACAGATGTTGCTACCGGTAAAATGGTCAATTCCGGATTCCTGGATGGTCTGGAAGTTGCCGATGCAAAGAAGAAGATCATTGAGTGGCTGGAAGAGAAGAAGCTTGGAACAGGAAAAACAAATTACAAGCTGAGAGACTGGGTATTTTCCCGTCAGCGTTACTGGGGAGAGCCGATCCCGATCGTACACTGTGACAAGTGCGGTTATGTAGCACTTCCGGAAAGCGAACTTCCTCTGGAACTTCCGGATGTAGAGAGCTACATGCCTACAGACAACGGAGAGTCTCCTCTGGCAGCTATGACTGACTGGGTAAATACCACCTGTCCATGCTGTGGCGGACCTGCGAAACGTGAGACAGATACTATGCCTCAGTGGGCCGGTTCCTCCTGGTATTTCCTTCGTTATACAGATCCGCATAATACAGAAGCGCTTGCAAGCCCGGAGGCACTGAATTACTGGCTGCCGGTTGACTGGTATAATGGTGGAATGGAGCATACAACCCTCCATCTTCTGTATTCCCGTTTCTGGCATAAATTCCTGTATGATAATAAGGTTGTGCCTTGCCCGGAACCATACCAGAAACGTACCTCTCATGGAATGATTCTCGGCGAAAACGGTGAAAAAATGTCAAAATCCCGCGGAAACGTAGTAAATCCGGACGATATCGTCAATGATTACGGCGCAGACACCCTCCGTACCTATGAAATGTTCATTGGTGCCTTTGACCTTAGCGCATCCTGGTCAGAGAATGGTGTAAAGGGCTGCCGTCGTTTCCTGGAGCGTGTATGGAAACTGCAGGATATCCTTGTAGAAGGTGACGGCTTCAGCAGTGATATGGAAACGAAGATGCATCAGACCATCAAAAAAGTAAGCAATGATTTTGAGAATCTGAAATACAACACGGCAATTGCAGCGCTGATGACCCTTCTCAATGACTTTGCCAAAAAGGGAAGCATCACAAAAGGCGAATACCGTGCCTTCCTGCTTCTTCTGAATCCGGTAGCGCCTCATATTACAGAGGAGATTTGGAATACCTGCGGCTATGAAGGCTATGTATATCAGCAGCCATGGCCGGAGTATGACGAAGCTAAGACCGTAGAGAATACCATTGAGATCGCTGTTCAGATCAACGGCAAGACAAGAGGTGTGGTAGCTCTTCCGGTGGATGCAGACAAAGAGACTGCCCTTGCAAAAGCAAAAGAGGTGGTTGCAGATAAGCTGACAGGAACAATCATCAAAGAGATTTATGTTCCGAAGAAGATCATCAATATTGTGCAGAAATAAATATGAAAAGAGGATCTGGTTCTGTCAGTTCTCGTAGTAAAATTTGCAGTACCAGGTTATACTTAAATTGTTATAAAAAATAGCTGTCTGTCTCGTCAAAGTCAGGACAGCTATTTTTTATGGGTAAGATTCAGAACTGCAATTTTTAAATGTTTATTTACAGTTTTAAAAGTTTGGAGAATCCTGTTGTATACTGACTTCCCATAAGAAATGAAAAGTGTTATAATTTTAACAGAAAATTTGGTTACAGGGAGAATAAAATGAAGGGAATTGCAGATTTACATATTCATTCCCGGTATTCCCGTGCTACCAGTAAACAGGGAACACCGGAATATCTGGATCTGTGGGCAAGAAAAAAAGGAATCTCCATTTTAGGTACCGGAGATTTTACCCATCCGCAATGGAGAGAGGAACTGAAAGAAAAGCTGATTCCCGCAGAAGACGGGCTGTATTGTTTAAAAGAGGAGGCTGTGCTGGAAGAAAGCGGGGAATATCGAAACAACGCGCCAAGGTTTGTGCTTTCCGGTGAGATCAGCTCTATTTATAAGAAAAACGGTAAGGTGAGAAAGGTTCATAATGTGATTCTTCTTCCGGGGCTGGAGGACGCAGAGAAGCTTTCCAAAAAACTGGAGACTATAGGAAACATCCATTCGGACGGAAGACCGATCCTGGGCCTTGACAGCCATGATTTGCTGGAGATCATGCTGGAGTTATGTCCTCAGGGCATCCTGATCCCGGCTCACATATGGACGCCACATTTTTCCATGTTTGGAGCGTTTTCCGGCTTTGATACAGTGGAGGAGTGTTTTGAAGATCTGACCCCGTATATCCATGCAGTAGAAACAGGGCTTTCTTCGGATCCTCTGATGAACTGGAAGCTTTCTGCACTGGATCGGTTCCAGCTGATCTCCAATTCAGACGCGCATTCTCCGGCTAAATTAGGCAGGGAAGCCAATCTTCTGGATATAGATTTGAGTTATCAGGGATTATATCAGGCAATTCAGGAAGGCAGGGGACTGGAGGGAACCATTGAATTTTTCCCGGAAGAAGGAAAATACCACTTTGACGGACACAGGAAATGCCATCTTTGTCTGAGTCCGGAAGAGTCTGAAAAGTATGGGGGAACCTGCCCGATCTGTGGAAAGAAGATCACAATCGGTGTGGATCACAGGGTGCTGCAGCTTTCTGACCGGAAGGACGGCAGGGAAAGAAAAAATAAAAAGCCATTTGAATATCTGGTTCCTTTGCCTGAAGTGATTGCAGCTTCCACAGGAAAAACACCTGCCAGCAAAAAGGTACAGGAGCGGTACGAGACCATGCTTTGTAAGCTTGGACCGGAATTTGAAATCCTCCGGGAAATACCGGTGGAGGAAATCCGGAAAGAGGCCGGATATATGATCGCAGAAGGGATACGGAGGCTGAGAGCCGGACAGGTAAAAAGAACTCCGGGATTTGACGGAGAATATGGGGTGATCCGCCTTTTTGAGCAGGATGAGATTGAAACTCCAAATGGACAGATGTCTTTTTTCAGCGAAGAAGAAATGCATCCGGAAGAAAAGAATAAGAAAGAGACAATCGTTTCCGGTCAACGCCTGAATCAGAATGAGGAAGAGCAAAAAGAAGAGAATTGTAAAGAAACCGGGAAAAAGGAAGAACTGAATGAGAAACAGAGGCAGGCTGCAGAGGCAATAGACCGCAGGACCGGGAGAGATCACAGCCGTGACCTTCACCAATCAGGCTGCGCAGGAATTAAAAGAACGCCTTACGCTGCAGCCTGGTTCCAAACGAAACATCAGTCGCATGCACATAGGAACCTTTCATTCCATTTGTCTGGATTTTCTGAAAAGACAGGGGCGGGAAATTTTTCTTGCAGACACTTCTGCTTTGACAGAAATCGCAAAGGAACTGTGTGGGGAATATGGATTATCTGATACACCTCAGGAGCGGCTGCATCGCAGAGGCCTCTGTGACTTTGACGACCTTTTGACCGAGACACTTAAAATATGCAGAGAAAATCATGAAAACAGGAAAAAACAGTCCTGGGAATGAAACTTTTCGTATCTTATGGTGGATGAATTTCAGGATATCAGTCCGATACAGTACGAACTGATCCGGGAATGGAATAAAAATGGAAAAGAACTTTTTGTGATTGGAGATCCGGATCAGTCTATTTACGGCTTCCGTGGCTCGGATTCCGGCTGTTTTGCGAAAATGCAGAGAGAGTATCCGGAAACCAGGCAGATCTCTCTGGAATATAATTATCGGAGTACCGGACATATCCTGAACAGCGCTCTGGCAGTGATCGGCAATAATCCGGGAATGGAGCGTAAACTGAAGCCCTGGAAAGAAGAAGGGACTCCTTATGTGGTGCGGGGAAGAGAAGGATTTTTGGAGAATCCTCTTGTTCAGGGAACAATCAGTTTTTTCTGTTCTCTGTCAGAGCCGGAGAATCCTGCTTACAGAGAAGAGGCTGTAAAAAAACTGTGGAATCTGGAAGACAGCCGGATTTCATCAGGCATTTATGAGGAAATGGCAGCCAGATATGAAAAGAAATGGAAAAGGACAAAGCCAAAAAAACTGATACAGCAATGGGCAGAGGATCTGGAGCTTACCGAAGATAAAAACCTGCAGATGCTGGCAGATATGGCGATTTTTTATAACAGTACCCAGGAATTTCTGGACGCGGTTCTTCTGGGTGAAGAAGGAGATTTAAAGCGATACGGAGGAAAAAGCTATCATGGAGACGCAGTGTCTCTTATGACGCTTCATGCTTCCAAAGGACTGGAATTTCCTGTAGTAATTCTTTTTGGAATGGAAAAAGGAGAAGTTCCTCTGGAAAGAGAGGAAAATCCCACAGATGTGGAAGAGGAACGACGTCTGTTTTATGTGGGGATGACCCGGGCAAGAGAGGAACTGCTTCTGACCTTTGCGGAAGATTCCTCTGCGTTTCTGGAAGAACTCCCGGAGAAGGATATTGAAAAAGAAAAAACAGGAAGACAGAAAAATATGGAAACCTGTGAACAGCTGAGCCTGTCTGATTTTATACAGGAGAAAACAACATGACTTTAAAAGAATTTTTTTTGCAGCATCCCAGGGCGGCACTTGGATTTTCCGGCGGCGTTGACTCTGCTTTTCTTCTTGCAATGGCAGGGAAGTACGGCGCTGACGTACAGCCTTACTTTATAAAAACAGTATTTCAGCCTGCTTTTGAACTGGAGGATGCCAGACGTCTGACAAGAGAGCTTGGGAAAACACTTATTGTAGTAGAACATGATGTTTTAAAGGAGAACGAGATTTCTGCCAATCCTGCAAACAGATGCTATTACTGCAAAAAAACATTGTTTTCCATCTTAAAGGAAAGAGCTTTGAAGGATGGCTATACACTTTTGCTGGATGGAAGTAATGCCTCTGATGATTCTTTTGACAGACCGGGAATGAGGGCTGCGCATGAACTTAAAGTCCTTTCCCCTCTCCGGGAATGTGGGCTGACCAAAAAAGAAATCCGGAGACGTTCCAGAGAAGAGGGGCTTTTTACCTGGGACAAGCCTTCCTATGCCTGTCTGGCAACCCGGATACCAACCGGAACCGTACTTCAGAGGGAAATGCTGGAGACAATTGAAAAAGCAGAAGAAGAATTGAAGGGGATCGGTTTTCGGGATTTTCGCGTCCGATTGTTTCACGGAGCGGCAAGAATCCAGATCCCGGAGGAACAGATGGCGGAGATGATTGAAAAAAGAGATAAGGTCACAGAGCTTTTGAGTCCTTATTTCAGTGGGTTTCTTCTGGATCTGAAGCCCCGCCGGTCTGAGTAAACAGTGAAATAACTTCCGAAAAGCGTGAGATCGCTGCAGGAGCTATTACAATAAATCATATGGAGGTATTATCATGAGCGAATCAAACAAAACTCTGGAACTGATGCAGACAAGAAGAAGTGTTCGCGGCTTTAAGCCGGATCCGGTTCCGGAAGAAATCCTGGATCAGATTGTGGAAGCAGGAACCTGGGCGGCAACCGGAAGGAATCGTCAGTCTCCTGTCATTATCAAAGTCACAAACAGGGAACTGATCAGAAAGCTTTCCAAACTGAACGGGGAGATCATGGGGACAGACTCAGATCCTTTTTACGGAGCACCGGCAGTTTTGATCGTACTTGCAGATAAGACTGTTCCGACATATCTGTATGATGGCAGCCTTGTTATGGGAAATCTTATGCTGGCTGCACATTCCCTGGGAATCGGAAGCTGCTGGATCCACCGGGCAAAGGAGGAATTTCAGCTTCCGGAGGGAAAGGAGATCCTGAAATCATTAGGGATCGAAGGCGATTATGAGGGGATCGGACATTGTGTCCTTGGATATGCAGAAGGCGAATACCCTCATACAAAGCCCCGTAAGGAAAACTGGGTATATACTATAAAGTAGTATAAGTATGTTCTGTCAGTTCAGACAGGACCGCAATTTCCTGATTGATCATGGTACGCATACAGTTGGGCACATGTTCCTGATGAGCCCTGTGGATGGCAACGCACTCCTTGCAGTTGCCGTGATAACGACAGGCCTTTGTACAGGGACAGTGATCCTTCTGTGAGTATTCTGTACGGAAAGCGGATGCAAATTCTTCCTGTATCCGAAGACCTTCTTTTCTGTTTCCAAGATGAAATTCTTTCATGGCTTTTTTTCGATTTCATTTCCATCAATAATCATCTGACTCTTCCTTTCTTTTTTTGACGATGTCATAATATCACAGTTTATTCTTGAAAAATAGCAAAATAACAGGTAAACTATATACGAAAAACATCAAAACGGAAGACAGAACAATCAGGTGAATTTATGCGTACAGGAAAACGAAGATCAAAAAAAGAAAAGAAAGCAATGACAGTATCTCTTTATGGAAATCTATTTTTTGTCATACTGGAGCTGGTGATGGCAGTGGTGACCGGATCCCAGGCAGTGCTGCTGGATGCGGTTTATGACGGGATTGAATTTTTTATGCTCCTTCCTTCTGTTCTCATCATCCCTCTTCTTTATCGTCCGAGCAATGACAAATACCCTTTCGGACATATGCAGATAGAAACGGTTTTTCTTGTGATCAAGGGGATTACAATGACTTCCGTTACGGTGGGACTGATCACGAACAGCATCAATATCCTGCTCCATGGAGGGCGGACCGTTGATTTCGGAGTGGTTGCATGGTTTGAGCTGACTGCCTGCGTGTTAGGTATTGCAGTGACGATCTATCTGAAAAAGAAAAACAAAAATATTAAATCTCCAACCGTAGAAGTGGAAATGGAAGGATGGAAGATCGACAGCATCATTTCCCTTGGAATGACAGCCGCCTTTGTGCTTCCCATGATCGTTCCGTTTCCATGGTTTCAGGCCCTTGTGCCGTATCTGGATTCTCTCCTGACCATGATCCTTTCCGTAGTCATGCTTCCGATCCCGATCAAAACAGTGATCACCGGAATCCGGGATCTGCTTCTGATCTCACCGGAGGAAGAGACGGTAGAGGAGATCAAAAGTCTGGTGGAGCCCATTATCCGGGAAAGCAACTGCTCGGAATGTCACTATGAGATCGTAAGAACAGGAAGAAAGCTCTGGATCAGTGCTTATATCACGTTAAATAAAGATGAGCTTTCGGTAAGGCGCTTCAAGATGCTGCAGACAAGATGCATTGCCGCTCTTACGGAAAAATATTCGGATTTTTATTTTGAGCTGCTTCCGGAAATAGAATTTGATATTGAGGAATTAAATGAAATCTTATCCAAATGATACCCCGGTTTATTCTCATAATCCCTATCATGACACCCGTTTTCCTCTTCTGGTACTGGATGTAAACCACAAAGCCTGTTTTCCTTTTAACGAGGACTTTCGTCATCTTCATTGGCATGAGGAACTGCAGTTTGTATACATAAAAAAAGGAGTGGTGCATTTTAAACTCTGGGAGCAGGAGTTTGATCTGTCCCGGGGCTGCTGTATGTTTATCAACAGGAATGTACTTCGTTATATTGCAGAAAAAGAGGACTGCAGTTATCACAGCTTCCTGATCCCCCAAAAGCTTCTTGGTTTTTTTGAGGGCAGCATTATGGAGGAGACAGTTCTGGAAATTGCTGAGAATCCTCTGATTTCCGGGAAATGTTTTTACCCGGAAAAAGAAGAAGACCAGGCGGTATTAAAAATACTCAGAGATCTGGACGACCTGTATTTTCAGGAGAATAAGCCTCTTTACTGGGAGTACCGGATGTCTCTGAAGCTGAACGAACTCTGGCTGGAAACGACAGTGGCGCTGGCAGAGAGAAAAAACGACCTGCTCCCTGCTGGAGAAAAGGATCATGAACGAATCCAGAAGCTGCTGGATTTTGTTCATCGAAATTACGGAAATAAACTTACTTTGCAGGACATTTCCGCATCTGCACATGTAAGCCAGACAGAAACGCTGCGCTGTTTTAAAAAATATACGGGATATTCTCCTTACCAGTATCTGCAGAACTACCGTCTGCAGGCTGCTGCAGCCTTTCTGGAAACAACCGGGGACAGTGTGACAGAAATTGCCATGAAGACCTGCTTTCCCTCTGCAAGTGCATTTATTGCATCTTTTCGCAGAGCTTATGGCATGACACCCGGAAGATACCGGGAAGAAAAACAGAATAAAAGCTGATCTCATACAGAAAAAGAAGCACCCTGTTACATTTGGGGTGCTTCCTTAATATCTGAGATGTCCGGTTCCGCCATCAGAGAGTAGTTGGTATAGTAAACGACAAATCCCGGTTTGGCGCCGGCCGGTTTTTTAACGTGTTTTTTCTGGATATAATCGATTTCTACCTTGGGAGCAGTCCGGCCTTTGGAATAAAAGGCAGCCAGACGTCCGGCTTCTTCAAAAGTACGGTCCGGCATCTCTCCATCCGGAGTTTTTACTACGACATGGGATCCTGCCATTTTTTTTGCATGGAACCACCAGTCATTACCGGAGGCCAGCTTAAATGTCAGTTCATCATTCTGGAAATTGTTTTTTCCTACAAAGATGTCGAAGCCATCACTGGAAATATAGTGGAAAGGCCTGGATTTCGCCTGTGCTTTCTGTCCTTTTCTGGAAGAAGAGTGTTTTTTGATGAAACCATATTCCGTAAGCTCTTCTTTGATCTGACTTAAATCGCTTTCGGCCCGGGCAATGTCCAGGGCATTGGAAATAGACTCCAGATGTTCGATCTCGGACTGCGTTTCGGCAATCTGTTCGGTCAGTGCTTCTTCTGTACGCTTCAGCTTTCCATAGCGGTCAAAATATTTCTTTGCGTTTTCTCCGGCGGTGAGGGTTGGATCCAGGGGGATAGTGATCTCTTCGTTGGTATAGTAGTTCAGAGCCTGGAAAGACTTACAGCCTTCTTCCAGCCCATAGCCGTAGGTGTTGATCAGCTCTCCGTAAACTCGATATTTTTCTTTTTTGGCCGTATCCTTCATCTGCCTGGACTGAAGTGCAAATTTTTTGCGGTTGCGCTCCAGGGCAGTCTGTACGATCCGGCGCAGATCCGAGGATTTCTGCCGAATACGGTTCAGAGTATCACGTGAAGAATAGTAAGAATCCAGCATGGCGGATACGGTTGTGAAAGACTCGGTCTGGTATTCCGCCCCAAACTGTGTCAGAGGAAGCACAGAATATTCCACAGGCTCTGACCCGCGATAAATAATATTGGGAGTAAAGTCTCCTTCTTTGACCTGATCCATCAGTCGATGGAAGGTATGGTACAGATGTGTGCAGGCGGTTTCATTCAGAGAAACAGCTGCATCGCTGCCGTCGATGGAAGCACGGAAACAGATCTCCTCGGCAATCAGGGGACTTAACCCTGTAAGAGAGGTGTAGATCGCCCTGGAAATATTACAGGGCTTTTTGCATACGATTTCTTTAAAATCCTCTTCGGTGATCGTAAGCGGATCTGCTTTTTCCTGTGTCTGAGGGAGAAAATAAGGTCTTCCCGGAAGGACTTCCCGGACAGAACTCATATGAGAGGAAACATGCTTGATGCTGTCCAGGATCACCCGGTTCTCATCGCAGAAGATGATATTGCTGTGTTTTCCCATCAGCTCCATGATCAGGATCTTTTTGCAGGGATCTCCCATTTCGTTTAAATGCTCCAGTTCAAATTCCACTACACGCTCCAGACCGGGCTGTCGGATATCTGCGATTTTGGCACTTCCGATATGTTTCCGGAGAAACATGCAGAAGTTTGGTGCAGTAAGAGGACTTGTCTTGTTTTTTTCTATAAAATAAATCAGAGGAAGGGAGGCGCTTGCAGAAAGCAGGAGCCTGCACTGTCCCTGATTTCCCTTTGCAGTGATCAGGAGGGCGTCTGATTCCGGCTGTGCAATTTTATTAAACCGGCCGCCATCCAGATAAGTATGTAATTCTTTTACCATTGCGGCAATGGTAATTCCGTCAAATGCCATAGAAAATGCTCCTTTTTTCATTCTGATATTTTACAGTATAACATGGATCCGGATGCAGCGCAAAAAAATCTTATTTAAAGTTTAAAGATATATGGCACGGGAATATGGGTGAAATGCACAAATAGAAAGGGGTAAAACTGTATGATATGTATGAAACTTACAAAACAACTTGCATTTGTATCAAATCTGAGCTATAGTGATATCAGAAAGAGACAGGAACGGTCAATAAATGCCGCTGCCAGTTCTTTCTTTTTTTATACCCAAAAGCTAAAATATTTTCTGAAAAGCCAAAACTTCTGTATACCAGAACCCGGCATACACCATGAAAAAGAAATTTAAGAGGAGGAGCAGAAATGAGCAGATTAAGTATCGTAACCAGAAATCGTGCTCAGACAACGGTTGAGGAACTTTATAAGGATCTGGAACGGCGTATCATAGCCAGTCCTCCGGGCCTTTGTCCGGTAGATATGGCACTGTCCTTTTTGAAAGTATGTCATGCACAGACCTGCGGAAAATGTGTCCCATGCCGGATTGGCCTTGGACAGCTTCAGAACCTTCTGGAAAAGGTTCTGGACGGAACAGCAGAAATGGAGACCATAGATCTGATTGAACAGACAGCTCAGGATATTTATTATAGAGATACCCAAGATCCGCCTTCATGATCGAAAACCATGTGGACGTGTGACCATGAAGGAGAGAGACGCCGGAGAAAGAATAAAAGATTTTGAACTGATCGAGTGTGGAATGACAGATGAGGAGGCAGCACAGGAGGCAAGCCGCTGTATGCGCTGTGATCATTTTGGATTTGGAAGCTTTAAAGGGGGGAGGAAGGACAGATGGTAACCATTACAATTGATAAAAAAACAGTACAGGTACCAAAAGGAACCATAATTCTGGAAGCGGCAAAGCAGAACGGGATTCCCATTCCCACCCTTTGCTATCTGAAGGATATCAATGAGATCGGAGCCTGCCGTGTCTGTCTGGCAGAGCTGGAAGGGAAGGATCGGCTGATTACAGCCTGCAACAATGTAGTGGAAGAGGGCATGGTGATCTATACCAACAGTCCAAAGATCCGTCAGGCAAGGATCACCAATGTACGTCTGATCCTTTCTCAGCATGACTGCAACTGTCCTACCTGTGTGAGAAGTGGAAACTGCAGTCTTCAGAAGCTGGCCAATGATCTCGGTATCATTCGTGTACCTTACGAAAAACAGCTGTTTCACAGTCGCTGGACAAAAAACTTCCCATTGCTGAGAAACTATGAAAAATGTATCAAATGCATGCGCTGTATTCAGATTTGTGACAAGGTTCAGAATATGCATGTATGGGATCTGGCGAATACCGGTTCCCGTACAACCGTAGACGTAACCGGAAACCGGATTCTGGAAGAGTCTGACTGTGCTCTCTGCGGTCAGTGTATCACGCACTGTCCGGTAGGCGCCTTAAGAGAACGGGATGACACGCCGAAGGTGTTCCGGGCTCTGGCAGATCCTGATAAGATCACGGTTGTACAGATCGCTCCGTCTGTTCGTGCCGCATGGGGAGAACCCTTTGGACTGGAACGGGAATTTGCTACGGTAAAACGTCTTGTGGCAGCTATGCGCCGCATGGGCTTCGACTATATTTTTGACACCAACTTTACTGCAGATCTTACGATCATGGAAGAGGGAAGCGAATTTCTGCAAAAACTGAAAAATAAAGAAAATGAGAAATTTCCATTATTTACCTCCTGTTGTCCGGGATGGGTACGTTTCATGAAATGTTCCGATGTACTCTATGGACTGGATGCGGCAAATGAACTCAGGTTTTCTCATGAAAACCCGTCTGTACTGAAATGTTATGAAGATTATTTTGAAAAGCCTCTTTCGCACAGAGCGCATCAGCTTCTTCATACAGATCACCATGCATGGAAAATGCCTGGCGAGAAATAATTGATTTCCTTGTATTATTATATAGAAGAATCACTCATGTAAACCCATAAAATATAAAACCCATAAAGACCCAGAAAAGGGCTGTCTGTCTGACCGGAACCGGGATTCCGGTCAGCAGGACGACCCTTTTTTAATGGAAATAAGTGCTTACATTAAAATTGAAGGAAAATAAGACAATCCGAAAAAATAATTGACTACCCTGTTCAGATGTTTTATAATTAATCAGTATGTAAAGTTATAAGTAACCTGCAAAGTGAGAAGACATTATGATAAAAAGTATGACAGGCTTCGGCCGGGCTGAAGCCGTGACAAAAGAGTGGAAGATCACTGTAGAGCTGAAATCAGTGAATCACAGATATCTGGATCTGAACATCAAAATGCCCAGGAAGCTGAATCTTTTTGAAGGGCAGGTTCGGAATCTGATGAAAACCTATATGCAGCGGGGAAAGGTGGATATATTCATCTCCTATGAGGATTATACAGCCGGAAGCGTTGCACTGAAATATAATCGTGATCTTGCAGCTGAATATCTCGGATACTTAAAGGAGATGGAACAGGGATTTCAACTGAAAAATGATGTAAGTGTGACGATGCTTTCCCGATATCCGGAGGTTCTGACTATGGAGGAGCAGCCGGTAAATGAAGAAAAACTCTGGAGCTGTCTGGAGACGCCCCTGCGGGAGGCCTGCAAAAAAATTGTGGAAGCAAGAGAGCGAGAGGGAGAACATCTGAAAAATGACCTTCTGATGAAATTAGACGGTCTGGACGAAAAAGTATGTGCGGTAGAGAAACGTTCTCCGGAGGTTGTTCAGGCATACAGAGAAAAACTGGAAGCGAAAGTTCATGAACTTCTGGAAGATACTCAGATCGATGATAACCGTGTTGCTGCAGAGGTTGTACTTTTTTCAGATAAAATCTGTAATGACGAAGAAACCGTCCGGCTTCACAGCCATATTCGCGGCATGAGAAAAATACTGACCGAGCAGGAAGGTGTGGGACGCAAGCTGGATTTTATGGCACAGGAGATGAACAGAGAGGCAAACACGATTCTGTCCAAGTCCAGTGATATCCAGGTTTCAGATATTGCGATCGATCTGAAGACAGAGATTGAAAAGATCCGCGAGCAGATTCAGAATATAGAGTAATGGAGGCAGATCAATCTGTGGCAAAGTTGATAAATATAGGCTTTGGAAATGTTGTAAACTCTCAGAAGATCGTTGCTGTAGTCAGCCCGGATGCCGCGCCGGTAAAACGTATGGTGCAGAGCATTAAGGGTACACGCGCGCTGGTGGATGCCACACAGGGACGTAAGACAAAGGCCGTAATCGTCACTTCAGATGATTACATCGTCTTATCGGCTCTGCAGCCGGAAACCATAGCAAAGCGGTTTGCTGAGGTGTATGACTTTGAAGACAGAGGAGAAGAACATGAGTAAAGGTGTTTTGGCAGTAGTATCCGGTTTTTCCGGAGCAGGTAAGGGAACTGTTATGAAACGTCTTCTGGAAAAATATCAGGAGTATGCGCTGTCAGTTTCTGTGACGACCCGTGCTCCCAGACCGGGAGAGGAAGACGGAAAAGCCTATTTTTTCCGTACTGTAGAAGAAGTAGAGCAGATGATCCGCGAGGATCAGCTTCTGGAATATGCCAGATATGTAGACAATTACTACGGGACTCCCCGTCCTTATGTGGAGGAGAAGCTTTCCGAAGGCAAAAATGTAATCCTGGAAATTGAAATTCAGGGTGCAAGGAAGATCAAAGAGAAGATTCCCGAGGCTGTGCTGATCTTTGTAACC
This sequence comes from uncultured Blautia sp., assembly GCA_900541985.1. GTDB lineage: Bacteria > Bacillota > Clostridia > Lachnospirales > Lachnospiraceae > Blautia_A. The sequence goes on along the minus strand of UQLX01000002.1, from coordinate 178,030 downwards.
CCGCCCAGCATGGAGGAATTGGAGCGACGTCTGGCCGGAAGAGGAACCGAGGCGCCGGAGGTGATCCGCTCCCGTTTGAGCAGGGCATCGGAGGAGGCTGAAGGAATAGAAGACTATGATTATCTTCTGGTGAATGATGAACTGGAGGAGTGTGTTGACGAGCTCCACCGGATCATTTTAAGTGAACGTTGCAAAACACAGCGGAATACAGACTTTATCAAAAAAATCCAGGAGCAATCCCGGGAATTAACGAAAGGAGATTTATAATATGATTCATCCGTCTTATTCAGAACTGATTCAGGCAATCAATAATAATGTAGAGGAAGACGACAACACTATGATGCTGAACAGTCGTTACTCTCTTGTACTGGCTACCAGCAAACGTGCACGCCAGCTTATTGCAGGTGCAGAGCCTATGGTAAAGGGTGCGGCAGGAAAGAAACCGCTCTCTGTTGCAATTGATGAGTTTTATCAGGGACAGGTCAAGATTGTTGCAGATAACAGCGAAGAAGAGCCTGCGGTGCAGCCGGAGGAAACTGCTGCAGCAGAAACCGAGGCTGCTGCAGAAACTGTTGAGACAGTTGAGGAAGAAACCGAAGAATAAAACAGAGAAAGTGGGGCGTTGTTTTTTACAGCGCTCCTTATATGTATCAGGAGATTTTATGAAAATATTATTTATTTCACTTGGCTGTGATAAGAATCTGACAAACTCAGAGGAAATGCTGAGCCTTCTTACCGGAGCCGGTCATGAGATTGTGGATTCAGAGGAAGAGGCTGAGATCATAGTGATCAATACCTGCTGCTTTATCCATGATGCAAAAGAGGAAAGCATCGAAAATATCCTGGAAATGGCGGAATATAAAAAAGCAGGAACCTGCAAGGTACTGATTGTCACCGGATGCATGGCACAGCGCTACAGGGAGGAGATCATTCAGGAGATTCCCGAGGTGGATGCCGTTCTGGGAACCTCTTCTTATACGGATATCCTGAAGGCTGTTGAGGAAGCCTGTGCCGGCAGACACTTCGAGGAATACCGGGATATCGATGAGCTGCCGGAAGATTCCGGAAAACCGGTTCTTACCACAGGCGGCCATTATGGATATCTGAAGATCGCAGAGGGCTGTGACAAGCACTGCACTTACTGTATCATTCCCTCTCTGAGAGGGAAATTCCGAAGCGTGCCTCAGGAGAGACTTCTTGCCCAGGCTGAATATATGGCAGAGCAGGGAGTAAAGGAACTGATTCTGGTAGCTCAGGAAACAACGGTATATGGTACGGATCTTTATGGAAGGAAAACACTTCACATTCTTCTGAAAAAGCTGTGTGAGATCAGGGGAATCCGCTGGATCCGTGTGCTTTACTGCTATCCGGAGGAAATTTATGATGAACTGATCCAGGTTATGAAAGAGGAAAAAAAGATCTGTCATTATCTGGATCTTCCGATCCAGCATGCAAGTGACAGGATTCTGAAAAGAATGGGACGCCGTACAACCAGAGCTCAGCTTACAGAAACGATACAAAAACTGAGAAGCGAGATTCCGGATATTGTTCTTCGTACAACCCTGATCACGGGATTTCCGGGTGAGACAGATGAGGATCATCAGGAATTGATGGAATTTGTAGACGAGATGGAATTTGACCGTCTTGGAGTGTTTACCTATTCGGCAGAGGAGGGGACTCCGGCAGAAAAAATGACAGATCAGGTTCCTGAGGAGCTGAAAGAAGAAAGAAGAGACGAGCTCATGGAGCTTCAGCAGGAAATTTCACTGGAAAAAGGCAATGACCGTATCGGACAGGAGCTGATGGTCATGATCGAAGGAAAAGTGGCGGGAGAAAGCGCTTATATTGCGCGTACTTATGGAGATGCTCCGAAAGTAGACGGATACCTTTTTGTACAGACCGGAGAACTGATGATGACGGGAGATTTTGCCAGGGTTCATGTTACCGGAGCTCTGGAATACGATTTGATAGGAGAATTGGCAGATGAATACACCGAATAAACTGACCGTTGGTAGAATGATACTTGTTCCTTTTTTGGTTTTGTTTTTGCTGACAGATATCGGAGGAGAAGCAAACCGCTATATCTCTCTGGTAATTTTTGCAGGAGCCAGTATAACAGACTGGTTTGACGGATATCTGGCACGTAAAAACCATCTCGTAACAAATTTTGGAAAATTTATGGATCCTCTGGCAGATAAGCTTCTGGTATGTTCTGCTATGATCTGTATGATTCAGCTGGAAAGACTTCCGGCATGGATCGTGATTGTGATTATTGCCAGAGAATTTATTATCAGCGGATTCCGTCTGATCGCTGCAGAGAACGGCATTGTGATCGCGGCAAATTACTGGGGCAAATTTAAAACCGTTTCGCAGATGATCATGATCATTCTTTTGATCCTGCATTTCGATGGAGTATTTGCAGTCCTGGAGCAGATTTTTATCTGGCTGTCTCTGGCGCTGACAGTAATCTCTCTGATTACTTACATATGGCAGAACCGGTCTGTCCTGTCCATGCAGGAGTAAAAGAACTGTTTACACTATTTTTAAAGGATAAAAAGGAGGCAGCAAAAGATGATTACAGAACTGGTAGCAGTAGGTACAGAAATTTTGCTTGGAAATATTGTAAATACCAACAGTGCCTATCTTGCGGAAAAATGCGCGCAGCTGGGGCTGAGTCTGTATTATCAGACTGTGGTAGGAGATAATGCGGAACGGATGCGCAGTACGATCAGGACTGCCCTGGATCGTTCCGATGTTGTAATTCTTACAGGAGGTCTGGGTCCTACAGAGGATGACCTTACCAAGGAAATTACATCAGAAGTCCTGGGGCTTCCTCTTGTTGAGGATGCTCACAGCAGAGCGCTTCTGGATGCCTATTTGAAACAATACGAAAAAAATGATGCGCAGAGAAGGATCACTTCCAATAATTACAAGCAGGCGCTGGTTCCTCAGGGGGCTCTGGTGCTTGACAATCATAATGGGACAGCGCCGGGACTTATTATTGAAAAAAACGGTAAGACAGCAATCCTCCTTCCGGGACCTCCAAATGAACTGAAGCCAATGTTTGAGGAAGAGGTATATCCTTATCTTCGTAAAAAACAGCCGGAGATCATATATTCTCAGATGGTAAAAATCTGTTCTATCGGTGAGAGTCAGGTTGCGGAGGAAATTCAGGATCTTATTGAAAAACAGTCAAACCCCACGATTGCTCCCTATGCAAAAACAGGTGAGGTTCATTTGAGGATTACAGCAAAGGCGGAAAGTGAAAAAGAGTGTAAGAAGCTGATCAAACCTGTTGTAAGAGAACTGAAAAGCCGTTTTGGTAAGAATATTTTTGCCACAGAAGAAGGGAAGACTCTGGAAGAGGCAGTTGTGGATATGCTGAAGGACCAGAAACTGACGTTATCTCTGGCAGAGTCCTGCACAGGAGGTGCCATTGCTTCCAGGATTGTAAATGTTCCGGGAGCCTCAGAGGTATTTCTTCAGGGTCTGGTCACTTACAGCAATCGTGCGAAACGTAAAAGCCTCGGGGTGAAAAAATCAACTCTGAAAGTAAATGGTGCGGTATCAGAGAAATGTGCCAAGGAAATGGCAAAGGGCGGCTGTTTTGTGTCAAAAACAGACATCTGCCTTTCTGTAACCGGTATTGCAGGACCCGATGGCGGATCTAAAGAAAAGCCGGTGGGAACAGTATTTATGGGATGCTGTTATAACGGCAAGACAGTTGTCCGTGAATACCATTTTACAGGCAACCGTGCCAAGGTAAGAGAACAGACAACTGCACATGCACTGGCTTTTTTAAGAGAGTGTATGATGGAAGGCGTCAACAAAAATAGCTGATAATTACCGGATCATTTTCATGAGATTTACAATACGATCCATCTTTGCAGCCTCCTGAGGAGATTTTCCTGCTTTCAGAACTTCCAGCACGGCAGAAATTTCATCAGACGAAAAATTTAATCCGTTGTTTTTTCCGCGGGAGGCTGCACTCATTAAAAAAGGAAGCATTTCGGAGGCGCTTTTGCCGGTTCCCTGCTCTGCCAGATTCTGAAGCATTTCCAGCTTGCTTTTGTCCATGTTTGCAAGTCTGGGGTTGTTCTGCCAATTTGTATCCATATTGATTCCCTTCTTTTTGATTATTTTTATTCATTCATGATCTTCAGTATTTCTGCGATAACCGCTATATTTGCAATCTGGTCCAGCAGCTGTGCGGATTTGCCATAACTGAATCTTTGCAGATCCTGCAGCATTTCCATCGGATCAGCGGACGGAATGGCACAGATCTGCATATTTTGCCGATCCGGTGCAAAAAGAGACAGTGTGTTTTTCAGCTCCATGATTTTGGAATAGAGAGAAATGACCTGCTGTCCCCGGGGAGGCAGATACGGAACAGCCGCTTTCAGCAGCTGCCCGCTGTCACTGCATACCATCTGATCCAGAGCTGTCTGGGTAATGGATTCCTGTTCCATACGGTAAACTCCTTTTTGGGAATATATGTGTTCTGTATAAAGAATATGCACGAACATACCAACAGGTGAACAGATACACAGAAAAAAGATCTTTTCATATTATAATAAAGAAAAGAATCTGAGGGATAGGTTATGAAAGAAGAAGGGCACAGGCTGATCCTGGATGGAAATGCCTTTTATGAAATAGATCTGGAATGTATGATAGAAAAGAAAAGACAGGAAAAAGAAGAAAAACAGGATTCTGTAGACACAGGAGAAAAAAGGCAGAGGAAATAACCTCTGCCTTTTGATGACGGGAAATGATCAGCAGCAGCCGTTGTTTCCACCCCAGCCATTGCCGCATCCCCCGCAAAGAAGAAGCAGGATCAGGATGATCCAGCAGCAGTCTCCTCCGTTGTTATTGCATCCGCAGCTGTTATTATTGCCGCAGAAGCACATCAGAATGATGAGCCAGAGAATACAGCTGCAGGAGTTTCCGCCGAGGATATTGTTTCCAGCGTTATTTCCGCAGCCACAGCTGTTTTCACAGCCACATCCGCATCTTTCTTCTCCACAACCACAGTTTGCAGCAGCTAAATCACTCATTACAAAAATCCTCCGTAATTTGATCTACACTCCATATTATGTTTGCAGACTGTCCTGTGTGACGCTGCTGTTTGTGATTGACAGAAAAAATTTTTTTAAGTATACTCAGCTTAACGATTTACAGATTAATCGTGATAGATGTAGTTTATAATGGAGAAAGGCGATCTTATGCATCCATATATAATGGTGATTCTGGTCACTGTGGCAGTTATCCTGTGCGTGGCTTTGTGGATCAGCTATGAAAATCATAAAAACAGAAAACGAATTCTGCGAAAAATACGGAGGATTTACGGACAGGTACCGGAACGGGAATATTCTCCGGGAGATATAGACAACATTGCTCATTATTTTCGCAGAAAAGGTGATCAGAAGTTTTTTATAGATGATATCACCTGGAATGACCTGGATATGGACAGGATCTATATGCTGATCAATCAGACGGTTTCTTCTCCCGGAGAGGATGTTCTCTACAATATGCTGAGACGCCCCCTGTTTCAGAAAGAGGAAATAGAACAAAGAGAAAAACTGATCCGCTTTTTCAGTGAAAATAAAGAAAAAAGAGAAAAAATGCAGTTAATGCTTTCCGGTGTGGGAAAGACCTGGCACGGATCGCTTTCGGACACGATCTTTGCCCTGGAAAATGCACCTTCTGTCAGTACAGTACCTCACTGGATCATGCTGACGGTGCTTTTATTAACCCTTCTGGCAGTTTTTCCATTCTATCCGGTTCCAGGGCTTCTTCTGTTTGTCCTGCTGAGTACGGGAAACGTGATATACTATTATGCCGGAAATGAGAGAGCCAGAATTGCTGCGTTTCTGGACTGCTTTTCCAGCTTTCTCCGCATGCTGGATATGGCGGAGAGCATGGAGTCGGCAGACTGGCCGGAAATCCGCCTTCAGATGGAAAATATCCGCAGAGGCAAAAAAGCTCTGGCGGGATTGAAAAAGAGAGCTTTTTTTCTTACAAGTAAAAATGAAACCTCCGGAGACCCGGCTCAGCTTCTGCTTGATTATTTCCGAATGGTTTTTCATGTAGACATTCTCACCTACAACAAAACATTAAGTACGATCCGGGGAAAAACAGAAGAGATCATGCTGCTTCTGGATAATCTGGGAGAACTGGATGCGGTGATTTCCATTGCTTCTTTTCGTGAGCTTCTTCCGCTCTGGTCCGGGCCGGAATTTGTTGAACAAAAAGAAGGGCATATCCGGCTGAAGGCAGAGGATCTGTATCATCCCCTGATCCGGGAACCGGTAGCAAACAGTATCACTGCAGACAGCGGGATGCTGATTACAGGATCCAATGCCTCGGGGAAATCCACCTTTTTGAAAAATATTGCCATCAACAGTATTCTTGCCCAGACGGTGCTTACCTGTACCTGTTCTTCTTACAGTGCACCTTTTCTCAAAGTGATGACTTCCATGGCGCTGAGAGATGATCTTTCGGGCGGTGAAAGTTATTTTATTGTAGAAATCCGGTCCCTGAAAAGAATTCTGGATGAAAGCAAAAAAGAAGAACCTCTTCTCTGTATCATTGATGAGGTTCTCAGGGGAACCAATACTATTGAAAGAATTGCCGCTTCTTCCCGGATTTTGAGTTCTTTGAATCAGAATCAGGTACTTCCTTTTGCAGCAACACATGATATAGAGCTTTCTTATATTCTGGACGGACAGTATCGAAATGTTCATTTTGAAGAGAAAATACTGGAGAATCAGGTGCTGTTCGACTATATTCTGAAAGAGGGACGCGCGACCTCAAGAAATGCCATTAAACTTCTTTCTATGCTGAAATATGATCCGGAAACAGTGAAGGCGGCAGAAGAGGCGGCAGAGGATTTTGAAAAAACAGGTGTATGGAAAGCCTGCAGAAAATAAACTGATGAAAAAGGAGTGGTACAGATGCCGGTTGCCGGTCTTGTTGATATGCACTGTCATATTCTTCCCTCTGTTGATGATGGTGCCAAAAATATGGAAGAAGCAATAAGAATGTTGAAAATGGAATATGACCAGGGTGTGCGTACAATGATTGTGACACCTCATTACAGAAAAAGGATGTTTGAAACTTCCGTTTCTGAAATAAAGAAGCAGTTCCGGCTTCTCAGAGAAGTGGCATGGGAGTATGACCGGGAACTCAGACTTTATCTGGGCTGTGAATTCCATGCAGAGGTTGATATGGTATCTCTTCTGAAAGCAGGAGAGGTGCTTCCTATGGCGGGATCCCGGTATGTTCTTACGGAATTTTCCAACAGTATGGATGCGTTCTATATACGGGAGCGTCTGTATGCGCTTCTGAGTAATGGATATAAGCCGGTGATCGCCCATATTGAACGCTATGGCTGTATGAGAGAAAATATAGGGCTGATCGACGAGCTGATCGGGATGGGAGCTTTTGTACAGGTGAATGCGGACAGTATTACAGGTAAAGAAGGCTTTGGAACCAGATACTTCTGCAAAAAACTTCTGAAAAACGGAAAAGTGCATTTTGTGGGCTCGGATTGTCATGGAAGTCAGGAGAGGATCTCCCGGCTGGGGGAGGCATATGATTATGTTTCAAAAAAATATGACAGTGATTATGCCGATGAGATATTTATCAGAAATCCCAAAGGGATTCTTCTGGATGCAAAAAAGAGACGACAGGCATTGAAGAAAAGAAACAGGATGTGACTGATGACAGTAAAATAAAAGCAGTAGATTAGGAGAGATGACAGAATGTATGTAAAAATATATACCGATGGCGCTGCCAGAGGAAATCCGGACGGACCGGGAGGCTATGGCGCGGTTCTTCAGTATGTGGACTCCAAAGGACAGCTTCATGAAAGAGAATTATCCCGGGGCTACAAAAAAACAACAAACAACCGTATGGAGCTGATGGCTGCCATTGTGGCCCTGGAGGCATTGAACCGTCCCTGCCAGGTGGAACTTTTTTCAGATTCCAAATACCTGGTGGATGCGTTCAATCAGCACTGGATCGATTCCTGGCTGAAAAAAAACTGGAAGCGCGGAAAAAATCAGGATGTGAAAAATGTGGATCTGTGGAAGCGTCTTCTGAAGGCAAAAGAACCACATCAGGTAACGTTCCGCTGGGTAAAAGGACATGCGGACAATCCTCTGAATGAGCGGTGCGACCAGCTTGCAACGGCTGCTGCCGACGGAACGGAGCTTTATACAGATGAGGGACTGGACAGCACTCTCTGACACTTTAAGTTGATAAATTACAGAGCAATCCCTCTTGACAAACAATGGGGGGATTTGTATACTTTTAGAAGTATATGAAACGGCTTGGAAGAGAAGAAGTAGCTTCAGGAAAGCACACAGAGAGCTGCCGGATGGTGAGAGGCGCGTGCGGAACTTTTGCGAATACATCTCGGAGCTCTGCACCGAACAGAGGATATCCTGTAAGTAGGCTGCAGCGGATCGGCACACGTTATCGTGCTTAACGAGGCGGAAGGCGGAAGCTTTCTGTGAATTTAGGTGGTATCACGGGACCCGGTTCTCGTCCTAAAAGGACAGGAACCGGGCTTTTTAGTATAGGAGGAAGATATTATGACAGTTTGGGAAGAACTGCAGGCCAGAGGGCTGATCGCCCAGGTGACAAACGAAGACGAGATCAAAGAGATGGTAAACAATGGAAAGGCTACATTTTATATTGGCTTTGACCCTACTGCAGACAGCCTTCATGTGGGACACTTTATGGCACTGTGCCTGATGAAGCGTCTTCAGATGGCGGGAAACCGTCCCATTGCCCTTCTTGGTGGCGGAACCGGTATGATCGGCGATCCGTCCGGAAGAACCGATATGCGTCAGATGATGACAAAAGAAACCATCCAGCACAACATTGACTGCTTCAAAAAGCAGATGGAGCGTTTTATTGATTTTTCTGAAGGAAAAGCGCTTATGGTAAACAATGCAGACTGGCTCATGGGTCTGAATTATGTGGAGCTTCTCCGTGAAGTGGGACCTCATTTTTCTGTAAACCGTATGCTGACCGCAGAGTGCTACAAGCAGCGTATGGAAAGAGGATTAAGCTTCCTGGAATTTAACTACATGATCATGCAGAGCTATGATTTCTATATGCTGTTCCAGAAATACGGCTGTAATATGCAGTTCGGTGGTGACGACCAGTGGAGCAACATGCTGGGCGGTACGGAACTGATCCGCAGAAAGCTTGGCAAGGACGCACATGCCATGACCATCACACTCCTTCTGAATTCCGAAGGAAAGAAGATGGGCAAGACACAGTCCGGAGCTGTATGGCTTGATCCGAACAAAACTTCACCATTTGATTTTTACCAGTACTGGAGAAATGTGGATGATGCGGATGTGATCAAATGTATGCGTCTTCTTACCTTCCTTCCGCTGGAGGAAATCGAAGAGATGGCAAAATGGGAAGGCGGTCAGCTGAACAAGGCAAAAGAAGTGCTGGCTTATGAGCTGACCAATCTGGTACACGGTGAGGAAGAGGCAAAGAAAGCACAGGAAGGTGCCAGAGCGCTTTTTGCAGGCGGAGCCCATACAGAGAATATGCCGTCCACAGAGCTTACGGATGAGGATTTCCAGGACGGCAGTATCGACCTTATCACCATGCTGGTAAAAACCGGCCTTGTTCCAAGCCGCTCCGAGGGTCGCCGTGCGATCGAACAGGGTGGAGTATCCATCGACGGTGAAAAGATTACAGATATCAAACACACAGTGAAAAAAGAGGATTTCAGCGAAGAAGGCATGGTGCTGAAACGCGGCAAAAAGAAATTCCATAAGGTGTGTGTGAAATAGAGGAGGAAACGATCATGAAAAAATACGGAGTAAACGAGCTTCGTCAGATGTTCCTGGATTTTATGGAGAGCAAGGGACATCTTGTTATGAAAAGCTTTTCCCTTGTACCACAGGGAGATAAGAGCCTTCTGCTGATCAATGCAGGTATGGCTCCTCTGAAGCCTTACTTTACAGGGGCTGAGATCCCGCCAAAGACAAGAGTGGCAACCTGCCAGAAATGTATTCGTACCGGCGATATTGAGAATGTCGGAAAAACAGCCCGCCATGGCACTTTCTTTGAGATGCTCGGAAACTTTTCTTTCGGAGATTATTTCAAGCATGAAGCCATTGCCTGGTCCTGGGAGTTTCTGACAGAGGTTGTCGGTCTGGATCCGGAACGTCTGTATCCTTCCGTATACCTGGAAGATGATGAGGCGTTTGAGATCTGGAATAAAGAGATTGGTATTCCGGCTGAACGTATTTTCCGTTTTGGAAAGGAAGATAATTTCTGGGAGCATGGCGCAGGCCCCTGCGGTCCATGTTCAGAAATCTATTATGACCGTGGAGAAAAATACGGCTGCGGCAAACCGGACTGTACAGTAGGATGCGAATGTGACCGCTATATGGAAGTGTGGAACAACGTATTTACACAGTTTGAAAATGACGGAAACGGCAATTATGAAACACTGCAGTACAAGAACATCGATACAGGTATGGGACTGGAGCGTCTGGCTGTAGTTGTCCAGGATGTGGATTCTATTTTTGATGTGGATACGATCTGCTCTCTTCGTAATCTTGTCTGCCAGGTAGCAGATAAGGAATACGGAAAAGAATATCAGGATGATGTTTCCATCCGCCTGATCACAGATCACATCCGTTCTGCTACATTTATGATTTCTGACGGTATCATGCCGACAAACGAAGGCCGCGGTTACGTTCTCCGCCGTCTGATCCGCCGTGCCGCACGTCATGGACATCTTCTGGGTATTGAGGGAATTTTCCTTGCAAAATTAAGTGCAGAAGTAATCAAAGGTTCCAAAGACGGATATCCGGAACTTGAGGAGAAAAAGGAATTTATCTTCAAGGTACTTACCAACGAAGAAAACCAGTTTAACAAAACCATCGACCAGGGTCTCCGCATCCTTTCTGATATGGAAGAGGAGATGAAAGCAAAAGGCGAAAAAACGCTTTCCGGAGAAAATGCATTTAAGCTTTATGATACTTATGGATTCCCTCTTGATCTTACAAAAGAGATTCTTGAAGAAAAGGGTTATGGAATTGATGAAGATGGATTCCAGGCTGCCATGGAAGAGCAGAGAGTAAAAGCGCGTACTGCCCGTGAGGTGACCAACTATATGGGTGCAGATGCTACCGTTTATGACGAGATCGATCCTTCTGTCACAACAGAATTTACAGGCTACGATCATCTTTCTTATGAGTCAGAGGTAACTGTTCTTGCAGGAGAAAGCGAACTGACTGCTTCTCTGGTAGAAGGCCAGAAGGGTACTGTTTTTGTAAAAGAAACTCCGTTCTATGCCACAATGGGCGGTCAGGAAGGCGATACCGGTGTGATCGGGACTGCCAATGGCAAATTTGTAGTGGAGGATACCATTAAGCTTCGCGGCGGCAAATTCGGCCATGTGGGATATATGGAATCCGGTATGATCTCTCAGGGAGAAACGGTTTCCCTGAAAGTGGCAGAAAGCAAGCGTCGTGATACAGAGAAGAACCACAGTGCGACTCATCTTCTTCAGAAGGCGCTGAAAACTGTTCTTGGATCCCATGTAGAGCAGAAAGGTTCTCTGGTAACACCGGACAGATTAAGATTTGACTTTGCTCATTTCCAGGCAATGACAGAAGAAGAGCTGGAAAAAACAGAGGCTCTTGTAAATCAGGAGATTCAGGCTGCCCTTCCGGTAGAGACAGCAGTGATGGATATTGAAGAGGCAAAGAAATCCGGAGCTATGGCTCTTTTTGGAGAAAAATATGATCAGAAGGTACGTGTAGTATCCATGGGAGATTTTTCTAAAGAGCTTTGCGGAGGTACTCATGTAAAGAATACATCTTCGATCATGCTCTTTAAGATCGTTTCCGAATCCGGTATTGCAGCAGGTGTCCGCCGTATTGAAGCGCTTACCGGAAATGCAGTGGTAGACTATTACAAACATCAGGAGCAGATGCTCAGAGAGGCTGCAAAGGCTCTGAAGACCCAGCCTTCTGAAGTGACAGAGAAGATCACTCATCTTCAGGCTGAAGTAAAGGCTCTTCACAGTGAGAATGATTCCCTGAAGAGCAAACTGGCACAGGGATCCCTCGGCGATGTTATGAACCAGGTTGTGGAAGTAAAAGGTGTGAAGCTTCTTGCTGCCAAAGTAGAAGGCGTTGACATGAACGGACTTCGTGATCTGGGCGATCAGCTGAAAGAAAAGCTTGGAGAAGGTGTTGTACTTCTTGCTGCTGTAAACGGCGGTAAAGTAAATCTTCTTGCCATGGCTACAGACGGGGCACAGAAAGCCGGAGCTCATGCCGGAAATCTGATCAAGGCAGTGGCAGCCATTGCAGGCGGAGGCGGAGGCGGTCGTCCGAATATGGCTCAGGCCGGCGGTAAGAATCCGGAAAAAGCCCAGGAAGCCATTGATGCAGCGGCAGGAATCCTGGAACAGCAGCTGGCGTAAAGAAAAGTAAAAAAATATTTTGCAAAATTAACCAAAAGCTGTTGACGAAAGTCGAGCCTATGATATATAATATAACTCGTGCAAGAAAAATACCCAGACAGTTGTATTTTAGCACAATCTACAACTGGAGGGAGGTTAGGTGTGAGTCTATGTCAAACGTTATCGTAAAAGAGAACGAGACTTTAGATAGCGCTCTTCGCAGATTCAAGAGAAGCTGTGCAAAAGCAGGTATCCAGCAGGAAATCCGCAAAAGAGAGCATTACGAGAAACCAAGCGTTCGTCGTAAGAAAAAATCTGAAGCCGCAAGAAAACGTAAATATAATTAATTGTGCGCAAAAATCCCTGACATTTAATTGTCAGGGATTTTTAAATCTGGAGAGCTGGAATGAGTTATATCATCATGTTTTTGAAAAAAGTGCTGAAGCTTTTATTTAACAGAATTTTCTATGTGGTTCTTGCCATGCTTCTGCAGCTTATCTGGCTGTTTCTTTTGGTGTGGAAACTGGCGGAGTACTCCAAATATATTTCTCTGGCGATTACAGTGGTCAGTTTAATCGCTGTGCTCTGGATTCTGAACAAAAGGATCAACCCTTCTTATAAGCTGGGATGGACCATGCTGATCATGGCATTTCCTGTTTTTGGACTTTTACTGTACATGCTTTTTGGACAGTCCCGTATTGCGGACTACATGCAGATCCAGTATGAAAAAATACGCAGAGAAAGTATTCCTTACCTGCAGGCGGATCCGGAAATCTATGAGAGACTGGAGGCGGAAGATCCTTCTGCGGCGGTACAGTCAGAATATATCTGCCGGCTTTCTGCTTTTCCGGCTCATCAGCATACAGAGGCAGAGTACTTTCAGGTAGGAGATGATATGTTTCCTGTCCTGGTCAGGGAACTGGAGCAGGCAGAACAGTATATATATATTGAGTACTTTATTATCAATGATGGTGTCATGTGGCGTACAATCCTGGACATTCTGGAAAGAAAAGCGGCAGAGGGAGTAGATGTAAGGCTGATCTATGACGGCTTTGGCTGTCTGACTACTCTGCCCCATAAATACGACCGGTTTCTGGAGGAAAAGGGGATCAGATGCAGAGTATTCAATCCTTTCCGCCCGATGCTTAATATTATCCAGAATAACCGCGATCATCGAAAAATCTGTGTGATCGACGGAAAAACCGGCTTTACAGGCGGCATAAATCTGGCGGACGAATATATTAACCAAAGGGAACGTTTCGGTCACTGGAAGGACACGGCTGTTGTACTGAGAGGAGAAGCTGTCTGGAACATGACTATCATGTTCCTTCATATGTGGAATGTGATCAATGGGATACAGGACCCCATTGATTATAAAAAATTCTTTCCTCATGCGTATCACCCGGAAGAATTTCCCGGCAGCGGTCTGGTACAGCCTTTCAGCGACACTCCCCTGGACGGAGAGGTGCTGGGTGAGAATATTTATCTGAATATCATAAACCGTGCAAAAAAATATGTTTATATCTGTACCCCATATCTGATCATTGATAATGAGATGATGACCGCTCTGTGTCTTGCCGCAAAAGGCGGGGTAGATGTACGGATTATGACGCCCGGTGTACCGGACAAAAAAATGGTGTTTCTTCTTACGCAGTCTTATTATGAACAGCTGATCGAGGCTGGAGTAAAGATCTATGAATACCAGCCTGGCTTTCTTCATGCAAAATCTTTTGTGTGTGATGATGAGATTGCGGTAGTGGGTACGATCAATCTGGATTACCGCAGCCTGTATCTGCACTTTGAGGACGGGGTCTGGATCTACAGAAACCCTGTGATCAGCGATATACTGGATGACTTTGTTGAAACAATGCATTATTGTGATCCTATCAGCATTGATTTTTGTAAAAACAGAAATATTTTTGTCAGAGGGTTTCAGAGTATACTGAGGGCATTTGCGCCTTTGCTTTAAAAGGAAAGCAGGCATATTTTAAGGTTTTTTCATTTAGAATAGTATAGAACAGCTCTATCAGGAGGCTTTCTATGATTCTGAAATGGAAAAACCTTTTTTGTGTGGTTCTGTGCCTCGTCAGTCTGGTGTGTCCCTGCAGTCCGGTGATGGCGGAAGTAAATGAGGATCATCTGTCTCTTTCTGTTCCGGCTTATGTTCTCATGGAACCGGAAACGGGAACTGTGATCGCTGAAAAGGACATGGATACCCGAAGATGTCCGGCCAGTGTAACAAAAATCATGACATTGCTTCTGATTTACGACCATATGGCGGAGGGCAAGATAAAACCGGAGGATATGGTCACGACAAGCGCTTACGCAAAATCAATGGGAGGCTCTCAGGTTTTTCTGGAGGAAGGAGAAACACAAAGTGTGGAGACTATGATCAAATGTATTGTGATCGCTTCCGGAAATGATGCCAGCGTAGCCATGGCAGAGCATATTGCCGGAAGTGAACCTGAATTTGTAAAAAGAATGAATACCCGGGCGCAGGAGCTTGGGATGAAGCATACACACTTTGTAGACTGTTGTGGTCTGACGGATTCGGATGAACATTATACAACCCCCTATGATATTGCTCTGATGAGCAGAGAACTGATAAACAAATACCCGCAGATACTGGAATATTCTTCTGTGTGGATGGATACGATCACTCATACAACAAAGCAGGGAACAAAGGAATTTGGCCTTTCCAATACAAATCGTCTGATACGGAGCTACAAAGGCTGTGTAGGACTGAAGACGGGAAGTACCAGCAAAGCCGGATTCTGCCTTTCGGCAGTAGCAAAAAGAAACGGAATCCGCCTGATTGCTGTGGTAATGGCTGCGCCGGATTCCAAAACAAGGGTAAGGGAAACAGCGGCACTTTTGGATTACGGATTTTCTCGATGCAGTCTTTATGAAGATACAGATCCGGGAAAGCTCCCTGAATTAACAGTGAAGCGGGGAGTCCGGAAACAGGTTCCGCTTGTTTATGAAGGCAGTTTTCGATATCTGAGTACAGATGGAACCGTGGTAGAAAGTCCGGAGAAAAAGCTTGCTGTTCCCGAAGAAGTGGAGGCTCCCGTAAAAAAAGGACAGAAGGCAGGAGAATTGATCTACTGCAGTCAGAATGGAAAAGAACTTGGGCGGGTTGCAGTTTTATATGGAGAAAATGTAAAGAAAGCCAGCTATCTGGACTGCCTGAAATCTACAGCAGGAGAATTCTGCTTTTGAGATAATCAGAAAAAAGACAATTCTTTTGACAAGGGGGCAGACTCAGAGGTATAATAGAATCCAAATGGATTTAAGCAAAAGCTATAATGTGAGAGGAATGATACAAATGAAAGAAATCAGAACAGTAGATGCAGTGGGGCACGTCCTTTGTCATGATATCACGCAGATCATTAAAGATGAAAAAAAAGGAGTTCTTTTTAAAAAGGGTCATGTAGTTCGCGAAGAGGACATTCCGGCGCTTTTGTCTGTAGGAAAAGAGCATCTTTTTGTGTGGGAAAAGCAGGAAGGCGTCCTTCATGAAAACGAAGGCGCGCAGATCCTGTACCAGATCTGTGCAGGAGAAAATATGCACGGTACCGATGTAAAGGAAGGAAAGATCGAATTGATCGCAGACTGTGATGGTCTTTTGAAAATCAGAAAAGAAGCGCTTCTGGCGGTGAACAGTCTCGGTGAAATGATGATCGCTTCCAGGCACGGAAATTTTCCGGTGCATCAGGGGGATAAAATTGCGGGAACCAGGATCATCCCTCTTGTGATCGAAAAAGAAAAAATGGATCGTGCAGTCCAGAAAGCGGGATCTGATCCTGTTTTTTCCATTCTGCCGTTCCATAAGAAAAAAGTAGGGATCGTTACCACAGGCAGTGAGGTGAAAAATGGTTTGATCCAGGATACGTTTACTCCGGTCCTTCGAGATAAGCTTTCTGAATATCCCTGTGAAATTATGGGGCAGACACTTCCGGGAGATGTCCGGGAGCAGATCACACAGGATATACTTGACTTTGTGGAAGCCGGGGCGGATATGGTTGTCTGCAGCGGCGGAATGAGCGTGGATCCGGATGACCGCACACCGGGTGCGATCAAGGATACAGGAGCCGAGATTGTAAGCTATGGAGCCCCTGTGCTTCCCGGAGCGATGCTTCTTTTGGCTTACATAAAAAAGAACGGGAAAAACATACCGGTTTTGGGTCTTCCGGGTTGTGTCATGTATGCCAAACGGACGGTGTTTGATCTGATCCTGCCCAGAGTGATGGCAGATGATCCGGTCCGCAGCGAAGAAATTGCGGCATATGGAGAGGGAGGGCTTTGCCTGAACTGCAGCAGCTGCATATTTCCCAACTGTGGTTTCGGGAAATAAAGCTTCCAGAGGAGAAGAATGAAAACATTCAGAACAAAAACATATCGGTTTAAGACAGAAAAGATAAAAAATAAAAACATTGTACGCCTGGCAGTTCTGGCAGACCTTCATGGACTTGTTTTTGGCAATGAAAATCAGGAACTTTTTCATGCGATAGAGACAGCAGAGCCGGATGCGGTTCTGGTGGCAGGCGATATGGTGGTGAGCTCGGATCCCTCCACTGCTGCTTCGGTAACCGGGTTTTTCTGCAGACTTGCAAACAGATTTCCTGTGTTTTACGCTATGGGAAATCATGAATATAAAATGCGCATGAACCCCGGGACGGAAAAGCAGTATCTGGCATATGAGCATGTGCTTACCAGAGCCGGAGTGTGCTTTTTGCATAACGAGCATGTTATTACAGGACTGAAGGGGACGGATTTTGTTTTTTATGGACTGGAGCTTCCTGTTGAATATTACAAAAAACCAAAATCACCCTATCCGGATGCGGAATATATCAGAAAACTGCTGGGCAATCCCAGTGAAAGCGGAGTATCTGTGCTTTTGGCACATAATCCCAAATATGGAAATGCCTATTTTGAATGGGGAGCGGATCTGACCCTGTCGGGGCATTATCACGGAGGGGTACTGAGATTCAGCGAACATTACGGACTTGCCTGCCCTCAGTATCTTTTCCTTCCTCCATTCTGCTGTGGGGATTTCCACAAAAACGGACATCATATGCTGGTAAGCGCAGGACTGGGTGAGCATACAGTTCCTGTTCGTATCCATAATCCCCGGGAGCTGATCTTTGCAGAACTGGCTCCTCCGGAAAATAAACAAACAACAGGAGAAAATATCCAAGATGGCAATACCCGTTAAAATCAATGTGTTTGAAGGTCCTTTGGATCTTCTTCTTCATCTCATTGAAAAAAACAAAATTGATATTTATGATATTCCGATCGTGGAGATCACGGATCAGTATATGGAATATATTCATGGTATGGAAACAGAGGATCTGGGTACGATGAGTGAATTCCTGGTAATGGCGGCTACCCTGTTGGATATCAAGTGTAAAATGCTGCTTCCAAGAGAAGTGAATGAAGAGGGAGAAGAGGAGGATCCCCGGGAGGAACTGGTACAGAAGCTTCTGGAATACAAAATGTATAAGTATATGTCCTATGAGCTGAAAGACAAGCTGGACGGAGCCGCGGGAGTTTTTTACAAAAAAGCAACAATCCCGGGAGAGGTGCTGAAATATCGGGAGCCGGTGGATCCGCAGGAACTTCTTTCATCTCTGACACTGGAAAAGCTTAACCAGATCTATCAGTCTATCCTGAAGAAACAGGAATCCAAGCTGGATCCGATCCGCAGCAAATTCGGAACTATAGAAAAAGAAGAAGTCAGTCTGTCTGACAAGATGCTGGAAATGCGTGACTATGCGGCATCTCACAGGAACTTCAGCTTTCGGAGCCTGCTGGAGGGACAGACATCCAGAATACAGGTGATCGTGACTTTTTTATCCATACTGGAACTGATGAAAATGGGATACGTCTGTGTGGAACAGGAAGAGCTGTTTGATGATATCCAGGTTCAGGTAAAGGAAGATCCGCTGACATGGAGACATCTGACGGAATTTGCGGATGAATAACGGGAATAAGGAGTTTTATGGAAATAAAAAAAACAGAGGCAGCAATTGAGGCAATCCTTTTTGCGATGGGGGATTCTGTTGAGCTTTCCCGTATTGCCGAGGCTGTCGGTCAGGACAAAAATACAACAAGAAAGCTGATCCATCACATGATGGAACGATATCAGGATGAGGACAGAGGGATTCAGGTCATTGAACTGGAACAGTCCTATCAGATGTGTACAAAAAAAGAATATTACGATAATCTGATCCAGATCGCCATGCATCCCCAGAAGCCGGCTCTTACAGACGTGATGCTGGAAACTCTGTCGATCATTGCGTATAAGCAGCCGGTTACAAAGGCAGAAATCGAAAAGATTCGCGGAGTTAAATGCGACCATGCGATAAATAAGCTGGTAGAATATGAGCTGGTAAAGGAGCTTGGAAGACTGGACGCGCCGGGCAGACCTATTCTTTTTGGTACTACAGAGGAATTTCTGAGATCTTTCGGAGTGCAGGCGATTGATGAGCTTCCTGTAATGGATCCGGTTCAGATGGAAGATTTTAAGGCAGAAGCAGAAGAGGAAATCCAGCTCAGGCTGGACGTATAGGAAAGGAAGGAACGCCATGCCAACGACATATACACATGATCTTTTTGGAAAAAAAGTTTACAGGCAGCTTCCCCGGGAGATTCGGAACGTGATCCGGAAAAACGGGAATCTGTTCCGGATCGGGCTTCACGGACCGGATATATTTTTTTACGATCTTTTAAAGCTTTCGGTAAGCAGTGTGGGAGTGGAAATGCACGATGTTCCGGCGGCGTCCTTTTTTCGCAGAGGAATGAGCGTTGTAAGAGCCAGAGGAGACGAAAAACTGCTGTCATATCTTCTTGGATTTGGCTGCCACTACCTTCTGGACAGCCGCAGTCATCCTTTTGTAGAGGAAATGGCCCGGACAAGGGTGATTTCCCATACACTTCTGGAAAAAGAATTTGACAGAACTCTGATGTTGGAAACAAATAAGAATCCGTATCATTATTATCCGTCTGACTGCATTGTACCCAGAGTTTCCTATGCAAGAGTGATACGGAAAATGTTTCCGCAGCTGAGCACCAGAGATATTTTCTTTTCCCTTAGGATGATGAAATTTCTGACCAATGCCATGGTTTATGATAATGGAGGCAAAAGACGCTTTCTCATAGCTGTGCTTACCGGATTTTTCGGAAAAAAACGATCTGCGGCAGTGTTGGACTTTTTTATGCGAAAGGATCCGGTTCCGGAAGCGGAAATGCCGGTGAGAGAGCTGCATGTATACTTTGACCAGGCAGCAGAAGAGGCTCCGGCATATATAGAAGAACTTTACAGCCTTTCAAAAGAAGAACTGCGGCTGTCAGAAAGATGGAATCTGACATATAACGGATGAACCTGCTGCGGGAATCTGCGGCAGATATAAGACAGATAAATGCAGAATAAAGAAGACAGGCATGCATAAAATTATCCTATAAAATATAAAAAGGTGGGATAATCATATGAGGCGTGCTGTTTCAAAAATTCTGCTGCTATCTGTCTTTCTTTTTTGTATCTGTTCCGGATCTGTACAGATGACTGAAGCAGAAGATTTTCAGGAGGAACTTTATGCACTTTCCGCAGTACTGATGGATGGGATATCGGGAAGAGTCCTTTATGAAAAGGACGGCAACATTCCCCGCCCAAATGCAAGTACCACAAAGGTTATGACCTGTATTCTTGCTCTGGAAAATGCACCGGGCGATGATTATGTGTCTGTTTCAGCAAAAGCGGCCGCGCAGCCGGATGTACAACTGGGGCTGACTGAGGGGGAACAGTATTATCTGGAAGACCTTCTTTATTCATTGATGCTTATGAGTCATAATGATACAGCTGTGGCTATTGCAGAACATATCGGAGGATCCACAGAAAAATTTGCCCGGATGATGAATCAGAAAGCGAAAGAGATCGGATGCAGAGATACTTATTTTATTACGCCCAACGGCTTGGATGCCAGGGATGAAAAAGGGATCCACCACACAACTGCGGAAGATCTTGCCCTGATCATGCGTTACGCGATTCAAAACACTACATTTTTGAAGATTACGGAAACCCGGGATTATTCCTTCCGGGATCTCAGTGGGAAAAGGCAGTTCCAGCTTCATAATACCAATGCGCTTCTTGGGATGACAGAGGGAGTGCTTTCCGGAAAAACGGGTTTTACAGGAGATGCGGGATACTGCTATGTCTGTGCCTGCAGAAGAGAGGATAAAGTGTTTATTGTAGCACTTCTCGGGTGTGGGTGGCCGGGAAATAAAGGCTATAAATGGAAGGATACCATGAAACTTCTTGACTATGGTGATGAAAACTACAGTTACTGCAGTATCTGGAAGGAACCGGAAATCCCTGTGCTTACCATAGAAAACGGAATGGAAGAGGATACCCTGCCGGGGAAAAAAGCAGAAATACGCGGAGTCCTTTCTGATTCCGGACAAGACAGAGATAAGAAGCTTCTTTTGAAACAAGGGGAGAAAGTCAGCTATACACTGAAGCTGAAAAAGAACATTCAGGCACCGGTAAAAAAAGGAGAACAGATTGGCACTTATACCTGTTTCCTTGAAGGAAAAACCGTTGCTTCTTATCCGGTTCTGGCTGACAGAAACATACAAAAGATCACTTATCTTCGATGCGTGGAACAGATTTTTCAAAATTTTTTTCATTAAAGGGAGAAAATGCTTAAAGAAATTGGTTTGTCGCCAAAAAGAATTAGGTTAAATATTTAACAAAAATACGTTACCCTATTGAAATGTTTTTGAAAAAAGGGTACAATTATAATTGGCTGAAATTTTGGTTATACTTAAAATTCTTATAAAAATGGAGGGCAAACAAGAATGAGTAATGCAACACCAAGTTTAGCAGGCACAAGAATTACTTCTTTGCTTGACGCAAACAGTTTTGTTGAAATCGGAAAAAGTATTACGGCAAGATCTACTGATTTTAACATGGCTGAAACAAAAGCACCTTCAGACGGTGTGATCACCGGCTCTGGTGTGATTGACGGAAATCTTGTATATGTGTACAGCCAGGACGCTTCTGTTCTGAACGGAACTGTAGGCGAAATGCATGCAAAGAAAATTTCCGCACTTTATGACCTTGCAATGAAAACCGGCGCTCCGGTGATCGGCCTTGTAGACTGTGCAGGTCTTAGACTTCAGGAGGCTACAGATGCTCTGGAGGCATTTGGATCGATTTATCTGAAACAGACACTGGCATCTGGCATGATTCCTCAGATAACAGCAGTATTTGGCACCTGCGGCGGCGGAATGGCTGTTGTTCCGGCACTGACAGATTTTACTTTTATGGAAGCAAAAAAAGCCAGAATGTTTGTCAATACTCCGAATGCGCTGGAGGGAAATCACGTTGACAAATGCGATACTGCATGTGCGGATTTCCAGAGCCAGGAGACAGGTCTTATTGACAGCGTTGGCACAGAAGAGGAAATCCTTGCAGAGATTCGTCAGCTTGTCAGCCTGCTCCCTACCAACTTTGAGGACAACGATTCTTTTGAAGAGTGTACAGATGATCTGAACCGCACCTGCGATGATCTTGCAGCATGCACAGGAGATACCTCTCTTGCACTTTCCAGAATCGCAGATGATCATATTTTCTTTGAAACAAAGAAAAATTACGGCAAAGATGTTGTGACGGGCTTCCTTCGTCTTAACGGTGCAACTGTGGGCGCTGTTGCCAACAGAACAGAGATTTATGATGAAGAAGGCAAAAAGACAGAAGAGTTTGACGGAACCATTTCCGCACGCGGTGCAAGAAAAGCAGCAGATTTCGTGAAATTCTGCGATGCTTTTGATATTCCGGTACTTACACTTACAAATGTGACAGGATTTAAGGCTACCCTGTGCAATGAAAAAATGATGGCAAAATCCGTAGGTGATATGATTCATGCGTTTGCTGATGCAACCGTTCCGAAGGTAAATGTGATCATCGGCAAGGCATATGGTACTGCATATGTTGCCATGAACAGCAAAGCCGTGGGAGCTGATCTTGTATACGCATGGGACAACGCAGAGATTGGTATGATGGATGCTTCTCTTGCTGCAAAGATCATGTATCCGGGTGCAGACGCAGCTGTTCTCAATGAAAAGGCAGCTGAATACAGAAATCTCCAGTCAGGCGTGGAATCAGCAGCAGCAAGAGGTTATGTAGACACTGTGATCGCACCGGCTGATACAAGAAAATATGTAATCGGTGCTTTTGAAATGCTGTTCACAAAGAGAGAAGACCGCCCGGCCAAAAAGCACAGTGCAGTCTGAGAGAGGTGAGCATATGAATCAGATGTTAAAAAGAATCTCCTCTGTCTGTGCTGCAACAGTCTGCGCTGCTTCTCTTACATTTTCCGGAGCAGCAGTTGTAATGGCAGGCAGTGAGATCGATGAGGCAACAAAGGCGCAGATCGTCATGACTGCTGAGGGACTGACCGATACGATCATTCCTCTCAGTGATGAAGAAATCGAAGCATATCTGAATTCCGGTGACGAGTTTACCGAAGGCGCCATGACTGCATGGAATGATGCGAAAGCAGAGGTTGGTGAGTTCGTGGAAGCCGGAGAGGCTGAGGTTGAGTTTTCCAACCGTCAGTATACAGCTACTGTACCGGTGGATTTTGAAAAACTGGATGCGGAATTCATATATGTTTTTGAAGATGCTGACGGAATGGTAACGCCTGTTTCCGTAGCAGTGAATGTGCAGTATCCGCTGTCAACAACCATGAAAAACGCAGGGTTAAATACCCTTATGGGTCTTGGAACCGTATTTGTGATCCTGATCCTTCTGATCTTTGTTATTTCTCTTTTTAAATTTATCCCGGGTTCTGCAGGAACCAAAAAAGAGAAAAAAGAAGAAGCTCCGACTCCGGCTCCGGTTCCGGCAGTTCCGGTTCAGGAAACTGTACAGGATGCCGATGAAGAGCTGGTTGCAGTAATTGCAGCAGCAATTGCAGCAGCAGAGGGAACCACTACTGACGGATTTGTTGTCCGTTCTATCCGTAAGATCAAACGTCCAAGAAGATAACAGATAATTAGGAGGATTAAATCATGAAAAGTTATACAATTACTGTAAATGGAACCGCTTATGAAGTGACTGTAGAAGAAACCGGAAGCGCAGCAGCTCCGGCTCCGGCAGCAGCTCCGAAGGCAGCGCCAAAAGCTCCGGCAGCTCCGGCTCCGAAGGCAGCAGCTCCGGCAGCAGGTGCAGGTGCTGTTAAGGTAACCGCGTCTGTTCCGGGCAAGGTTCTGAAGATTGTTGCATCTGCAGGACAGGCTGTAAAGGCCGGCGACAGCATTGTGATCCTTGAGTCCATGAAAATGGAGATCCCTGTAGTTGCACCTCAGGATGGAACAGTTGCAAGCATTGATACATCAGAGGGTGCTTCCGTAGAAAACGGAGATACCCTGGCAACCATGAACTAAGACGGGAGGTATTCAGATGTCTAATGTTGCAGAAACCCTGTCTAACCTGATTCATCAGACAGCTTTCTTTAACCTTACCTGGGGCAACTATCTGATGATCGCGGTGGCATGCGTATTCTTATTCCTTGCGATCAAAAAGGGATTTGAACCTCTTCTTCTTGTTCCGATTGCTTTTGGTATGCTCCTTGTAAATATTTATCCAGATATCATGGCGCATCCGGAAGATATGTCTAATGGAGTAGGAGGACTTCTTCATTATTTCTATCTGCTGGATGAGTGGAGTATCCTTCCGTCCCTGATCTTTATGGGAGTAGGAGCCATGACAGACTTTGGTCCACTGATCGCTAATCCGAAGAGCTTCCTTCTTGGTGCAGCAGCGCAGCTTGGTATCTATGTGGCATATTTCCTTGCAATCCTTCTTGGATTTAACGGAAAAGCAGCAGCAGCTATTTCCATTATCGGAGGCGCGGACGGACCGACCTCTATTTTCCTTGCAGGTAAACTGGGACAGACCGCTCTTATGGGACCGATTGCAGTGGCGGCATATTCCTATATGTCACTGGTTCCGATTATTCAGCCACCTATCATGAAACTGTTTACCACAGAAAAAGAACGTAAGATCAAAATGGATCAGCTTCGTCCGGTCAGCAAGCTGGAGAAGATCCTCTTCCCGATCGTGATCACAATCGTTGTCTGCCTGATCCTTCCTACCACAGCTCCGCTGGTTGGTATGCTTATGCTTGGTAACCTGTTCCGTGAGTCCGGTGTTGTAAAGCAGCTTACAGAAACTGCATCCAATGCAATGATGTACATCGTAGTTATTCTTCTGGGTACTTCCGTAGGTGCTTCTACAAGCGCAGAAGCATTCCTGAACCTGGATACTCTGAAAATCGTAGCTCTTGGACTTGCTGCTTTTGCCTTTGGTACCTTTGGCGGTGTTATGCTTGGCAAGCTCATGTGTAAGCTTTCAGGCGGAAAGATCAATCCGCTGATCGGTTCTGCCGGTGTATCCGCAGTTCCGATGGCAGCCCGTGTATCTCAGAAAGTAGGTGCGGAGGCTGATCCGACCAACTTCCTGCTCATGCATGCAATGGGACCAAACGTAGCCGGTGTTATCGGTACTGCCGTAGCAGCCGGAACCTTTATGGCTATTTTCGGTGTTTGATAATTAAGTGATCGAACTTCCTTTCTATTGAATCAATAAGGAGAATAAATAATGGCAGAATTAGAAAAAAAACCTGTAAAAATTGTGGAAACTGTTCTGCGTGATGCGCATCAGTCTCTGATCGCAACAAGACTCAGTACAGAACAGATGCTTCCGATCGTTGAAAAAATGGACAAAGTAGGCTACCATGCAGTAGAATGTTGGGGCGGTGCTACTTTTGATGCTTCCCTTCGTTTCCTGAAGGAAGATCCATGGGAAAGACTTCGCAAATTCCGTGACGGATTCAAAAATACAAAGCTTCAGATGCTGTTCCGCGGACAGAACATCCTTGGATATCGTCCTTATGCAGATGATGTGGTAGAGTATTTCGTGCAGAAATCCGTAGCAAATGGTATTGATATCATCCGTATTTTTGACTGCCTGAACGATCTTCGTAACCTGAAGACCGCAGTGAAAGCAGCAAATAAAGAAAAAGCTCATGCACAGGTTGCACTTTCCTATACGCTTGGAGATGCGTATACACTGGAATACTGGACAAACATTGCAAAAGAAATCGAGGCTATGGGAGCGGATTCCATCTGCATCAAGGATATGGCCGGACTTCTTCTTCCATATCAGGCAACTGAGCTGGTAGGTGCTCTCAAAG
This sequence comes from uncultured Blautia sp., assembly GCA_900541985.1. Classification (GTDB taxonomy): domain Bacteria; phylum Bacillota; class Clostridia; order Lachnospirales; family Lachnospiraceae; genus Blautia_A. Next base: position 152,311 of record UQLX01000002.1, on the reverse strand, counting down.
ATGCGGTTAGGATTCCGATCGACCTTCATACCCACTATACATCAGGTGTTGCTTCCATGACCTATATGAAGGCTGTTGAAGCAGGCGTTGATATTATCGATACCGCAATTTCTCCGTTTGCACTGGGAACTTCTCAGCCTGCAACAGAGGTTATGGTTGAAACCTTCAAGGGAACACCATATGATACTGGATTTGATCAGAAGCTTCTTGCAGAGATCGCAGACTATTTCCGTCCGATCCGTGACGAAGCGCTGGATACCGGTCTTCTGAATCCGAAGAACCTTGGTGTAAATATCAAGACTCTTCTTTATCAGGTACCGGGAGGTATGCTTTCCAACCTTACATCACAGCTGAAAGAACAGCATGCAGAAGATAAATTCTATGATGTTCTTGAGGAGGTTCCGAGAGTTCGTAAAGACCTTGGAGAGCCGCCGCTTGTTACTCCGTCTTCACAGATTGTTGGTACACAGGCTGTATTTAACGTTCTGATGGGCGAAAGATATAAGATGGTTACAAAAGAAACCAAAGATATCTTAAGCGGAAAATATGGAGCCACTGTAAAACCATTTGATGCTGAAATTCAGAAGAAATGCATCGGGGATACGCAGCCGATCACCTGCCGCCCGGCAGACCTTCTGGATAACGAGCTTGATAAACTGGAAGGAGAAATGGCACAGTACAAGGAGCAGGACGAGGACGTTCTTTCCTATGCACTGTTCCCGCAGGTTGCAACTGAGTTCTTCAAGTACCGTCAGGCACAGGAAACAAAGGTTGATGAAACAGCAGCGGATACAAAAAACGGAGCTTATCCGGTATAAAATAAAGTAACAGGTCAGGGGCTGTTGTGAAGCTGAGCTTCATGAACAGCCCTTTTCTGAATGAAAGGATATTCATGAACAGACGAGTCATTATTGTGGGAGGCGGAGCAGCCGGGATGTTCGCTGCGGCACTTGCGGCTGAAAACGGCTGTGATGTTACACTTTTTGAAAAAAATGAGAAGCTTGGAAAGAAACTGTACATAACAGGAAAAGGGCGTTGTAATGTTACGAATGACTGCAGTCCCGAGGAACTACTGAATGCTGTGGTTCAAAATGCAAAATTCCTGTACAGTGCTTTTTACTCCTTTACCAGTCAGGATATGATGAAATATCTGGAGAAAGCCGGAACACCTCTGAAAACAGAGCGGGGAAACCGTGTATTCCCCTGTACGGATCGCTCGTCGGATATTATACGTGCCCTGGAGCGCAAAATGAAAGAGAATCATGTTCGTATTCATTTAAAGACTTCTGTAAAGACGATTGTTTTTGAAGAAGGAAGAGCAGAAGGTGTCTGCCTTGCAGACGGCAGTATTCACAGAGCAGATGCAGTGATCGTTGCTACCGGAGGCCTGTCGTATCCGTCAACCGGTTCAACAGGAGATGGTTACCGGTTTGCTGAGAGTGCCGGACATTCTGTTACAGAGCTTTCTCCTTCACTTGTTCCTCTCCGGACGAAGGAGGAGTATATTCCGGAAATGGCAGGACTTTCTCTGAAAAATGTGGAACTGACCATAAAAAATGGAAAAAAGATTCTCTATAAAGATTTTGGAGAAATGATGTTTACTCATTCGGGTATTACCGGACCTCTGGTATTGACTGCCAGCGCTCATGTTGGAAAGATTCTGAAAAAAAACGGGGAATTGAGCGCTTGTCTGGATCTGAAGCCGGCGCTTAGTCAGGAACAGCTGGATGCACGGATTTTAAGAGAATTCGAGGCGGGAAAAAACAAACAGTTTAAAAATGTGATAGGTGTTCTGTTCCCTTCTTCCCTGACTCCTGTTATACTGAGGCTGGGAGGAATCCCGGCTGAAAAACCGATTCATGAGATATCCAGGGAAGAAAGACTGCATTTTGGGGCTCTTATAAAGGCTTTTCCGTTTACTATCACAGAACTGGGAGATTTTAAAGAAGCAGTAATTACCCGGGGAGGTGTGAAGGTAAAAGAAATCAATCCGGCAACTATGGAATCGAAACTGGTTCCAGGTCTGTTTTTTGCGGGAGAGGTTCTCGATCTGGATGCACTAACCGGCGGTTACAATCTGCAGATTGCATGGTCCACAGCATATCTTGCGGCTATGGCTGCCTGTGGAGAATAAAGGAGGAAATTATGATTTTTAATATTGCCATTGACGGCCCGGCAGGTGCCGGAAAAAGTACCATCGCAAAAAAGGTGGCAAAAGAGCTTTCCTGTTTATATGTAGATACAGGCGCCATGTACAGGGCAATGGCTCTCTATCTTCTCCGTCATAAGGTGAACAGAGAGGATCCGGCTGAGATAGGGGAGGTGTGCAAGGGAGCGGAAATTACCATTGCTTACAAAGAGGGAGAACAGATCGTATGCCTGAATGGTGAAAACGTAAATGCCTTTCTCCGTACAGAAGAGGTGGGAAATATGGCCTCTGTCAGCTCTGCCAATCCTATGGTAAGGCAAAAGCTTCTGGATCTTCAGAGAAAGCTTGCGGCTTCTATGAGTGTGGTTATGGATGGAAGAGATATCGGAACAACGATCCTTCCAGATGCAGAGGTAAAGATTTATCTCACTGCCAGTTCAGCCACAAGGGCAAAACGCCGATATCTGGAACTTCAGCAGAAGGGGATCGACTGTGATCTGGAAGAGATCCGGAGAGATATTGAAGACCGTGACAGACGTGACATGAATCGTGAGATCTCTCCTCTGAAACAGGCGGAAGATGCTGTCCTTGTGGATTCCTCTGATATGACGATAGAGGAAGTGGTAAAAAGAATTTTACAGATTTTCAGAGAAAAAGTGATAAAATAAAACGAGGTTGGGAAAAATGAAGGTTAAGACTGCAAAAACTGCTGGATTTTGCTTTGGTGTAAAACGAGCTGTAGACAGAGTGTATGAGCTGATCGGAGAAGGGGTTGCTCCCATTTATACATTAGGGCCTATCATCCACAATGAGGAGGTTGTCTCTGATCTGGAAAAAAAAGGAGTAACAGTGATTAGTGAGGAAGATATTCCACACATTCATGAAGGCACTGTAGTAATACGTTCTCACGGAGTGGGGCGCAGTGTATATGATGAGCTTAAGAATGCAGGTCTTTCCTTTGTGGATGTAACCTGTCCTTTTGTGCTGAAGATCCACAGAATCGTAGAGAGAGAAAGCAGAGCCGGAAAGCAGATTATTGTCTTCGGTGATCCGGAGCACCCGGAGGTAAAGGGGATATGCGGCTGGTGTCAGGGATCCTGTACAGTCCTTAAAAACAGAGAAGAAGCGGAAAAATTCCTTCCGGATCCGGAAAGAATCCCCTGTGTTGTATCGCAGACGACATTTAATTACAACAAATTCAAAGAATTAGTTGAAATTCTCTGCAAAAAGAGGTATGATAATAATGTTTTAAATATTGACAATATTTTAAACACTATTTGTAATGCTACCGAAGAACGGCAGAAAGAAGCAAAATCCATAGCCGGAGAGGTAGACACTATGCTTGTCATCGGTGGCAGACATAGTTCCAATACTCAAAAGCTGTTTGAAATATGTAAAGAGGAATGTGGAAATACTTACTATATACAAACACCTGTAGACTTGGATTCTGAAATGTTCCATCGCAGTAGTTATGTAGGTATTACAGCAGGGGCGTCCACCCCAAAGAAAATTATTGAGGAGGTTCAAGAACATGTCAGAGTTAAGTTTTGAACAGATGCTGGAAGATTCCGTAAAAACTATCAGAAATGGAGAGATCGTGCAGGGTACCGTCATCGATGTAAAAGAAGATGAGATCATCCTGAATATCGGCTATAAAGCAGACGGTATCATCACTAAGAGCGAGTATTCTAATGACAGCTCACTTGTACTTGCAGATGCAGTGCATGTAGGTGACACAATGGAAGCCAAGGTTCTCAAGGTGAACGATGGTGAGGGCCAGGTGATCCTTACTTATAAGAGACTTGCTGCAGAAAAAGGCAATAAACGTCTGGAAGCTGCATTTGAGTCTCAGGAAGTACTGAAAGCACCTGTAACACAGGTACTGGATGGCGGTCTTTGTGTAAACGTTGAGGAAGCAAGAGTATTTATTCCTGCAAGCCTTGTATCTGATACTTATGAAAGAGATCTTTCCAAGTATGCAGATCAGGAAATCGAATTTGTTATTACCGAGTTTAATCCCAGAAGACGCCGTATCATTGGTAACCGCAAGCAGCTTCTTCTTGCTGAGAAGGCTGAGAAGCAGAAAGAGCTTATGGAGAGAATCCATGCAGGCGACGTGGTAACAGGTGTGGTTAAGAATGTAACTGATTTTGGTGCATTCATTGATCTGGGCGGCGCTGATGGCCTTCTTCATATTTCCGAGATGTCCTGGGGCAGAGTGGAGAATCCGAAGAAAGTCTTTACAGTAGGCGAAGAAGTTAAGGTTCTCATCAAGGAAATCAACGGAGACAAGATTGCACTTTCTCTGAAATTCCCGGAAGAGAATCCGTGGCTGACTGCTGCAGAGAAATTTGCAGTAGGTAATGTAGTAGAAGGTAAAGTTGCACGTATGACTGATTTCGGTGCTTTCGTTGAGCTTGCACCTGGAATCGATGCACTTCTTCATGTATCTCAGATTTCCAGAGAACATGTTGCAAAACCGTCAGATGTCCTTTCCATCGGTCAGGAAATTCAGGCTAAAGTTGTTGATTTCAACGGCGAAGACAAGAAGATCAGTCTCAGCATGAAAGCTCTTGAGGCTCCGGCTGCAGATGACGCAGAGTAATTTTTCCTTTAGGATAATTAGCTTATAATATAAAACCGACTGTATTTATACAGTCGGTTTTGTCAGTTCAGATTTAAAAGGCAGGGAACAGTATGATTTAGATACTGTTTCTGCTTTTTTTTGTCTTTAAGAAAAGATTCATCACAGAAAATCCATGTATAACAGGTTTCCGGTCTGGCAGCCTGTCTGCTGCCTTTATCCATATAACGACTTAATACTTTGGGGATTGCGGCATCCTCCCGGGGAATATAATCATAATTTTTATAGTCCGGATAGTACATTCGGATCCGCTTGTCCTTCACCTCTGCCAGGAGAGCTCCTTTTGTACCTTCGCAGGAAAAATAATAGCCATTTCCTTTTTTAGATACAGGAGCCGGGACTGAAAACGGGAGCGTGAAGCGGATCAGTAGTTCTGCTTTTTCGACAGACGCTGTTAATGGTTCGTATATGCCTGTGAACAGTGCGCGGTAGGCAAGCATGGAGTAGATGGCTCCAAGCCCCGCAAGATCCTCCTGATTATGCCCTGTGATCATTTTCAGAAGATTCGGATCCGGATTTCGGGAATACGTCCTGTAAAGGCGGATACACTCCCGGCCATCGCAGCAGACCCGGGTGTTTATACCAAGGAAGTTTTCCAGATCCGGCTGCTTCATTTTTGACAGCATCAGCAGTTTTTTGCAGGAAAAAAGTTCCTGATACAGATCAAGAGCAGGCAGATGGACGAGAGGACATGGAAGATTGTGTATTTTATAACGTTCTTTCAAGTAGGGTTCATCGAACTTGTTTCCATTGTACTGTATGGTGCAGGTGGCGCTTTTTATAAAATCAGAAAAAGTGCAAAGAAGCGCTTTCTCTTCTTCTTCCCTTTCTGTCATCCACTGATAGAGAGACCAGTTTCCATTTTCCCACACTGCCGCGCCAATGAGATATAAAAAAGTGGAATATCGTGATAGTCCGGTGGTTTCTATATCGTAAAAAACAGGGTTGTCACCACAGGAAAAAGAGACAAAATTCGATAATTTTTTAACATACTCAAGAGACAGAAACCCCTTTAAAATAGGCATTTTTTTAACAATCATATTTTTAACATTCCTTTCCTGATTGTATTTAATTATACACAAAAAAACAAAAAAACAATAGTGAATTTTTTCATAAATTGAGTTATAGTATATACATGAAAAATATCAAAAGACGGAGGTTTGTTCATGTCTGTATGGGAACTTACAATTAACGGAGTAGACCTTTATCATATCATAAACTGGTTTTTTATTTACAGCTTTTTCGGATGGATATGGGAGACCTTTTATGTATCTGTAAAACGTGGCGAATTTATAAACCGTGGCTTTGTCAGCGGACCAGTCTGTACGATTTACGGTTTTGGAGCAATATCGGTTTATCTGATTCTGAAACCGTTGGAGGATCAGCTTTTATTTCTGTTCTTAGGGGGCATTGTGGTTGCCACATTGCTGGAATATGTCACGGCGGTTCTTATGGAAAGTATCTTTCATACTTCCTGGTGGGATTACAGTGATAATAAATTTAATTTTCAGGGAAGGATCTGCCTGGGAGCCTCTCTTGGCTGGGGAGTATTCACTGTGATCCTGTTTCGTGTTCTTCATCCGCTTGTAGAGGATCTGGTAAGCTTTTATCCGGTAATTGCAGGAAAAATCGGAGTCTGTGTTATTTCGGCTGCGTATCTGGCAGATTTCAGCGGTTCCGCAGCAGCGGCTTTCCATTTGAAAGAACGAATTCCATACTGGGAAGAGGAACTGGAAAAGAAGCAGGTGGAGCTTATGTTGAAGGTGAACATGCGCCTGGAAAATCTGGAATTGCCCAGAGGTGCTTCTCTTGATTCTGTAAGGGAGAAAATTGAAGATGCGGAAATTCTGCATGCACTTACAGAAAAACGTCTTGCACTGCGTAAGGAACTGACAGAGGAGCTTCATGCTTACAGAAAAGCTCTGGTTGCCAGAACAAAAGGTAATACCAGACGTTTTCTTAAGTCTTATCCGAATCTGAACCGCGGATACCGTATGCGCCATAAGAAAGATCATAAATAACTTTTAAAAGGAGGAAATATATATGGGAAAGCTTACCTTTAAGGGTGGGATCCATCCCTATGATGGCAAGGAACTGTCAAAGAACAGTCCGATTGAAAAGTATCTTCCAAAGGGAGAAATGGTCTATCCTCTGTCTCAGCACATTGGAGCACCTTCCGCTGCCTGTGTGAGTAAGGGGGATCATGTACTTGCAGGGCAGAAAATTGCAGAGGCAAACGGTTTTGTATCTGTTCCGCTTCATGCTTCTGTTTCCGGAACGGTAAAAGGGATTGAAAAAAGACTGACAGCTACAGGAAGTATGGTCGATTCGATCATTATCGAAAACGATCAGCAGTATGAGGAAGCGGAATTCCATACCGCTGAGCTTTCCTCTCTTTCCAGAGAAGAGATTATCTCCAGGATCAGAGAAGGCGGAGTGGTAGGAATGGGAGGCGCCGGTTTTCCCACTCATGTAAAGCTTTCACCGAAAGAACCGGACAAGATTGAACATGTACTTGTAAACGGTGCGGAGTGTGAACCTTATCTTACCAGTGATTACAGAAGAATGTTGGAGGAGCCTGAGAAAGTAGTTGCAGGACTGGAGATTATCCTGAAACTCTTTGATCATGCAAAAGGTTATATTTGTATTGAGGATAATAAACCGGACTGCATTGCCAAAATGAAAGAACTGGTGAAGGACAGCCCGCGGATGGAGGTCCGGGAAGTTATGACCAAATATCCTCAGGGCGGAGAACGCACACTGATCTATGCCGCAACAGGAAGAGAAATCAATTCCTCCATGCTTCCGGCAGATGTGGGCTGTGTAGTGGATAATATTGATACGGTAGTTGCCATCTACAAAGCAGTGATACTCGGGCGTCCTGTGATGAGCAGGATTGTAACAGTGACCGGAGATGCTGTTACAAATCCCAAAAACTTCACTGTTCTTACGGGAACGAATATGGAGGAGCTGATTGAGGCGGCCGGCGGTCTGAAGACAGAGGCTGTGAAGGTGATCTCAGGCGGCCCCATGATGGGGTTTGCCATGTATGACCTTCACGTTCCCTGCGTAAAAACAACCTCTGCATTTTTGTGTCTTGAACATGATGCAGTCTCTGAATCCAGAAAACAGATGACCGCATGCATCAACTGCGGTCGCTGTGTGAGTGTATGCCCGGGGCATGTGCTTCCGGCACGTCTTGCGACTCTGGCAGAAAGAGGAGATATGGCAGGGTTTGAGAAATTAAATGGAATGGAATGTTGTGAATGTGGCTGCTGCAGCTATGTCTGTCCGGCAAAAAGACCGCTGACACAGAGCATCAAGTCCATGCGGAAAATGGTTCTTGCCAGCCGCAGGAAGAAATAGGGGAGGTAGAGGAATGGAACAAAAGTATAATGTGTCGTCAAATCCACATGTAAGGGATAAGATGACAACAGGCAGAATTATGCAGCTGGTAGTGGTTGCCCTTCTTCCTGCAACGTTATTTGGAATCTGGAATTTCGGATTTCGTGCGCTTCTGGTCGTTGCAGTGACAGTTGCTTCCAGTGTGTTTTTTGAATGGATTTATGACAAACTGATGCATAAACCCAATACGATCACGGATTTCAGTGCAGTAGTTACAGGATTGCTGCTTGCGCTGAATATGCCTCCTCAGATCCCGCTGTGGATGCCGGTACTGGGCAGCGCATTTGCAATTATTGTGGTGAAACAGCTTTTTGGAGGCCTGGGTCAGAACTTTATGAATCCGGCACTGGCAGGAAGATGCTTCCTGATGATTTCTTTTGCAGGCAGAATGACGGATTTTGCAGTATCAGACAGTTTTCGCGGCGCTGTGGATACGGTTACGGGTGCAACGCCTCTGGCAGCATTGAAGGCGCAGGGATTTATAGAAGGAAGCTCTGTTCCGGTAAAAAATCTTTTTCTTGGAAATATCCAGGGAACGATTGGAGAGACCTCGGCACTGGCGATTCTGGCAGGTGCAGTGATCCTTCTGGCATTTAAGATCATTGATCTTAAAATTCCTCTTACATATATCGGAAGCTTTACTGTATTTGTCGTAATCTATATGCTGTGCAGCGGAATGGGGTTTGATGGAAATTACCTCATGAGTCACCTGTTTGGAGGCGGACTGATGCTGGGGGCATGGTTTATGGCTACAGATTATGTAACAACACCGATCACCTGGAAAGGACAGCTGGTTTATGGCTGTTGTCTTGGCGTGGTAACTGCTGTGTTCCGTCTTTTTGGCGGATCCGCAGAAGGTGTTTCCTATGCAATAATCTTCTGTAACCTTCTGGTTCCGCTTATCGAAAAGGCTACCTATCCGGTGGCATTTGGAAAAGGAGGGAAAAAAGCATGAGCATCTTAAAAGATACAGTTTCAATTACAGTGATCACACTGGTAGCCGGACTGGCTTTGGGCGTTGTTCAGGATATTACAGCGGATCCCATTGCTCAGCAGAAGCTGAAGGCAAAACAGGAGGCATATAAAGCAGTTTTCCCGGAAGCAGAAAGCTTTGGTGAGGTTGTGCTGGGAGATAAGGCGGAAGAACTTGCGGGGGTGCTTAGTGAAAATGGCTATGGCGCTCAGAATATCGATGAGGTTATGACTGCCCTGGATGCATTGGATAATGAAATCGGCTATGCTTTTACTGTAACCACTTCAGAAGGCTATGGTGGAGATATCCAGTTTGCCATGGGTGTACAGAATGACGGTACATTGAATGGAATCTCCATTTTGTCTATCGGTGAGACTGCCGGTCTCGGAATGAAAGCAGATACAGATGCTTTTAAAGATCAGTTTAAAAACAAAAAAGTGGAGAAATTTATTTATACAAAAAACGGTGCATCTTCAGAAGATGAGATCGATGCCTTAAGTGGCGCCACGATAACCACAAATGCCATGACAAACGGCGTCAATGCAGGTCTCTGTGCATTTCAGTATATGGAAGGGGGAGCACAATGAAAGCGAATACACCATCAGAACGTCTGATTAATGGTATCATAAAAGAAAATCCTACTTTTGTGCTGATGCTGGGTATGTGCCCCACATTAGCGGTCACTACCTCAGCTGTAAACGGAATTGGAATGGGACTTACCACAACTGCCGTATTAGCAGCGTCAAATCTTCTGATCTCCATGCTTCGGAAATTTATTCCGGATGGGGTTCGTATGCCGGCATTCATTGTAGTGGTAGCATCTTTTGTTACGATCGTACAGATGCTGCTGGAGGGATTCCTTCCGGCACTTTATGCCTCTTTGGGTCTGTACATTCCTCTGATCGTTGTAAACTGCATTATCCTTGGACGCGCAGAGGCATATGCCTCTAAAAATCCGCCACTTCCTTCGCTCTTTGACGGTATTGGAATGGGACTGGGGTTTACTCTGAGTATTACCTGTATCGGTGCGGTAAGAGAGCTGATCGGAGCGGGACAGCTTTTTGGACATCAGATCCTTCCGCTTGCAGATGCCGCAGCGGGAAAAATGGGATATGAGCCCGTTACAATCTTTATTCTGGCTCCGGGAGCGTTCTTTGTGCTTGCTCTTCTGGCAGCGATTCAGAACAGATTTAAACTGGGCGCTGCAAAAAGAGGAATTGATCCAAGCAATCCGGACAAATGCGGCGGTGCCTGTGCTTCCTGCGGAAATACTATGTGCAAAGGAGGAAAACACTGATGAAAGAACTTATGCTGATCATTCTTGGCTCTGCACTTGTAAATAATGTTGTTTTAAGCCAGTTTCTGGGACTTTGTCCTTTTTTGGGAGTATCCAAAAAGACAGAGACCGCAGCAGGAATGGGCGGTGCGGTTATTTTTGTTATCACACTTTCTTCCTTTGTGACAAGCGTGATCTACCAGTTTATCCTGGTTCCAACCCATATGGAATATCTGCAGACCATTGTGTTTATCCTGGTCATCGCAGCGTTGGTACAGTTTGTGGAAATGTTTCTTAAAAAAGCAATGCCTTCTCTGTATCAGGCTCTGGGAGTTTACCTTCCTCTGATCACAACGAACTGTGCCGTTCTTGGTGTGGCACTGATCAATGTACAGAAGGAGTATAATATCCTTCAGGGAACCGTGAACGGTTTTGCAACAGCGGTAGGTTTTACGCTGTCTATTATTGTTATGGCGGGTATCCGTGAAAAAATCGAGTACAATGACATTCCGGAATCCTTCCGGGGATTTCCCATCGTCCTTATTACGGCAGGACTGATGGCTATTGCATTTTTTGGATTTTCAGGATTGATATAAGGAGGCGGGAATATGAATATTGGAGCAATTATCATAGCGACAGTCGTGGTAGCGGCAGTAGGCCTCTTTATCGGTATCTTTCTTGGGGTTGCCGGCAAAAAATTTGCAGTTGAGACGGATGAGAGGGAAGTTGCTGTCCGTGAAGCACTTCCGGGAAACAACTGCGGCGGCTGTGGATTTCCCGGCTGCGACGGTCTGGCTGCTGCGATTGCCAGAGGCGAAGCGCCGGTTAACGGCTGTCCGGTGGGCGGAGACCCGGTGGGAAAGATTATCGCGGGAATTATGGGGCAGGAGGTTGTGGAAACAGAACGTCAGGTGGCCTTTGTAAAATGTACCGGAACCTGTGACAAAACAAAAGAAGATTATAACTATACAGGGGTCGAAGACTGTGAGATGATGGCTTTCGTTCCTGGCGGCGGAGCAAAAAGCTGTTCTTATGGGTGCATGGGATTTGGAAGCTGCGTGAAGGTCTGTCCTTTTGATGCCATTCATGTAATGAACGGAGTGGCTGTTGTGGATAAAGAAAAATGTAAGGCCTGCGGAAAATGTGTTGCAAAATGTCCACGTCATCTGATCGAACTGGTTCCTTATGAGCAGAAACTGTTTGTTGGCTGCAGTTCTCATGACAAAGGCAAGGCAGTGACTTCTGCCTGTGAAACAGGCTGCATCGGCTGTAAGAAATGTGAGAAGACCTGCCCGAACAGTGCAATTACGATTACGGACTTTTGTGCGCATATTGATTATGAAAAATGTACTAACTGCGGAGCATGCAGGGATGTATGCCCAAGAGGAGTGATCCTGTAAAAAAATCCCGGCTACAGAAAAATCTGTGCCGGGATTTTTTTCTCGAATGGACGTTTGCTTTTTTCTGATATCTGTGATATCATAAGTCGATGTAATTGATGAATATCTATCACAGGAGCAGAATCTTATGATTTCATTTATACGAGGCCGGGTGGCGGATTCCACGGAAAATTCCGTGATCGTGGAGACTGCAGGGATCGGCTATGAGATTTTTATGACAGGCACAGCCATCGAAAAAGCTGTACGTTCAGAAGGGGAGATAAAGATACATACTTATTTTCATGTACGGGAAGATGCCATGCAGCTTTTTGGATTTCTTTCCAGAGACGATCTTCATATGTTCCGTCTTCTGCTGGGCGTTAATGGGATTGGACCCAAGGCAGCTCTTGGAGTGCTTGCCGGACTTACTGCGGACGAGTTGAGCTTTGCCGTTCTTTCTGATGACGTAAAAACTATTTCACGGGCTCCGGGCATTGGCAAAAAAACAGCTCAGAAGCTGATTCTCGAACTGAAGGACAAGCTGAAGCTGGAAGAGGCTTTTGAGAAAAAACTGGTGCATCAGCAGGAAGAAAATGTAACGGCGGGAGAGAATATACTGGATGGAAGCAGGGAGGCTGTAGAAGCACTGGTTGCACTGGGGTACTCGGGAACAGATGCCCTTCGTGCCGTGCGGAAGGTGACAGAAGCAGCGCCTGACGATGTAGAGGGAATTCTGAAAGAAGCCCTTAAAAATCTGTAGAGGTAAATATGGAAAAAAGAATGATCACTACTGATGTAACAGAAGAAGATTTTTCTCTGGAGGGGAATCTGCGGCCTCAGACACTTGAGGAATACATCGGTCAGGAACGAACGAAAAAAACATTAAAAATATATATCGAGGCAGCACGGCAGAGGCATGATGCACTGGATCACGTTCTGTTTTATGGCCCTCCGGGACTGGGAAAGACGACACTTTCCGGGATTATTGCCAATGAGATGGGGGTGCATATGAAGGTTACTTCCGGTCCGGCAATTGAGAAGCCAGGGGAAATGGCGGCAATTCTGAACAATCTTCAGGAAGGGGATATCCTTTTTGTGGATGAGATACACAGGCTGAATCGTCAGGTGGAAGAGGTTCTTTACCCTGCTATGGAGGACTTTGCTATCGATATTATGATCGGAAAAGGTGCTTCGGCCCGGTCTATCCGACTGGATCTTCCTAAATTTACGCTGGTAGGTGCCACGACAAGAGCCGGACTTCTCTCCGCGCCGCTGAGAGATCGTTTTGGGGTAATGCATCATCTGGAGTTTTATAACCAGAAGGAACTGGAGACGATCATTCTCCGCTCTGCTCATGTTCTGGATGTGGAAATTGACCGGAAGGGAGCGGCAGAAATAGCCAAAAGATCCAGAGGAACCCCAAGACTGGCAAACAGGCTTCTGAAAAGAGTCCGCGATTTTGCACAGGTCAAATATGACGGCAGGATTACCTATGAGGTCGCTGTTTTTGCACTGGATCTTCTGGAAGTGGATCAGTATGGTCTGGACAAGATAGACAGACGGATACTGAAAACACTGATCGTAAACTTTAAAGGCGGTCCGGTAGGACTGGAAACTCTTGCGGCTGCCATCGGTGAGGATGCAGGTACGCTTGAGGATGTATACGAGCCATATCTTCTCCAGAATGGCTTCCTGAACCGTACCCCGAGAGGCAGGATGGCATCTGCCCTTGCCTACAGTCATCTCGGTTATGAAAAGATTTCGTAAATAATTCTATACATTTTGACATAATTCGAGTATAATAAAATAAGATATGGACAATTCAGGAAATTAATATACACAGGAGGCTTTGTATGGCAGTCAAGAACACGGCACAGGTTGTGATCGGAGGAAAGATCATCACTTTGGGAGGATACGAATCTGAGGAGTATTTTCAAAAGGTGGCATCTTATATAAATAACAAAATTGCAGAGCTGAGCGAGATGCCGGGATATTCCAGGCAGCCAATGGAGACAAAACATACATTGCTCAGTCTGAATGTGACAGATGATTATTTTAAAGCAAAGAAACAGGCTGAGATTTTTGAACAGGATCTTCAGCAGAAAGATCAGGAAATGTATGAGCTTAAGCATGAGCTGATCTCTCTTCGGATGAAGATCGAAGAGGCAGAGAAGAAACAGAAGGATGCGGAACAGCAGAAACTGCTCCTCGAAAATAAAGTGAAGGAGCTGGAAGGTGAGGTTGACTCATTACTAAAGTAAAGGTTGGAAGGGGATTGCTTCGGTAGTCCCCTTTGTCTGTTTTAAAACATAAAACCGGAACATGGATGTTTTTTATATGAGAAAAAGAGAGGGATTATGACAGATTACAGTAAAGTTGAGCTTTTGGCGCCGGCAGGCTCCTATGAAGCCTTTGAAGCTGCCATGTGCGCAGGCGCGGATGCAGTATATTTGGGCGGGCCGGATTTCGGGGCCAGAGCTTATGCCAGAAATTTTACAGAAGAGGAACTGATCCGCGCGATACGGACGGCTCATATCCATGGAAAAAAATTATATTTAACCGTTAATACACTTCTGAAAAACCGGGAATTAAAAGAAAGGCTTTACAATTCTCTGAAAACTGTTTATGAAGAAGGGCTGGATGGAGTTATTGTGCAGGATCTGGGTGTTCTGCGTTTTATCCGCCATACTTTTCCAGATCTTCCTGTTCATGCAAGCACGCAGATGACAGTGACGGGGCCGGAGGGGATGAAATTTCTGGAAAGCCTTGGAGTTACCCGGGTGGTTCCGGCCAGAGAACTGAGTCTTGAAGAGCTTGCGGATATGCATAAGGCAAGTCCGATAGAAATAGAAACCTTTATTCACGGAGCGCTTTGCTACAGTTTTTCCGGTCAGTGTCTTATGAGCAGTATACTGGGAGGAAGAAGCGGCAATCGGGGACGATGTGCGCAGCCGTGCCGGCTTCCTTATCAGACGGGAGAATCCGGAGGGCATTTTTCAAAAGATAAGGAAAACTGTCCTTTAAGCCTTAAAGATATCTGTACGTTGGATATTCTGCCGGAGATCCTTGAGGCAGGAGTTATGTCTTTGAAAATTGAGGGACGGATGAAACAGCCGGAATATACGGCAGCAGTAACAGGAATCTATCGGAAGTATCTGGATATATTGAAAGAAAACAGAGCATCCTATAAGGTGGATGAAAAAGACAGAAAATTTCTTCTGGATGCATTTAACAGAGGAGGCTCCTGCCAGGGATATTATAAACAGCACAATGGACCGGATATGGTAGCTTTTCATAATCATAAAAAAACATCGGTTACTTCTGTAAAGACTATCCCGATGAAGAAAAAGATCAGAGGAAATCTGATCCTTTACCCGGAAAGCCCGGCTATCCTCCAAATTTCCTGTGGGTCAGCAGAAGTGGTTGTTTCCATGGGAGAAGTGCAGTACGCAAAGGAACATCCTATGGAAGAAGCAAGGATCCGTCAGCAGATGGAAAAGCTTGGAAATACAGAGTTTACCTGGGAGACTCTGGATATTCAGATGAGCGATCAGATCTTTGTTCCGGTAAAAGTACTGAATGAACTGAGAAGAACTGGCCTTGGTCAGCTGGAAGAAGAATTATTAAAAAAATATAAAAGAAAAGCAGAGAGAAAACCGGTATACGCCTGCGAGCAGAATCTGGAGGAACGCAAGAGCCTGAAACAAAACCGCACATTGGAAGAACCGTTACTGTATGCTTCCTGTGAAACAAAAGAACAGGCGGAAGTGCTGTGGAATTCTCCGGATCTGGCCGGATTGTATCTTCCGTTTGATATAATGAAGGAATTTATGCTTCAGGATCGTTATAGAGAAAAGGAGCTTTATCTGTCTCTTCCAAGAATCACAAGAGGAGCTATGCCGGAAGAGTATCTGAAAGAGGCATCTCGGTGGATTTCCATGGGAATGAGAGGATTCCTTGTACATGATCTGGAAGGATATGCAATGCTCCGTAAGGCCGGATTTCAGAAACACTGTGTGGCGGATGCATCATTATATACATGGAATGATGAAGCCTGTGAATTCTGGAGAGAAGAAGAGATCCTTCGGAATACAATGCCGATGGAACTGAATGGGAAAGAGCTCTCTCACAGGGACAACCGGGACAGTGAATGTATCATTTACGGATATCTTCCTCTTATGATCTCTGCTCAGTGCGTCCGGAAAAATTCAGGACGATGTGATGGCCGGGAAAAAACCATGGTACTCAGAGACCGTTATGATAAAGAGTTTACCAGTGCCTGTGTCTGCCATCCATGGAAAACGGGAACTACAGAAAAAAAAGAGCGCTGTTATAATATAATTTATAACAGCATCCCCTATGGACTTCTGAGTGAAAGCAAAAAAGTAAAAAGTCTGGGAGCTTCTGCTTTACGCCTTTCTTTTACTCTGGAAAACGGAAAAGAAACAGAAGCCATACTCAGGGAATTTACGGATGTATATTTCTACGAAAAAGCAGCTGCAGACCGGGAGTTCACCAAGGGGCATTTTAAAAGAGGAGCCGAATAAGGGCATATGATTAATGTAATTGTTGAATTATCAAAATATCTGATCCTGACTTTAATGATCATTTATACCTTCCATTGTTTTTACACTGTGCGGCAGCAGGGTGAGGAAGAAGAAAACAGTATGCTGAGACAGCAGCTGATCCTGATCTTTTTTATGGATTTTACAGCTTTTCTTGTGATCTACCTGAAGACCTTTGACTTCAATGTGATTATTTTTTATATAGAAATGATGGTCTTCTTTGCCGTGATACAGATCCTTTACCGTATTTTCTATAAAAAAGCATCGCTGATGCTTTTGAATAATATGTGTATGCTGCTCAGCGTAGGTTTTATCATGTTGTGCAGACTGGACATTGAAACAGCTGTCAAACAGCTGGTGATTGCAGCAGCGGCCAGTGGAATCGCGCTGATCATACCGGTCATGATCCGGAAAATGCGTTTTCTGAGAAAGCTTACCTGGCTTTATGCAGGTATTGGAATCATCCTTCTTGCAGCAGTGTTTCTTCTGGCACAGACAAGCTATGGAGCCAAGCTTTCGCTGATGGGAGTCCAGCCTTCTGAGGTGATCAAGATCACATTTGTGTTCTTTCTGGCATCTGTACTATCCAGAGATACCGGCTTTCGTACAGTGGTGCAGGCAACGGTGGTGGCAGGTCTGCATGTTGTGATCCTGGTTCTGTCCAGAGACCTGGGAAGCGCGGTAATCTTTTTTGCGGCATATCTTGTGATGATTTACGTTTCAACAAAAAAAGCGGCCTATCTGGGTCTGGGCATTGCAGGAGGAAGTATTGGAGCCGTAATTGCATATTTCCTTTTTGGGCATGTGCGGCAGAGGGTCAGCGCATGGAAAGATCCGATGGCTGTTTATCAGAACGAAGGCTATCAGATCGTACAGTCTCTCTTTGCTATCGGAACGGGAGGATGGTTTGGCATGGGGCTTTGTCAGGGCTCGCCAAAGTCTATTCCTGTAGTGAAAAATGATTTTATTTTCAGCGCAATCTGTGAGGAACTGGGTGGGATTTTTGCAATCTGTCTGATCCTTGTATGTATGAGCTTCTTCCTGATGATCGTTAATATTGCACTCAGGATTAAAAATCCTTTTTACAAGCTGATCGCACTGGGACTTGGGACGGAATATGCATTTCAGGTAATCCTTACGATCGGAGGAGCGACGAAGTTTATCCCCATGACAGGTGTTACCCTGCCCCTGGTGAGCTACGGAGGAAGCTCTGTGATGAGCACGATCCTGATGCTTGCCATTATCCAGGGACTGTATATATTAAGAGAAGACGAGGACGAGGAATTTGAGAGACGTAGGAAAGAAGCAGCGAAGAGAATTCGAGAGAGAGAAGAAGCTCGAAGAGAAAGAGAGATCTAGGAGAAGAAAAGCAAAAAACAGAGAATATACTCTGGTGTCCTGGTTTTTTGTGGCAGTTTTTGTGGGAATGATTGCTTATCTTGTATATTTTAATGTGGTAAAAAGTGAGGATTTTATTAACAGTCCGTATAATACAAGACAGGATACTTTTTCTGATCGTGTGATCCGCGGGCAGATCTTATCCTCAGAGGGCGAGATTCTTGCAAAAACAGAAGTGTATGAGGATGGCACAGAAGAACGGATTTATCCTTATGCCAACGTGTTTGCCCATGTGGTCGGCTATGATTCCAATGGAAAGAGCGGACTGGAATCCGAGGCAAATTTTCATCTTCTGACCTCTCATGAGTTTTTTCTCAACCAGATGAAAAATGAATTTCTGGGAAGAAAAAATATGGGAGATACGGTAATTTCTACGCTGAGTACCAGCCTTCAAAACACTGCTTATCAGGCGCTGGGAGACAGAAAAGGAGCCGTCATCGCCATAGAACCGTCTACAGGAAAAATCCGGTGCATGGTCAGCAAGCCGGATTTTGACCCGAATTACATTGCTGAAAACTGGGACTGGCTGGTAAGTGATGAAACAAATTCCAGCCTTCTGAACAGAGCTACCCAGGGACAGTATCCGCCGGGATCCACTTTTAAGGTGGTAACCGCACTTGATTATTTCCGAAGAAATAAAAGTTTTAACGGATATTCCTATCTCTGTCAGGGAAGCATTACAAAAGAAGACCATACGATTCAGTGCTATAACGGTAAGGTGCATGGGCAGGAGGATCTGTACTCCGCATTTGCATCTTCCTGTAACTGTGCATTTGCGGAAATGGGAACAGAGCTTGGAGGTGCATCGCTGAGAGAAACCAGTGAAGATCTTCTGTTTAACAAAAAGCTTCCTTTTACTTCTTACAAAAAAAGCACCTTCAGTCTGGACGGAAGATCCGGGATACCTCTTACCATGCAGACGGCAATCGGCCAGGGAAATACTCTGGTCTCTCCGGCTCATATGGCTCTGATCACCTGTGCGATTGCGAATAATGGAGTGGTGATGAAGCCGTATCTTATCGACCAGGTGGTAAATAATACCGGGGATCATGTAAAAACCACACAGCCGGAAGCGTACAAAAGGATCATGACGAAGAATGAAGCTGCCATGCTGGGAGAGCTGATGAAAGATGTTGTAG
Source organism: uncultured Blautia sp. (assembly GCA_900541985.1). Taxonomy (GTDB): domain Bacteria; phylum Bacillota; class Clostridia; order Lachnospirales; family Lachnospiraceae; genus Blautia_A. The sequence continues at coordinate 133,383 of UQLX01000002.1, read as the reverse complement.
AATACGGAACGGCGGCAGCTCTTTCCGGACAGGGCTATACCGCAGCAGGAAAAACGGGATCAGCAGAATACGATGAACAGGGCTCCAGCCATTCCTGGTTCATCGGATACTCCAATGTGGATCATCCGGATCTGGCGGTGGCTGTGATCGTGGAAGGCGGCGGAACAGGAAGTGAGGCGGCAGTTCCCATAGCTTCCCAGATCTTTAATACCTATTATTATAACGGATAAGAACTAATTGTTGCCAGTGGAGCCAAAAAGAGTTATACTATATTCAGTTATATCATTCACACGCATTACAGGAGGAATTTGCAGATGATAGAAGCAACGAGCTGTGGCGGTGTGGTAATTTATCGTGGAAAGATACTGGCTTTATACAAGTCTTATAAAAACAGATATGAAGGCTGGGTATTGCCAAAGGGAACCGTTGAACCGGGGGAAACCCATATTCAGACGGCACTGCGGGAGGTTAAGGAAGAAGCAGATGTCAGAGCTTCCGTTGTAAAATATATTGGAAAGAGCCATTATAATTTTACAGTACCGGAGGACATGGTTACAAAAGAAGTGCATTGGTATCTGATGACGGCTGATAATTATCATAGCAGACCCCAGAGAGAGGAATTTTTTGTTGATTCCGGGTACTATAAATTTCACGAAATATACCATCTTCTTCGCTTTTCCAACGAAAAGCAGATTGTGGAAAAGGCATATCAGGAATATCTGGAATTACGGAGTCAGGGACTCTGGGGGAAAAAATGACAGGGTTGTGTTTTTGGCGCAGCCCTGTTTAGATTTATAAGGAAAGGGGAATCCTGTAAATGCTGAAATGGCATGAGAACTTCTACATTGGAGAAAATATCCGGGATGCAGAAGGTATTAGAAAAAAGCTGGATCAGGGGAAATGTCTTCCGGGAATTTACCTTCTTACTTTTTCTGATAATCCTCATAATATTCTGGAGATCCTTCCTGCTGTCACGCTTCTTCAAAAAACAGCGGTACGTCTCTGTCCGGAGATCGTTGGCATTGCAGGAGGAATAGATGATGCGATGGAACTGGTACGTTCCATCGTGCAGACTGTATATGACAATACCGGTGATGTCCAGGTAGAAGAATATTTAAAGAACAGGTGAAAGCATGTTACATATTTTATGGATGCTTATTAAATGGATATTGATCCTCGGAGGGATTCTGCTTGGGCTGGTGCTTGCTCTGCTCCTTTTGCTTTTGTTCTGTCCTGTGAGGTACAGAGGACAGATGTGCAAGAAAGGAAATTCTTTCCGTGAGTCCGAGATTTGGCTGCAGGGCAGCTGGCTGTTTGGAGGAGTGTCTTTTCAGGCAGAAAAAAAAGAAGACGGTATTTCAAAAGAATTCCGGCTTTTTGGGATACCGGTTCTTTCTCTTATGGAGAGACACAGAAAACGAAAAACTGAAGCTGCAGAAAAAAGAAACAGGAATGAGACCTTTGAATCTGTTTGTCCGCAGAAAAGTCCTGTTCTGGAAGCTTCTGGAACAGAAAAAGAACCTGTTTCCGGAGAATCTTCTGTCCCTGAAGCGGAAAGAGAGGAGATTTCTCCTGAAAAAACGAATAAAATTGCGGAACTCAGGGAGAAACTAAACAGTGTCTGGAGCAGACTGAAGGACATTCCGGCAATGTGCCGGAAAATATCATTAACAATCAGAAATATCTGTGATAAAATAGAGTGGTGGAAATCATTTTTTGAAGATCCCGGGACAAAGGCAGGCATTACCTTCGCGAAGGTCAGGGCATGGAAACTTCTGAAACATGTTTTTCCAAAAAGAATCAGTGGTCAGATTCGTTTTGCAAGTGAGGATCCGTCTGTGACCGGAGCGGTACTGGCAGTGCTTGGAATGACCATGCCCCTGCATCAGAATCGAATAGAAATCCTTCCGATATTTGAAAACAGGAATTTTCTGGAAGGAGATGTAAAAATGAAGGGCAGGATATATGGTGTGGTGCCTGCAAAAATATTACTGGAAATTTATTTTAATAAAGATATCAAATATATGTTCCGAAAATGGAAGCACAAGGAGGTTTAAAAATGGCAAACGAAAATAATTTTAAGGATACCGTAAATTCTCTTTTTAAGGGGCTGGACAGCTTTATTTCTGCCAAAACAGTGGTAGGTGAAGCAATTCATGTAGGGGATACGATCATCCTTCCTCTTGTGGACGTTGCCTTTGGCGTAGGTGCCGGAGCCTTTGAGGGAGAGAAAAAAAGCAATGGCGGCGGTGGCATGACCGGAAAGATGACACCCAGCGCAGTTCTGGTGATCCAGAATGGAAGTACCAGACTTGTAAACATAAAAAATCAGGATGGTCTTACAAAGATTCTGGATATGGTGCCGGATTTTGTGGATCGTTTCGCTTCCGGAAAAAATTCTTCTGAAACGGAGGGAACAGAAATCTGATAAAGACTATGGAACAGAAACCAGTGTTCCCGGAAGTTTTTTCTGCATAAGATAATATAGACCAGAGAGAAAAGGTGTGGATTGTGGGAAGACTTCTGGGACTGATGCTGTTTTGTATCGGTATAGGGATGGTGATCGGGATGCTGATTGCAGAAAGCGTGATTCTGGTGATCGTGGCAGGCTTGTGCCTGTTGTGCGGATATCATATGTTTTGCAGATAAAAAATTCCCCACGCTCCAGCGAGGGGAATTTTTAAATTAGAATATTATGCTCTTTCAACTTTTCCGGATCTGAGACAAGAAGTACATACATACATCTTTTTAGCTCCGCCTGTAGCAGTCTTAACTTTTACAGACTTAACATTGGATTTCCACATTTTATTGGATCTTCTATGGGAATGACTTACATTATTTCCGAAATGAGCTCCTTTTTCGCAAATTGCGCACTTAGCCATGACAGCACCTCCTTGACGCTTTTTTTCAACAGATTTCATTTTAACAGAAGAAAACAGCTTTTGCAAGCAAAAAAAGGAAAAATATAAAAATAATATTCCTTTTTCGCGGAAAAGAGGTTATAATACATACATATTAAAAAATTGGAGGTACCTATATGAATGGACGTATAGATTCCGGACTCGGACAGATAGTCATTGATACCGATGTAATTGCAACCTATGCGGGAAGTGTTGCCGTTGAGTGTTTTGGCATCATTGGTATGGCTGCAGTCAGCATGAAAGACGGTCTTGTGAAGCTTCTTCACAGAGACAGCCTGAAGCATGGCATCAGTGTAGTGATCACAGAAGAAAATAAGATCCGTCTGAATTTCCACGTTATTGTGGCTTACGGTATCAATATCAGCACGATTGCAGATAATCTTGTCAGCAATGTCAAATATAAGGTAGAAGAATTTACCGGCATGGAAATTGAAAAAATCAACATTTATGTGGAAGGCGTTCGTGCAATAGACTAAGTTTATGAGGAGGAACCTGTGGTGAGTATAAAAACCATAGATGCAAAAATATTATCCAGGATGTTTCTGGCAGGTGCCAGAAATCTGGAAGCGAAAAAAGAATGGATTAATGAATTAAATGTATTTCCTGTTCCGGATGGTGATACAGGAACAAATATGACAATGACGATCATGTCAGCAGCTGCGGAAGTAAGCGCGCTTGAGAACCCGGATATGGAAACTCTTGCAAAAGCTATCTCTTCCGGATCTCTCCGCGGTGCGAGAGGAAACTCCGGTGTTATCCTCTCCCAGCTTCTCAGAGGCTTTACCAGAGGCGTGAGAAAACTGTCCCAGCTGGATGCGGTTGCCGTTGCAGCCGCTATGGAACGTGCGGTGGAAACTGCTTATAAGGCTGTTATGAAGCCGAAGGAAGGTACGATCCTTACGGTTGCCAGAGAGGCGGCCAGAAAGGCATCTGAAATCGCACCGGAGGCTGAAGAACTCCAGCCATTTTTTGAGGCGGTTTTTGCACACGCAGAGGAAACTCTTGCAAAAACACCGGAAATGCTTCCGGTTCTGAAGGAAGCAGGTGTGGTGGATTCCGGCGGCCAGGGACTTCTGGAAGTGCTCAGAGGTGCTATTGACGGATTTATGGGCAAGGAGATCGATTATTCTGTTTTTGAAAAGAGCAGCGGTCCTGCCGTGACAAAGATCTCTCCTCAGGCAGAGGCAGATATTAAATTTGGGTATTGTACGGAATTTATCATTCTGCTTGACAAGCCGGTTTCAGAGGAAGAGGAACATAAGCTTAAAGAATTCCTGACCTCTATCGGTGACTCCATTGTGGTAGTTGCAGATGATGAGATCATTAAAGTACATGTGCATACCAACCATCCCGGACAGGCGATCGAGCGTGCGCTTACCTACGGTGCACTTTCCCGTATGAAGATTGATAATATGAGGGAAGAGCATCAGGAAAAACTTATTAAGGACGCGGAAAAACTTGCGAAAGAACAGGAAGAAGCAGAAAAACTTCCTCCGAAGGAAGCCGGATTTATCGCTGTTTCCGCAGGAGACGGTCTGACGGAGATTTTCCGTGAGCTTGGAGTGGATTATCTGATTGAAGGCGGACAGACAATGAATCCAAGTACTGAGGATATGCTGAATGCCATCGCCAGAGTAAATGCGGAAACCATTTATATTTTCCCGAACAACAAAAATATCATTCTGGCAGCAAATCAGGCACGGGATCTTACTGAGGATAAAAAAATCGTGGTAGTACCTACCAAAACGGTTCCTCAGGGAATTACTGCCATGATCAGCTATGTTCCGGAAAAATCAGCCGACGAAAATGTGGAGATGATGGAAGATGCGATCTCCAAAGTACAGACAGGACAGATTACTTATGCGGTGAGAGATACACGTCTGGATGATAAAGAAATCCATGAGGGTGATATCATGGGTATCGGAGACAGAGGTATTCTGGCTGTTGGAGGAAACAAAGAAAAGGTTGCCGAAGCTACGATTGCAGCTATGATGACAGAAGAAGCAGATGTGATCAGCATATATTATGGCGCAGATACTTCCGAGGAGGATGCAGAGGCGCTTGCAGCTTCTGTAGAGGAGCTTTATCCGGAATGTGATGTAGAGGTGAACAGAGGCGGACAGCCGATTTATTATTATATTATTTCTGTGGAATAAATATGAGTGAAGGTCTGAGAACACTGAAAGGTGTGGGAGAAAAAACGGAGAAGCTGTTCCAGAAAGCAGGAGTTTTTGATACAGATGATCTTCTTCGTTATTATCCCAGAAATTATGACGAATATGAAGTCCCGGCAGAAATTGCCGGGCTGGAAGAGGGGACGGTGAAAACCGTCTCCGCTTTCGTGTGCACAGGTGTTTATGTTAATTCCGTCAAAGGGAAACAGGTGATCTCCGTTACAGTGGATGATGGTTCCGGCAGACTGGGTATCGTCTGGTTTCACGCATCTTATCTGAAAAATACCCTGAAAAAAGGCAGCCGGTTCGCTTTTCGGGGTCGGGTGATCCGGAGGCAGGGAAAACTGCAGATGGAGCATCCAGAGATTTTTACACCGGCAGCCTACGAAGAGATTATGCACAGTCTCCAGCCTGTCTATGCACTGACCGCAGGACTGACGAACCGGACTGTTATAAAAGCGGTACAGCAGCTTCTGAAACAACAGGAACTGAGAGGAGAATACCTTCCTGATGAGATAAAGGAAAAATATCTTTTGGCAGATGTAAACTACGCGCTTCACGGTATTCACTTTCCGCGGAATAGGGAGGAATTGCTGACTGCAAGAAAACGACTGGTTTTTGATGAATTTCTTATCTTTATTCTTTCCGTGCAGCTTTTGAAAGAAAAGACAGAAGAAGCTGTAAATATGTTTCCTATGAAAGAAACGTGGACGACAGAACAGGTAATTGAAAATCTGCCCTACAGCCTGACCGGAGCGCAGCTAAACGCATGGCACGAAATAGAGAGAGACCTTTCCGGTAAAGCTCTGATGTCAAGGCTTGTCCAGGGAGATGTTGGAAGCGGAAAAACAATTCTCGCTTTTCTTGCAATGATTCTTACCTGTGAAAACGGATACCAGTCTGCGCTGATGGTACCTACAGAAGTGCTGGCCAGACAGCATTATGAGGCATTTCAGAAACTTGTTCACGAGCAGGGGCTTGATATCTGTGCCGTACTGCTTACGGGTTCTCATACAGCCAGAGAAAAACGCCTGATCTATGAAGAGATCCGGGAAGGAAGAGCTTCTGTGATCATTGGAACGCATGCTCTGATCCAGGAGACCGTGGAATACCGGGATCTGGCCCTTGTGATCACAGATGAGCAGCATCGTTTCGGAGTAAAGCAGAGAGAAGTGCTTACCACCAGGGGAAATCCTCCCAATGTTCTGGTTATGAGTGCGACTCCGATTCCCAGAACACTTGCCATTATTCTTTATGGTGATCTTGATATTTCTGTGATCGATGAACTTCCGGCAAAAAGGCTTCCTATCAAAAACTGTGTGGTAAATACTTCCTATCGTCCAAAGGCATATGCTTTTATAGAAAGGCAGATCCGGGAGGGACGACAGGCTTATGTGATCTGCCCCATGGTAGAAGAAAGTGAAGGCATGGATGCGGAAAACGTTCTTGATTATACCAAAAAGCTGAAACAGATATTTCCTTCAGATATTTCAATTGCCTGCCTGCACGGAAAAATGAAGCCAAAAGAAAAAAACAGGATCATGGAAGAATTTGCAGAAGGTTTGATTCAGGTTCTTGTTTCGACTACAGTAGTGGAGGTTGGAGTCAATGTTCCAAATGCTACGGTTATGATGGTGGAAAATGCGGAGCGCTTTGGTCTTGCCCAGCTGCATCAGCTGAGAGGACGTGTGGGTCGTGGAGAATACCAGTCCTATTGCATTTTTATTCAGGGAAATGGACAGGAGAACATATCGAAACGTCTGGATATCCTGAACAAATCAAATGATGGATTTTATATTGCAGGAGAGGATCTGAAGCTGAGAGGTCCCGGAGATCTTTTTGGAATCCGGCAGAGCGGGCTGATGGAATTCCGCATCGGTGATATTTATAACGACTCAGATATTCTGAAAAATGCAAGTGAAGCTGCGGCAGAAATTCTGGCTCTGGACCCGGATCTGTCTCTTCCGCAGCATGTACTTTTGAAGGAACAGGTATATTCCTGTATGAAAAACAGAATGGAGTCTTTTGGACTTTAACAGGTACAAAAGCTCTTTGGGGAAACAAATTGTTGCAAAAAAACAAAAAACGTAGTATCCTAGTAGCGTAATTACTTTAATCCACCTTGTAAGGAGGCTATTATGGCTACAAGAACAACAACAAAAAAAGCAGAACCTAAGACAACAACTGCAAAAACGGCTATCGAAAAAGAGGCTCCTGCAAAGATTGCTGCAGAACCGGTAAAAGCAGCTGAGGCGGCAACACCGGAAAAAGCAGTTACAACCAAAAAAACCACGGAAAAAGCATCTGTTAAAAAGACACCGGCTGTAAAGAAAACAGCTGAGAAGAAACCGGCTGCAAGAAAGACAGCTGCCAAAAAAGCTGCGCCGGCGAACACAGAGGTGTATGTACAGTTCTGGGGTAAAGAGGTATATGCAAAAGACGTAGTTGAAAGCATTAAGAAGATATGGACAGACGAGATGGGCAAAAAAGAATCAGAGCTTAAAGACTTAAAAGTATATATCAAGCCGGAAGATAACGGAGCGCACTATGTCATCAATGGTGACATTACAGGCTTCCTTGGTTTATAACACACAGGAAAAGCTCAGGTGACGATGGTCTCCTGAGCTTTTTCTGCCTGAGAGTGGAGCAGGCGTCAGAACTGTCCTCCCTGAGAACCGCTGGACATCTGACGTTCCTGTGCTTCGATCATCTTCTTGACCATATAACCACCTACAGAACCATTCTGTTTGGAAGTAAGATTTCCGTTATATCCGTCAGTAAGCGGCACACCCAGTTCACTGGCTACTTCAAATTTAAAACGATCCAGTGCGCCCTTTGCTTCCGGTACAACAGCTTTGTTAGAAGAATTTGTGTTTGACATTATTTTTTCCTCCTTGGTTGTTTTTGTTATTTGGATGTTACACGGATAGTATATGAGTTTTTAAAAATAATACACTAGAATTTCCTGTATTCGTTGCCTGAAACTGGAAAATATTAAATTTCTATGAATTATGTATATTTTGCAAGATTTAATTGCGTTTTTTTTGGTAACTTGTTATAATGTCAAGGGGAAATAAAGAACTCAATAAAAAAATTAATTATAAAACTATAAAATGTATTGGTGAGAATGGAGAGATGATCAATGAATTTAGGAATCATTGCACACAACAGCAAAAAAGTACTTATTGAAGATTTTTGTATTGCCTATAAGAATATTCTCGCTAAGCACGAAGTTTATGCCACGGGAACTACGGGAAGAAGAATTGAGGAGGCCACGAACCTGCATGTGCATAAATTTCTTGCAGGCAGTATAGGTGGTGACAAGCAGTTTATGGAAATGATCGAAAGAGAAGATCTGGATATGGTGATCCTGTTTTACAATCCGGCAATGATCGATCCGAAGGAACCGGATATTTCAGCAATTACCATGCGCTGTGATCAGTACAATATACCGGTGGCTACCAATATTGCCACAGCAGAACTTCTTATCCTGGGGCTTGCCCGGGGTGATCTGGATTGGAGACTGAATCTGAAATGAGAGTAATCGCAGGTAAAGCCCGGCGTCTTCCCCTGAAAACACTGCCGGGCATAGATACACGGCCTACTACAGACCGTATAAAAGAAACATTATTCAATATCCTTCAGCCGGTGATACCGGACTGCCGCTTTCTGGATCTGTTCAGCGGAAGTGGAGCCATTGGTATTGAGGCCTTGAGCAGAGGGGCTGAATATGCCGTATTTGTAGAGAAAAATCCCAAAGCATGTGCCTGTATCAGAGATAATCTAGCATTTACAAAGCTTTCTGATGATGGCAGACTTCTGGCCATGGATGCTCTGCAGGCGCTTCGTTCTCTGGAAGGACAGCCTGTTTTTGACTGTATTTTTATGGATCCTCCCTATGAAACAGGAGCCGAACATCAGGTACTGGAATACCTTAAAGACAGTAAGCTGGCAGATAAAGATACACTGATCATTGTCGAGGCAGATCTGCACACGGATTTTTCCTATGCGGAAGAACTGGGATATGAGATCAGCCGTTCTAAAGAATATAAAACAAATAAGCACGTTTTTCTGAATAAAAGAAAGTGAGACTACACATGGTAACAGCAGTATATCCCGGAAGCTTTGATCCGGCTACCTATGGTCATCTGGATGTGATCCGGAGAGCCAGCGTATCTTTTGACAGAGTGGTAGTGGGCGTTTTGCATAATTCTGCAAAAAGTCCGTTGTTTTCTGTGGAAGAACGTGTTAATATATTAGAAAAGGCAACCAGGGACATCCCGAATGTTATAATTAAGCCGTTTAACGGGCTTTCTGTTAATTTTGCAAAAGAAAATGAAGCCCAGGTTATCGTGCGCGGGCTGCGCGCTGTCACAGACTTTGAATATGAGCTGCAGATGGCACAGACCAATCGGGTTCTGGCTCCGGATGTAGACACCGTATTTTTGACTACAAGTCTGGAGTACGCATATGTGAGCTCTACGATCATGAAGGAAGTTGCCCGTTTTGGCGGTGATCTGTCAAAATTTGCACCGCCTGAGATTATTCAGACTCTGCAGGAGAAGATGCAGAAAGAAAAAGAACAGAAATAAGGAGAATGTACAATGAGCAGCAGAATTGAACAGATTATTGATGAAATCGATGAATTTATAGAGAGCTGTAAATTTCAGCCACTTTCCTCAACGAAGATCATCGTAAATAAAGAAGAAATTGACGAGCTCTTAAGAGAACTTCGTCTGAAGACTCCGGATGAGATCAAGCGTTATCAGAAGATCATCAGCAATAAGGATGCGATTCTGGAGGATGCACAGTCTAAAGCAGACGCTATTATTGCAGATGCACAGGCCAAGGCACAGGAGCTGGTAACACAGCATGAAATCATGCAGAAGGCATATGCACAGGCAAATGATACAATCAACGCAGCAAACAAACAGGCGCAGGAGATTTTGGATTCTGCTACACAGGATGCAAACAGTATTCGTTTAAGCGCTATTACTTATACAGACGACATGATGGCTAATATCGGCTCAGTACTTAATGAGACACTTGAAGATGCCGGCGGTAAATACAAAGGATTTATTGAGGCTCTTCAGACCTGCCTGAATGTCGTAAATCACAATCGTCAGGAGCTTGCACCGCAGACAGCTCAGGCGGCAGCGATCACAGGCTCCTATCATGAAGATCTTCCCGAGCAGGAAGAAGATACCATGTTAGACGATCTGGATGAAAATTAATGATATCACTGCAGTAATTGCTGCATGGAGGCACTTTGCGGAGAAATAAGGCAGGACAGAAAGCTCCCTGTTAAGGAGGCTTTTTGTTTGTGCCAAAATACAGATTCCGCCAAATGCAGTCAAGGATATGGAACAAAGGAATCTGACTGTCATCGGAAGTCCGGAGTCTGCCAGATAATGCAGTCCGGTAGTAAGCTCCAGAGCGCCAAGAAGCAGATGTCCTGTTATCTTGCCGCCTTTCCAGCAGCACCTGAAGAGTGCGGAAAGAATAGAAAACAGGAGAATATATCCGCCCAGCCGGGTGATCGTTTCAAAACCGTTCATAATGGAGGCATCCAGCAGAGTTCCGGTAAAACCGGGTGCGGATGACTCCTTTTTTTCTTGTTTGACCGGAGCCCCGGAAACAGAGAGCTGATTCCTGAAAATCACAAACCGGAAAAACAGCATGGTAAAGAAGCCGGACAGAATCAGAATGCAAAAAACATATGCAGGATGAACAGCATCATTGAGGCAGATATGTATCAGGTAAGTATAAAGAAAGCCGGGACTGGCATAACTGGTAAAGGTAAGAAGATATTCAGCCTCTTTTTTGCGGATTTTGTGATGAGTATAGAGATCAGAAGTGATCTTTGCACCCATGGGATATCCGCAGAGAAGTCCAAGGATCAGAGCATAGGCTCCTGCAGGAGAAATACCGAAGACCTTTTTCCAGAATTTCTGTAAAGGCTTCAAAAGAGATTCCACAACTCCTGTTCCGATCAGCAGCTCCGTGAGAATGATAAAGGGAAGAAGTGTGGGGATCAGTGTATTCAGCCACAGGTTCATACCTTCCCTTGCGGCGTTTAAAGCCTCTGACGGAAAACACAGCATAAAAACAAGAAGCAGGAGAAGTCCTGCCGCATAAAAAAATCGCTTCATAATACGGCCATTGTTTTTTCTTTAATATATGGCCTGTATGAAATATATATGAAGAATTTTCATCATGAAATGGAGGAAATTAAGATGAGAGCATTGGAAAACTGCGAACCAAAACGGGTATTTTATTATTTTGAGGAACTTTGTAAAATTCCCCATGGTTCCGGAAATACAAAGCAGATCAGTGACTATCTGGTAGGGTTTGCAAAAGAGCAGGGTCTCGAATACGTTCAGGATGAAATGAACAATGTTGTAATCTATAAGCCGGCTACACCAGGTTATGAAAATGCACCTGCCGTTATTATTCAGGGACATATGGATATGGTCTGCGAAAAGCGACCGGACGTAGAACATGATTTTACAAAAGATCCTTTAAATATTTCTGTAAAAGACGGATATGTAACTGCAAATGGAACCACTCTGGGCGGCGATGACGGTATTGCAGTTGCTTATGGACTTGCACTTCTGGAAAGCCGGGATATTGCTCATCCGGCACTTGAAGTTCTGATCACGGTAGATGAGGAAATCGGTCTTCTTGGAGCGGAAGGCTTTGACTGCAGCGTCCTGAAGGGAAGAAGACTGATCAATCTTGATTCCGAAGCCGAGGGCAGTCTGTGGATCAGCTGCGCAGGCGGGCTTACTGCTATCAGCACCATTCCTGTACAGAGAGTGGAAGCAGAAGGAAACAAAGTCCAGGTGAAGATCAAAGGACTTATGGGAGGACATTCCGGGGCAGAAATCGATAAGAAGCGTGCCAATGCAAATGTGCTTATGGGAAGATTCCTTTACACACTTCAGAAGACTGCTGATTATGGGATCATTGTTATGGAAGGCGGTCAGAAGGACAATGCCATTACAAGAGAATGTACAGCAGATCTTCTCTGTGCAGATGCTGCTGCGGTAAAAGCCTGTGCAGAAACAGTACAGAAAGGGCTTCGCGAAGAATACACGAATTCTGATGAGGGAATTACGATTGAGGTTACAGAGCTTGGCAGAGCCACTGAGAATGTACTTCATCCCACAAGTAAGGCAAAAATTCTTTTTTATCTTATGGAGGTACCTTTTGGAATCCAGAAAATGAGTGGAAGCATTGAAGGTCTTGTGGAGACTTCCACAAATATTGGAATTATGAAACTGGAAGAAGAAGGATTTGTGGCAAGCTCCAGCGTAAGAAGCTCTGTTGGTGCTGCAAGCGATGCTCTTTCTGATAAGATCTGCTACCTGACGGAATTCCTGGGAGGAGAATATACAGTACAGGGCGCTTATCCTGCATGGGAATATCGTAAGGAATCACCACTGAGAGATAAGATGGTAGAAGTTTATGAAAAGGTATATGGAGAGAAACCAAATGTAGTTGCTATCCATGCCGGACTGGAGTGCGGTCTTTTCTACAAAAAAATTGAAGGACTTGACTGCATTTCTCTTGGACCGAATATGAAAGATATTCATACTTCTGAGGAGGTTCTTGATATTGCTTCAACAGAAAGAGTATGGAACTATCTTGTAAAAGTTCTTGAAGCTCTGAAGGACTGATCGATCAACAGATTAAAAACAAATAGACCGGTATCTGTTTCCGCGGAAAGGATACCGGTTTTTTCTGATTAAGCCGGTTTATTCCTGATCACAGGACATAGAATAGGAAAAGATGATTCAGAAAGGCAGACCGGATGAAAAAAAGAATTCTTTTCCTGACCATGGGTTTTCTTTACCTGATAATATTACTGGATCTTGAGGGCGTTCTTCGGGAGCGAAGCAGAGTATCCTTTCTTACAGAGACATTTGCGGAACAGGAAAGCTTTCGAAAACAGCGGCTGACAGAAAAGCTTTACCAAAAAATTCATCAGGAGTCTGACGGAGACTGGCTGGAGCTTTTGACCTCTTCTATGGCAGACGGACATTTTTTTCCGGAAAAAGTGACTGCTTCCGGAGGGATATACAGAAAATACAAGCCGGATGAATATCAGGCATTAAAAAAGGCATACCAGGCTGTATGGGAGGATATCAGGTATTTTCCGGTGGCTTCCGGTGATACATATTTTGAAGATACCTGGCTCAGCCGGAGAGATTATGGAGGAAAACGCTTCCATGAGGGCACGGATATTTTCGGGAAAGTTTCTGTTTCCGGTTATTATCCTGTCGTAAGTATGACGGACGGCACGGTAGAAAAAAAAGGATGGCTTCCTCTTGGCGGCTATCGTATTGGAATCCGCGCTCCCCATGGCGGCTATTTTTATTATGCTCATCTTTCTTCTTATGAAAAGGATTTTTATCCGGGGGAGACAGTCCGGGCAGGAGATATTCTGGGATATATGGGAAATACCGGATATGGAGAGGAGGGCACCAGAGGCCGATTTCCTGTTCATCTTCATCTGGGAATCTATATTCTGACGGAGGATCAAAGAGAGATCAGTGTAAATCCTTACTGGGTACTGAGAAATTACAGGAAAAAAATCAGAAACTATATATATTAATTTACATATCCCGTGAAAAATGTGCTATAATGACTGGGAGTACAGTAAATCTGTATTCCGGTATTTTCCTTCAAGGAGTGATTTATATGGAAATACAGTTATGGAGAAGTATTTTATGCCCCTATGAACTGGCTGTCAGAGAGCTGACCGTGAAGTTTGAGCATATTATAGAAGAGCATAAACAAAACGACCTGTATTCACCTATCGAACAGGTAAGAGGGCGTGTAAAAAGCGTTACCAGTATTCTGGAAAAAATGCAGCGCAAGCATATCCCCATGGATCGGATGGAGGAAGAGGTGGAGGATATTGCCGGTATCCGTATCATCTGTCAGTTTGAAGAAGATATTGATACAGTGGCTGCCCTTATCCAGAAACGCAGTGATATGACAATAAAAAGCGAAAAAAATTATCTGAAACATATTAAACAGAGCGGATATAGAAGCTACCATCTGATTATTTATTATACAGTAGAGACTATTGAAGGTCCAAAGACTATCCAGGCAGAGATTCAGATCCGAACCATGGCTATGAACTTCTGGGCGACCATTGAGCACTCACTTCAGTATAAGTACAAGGGAGAAATGCCCCTTCATGTAGCGGAGCGGCTCAGCAAGGCGGCAGACGCGATCATTGCTCTGGATCAGGAAATGTCCTCTGTCCGTAATGAGATCATGGATGCGCAGAATTCCTCGCGGATGCAGTCCAACCTTGTCAAAGACATTCTGCTCAGTATAGAGAATCTTTATAAGATCTCAAATAAACGCGAGGTAGAGAAAATCCAGAGAGAGTTCCTCAGAGTCTTCCGGACAAAGGATCTTCAGCAGCTGGAACGGTTCCACAGACAGCTTGACATTATTGCAGAAGGCTACCGGGCACAGACCGTAGCATATTAGGAGCAGATACATGCATACATTTTTACCAGTTACAGCACAGGAAATGAGAGAACGGGGATGGGATCAGGTAGATTTCGTTTATCTTACAGGTGATGCCTACATCGATCATTCTTCATTCGGCTGTGCGATCATAAGCCGGCTTCTGGAAAGCCGGGGCTACCGGGTGGGAATTATTTCCCAGCCCGACTGGCGCAAAAAAGAAAGTATCCAGGTGTTTGGGGAACCTCGCCTGGGTTTTCTTGTGACTGCGGGAAACATGGATTCCATGGTGAACCATTATACCGTGTCCAAAAAACACCGCCAGAAGGATTCTTATTCTCCGGGCGGAAAGATGGGGCTGAGACCTGATATGCCGACAGTGGTATACAGCAATCTGATTCGTCAGACGTATAAACATACTCCGATTATTCTTGGGGGGATTGAAGCAAGTCTCAGGAGACTGGCACATTATGATTATTGGGACAACCGTATCAAAAGAAGTGTGCTTCTTGATTCCGGCGCCGATCTGATTTCATACGGTATGGGTGAACATTCGATCCTGGAGATTGCAGAAGCTCTCGACAGCGGAATCCCGATAGAGGAAATCACTTATATTCCGGGAACTGTTTATAAGAGTAAAACACTGAATCCGGCTTTTGAACCGATCTGTCTTCCTTCTTTTGAAGAAGTCCGGGATCACAAAAAAGCGTATGCCGACAGCTTTGCCATCCAATACAAAAATACGGATCCTTTTACCGGGAGACCCCTTGCAGAAGATTATGGAACAAGAGGGTATGTCATACAAAATCCTCCTTCCAGACCGTTGACCCAGCAGGAAATGGATGACGTCTACGATCTTCCGTATACGGGAAAATGGCATCCTGCCTATGATGCGCTGGGAGGTGTTCCGGCTCTCGAGGAGGTACGTTTCAGCCTGACCAGTAATCGGGGCTGTTTTGGCGGATGCAGTTTCTGTGCACTTACTTTTCATCAGGGAAGGATCCTGCAGACAAGAAGTCATGCTTCCATCATCAAAGAGGCAGAACATATGACAGAGGATCCTGCATTTAAGGGATATATCCATGACGTAGGAGGACCCACTGCAGATTTCAGACAGCCCTCCTGTCAAAAACAGCTGGCAAAGGGCGTATGTCAGAACCGTCAATGTCTGTTTCCCCAGCCCTGCAAAAATCTTACGGCTGATCACCGCGATTATGTGGAGCTTTTAAGGAAACTGCGTTGTATTCCAAAGGTTAAAAAAGTATTTATCCGTTCCGGTGTCCGGTTTGATTATGTAATGGCAGACAAAGATCCGACTTTTTTAAGAGAACTGGTAAAGCATCATATCAGCGGACAGCTTCGTGTTGCACCGGAGCATGTGTCGGATCAGGTGCTGCGCTATATGGGAAAACCGTCTCATCAGGTTTACGAAAGCTTTCTAAGAGCGTACGAAAAAGAAAATCAGAGAACAGGTCAAAAGCAGTATGCAGTTCCGTACTTTATGTCGTCTCATCCGGGCTGTACGGTGAAAGATGCGGTGAAGCTTGCGGAATATGTCCGGGATCTGGGCTTTACTCCGGAGCAGGTGCAGGATTTTTATCCTACACCGTCAACGCTTTCTACCTGCATGTATTATACAGGAATCCATCCTCTGACCGGAGAAAAAGTATATGTGCCGCGTGATCCTCACGAAAAGGCAGTTCAGAGGGCGCTGATGCAGTACAAAAATCCTGCCAACCGTGCACTGGTAATGGAAGGGCTGAAAGAAGCGGGAAGAATGGATCTGGTGGGATATGGACCGAAATGTCTGCTCCGGCCGGAGCGCAAAAACCATTCTGACAGGTTAAATGGAGAAAAAAGACCCGAAAAGAGACGGGGAAAAAAGACTATCCGTAATACCCACAGAAAAAAACACTGATCTTACATCAAGGAGTTGTTCATGAGTAAAAAAAATACAAAAAGATCTGCCCGAAAGGGTGAATTTGGTTATATAGCAGCAGAAAAAAAGAGAAAGCTTATTATTACCGCTATTCTTTTTGCAGTTCCGCTTCTGATCTTTTTTACTGCACTTTTTTATTTTAAGACACGGCTGACCATATGGACGGTTGTGACAGTAGTGGGATGTCTGCCTGCCTGTAAAATGCTGGTCAATCTGATCATGCTGTTCCGGTGTCCTTCCATGGATGCGGAGGATTACCGTCAGATCAGAGAACACTGTAAAGATCTGGTAATGTCCTACGAGATGTATATGACATTTTATGAAAAGAGCGCATTTATTGATGCTTTTGCCATTTGTGGAAATCTGGCAGTCGGGTACAGCAACGATCCAAAAATCGATGTTTCTTTTATGGAAAAAGAGGCACAGAAGATTTTGAAAGGCAATGGTTATCGCGTTAATATAAAAATATTTAAGGAACTGAAGCCGTTTCTGGATCGCCTGGATTCTATGAATGAACACAGAGAATCTCTGGAAGAAGGAATCCGCTTCCGTCCGGATGAACGTTATCCGGAGCTTTCCAGAAACGAACTGATACGCCATACGATACTGGCGATCTGTCTGTAGGAGGATCATGAAACAATTTACCATTAACAATAATGAAGCAGGACAGCGCTTTGATAAATATCTGGCAAAGCTTCTCCGGGAAGCTCCCAAAAGCTTTCTTTATAAAATGCTCCGTAAAAAAAATATTACATTAAACGGAAAAAAAGCATCCGGAAATGAAAAACTCCATACAGGGGACGAGGTCAGAGTTTTTTTAAGTGATGAAACATATCAGAAATTCAGCGGTGCACAGCCGGCCCCCAGAGCAAAGACGCAGCTGGACATTCTGTATGAAGACAGGAATATCCTTCTTATAAACAAGCCGGCAGGAATGCTTTCCCAGCCGGATGACAGCAGGGATCCCTCGCTGGTAGAATATATTACGGGGTATCTTCTTGATTCCGGAAGTATCAGGGAGGAGGAACTGGGGACGTTTCGTCCTTCTGTCTGCAATCGTCTAGACAAAAATACCAGCGGAATTGTTGCTGCCGGAAAAAGCCTTCCGGGACTCCAGACGCTGTCAGAACTTTTCCATGACAGAAGGATACATAAGGATTACCTTTGCATAGTAAAGGGCGTACTGAAAGAAAAAAAGCATATCAGTGGATACCTGAAGAAAGATCCGGAGCAGAATAAGGTTAAGATATATAAAAAAGCCGAAAAAGATGCACAGCCTATAGAAACTATCTATACGCCTCTGGGAGATAATGGAAAAGTTACACTTTTAAAAGTAAGACTGCTGACGGGGCGGACACATCAGATTCGTGCCCATCTGGCAGCGGAAGGGTATCCTTTAATGGGAGACAGCAAATATGGTTCCCGGAGCTTTAATAATAGCTGCAGGGAAAAATATGGACTGAGCCACCAGCTTCTTCATGGATTTTGTCTGACCTTTCCGGAAATTTCCGGTTGCATGGAGAATGTATCCGGCAGAAGCTTCCGTGCAGATCCGCCGGAATTATTTTATCATATCATCAAAGAAGAACAGTTAGAGGAGAGTTATCATGAAAATCTGGAATGAAATCTGGGATTATGTAAAAATGATCGTTATTGTAGTTGTGATCGTTCTGTTTGTTAATAATTTTGTGCTTATTAATGCAAAGATCCCGTCAGAATCAATGGAAAATACCATTATGACAGGAGACCGGGTATTTGGCTTCCGTCTTGCATATGGCATCAATGCAGACCTTTTTGGAAAGCACATCAGCAAAAAGACAAAGGATCCGGAGCGGTTTGATATCATTATCTTTAAATATCCGGATGATGAAAGCCAGCTTTTTATCAAACGACTGATCGGACTTCCCGGGGAAACCGTGGAGATCCGAAACGGAAAGGTATATATTGACGGGGCGGAAGAGCCATTGGATGACAGCTTTGTGCCGGAAACTCCGAAGGGAGATTACGGTCCTTATGTAGTGCCGGAGGATTCTTACTTTATGCTTGGAGACAACAGAGAAAATTCCAGGGACTCCAGATTCTGGGATAACACATTCGTTTCCTTTGATCAGATTGTCGGAAAAGCCGTTGTTCGCTATTTCCCGTCTGTCAAAATGCTGAAATAGCAGGAGTGTTTTATGGCATGGGTAAGCAGAGGCCTCCGGGGTTCCACCCTGGAGGAACTGATCAATCGGACAAATGAACAGTATGCGGAAAAAAAACTGGCGCTGATCCAGAAAATCCCTACTCCTATCACACCTGTAAAAATGGACAAAAGCCACCATCAGATCACACTGGCATATTTTGAACAGAAAAGTACTGTGGATTATATAGGTGCGGTACAGGGGATCCCGGTGTGCTTTGATGCAAAAGAATGTCGTACAGATACGTTTCCGTTAAGCAATATCCATCCTCATCAGGTGGAGTTTATGAAGGCCTTTGAAGAGCAGGGAGGAATTGCATTCTTTCTGCTCTTTTTCAGCAGTGCAGATCTTTTTTATTATCTTCCGCTGCGGGAACTTCTGGGGTTCTGGAAGCGTATGGAGAACGGCGGAAGAAAAAGCTTCCGAAGGGAAGAATTAAACAAGTGCTATTATCTTCCCAGACAGGGAGGGTTTTTTATCCCGTTTCTGGAGGGACTGAAAACAGATTTGAATTTACGGGATTGACAATCTCTGTGTAATTTACTATAATCTTAGATATTTCATCTAGTAACATGGTAGTGGACTAAAGCAATGCTTTGAGGAGGAAACGATTATGGAAAAGATTTTTCACACACCGGAAGGAGTACGTGATATCTACAGCAGAGAGTGCAGCCAGAAGCACGAGCTTCAGAACCGGATCCGGAAAGTATTTCAGGGATACGGATATGAGGAAATAGAAACTCCCACATTTGAATATTTCGAGGTGTTCAGCAGAGAAGTTGGTACGGTTCCGTCCAGAGATCTGTATAAATTTTTTGACAGAGAGGGAAACACACTTGTCCTGAGACCAGATTTCACACCTTCTGTTTCGAGGGCATGCGCCACATATTTTTCCCCGGCTAAAGAAACGGTTACCTTGTTTTATACAGGCCAGGCCTTTGTAAACAGTTCCAGTTACCAGGGGCGTCTGAAAGAAACGACTCAGATGGGAGTGGAACGTATCGGGGATGATTCTCCGGAGGCAGATGCAGAGCTTCTTGCAATGACGGTAGAGTGTCTTCTTTCTTCCGGATTGAGAGAATTTCAGGTTAGTGTCGGACAGGTGGATTATTTTAAATCTCTTCTGAAAGAAGCAAATCTGGGAGAGGATGCGGAGGAGCGTCTGCGTACGCTGATTTCCGAAAAGAATTATTTTGGCGTAGAGGAACTGGTAAGCAGCCAGCAGCTGGATCCTGTTCTTTCAGAGGCTCTGAAAGAGCTTCCTCATCTGTTCGGTTCCAGAGAGATTCTGGACAGAGCCCGTTCTCTTACCGGAAATTCCATGGCAGTAGAAGCAGTGAAGCGTCTTGAAAAAATTTATGAGATCCTTAAGCTGTATGGTTATGAAAAATATATCAGTTTTGATTTTGGCATGGTGAGCAAGATTCAGTATTATACCGGCATTATTTTTCAGGCTTATACCTACGGCACAGGCGAGCCACTTGTAAAAGGCGGACGTTATAATGAGCTTCTGAAGCATTTTGGAACATCTGCGGCATCCACAGGTTTTGTGATCGTAGTGGACAGTCTTCTTACAGCGCTGTCCAGACAGAAGATCGAAACCTTCCGACAGGAAAGCCCTTATATTCTTACATATACCGAGGACACTCTGGAAGAGGCTGTGGTGAAAGCCCAGAGGTTGAGAAAAGAGGGCAGACATGTGGCTCTGCGTAAGAAAAAGGAGGGCACGGAATGAGATATCTGACTATTGCACTGACAAAAGGACGTCTGGCTCAGAAAACACTGGATATTTTTGAAAAAATAGGAATCACCTGTGAAGAAATCCGGGATCGTGATTCCAGAAAACTGATTTTTGTTAATGAAGAATTAAAACTGAAATTTTTCCTGGCTAAAGGACCGGATGTTCCTACTTATGTGGAATATGGTGCGGCTGATATAGGCATCACAGGAAAGGATACCATTCTGGAAGAGGGAAGAAAGCTTTACGAGGTCATGGATCTGGGATTTGGAGCATGCCGTATGTGTGTATGCGGACCGGAAAGTGCCAGAGAGCTTCTGCATAACAACCAGCTGATCCGGGTAGCGACTAAATATCCGAATATTGCAAAGGACTATTTTTATAATAAAAAGCACCAGACAGTCGAGATCATCAAGCTGAACGGTTCCATTGAGCTTGCTCCCATTGTGGGGCTGTCGGAAGTGATCGTAGATATTGTGGAAACCGGAAGCACTCTGAAAGAAAACGGACTGAAGGTACTGGAGGAGGTATGTCCTCTTTCTGCCCGGATGATCGTGAATCAGGTAAGCATGAAAATGGAAAATGAGAGGATCCGGAAGCTGATCAGCGATCTTCGCAGCGTACTCAGCGAGTAAACCGGCCATATTTCATACAGAAGGGATGGAAGAGAACATGCGGATAGTAACACTTACAAAAGAAACGACAAAAGATATTATGGAGAATCTTCTGAAAAGAAGTCCCAATCATTATGGAAAATATGAGAATGCAGTGTCAGAGATCCTGAACAGAGTCCGTTCAGAGGGAGATCGTGCACTTTTTGCATACACAAAGGAATTTGACAAAACAGAGATTACAGCACAGACGATCCGGGTAACAGAAGAAGAGATCAGAGAAGCCTATGATGCAGTAGATACGGCTCTGGTGGATGTGATCCGTAAAGCGCTGGTGAACATCAGAAGCTATCATGAAAAACAGAAGCAGAACAGCTGGTTTACTTCCTCGGAAGAGGGCACGATGCTGGGACAGAAGGTCACGCCCCTTCAGCGGGTAGGGGTTTATGTTCCGGGAGGCAAGGCGGTTTATCCTTCCTCTGTACTTATGAATATTGTTCCGGCAAAGGTTGCCGGAGTTGATCAGATTGTCATGACTACACCTCCGGGAAGGGATGGGAAGGTCAATCCTTCCACGCTGGTTGCAGCAAAAGAGGCCGGAGCCGACGAGATTTACAAGGTCGGAGGTGCACAGGCAATTGGAGCACTTGCCTACGGTACAGAGAGTATTCCAAAGGTAGATAAGATTGTCGGACCGGGAAATATTTTTGTTGCACTTGCCAAAAAAGCTGTATATGGACATGTGAGCATTGATTCCATTGCAGGACCAAGTGAGATACTTGTACTGGCAGACGACAGCGCCAATCCCCGTTTCGTAGCTGCAGATCTTCTTTCGCAAGCAGAGCATGATGAACTGGCATCAGCGATTCTGATCACAACAAGCAGAGATTTTGCAGAGAAGGTCAGCCATGAGACAGATGAATTTGTAAAGGTTCTTTCACGCAAAGAGATCATACAGAAATCATTGGATAACTTTGGATATATCCTGGTTGCAGAAAACATGGACGAGGCAGTAGAGGCAGCCAATGCCATTGCTTCTGAGCATATGGAGATTGTTACCAGAAATCCTTTTGAGATTATGATGAAAGTAAGGAATGCAGGGGCGATTTTTATCGGCGAGTACAGCTCAGAACCCCTTGGAGATTATTTTGCAGGACCGAATCATGTATTGCCTACCAATGGAACCGCAAAATTTTTCTCCCCTCTTTCCGTGGATGATTTTATCAAAAAATCAAGTATCGTTTATTATTCAAAAGAGGCGTTAGAAAAGATACACAGAGATATTGAACAGTTTGCAGCTTCCGAACAGCTTACTGCACATGCCAATTCTGTTGCAGTCCGGTTTGAAAAGGAAGACTGACAGGAGGAGCTATGACAAGAGAGGCATCGATTGAGCGCAATACAAAAGAAACAGAGATCAAGCTTAAGCTGAAGCTGGATGGAACCGGATATTCGGACATAATTACAGGAGTGGGTTTTTTTGACCATATGCTGGACGGCTTTACCAGACATGGTCTTTTCGACCTGTGTGTGCGCGTCCATGGAGATCTGAAAGTGGACGATCATCATACGATAGAGGATACAGGAATTGTCCTTGGAACAGCCATCAGAGAAGCGGCAGGTGATAAAAAAGGAATCCGCCGCTATGGAAGCTGTATCCTTCCTATGGACGAGGTCCTTGTGCTTTGCGCAGTGGATCTTTCCGGACGTCCATATTACTCCTCTGATGCAGAGTTTTCCTGTGAAAAAATAGGAGATATGGGTTCGGAAATGGTAAAGGAGTTTTTTTATGCAGTATCCTGCAATGCGGGGATGAATCTCCACTTTAAGGTACTGACAAACGGAAACAGTCATCATCTGGCAGAAGCCATGTTTAAAAGCTTTGCAAAAGCTCTTGATCAGGCGCTTTCCCTTGATGAAAGAATCACCGACGTACTTTCCACAAAAGGAAGTCTTTAATCAAGTACACAAAGGAGAATATCCATGGCAGATAAATTAATGATCCCCTGTCTTTATCTTCAGTCAGGCAGGGCAGTAACAGGATTTGGGCAGAGGAATCTTTTTGGAGACGGAGATGTTGTTTCTCTTACCGGATTTTACAGTAACAATGGCGCAGATGAGCTTCTTGTTTTTGACTTTTCCTCAGGAGATCAGGAACACGAAAAAGCCATTGGAAAAATACGGGAGATCTGTGCAGCTTCGGAGATTCCGGTTATGGCAGCAGGAAATATAAATCGGATGGAAGACGTAAAAAAACTGATCTATGCCGGCTGCGCCAGGGTGGCTCTGAATTTCTCCAAGCAGAGCAATATTGATCTTCTGGAAGAAATGTCAAAGCGCTTTGGAAAAGAAAAAATGTATGTGTGCATTTCTTCTTCTGAAGAATTTACAGACCATAAGGAACTGATTGAACAGTATGCAGACGGTATTCTTGCGCTGGATTCCGTACAGGATGCAGTAAAAAAGGTATCTGCCATGCAGGTGATCCTTCATACAGAGGAAAGCAAAAAGGAAAAGCTTCTCAGTCTTATGTCACATCCGGCGGTAGGAGGGCTTAGCGGAGCCTATGTGAGTTCCGCTGATACGGATCTCCTTCTGTTTAAGGATGCATGCAGAGAAGAGGGAATTCCTGTAAACATATGTGAAAGTGCGCTGGAGTGGTCGGAGTTTAAACTGAACAGCGACGGTCTGATCCCTGTTGTCGTGCAGGACTATAGAACAGATGAGGTTCTGATGATGGCATATATGAATGAAGAAGCTTTCAGATCCACACTGCGTACAGGGAAAATGACTTACTGGAGCAGAAGCCGTCAGGAACTTTGGGTTAAAGGACTTACTTCCGGACATTTTCAATATGTAAAATCATTGACACTTGACTGTGACAATGATACGATACTTGCAAAGGTAGACCAGATTGGAGCTGCCTGCCACACAGGGAACAGAAGTTGTTTTTTCCAGCCCCTGATTAAAAAAGAGTATGATGACACCAACCCTCTCCGTGTTTTTCAGGAGGTATATGATGTGATCATGGACAGAAAAATCCATCCAAAGGAAGGATCGTATACCAATTATCTTTTTGACAAGGGAATTGACAAGATCCTGAAAAAAGTCGGTGAGGAATGTACAGAAATTGTAATTGCGGCCAAAAATCCGGACAAGGATGAGATTAAATATGAAATTTCAGATTTCCTCTATCATGTTATGGTACTGATGGTGGAAAAAGGAGTTACCTGGGAAGAGATCACCGGGGAACTCGCAAGAAGATAGATTTAAAATTAGGCATGGCCAGAGACTGTTCTCTGGTCTTTTGCCGTGTTATCCAGGAGAAAACGTATGAAACAAAAGAGAAACTCACATGTAAGAAGAAGTCATTACCAGCCGCCAAGACCGCAGCCGGTAAAAAAAACAGAACATACTTCTGCAAAAATATCACGGAAAGCCCCGACCGGAGTGAAACCCTCCTCCAGAAAAAGAAAACGAAGATTTCCTGTTAAGGCGGCTGTTCTTCTGCTTGTTATATGTCTGGCAGGCGGAGCAGGGATTCATTTCATCATAAAAGCAGGTCGTTATTTTCTGGAAGACTCCAAAAAGACTGTAGAGACGGCGGCAGAGAAAAAAGAGGGGCAGCTTCTTGAAATGGAAGAATCCAGGGAAATTCCCTTTGCCCCTCACAGTGTGGAATCCACCAGACCGGAAAACCTCATTGCGTCTACAGAGCTTGAAATAGACGGAAACATTCTTGACAGCGTTGCTTCTTACACACCGGACAGTGAGATTACCTTTAAAGAGGGAAGTGAGTATACGGAGCTAAAAGGCATTGCGACCTTCCGGGGAAATAATTTCCGTGACGG
Organism: uncultured Blautia sp.; assembly: GCA_900541985.1. GTDB lineage: Bacteria > Bacillota > Clostridia > Lachnospirales > Lachnospiraceae > Blautia_A. The sequence goes on along the minus strand of UQLX01000002.1, from coordinate 108,474 downwards.
TGGAGTATATGGAACGGCCTCGCTGAAGAATAATAAGCTGTCGGACAAATGGTCCAGAGATACCGGGGCTCTTTCATCACAGGGAACTGTATGGACCGGAAGTGGATGGACCGGACAGCCTTTGATGCAAAAGTGGTCCAGAGAGACAAAAGCCCATATGAATATGTATGACTGGGCAAAGAAAAAGGATGATCTGGTAGAGGTAATCTATGCCTGTATGGACGGCTATGTTTATTTCCTTGATCTGGAGACCGGAAAAGATACCCGGGAGCCTCTTTACCTTGGATATACCTTTAAGGGTTCCGGTGCACTGGATCCCAGAGGTTATCCGATTCTTTATGTAGGTGCGGGCTATAACAGCGACCAGGGAACGGCCAGAGTATTTGTGGTAAATCTTCTGGACTGCAGCACGATGTATACCTTTGGAGATAATGATCCGTTTTCTCTGAGGGGAAGCCTGAGCTTCTTTGATTCCTCTGCTCTGGTAGATGCGGAAACAGATACCCTGATCTATCCGGGCGAAAACGGAATCCTGTACCTGATCAAGCTGAATACACAGTATGATCCAAAAGCAGGAACTCTGTCTGTCAATCCGGGAAAAACAGTGAAATGGCATTATTACGGAACAAGAAGCAGCACAGAATCCTTCTGGGTAGGAATGGAGGTCAGCGCAGCTGTTTACAAGAATTACCTGTTTACATCCGATAATGGAGGAAACCTCATGTGCCTGGATCTGAATACCATGCAGCTGATCTGGGTTCAGGATATTCTGGATGATTCCAACTCTACCCCGGTTCTTTCCATAGAAGACGGACACCTTTATCTGTATGTGAGTACTTCTTTCCGCCTGGGATGGAGAAGCTATGATCAGGCTACGGTTCCGGTGTGGAAGATTGATGCAGAAACAGGAGAGATCGTCTGGCAGACGGATTACCAGTGCTACACGGATGACGGGGTATCCGGCGGAGTACAGTCTACGATTGCTACTGGAAAAAATGATCTGAAGGATTATATTTATGTGACAGTATCCAAGACAGAGGACAATGCCACAGGCATTCTTCATTGTCTGGATAAAAAAACCGGGAAAAAGGCATGGGAACATAAATCCGGTTATGCATGGTCTTCTCCGGTATGTGTATATGACAAAGAGAAGACCGGACGTGTGATCTACTGCAGCAGTGATGGAAATATGTATCTTCTGAACGGAAAGACCGGAGAGGTTTATGATACCTTTTCCTTAAGCGAAGGTGTGATCGAAGCAACCCCCGCTGTATATGGAAGTATGGCGGTGGTCGGAACGAGAGACTGTAAAATATGGGGTGTGGCACTGGAATAATGCCCCTGCAGTTTTACTTGACGTATTATTTTTTCTTGTGTTAAATAATAGAGAAGTATACAAAAATCACCGAAAGGGAAAAAATGAGAAAATTAGCATTAAGTGACGAAATATTAATGAGCATAGACAAGGCCGCCCGCTATATTGGCGGTGAAGTCAACTCTGTAATGAAAGAAAAAGAAAAGATCGGGCTCAGGTTTTGTATGGCTTTCCCCGATACTTATGAAATTGGTATGTCCAATCTGGGTATGGCAATTCTGTATGACAGCTTTAATAAACGAGAGGATGTATGGTGTGAGCGTCTGTTTTCACCATGGACAGATCTGGACAAGATTATGAGGGAAGAGAAAATTCCTCTTTTTGCCCTGGAATCACAGGATCCGGTAAAGGATTTTGACATGCTTGGAATCACTCTTGGCTATGAAATGTGCTACACCAATGTGCTTCAGCTGTTGGATCTTTCCGGTATTCCTCTGCTGGCATGTGACAGAGACGAGACCTGTCCGATCGTGATAGGCGGAGGAGCCTGTGCCTACAACCCGGAACCTCTGGCGCCATTTTTTGATCTTTTTTATATTGGAGAGGGAGAAATTTCTTATAATGCACTGTTTGATGCCTACATTTCCAATAAAAAAGCAGGAGGCTCCAAAGAAGAGTTTCTTTTGAAGGCTGCCCGTATTCCGGGAATTTATGTACCTGCATTTTATGATGTGACCTATAAGGAAGATGGCACCATTGCTTCTTTTACTCCTAATCGACCGGAAGCGCCTTTAAAAGTGGAAAAACAGCTGGTTATGGATATGAAAGCTGATTATAATAACCTGGAATCCCCGGTGGTACCTTTTATTAAGGCAACTCAGGATCGAGTAACCCTGGAAATCCAGAGAGGATGCATCCGTGGCTGTCGTTTCTGTCAGGCGGGAATGATTTATCGTCCTACCAGAGAACGTCAGGTGGAATCCCTGAAGAATTCTGCAAGGATCATGCTGAAGAACACAGGACATGAGGAGATTTCTCTGAGCTCCTTAAGCTCCAGCGATTACAGTGAACTGAAAGAACTGGTAACTTTTCTTATTGATGAATTCCGTGATAAAGCAGTGAATATATCTCTTCCGTCGCTTCGTATTGATGCTTTTGCGCTGGATGTAATGAGCAAGGTACAGGATGTAAAAAAGAGCAGCCTTACCTTTGCACCGGAGGCCGGTTCCCAGCGGCTCCGGGATGTGATCAATAAGGGACTGACAGAAGAAGATATCCTTCATGGTGCCGGAGAGGCATTTGAAGGGGGCTGGAATCGGGTAAAACTTTATTTTATGCTGGGTCTTCCTACAGAAACAGAAGAGGACATGAAAGGGATCGCTCATCTGGCGGAAAAAATTGCGGAACGCTATTATGAGATACCAAAAGACCAGCGTAATGGGAAGGTTCAGATCAATGTCAGCACATCCTTCTTTGTTCCCAAGCCGTTTACTCCGTTTCAGTGGGCGCCTATGTACAGAGAAGAAGAATTTGTTGAAAAAGCAAAAATTGTTAAAAATGAGATTCGCTCTCAGCTGAATCAGAGAAGCATCCGCTACAGCTGGCATGAACCAGATGTCACTGTACTGGAGGGACTTCTTGCAAGAGGCGACCGCAGAAGCGCCCAGGTGATCAGAAAGGCATACGAAAAAGGCGCATTATATGATGCATGGTCAGAAAACTTCCATTATGAGATCTGGAAGGAGGCTTTTGCGGAAACGGGTGTAGATATGGAGTTCTATACATTACGGCAGAGAGAGACGGATGAGATCCTTCCCTGGGATTTTATAGATGCAGGTGTGTCTAAGGAATTCCTGATCCGTGAATGGAAACAGGCTCAGGCAGAAACAGTGACACCGAACTGCCGCCAGAGATGCTCTGGCTGCGGAGCAGCGAAATATAAAGGAGGTGTATGCTGTGAAAGTAAGAATTAAATTTACAAAAACAGGGTATATGAAATTTGTAGGGCATCTGGATACCATGAGGTATTTTCAGAAAGCCATCCGAAGAGCAGAACTTCCGGTGGCTTTTTCCGGAGGCTACAGTCCTCATATGATCATGTCTTTTGCAGCGCCTCTGGGAGTAGGTACTACCAGCCTGGGAGAGTATTTTGACATGGAGCTGACAGAAACGGTTCCAACAGAGGAGATCCGGCGCAGGCTGAATGAAACCATGGTAGAGGGTGTTACCGTATGCTCCGCCCGTCAGGTCGAGGATGGAAAGGCCAGTACGGCAATGGCGTTGGTTGCCGCTGCTGATTATTTTGTTACCTTCCGTCAGGGAAAGGAGCCTTCTGTTCCGTGGAGGAAAATGTTTGAAGAATTTCTTTCCCGGAAGGAGATCATTGTAACAAAAAAAACAAAGCGAAGTGAAAAAACGGTAGATCTCCGTCCTTATATCTATAAGGCGGAACTGACAGAAAACGGGATTTTTATGCAGCTTGCTTCGGCCAGCTCCAATTACACGAAGCCAGAACTGGTGATGGATACTTTTCTTAAGTGGGCCGGAGCAGAACCGGAACCTTTTGCCTATATGATTGAAAGAAGAGAGGTCTACGCAGACGCAGGAGAAGGAAAAACACCTCGTTTCATACCTCTGGAAGCTCTGGGAGAAAAAGTTGAGTAAGCTGGTCATCACAGAAATGGACGTTCATGGATATCGCTGTATGATCTGCGCTATGCTGGAAGATCAGAAGGTAGTAGAAATACGTCTGGAAAAAGCAGGGAAAAAAAATATCCTGAATAATATTTATGTTGGACAGGTAGAAAATATCGCTTCCAATATTCAGGCGGCCTTTGTGCGATTTGGCGACGGAATCAAGGGTTATCTGCCTCTTGAGCTGGCAGAAAAAGCAATCTTTACATCCGGACGAAGAGGAAACGGTCCTCTGCGGCCAGGAGATGAGCTTCTGGTACAGGTAAGCCGGGATGCAATGAAAGGAAAACTTCCGGCTTTGACAACCAATCTGAATTTTCCGGGCAAATATCTGGTACTGACCAGCGGAGAAAAGAAAATTGGATTTTCAGGGAAGCTGAGCAGGGAGGAAGCAGCTGTTCTGAATAAATGGCTGGAGCCGGAACGGGAGCAGGAGCACCGGGAATATGGTCTGATCGCCAGAACCAATGCAGCAGAAGCAACAAAAGAAGAATTTCTTCATGAACTCGATTTTTTGAAAATGCTTTTTCAGAAGGTTGCGGTAAATGGCAGAAACCGGACGTGCTTCAGTCTGCTGTATGAAGCAGAGGCTTTTTATCTGGCTGCTGTGAGAGATGTATATAGCAGAAATCTTGAGGAGATCATAACTGATATACCGGAGGTACACAAAAAGCTGGCTGCTTACCTGCAGGATTTTATGCCGGAAGAGCTTGACAAACTGAAGCTGTATCAGGATTCTCTTCTTCCTTTATATAAGCTGTACAGGCTGGAAAAAGCTCTGGAGGAAATCCAGCAGGAAAAAATATGGCTTGGAAGCGGAGGCTTTCTGGTGATCCAGCAGACAGAAGCATTTGTTTCTGTGGATGTAAACAGCGGAAAATATACCGGCAAAAAGAAAGCAGAAGAAACCTATCGCAAGATTAATCTGGAAGCGGCAGGAGAAATTGCCCGCCAGATCCGTCTCAGGAATTTATCGGGTATTATTCTGATTGATTTTATCAATATGAATAATCCGGATCATCAGGATGAGCTTTTTCACGTTCTTCAGAAACATCTTCGCAAGGATCCGGTAAAATGCAGGGCCATTGACATTACGCCTCTTCACATTCTGGAAATGACCAGAAAAAAAGTGCGCAGACCTGTAGCAGAGGAAATTCGGGGCCTGCAGGATTAAATTCATAATCTTAGGGGATATTAATAATTCAACAGTAGGCGCCAAATATTCCTGCGGATTTCCTAATCCTTTGGTTTCCTCTATAATTGTAGGCGAAAGATATTTAGACTATTTCACTACAATGACGGAGGATAGGTTATGGCAATTACCCGCAAAGCCCGTGTCCCGATGGCGGAACAGATCAGGCTTATCAATGAATGCTGCCAGAGCGGCATGACAGATGCTGACTGGTGCCGTGAAAACGACATCGCAGTAAGTACTTTTTATAACTGGGTTAGCCGCTGTCGGAAAGCAGCAGCGGATCAGATCCCGGCACCGAATTACGGTCATTTTGAGTCTCCCCGTCCAAAGCAGGATGTGGTTCCCATTGGCATTGTTCCGGCTCAGAGAGTTGAAGGACACCATATCACAACTGAAAACGATGATCTCTGGGCAGACTGAGCTGATTAAATCTCTCTGTCTTATTATTGACGAAAAGTCCAGCCATGAGAAAGTGCTTCAGGAACAGGTGGACTACCTGACCAAAAAGCTTTTCGGTTCCTCCAGCGAAAGAAGATCCGATGACATTCCCGGACAGCAGAATTTGTTCGACGAAGCTGAAGTGGAACAGGATCCTTCCCTGCTGGAAGAAAAGACCGTGATCCGGGAGCATACCCGCAAGAAGAAGGCAACCCATGAAGATCTCTTCAAGGGCTTAAAGGTTGAAAAGGTAGTCATCCCTCTTCCGGAAGAAGACCAGGTCTGCCCGGTCTGCGGTACGCAGATGGTCCTGACCGGCGAAGAGTATGTCCGCCGTGAGCTGGAATTCATTCCCGCCACATGCAAAGTGATCGAATACTACGGAAAAACCTGTGATTGTAAAGTCCCGGATCCCGGAAGCTCTGGCAGGGAAAGGTCCGGCTTCGGCATCCACTGTCGCATGGACGATGTATCAGAAGTATGCCAATGGGCTTCCTCTTTACCGTCAGGAGAAAGACTGGAAGCAGTATGGCGCACAAATCAGCCGCACAACTCTTGCCGACTGGATCATCTACTGTTCCCGGAACTATTTTCAGCCGATGTATGAGTACTTTCATCGGGAACTGCTGAAGCGCAGTTTCGCAATGGCAGATGAGACCAGAGTTCAGGTGTTGAAGGAAGAAGGCCGCAAAGCCCAGACCCAGTCATTTATGTGGCTGTTCCACAGCGGCGAGGACGGTCTCCCGGCCATCATCCTGTATGGGTATTCCCCAACCAGGAGCGGCAGCCATGCAAAGGAATTCCTGGAGGGATATCATGGGTATCTGGAAACGGATGGTTATCAGGGCTACAACAGCCTGCCGGACATCAAACGCTGTTCCTGCCGGGCACACATCCGCCGATACTTTATCGACACCGTTCCCAAAGGAAAGCAGTATGATTACAGCCAGCCGGCAGTACAGGGAGTCCAGTACTGCAACCGCTTGTTTGCTATCGAGGACTCGATTAATAAAAAATATCCCGGTGATTATGAAAAGCGGAAGCAGCTGCGTCTCGAGAAGGAGAAACCCATTCTGGAGGCTTTCTGGTCGTGGCTCGACCAGCAGAAGCCTGTCCGAAATACCCGCATGGATAAGGCAGTGAATTATGTCCTTAACCGCCGGGATACAGCGGAGACCTATCTGGAGGATGGGCGCTGCAGCTTTACCAATAGTCTCAGCGAGAACGCGATCCGCCCATTTGCAGTGGGCCGGAAGAACTGGCTGTTCAGTAATTCCGTTGACGGCGCCCATGCCAGCGCTGTGGTCTATACAATGGTTGAGATGGCAAAGGTACACGACCTGAACATTTACGGATACCTGAAATTTCTGCTGGAGCATCGGCCAACAAAAGAGATGACCGATGAGCAGCTCGAGGAGCTGGCACCTTGGAGTGAAAAACTCCAATCTATCAAAAATCGCATGTGAATTATAGTGAATTACTCCAACTCGCAAAGGGCTGGGGTAATTTTATATTTGACCGCGTTATTATTTGGCGGCTACTTCTAATCCATTTGCAAACCGGGATATCTCTTTTAAATCAGAGTTTTTGTACCGTTCGATAAACAAATACAAGAGAGGCATACTTTTCTTTTCGTATATTTCACGGAATTCTCGAACACAATGCATCAACTCTCTGAGTTTGGGATATTTCTGTAAAATATATGCCTTATGGTTTTCGCTAAGTTCCACCCCCATCCAAAGATAACGGAATATGCTGTTTCGTGAAAGGTGGTCATATTTTTGTAATGCCTTTTTGTTTTGGATTGCTTCAGGTGAAGAACTTTTGTAAATTGCAACATCAATTTGGAATCGTTCTATGATTTTATTCATATGGAAAGCAACCGTTGCTTCCAATGTAAACGGTAGTTCCGGATGATGGATTTCAGGTTGTTTTCATCCACGAGGTACTGTTCTGCCAGTATGTTCCGGAATCCGGTTTCATGCTCATAAGCATGGATCAGACGGACGTGCAGAACCAGAGGGATCTGCGAATAAGGAACCATGGATGAAAGCAGCAATGCATGGGTATGTCCGCAGGTTTTGCAGAATACACGGACAACAGAAAGTGAGAGGACACGGTCAGTAAGCTGGACGTTGCGTATGTAAGAACCATAACGGATGAGACAGCCGGAGTGGCCGCAGTTTCATGAAATAAGGTTCAGATCAAGAGAATTAATAGTTTTATTGTAAAAATCCTGAGAAATAAGGTTGTAGTTTTCTGTATTAACTGTTATCATAAGTATGCATGAATATAGCGTAAGCTATGTTTGGGTGAAAGCAGAAATCGAACTTTGGTCGGGGAGGTTTCTGCTTTTTATTTCGTGGTTACAAAATCATATGATAACACAAGAGGTCTCAGGGTAAAACAATCTGATGGAAAATACGTCAGATTCCTTTATGCCAGGATCTCTTTTATTTTGCATGAAAAGTAAAAAATCGGTTTGTTATAGTGTGGCTGATAATAACATGGAGAAAAAGATGTCGTTGAATTGGAGTTTTGGTTTGAACTGGCAGAAAAGTTAAGAAAGTAAATGAAGATGAAATGACTATTCCACCTATATCATTACTGTGATAAAATGTGAGAAAATATATCAACATATAAAAAACGGAGGAGAGAGAGTTATGTTCGATACCACTCATCATATTGCAATCATTGGAAGTGATTATGAAAAATCAAAACATTTTTATGTGGATGCAGAATCAAGTGGAAACGATAAACGGAACCTATAAAAAGGTTTCAAAGCTTTTGAAGGAGAAATTGGCATGAGTGGAGTGGCAACTCTCAGCAATGAGAAAAACTATACCGTGTTCCAGTTCGGAAACCATGTGATTCGCTTTGCTGCTCCGTATTCGTTGGAGCGATATACAGCAGTGAAAGAGTGGGACAACGGTTATCTTGTTGTTATGGCAAAGTATAAGCACAACGAAAAACCGGAAGAGGAATATATTGATTTGGTTCCGATTCTTGAGAATCTGTATTTCGATGTCGATAAGTTCTTAAATCCGATCAAAGGAGTGGAGGTAGCAAATGGTTGATGTGAAACAAGTTGCGGACGCGGCAGGCATGATTGTAAATGGTTATGCATTTACCTGTTGCACAGAAGGGTTTCGTGTTTTGAATTTGAATCGTCCTGACCGAGCTGTGGTGTTTTCAAATGACGGTAAGGTTTTAGAAACCAGTATGGATGATATTGAGGTTCGAATCGCAGGGGACTATCTGGAAAAGAATCGGAAGTTTATGGAGGACTAAGATGCCGAAGTATTATGAATACAGTTCGGTGACCGGGTTTTGGTTGCCCAGATGAACTGGAACGGCATGCTGGAGGGAGCGGTATACGGATTTGTGGAAGATCCAGAGGAAGGCTGGTCACGCGATCGAGTGGTGCATCAAGAACGCACACTGAAAAAGGGCAGAGTTCCTTCGGGGGCTTTTGCTCGTAGTGGCGGATTTCTCCGGTGTGTAAATACACATAAATCCGACAAAAAGAGGTGTGTATGATCGTGCAGCATAGCCGCTTGCTATGTCCGGGCGGTGACGGTAATATACAGTCACAACGAAGGGAAAAGCCCTACGGAAAACAAAACACACCAGCACCCAAAAGGTACACGCCCCGAAAAGGGGCTGTGCCTCGTATCTGATATGTTTCCGAAATTGGAAAATATTAAGCTGAATAAAATAGAAGTTTCCGAAATGGGAAAATAATTTGATATTCTGCGTATAATATGCTATACTGAGAAAAAAGGAGGAATGTAGATATGGTTGAACGAAAAGAATATCTTGACCAGCTTTGGGCATGGAAAGACGAGCAGCAGATCAAGGTCGTGACCGGAATCCGCCGCTGTGGAAAATCTGTACTTCTGGAACAGTATCAGCAGAGACTCTTAGCGAATGGAGTTACACCAGAACAGATTATTTCCATCAATTTTGAAAATCTAGATTACGAACCTTTAAAAGATTATATGAAGCTGTACAATTACCTCAAAGAACGTTTGTGTGCAGATAAGATGACATACATCTTTTTGGATGAGGTTCAGGAAGTTCCATCATTCGAGAAAGTGGTTGACAGCCTTTATATCAGAGACCATGTGGACGTTTATATCACAGGTTCCAATGCATATATGCTGTCAGGTGAGCTTGCAACGCTTTTGTCAGGAAGGTACACAGAGATCAAGATGCTGCCGCTTTCTTTCCGTGAGTATATGGCGGTGACAGGTATGGCAAAAGAGGAAGCTTTTGCAGAGTTTATGAAAACTGGTGGAATTCCGTATGTGGCAGTAATGAACCGCACGGATGAAAAAATAGATCAGTATTTAGAGGGAATCTACAATACCGTTATTGTAAAAGATATCGAGCAGCGGCAGGCAAGAAAGGAAAAAGAAGGTGGAAAACGAAAAATCACAGACATTGCGTTACTAAAGACAATTGCCAGGTATCTGGCAAGCGTTATCGGCAGCCCGGTGTCTATGAAAAGTATAACCGACTATCTGACCTCAGCGGGTAGAAAAGTATCCCAAAACACAGTCAGCGATTATGTGGAAGCCCTGACAGAGTCTTTTATTTTTTATCCTGTGGAGCGGTTTGACATTGTGGGGAAGCAGCTCTTAAAGGTCAACAATAAGTTTTACATGGTAGATATGGGAATCAGAAACCACATTCTTCCGAGAAAACGATATGATCTTGGATTTACCATTGAGAACATTGTGTATCTTGAACTTTCACGAAGGGGCGGCAAAGTCAACATCGGAAAATATGGTTCTACTGAGGTCGACTTTGTGACACAGAAGGAAGGTGTGCTTACCTATTATCAGGTAACTGCTGATATGACGGCGGAAGAAACCTTTGAGAGAGAGATGAGACCGCTGCGGAGCATTCAGGATAATTATGAAAAGATTGTCCTGACACTGGATCGTTTTTCACTCGGAAATTACGATGGTATAAAAGTTGTGAATGTCATCGACTGGCTTTTGAGATGAGGAATCTGCATATGAGTGATGTGGAAATTAGTCAAAAACAGCAGATTGATAGTAATGACCAGAAACCGGATGGCAAAAGTGTCACGGAATCTCTTACCGGGATTCTGAAAGAAGATGACCTTGATGCGAGAAAGGCAAAAAGGCTGAAAGAAAAATACGAAACGGCGTAAATAGAACATAAGATCAAGGACTTCTTCGGAGGTCCTTTTTCTTTGCCAAAATTTCAGGAGAGGGGGGAAGCCAATGGCTACCAGAGGCAGAAAACCAAAGCCGACCGCCATGAAGGAACTGGAAGGCAATCCGGGCAAGCATCCGCTGAATACCAGCGAACCAAAGCCCAATAAGAAAGCACCGGCCTGTCCGAAGTGGCTGGAGCCGGAAGCAAAGAAAGAGTGGCGTAGACTTGCCATTACGATGCCGCCAAAGCAGACCGGGCAGTGACTTTTATCGAAAACCTGCGTCATACCAAAGGCAAGTGGGCGGGCAAGCGGTTCTGGCTGCTTCCTTGGCAGGAGCAGATCATCCGGGATGTGTTTGGTATCGTGGATGAAAAGGGAAACAGCCACGCCCGTATTGCCAACCTCATGAGCAATGAGACCTGGATTTACAAAGACCTGCGCCAGCTGGAAAAGAGCGTGGGAGAGAATGATGAGGATAATTCCAACCTCGACCTGTTCAGTCTGGAGATGTTTGAGAATCTGGCGTGGCTGATGACCCGTCATGCAGACCCGGCCAATGTGCCGGACAGCCCGGAGGAGTTCCTGGACCAGTTCAACGCCTTCTCCATTTATCAGATCCTGCCCCAGCTGATCGAACTGTGGGGTCTGAATGTGCAGACGGAGGTGGAATCCAGAAAGAACCTCGAAAAAGTGAGCGGGAAATGACCACCCCGCCTTTTCTGCTGCGTTGCGTACAGCTCGGTATCAGCATCGCCGACCTCGACCTGCAGACCATCGGGTTGGTCAATGATATGTTCACGGAGCGGCAGAACGACGACTATCCGTATAAAGAGCTGGCATCTCAACATGATATGGATGTCTTTTAGTGACAGATTCTGAAAGAAAAACAGACGACCGTGCTTATATTGTGAACGAAATAAGCACAATCGTTTGGTAATGGGTATAAAAAATCCCCCAGCCGTGCACAACTGGGGGAGAAAGTCAATCGGACTTTTCGTGCTTTATAACTCTTTTCTGGGCAAGTTCGTACACTTCTTCATCAGCACGGACTCCAATGACAATAATCATCATAGATGTTTCAGTGCGTCGAAGCTGATAGACAATGCGCAGACCCGCAGAACGGAGTTTAATTTTCAGAAGTCCTGCAAGGTTAGTGCTGTTTTGATTGCCGAGCGGTTTGCCGTAGCCCTGTTCATCAACAGGCAGTGGATTTTGCTGAACTTTTTTGATGGCTTTCAGAACAAGATTGCGCTGGCTACCATCTAAACCTTTGAGGTCTTTTTCTGCTTCAGGGAGGTATTCAACTTTCCAGCTCATTCGATTTCTACCTCGTCAAAACCGGCGAGATCGTCTTCTGTAACACCAAGACGGCGGTTCATTTCCTCCTCAGAAATCAAAGAGGTGGGATCAAAGTGTGCCATACGTTCAGAAGCAACAGCCAGCAGACGAGCATCATTTAATTCATCCATTAAACGGACATATTCGTCCGGGGAGATGAGAACGCATTCGGCAGCATTGTTTTTCATAACAACCTTGGCACCGCACTGCTTGACATCTTCAAAAATTTTCCCGGCAAGACCACGGTTGAATTGGGTGATTGGTACAGTGTTGGTAATAGCACTCATAACAGAAGCCATAATCGTCAACTCCTTTCTTTGATTGCATTATAGCACATGTTTGCAAAAATATCAACCGGTTGGTTGATAAATTTACTGATAAATATATTGTATGTTGAAAGGGTGATTTTGATACACAGCCAATAGTATTTTATTACTTTAGCCTGTCTGCTCGTGTAGATGGGCTTTTTTCATGCCTGCAAGGAGGTGGTTACGCAAATGGCATCCAGAATCCAGGGCATCACCGTTGAGATTGGCGGCGATACCACAAAGCTCTCCAAAGCACTGGAAAGTGTAAACAAGTCAATCAAGGGGACGCAGTCCGGACTGAAGGATGTCAACAAACTCCTGAAACTGGACCCCTCCAATACAGAACTGGTTGTCCAGAAGCAGAAGATGCTTAAGGATGCCATTGAAGCTACCAAGGAAAAGCTGGCAACTCTGAAGACTGCCGCACAGCAGGCCAATGAGCAGCTTGCCAATGGTGAGATTTCGATGGCTCCGGCTGGAACTTCCCGCAGGCGGCTCTGGCCGGAGGTGGCACCACCCGGACGACCGACCTTGGCGGTGTGTATATCACAGTCAACGGTTATAATGCCCGGAACGACGATGAACTCGCACAGACCGTTGCCGATAAGATCAACGGCATGATCCATGAGGATGATTCAGTATTCAAGTAAATTGTCTTGCAATCCGATATACAAAATGCTATAATGAGAGCAAAGAAAGGCGGTGTTAACATGGCTATCAAAAGTTCGAATGTAGCAGCACGGGTGGAGCCTGAACTGAAAGAACAGGCAGAAATGATTTTGTCAAACCTTGGCATTCCGGCTTCCACCGCAATCAATATGTTCTATCGGCAGATTGTTCTCTGGAATGGACTTCCATTCCGGCCTTGTATGCCCGCAAATTATCCGAAGTCCCGGAGTGAGATGACGGATGATGAGTTCAATGCGAGAATGGCCATTGGCTATGCACAGGCACAGGCTGATCAGTCTGCGCCGGCTGATGAGGTATTCGCAAGACTGATTGGAGAAATTGAGGGTGGACGCACGGGACAACCGGTAAAAGCAGTATGAGGTGAAAATTACCCGCCATGCAGAACAGTCCATGCGTGAGACTGCGGTTTATATTGCTGTAGATCTGGCAGAGCCGGGAACAGCAGTAAAAATGTTAAAGACATTTCAGACCGAAATCAAAAAGCTGTCCAAGATGCCACAGCGTGTGCATCTTACACCGGAGGAACCGTGGCATGGCCTTGGGGTGAGAAGACTGCGAATCAAGAACTATTATGCGTATTTCTGGATAGATGAGACAAAGCTCAAAGTTCAGGTCATGGATTTTGTATATGTCGGCAGAGACCAGGAGAAGCAGTTGGAGAAAATGACAATTGAATAAGGCAGAATGAAGTATCTTGGAGAAATCCAGGGTGCTTTTTTCATGCCATTTTAAAGGAGGTAGATGCGTATGGGCTACAACGCCCCAAAACAGACAGTATCACAGTTTCAGTTAAAAGACAGATATGCCAGACAGTATAGCAACTGGTTATAGAAGAGTTTAAGACCGCAAAAGCTCACACCCCTATCTGCTGTGTGGTCTTAGCCCATTTTGCTACCTGCTATGTAGCAAAACATGAAACGTGCTACATGATAGGTAGCAGTCAAATCATCAATCAAACCTTATAATATAAATGTAGAAAAGACTGCACATGGAAAGGGACGATGATGACGAGCAAAGGAGAAAAAGGGATTCTTACATTATATAGTGATGTACAGGCGACTTCTGCTCGTTGGCTGTGGTATCCGTTCATAGCAGTTGGGAAGATCACATTGCTGCAAGGCGACCCCGGCGATGGTAAGTCCACAATGATGATGAATCTTATAGCAGAGTTATCCAAAGGCGGAAAGCTGCCGGATGGCAAAGCAGTCGGATTATCGCAGAGGGTCATTTACCAGTGTTCAGAAGATGGTGTGTCAGATACCATCAAGCCCCGGCTGGAAAAGTGTGGGGCAGATTGTGGGAATGTGGCTTTTATAAACGAAGAAACAAACAGTTGCCTGACGCTGGATGATGAACGCATCCGGGAGGCTATTATAGAATTTCGGCCGAAATTGGTAGTCATCGACCCGATACAGGCTTATCTCGGAAGTGCTTCTGACCTTCAGATTGCAGGCAGAGCAAGAAAGCTGATGCAGCGTCTTGGAATGTGGGCATCTGTATATGACTGTGCCATTGTGCTGATCGGTCACCTCAACAAAAAAGAGGGAACAAAAGGCCTGTATCGGAGCCTTGGCAGTATTGATGTGGTGGCGGCCGCCCGGAGTGTCCTGCAGGTGTAGCGAGATCCAAAGAACACAGATGTCCGCACGTCCGGCAGATAAAAAACAGTCTGGCTCCATCCGATGGAGAAATCAAATTTTCGATAACAGCGGAGCAGGGCTTCAAATGGCTGGAGTGTGAAATTACGCCAGATCCATTAGCAGAGCCGGAAACACCAGTTTTTGAATCAAAGTCTGAGAAAGCAGCCTACCTGATTAAGAAGTTGCTTTCAGAAGATGATATGAGATCCAGAGAAATCTATATGCGGTTGAGCGATGAAGGTATTAGCCGCAGAACAGCAGAAAATACAAAGAAAGAACTCGGCATCCGAAGTTATCGGAAGATGCGCCAGTGGTATTGGAGCATAAAACCGGGGGAATGAGAGGAACTATAGAATGAGCAGTGGAACAATAGCGATAGATCGTAAGCAGAGGATTAGAGACCGATATAGAGGCGTGGATACTTCCGAACTGGGGTTATCCCGGCCAAAATTGTGGAGGGGCTTGGAGAAAGCACCTTTATTCGTCGTTTCGCTGCCTATGTACGTGTTTCCACTGACAATGATGAACAAACCTCCTCGTATGAGCTTCAGAAAAATTATTATACGGACTACATTAAGGCACAACCCGGCTGGGAGTTTGTTGGCATTTATGATGATGAAGGAATCAGCGGCACTTCGCTGGCACACCGCAAAGGAATGCAGCAGCTGATCGAGGATTGTAAGGCGGGAAAGATTGACCTGATTCTTACAAAGTCCATCGCCCGTTTTGCCAGGAATATCGCTGACTGCCTTTCGGTTATCGAAACGCTGAAGAATCTTGACCCACCTGTAGGGGTGAAATTTGAAGCGGATAATATCTACACCCTGGACAGTAACGGACGCATGATCCTGACGATTCTGGCATCCGTGGCAGAGGAAGAATCCCATTCCAAATCAATTATCATGAACTGGTCGATTGATCGCCGGTTCAGCCGTGGACTTTTCCTTACACCGGCATTGCTTGGGTATGACCAGGATGAGGATGGCAACCTTGTGGTGAATGAGGATTATGAGTTACCTGTGAGTACTTTTGCTTTGCCCACGCGAAATAAGCATCCACTTTTTCTGAAAGAACAAACTGACACTGTTTTTTACGGTCTGTGACAGAGAGGTCATCAAAGGTATTATCGATGTGCATGATTTCAGTGATCATGCAGTATGCTTCCTGGGCAATCGAGCCTTTGGCAGTGTCCTGCATAGTAGTATCAGACGGAAGTGCCGGGTGTGATATCGTGGATGACCGGATCAATGGCAAAGCCCTGCATCTGCCAGTGAAACTGCTCCGCAGATAAGTGGAACGATATCTGGCAGGGCCTGGTCAACAACTTCTTCCTTGAGAAGACGTTTCCAGTAGTTATAGGTGTGAAAAGAAAGGTTATTTTGTTCACACCATTGATAAAGTACAGGTACTGATTATTGAGGATTAACAAGTTAACGATCTTACTCTATTAATGAAAAACAATCAAAAAATCAATCGTAAAAATTTGCAATTGATTTTTTGCGCATTTATGCATATAATATAATCAATAAAGTTGGAAAGGATGCGATTATTATGCGTGAAACGAGAATATTAGAGTTCAAGGAGACGATTACAAATACTTTTTTAAAAACAGTCAGTGCCTTTTCAAATTATGATGGTGGAACAATTTTTTTTGGAGTGGATGATGATGGAAATGTGAAAGGTTTGCCGGATGTAAAGCAGGCGTGTCTGGATATTGAAAACAAAATCAATGACAGTATTTCGCCTCAACCAAACTATACACTTGAAATACAGAATAATGATCAGACGATAAAACTTACTGTAACCAGTGGTCTTCAGAAGCCATACTTGTATAAATCAAAAGCATACAAACGAAATGATACAGCGACGATAGAAGTAGATACTCTAGAATTTACAAGACTTGTATTAGATGGGAAAAATATTAGATTTGAAGAATTACCTTGTAAAGATCAGGATCTTTCTTTTGAAGTTTTACAGCGTAAGCTGAAAGAAAGTATTCTGATTGAAACGTTTAATCAGGATACTTTGAGAACATTGAACTTATACGATAATGTAAATGGTTTTAATAATGCAGCAGGCCTTTTGGCAGATAAAAATCATTTTCCAGGAATTGATATTGTTAAGTTCGGAGAAAACATCAGCATTATTCAAAAGAGAATAACTGTTGAAAACATATCCATTTTGGAGGCGTATGAAAAGGCGCTTGCTGTATACAGAGACTATTATCAGTATGAAGTAATACAGGGCGCTGACAGAAAGAAGATGGAGAAGATACCGGAGGCAGCCTTCAGAGAAGCAATTGCAAATGCTCTGATTCACAGGGTATGGGATGTGGATTCACACATCAGAGTTTCCATGTTTGATGACAAAATAGAAGTTGTATCTCCAGGTGGATTGCCATCCGGAATAACAGCGAAAGAATATTTGTCAGGTAAACTTTCTGTTTTAAGAAATAGAAATCTTGCTAATGTGTTTTATAGATTAGGGTTTGTCGAGATATTTGGAACAGGAATTACAAGAATAAAGCAACTGTATACAGAGGGCCTGATGAAACCGGACTTTGAAGTGACAGAGAATGCTATAAAAATTGTGCTTCCTTTGTTTGAAAAGGATGCTAATTTAACAGAAGACGAAAAAGTGATTTTTAAACTCTTAAGCAAGACTATGCTGAAGCCAATAAGTGAAATTGCACCATATATACCTTTTGGAAAATCAAAGACAACAAAGCTGCTGAAAGATATGGGAGAAAAAGGTGTGATTGCAATTGAGGGAAAAGGCAGAGGCACGAAATATATAATTAAGTAGTGTCTGCTGATTAATAAAAAATGCCTTGAAAATACTGCATTTATGGCTTACAAGTGGTAAAATATATGCAAGGGTTTTGAAATTACCAATCCGTAAGCAAATGCGAGGAAACCCAGCTCACATCTATCGCGTTATCTGTATTTGCCGCGAATCTTTTTAAAATCCAACGACGAATACTTTTTACCTTATTTTATTTGTATAAAATTTTCAAGAAGAAAACTGGCTGGTTAAGTCCGTGTGGGACTTAGCCAGCAGACACTATTTATATCCGATTTTTCTGCGTTTCGGAGTGGCTGCGGAAAAATAAAAACAGGGATTTACGAACAAATGTTCTATTGATATAATCATAATTGTACAGAGAAGCTAGATGATCAGCTTTGGATTCTCTGATAAGGAATTTATTGGTAAGTGACAGTACATACTGTTTCGGAATGGCTTGCCAGAAACTCATCAACGGTTTTCATTCTTTCCCTTATCCGTTTGAGTGATATATGATTATTACTTGGAGGACTGAAGATGAGAGCAGATGTGAAATGTGATATGCAGAAGTGTTGAGGATTGACAGAGCAAACAGAAAGGGCATTGTTTTTACTGAGCGTAATCATTGATGATTACTTTCGGATTGACGTCCAAACTGGCGTTGATTCATGATACGGATTTGTTCCGTTAAAAGTTCAATCTGACGATTGTTATCTGCTAATTGTGCATTGTCAATACTGCAGTTGCGCAATTCGCGCGAATTGCGTTATGAGATGTAGTATTAGGTGAGAATGCAGGGTGAGGATAAGATTGCTGCACCTGGGAAACAGGAAGAGTCTTGCATTCAGCTTCTGGAAGTACAATAGGAACGATATCAGGGAGAACCTGATTACCCACTTCTTCCTTAAATACACGTTTCCAGTAGTTATAAGCGTAGATGGTAAAGTTATTATCTTCACACCATTGCTTGACAGTAAGACCACTTGCTTTTTGATCAACAAAGCGTTGAGCCCATTCATTAAGATGGAGCTGATGAAGTTTTTGATTGGTTTTCACGAAAATACCTCCTTGATTCATTGATTGCGCGAATTGCACAAATCGCGCTATTCGAGTTGAGTTTCAAGGAATATTATCTCAAAAGTATGGTATGATGAGTAGGCACATGGTTTTGAGTGGTTACGAATGTGCGGAAAATAGAAGAGATAAAAAGAACTAAGGAAGTGGGAACTTTTGGTGCGTCTTATTTGTATCCGATGTTTATGAGAGTTGACGTAAAGTATAAAAAACGAAAACCCCTGTCTTTTTCTGACGGATTCTGTTACAATCATATTATATATGGGCTGCAGAGGTTTTGACCAGAATTGATATGCTCCTGAAACTGTGTGCCCGTGAAAATGCCAATGAGAAGAAGGAGACAGATATGGAAACTTTATTGATCCTGGGAGCCGGGGGATTCGGTCAGATGGTAAAGGAGACAGCTTTGCAGCTGGGCTATAAAAAAGTGGTTTTTCTGGATGATGCCGCAAAGGGGGAGGACGTGATCGGCATGTGCTGTGACTATGTGCTTCGTCATTCGGAATATCCGGTAGCGGTAGCGGCTTTTGGTAATAACCGGACACGCCTCCATTGGACTGATAAACTGATTCAGGAAGGTTATGAGGTTCCTGCGATCATTCATCCGTCTGCGATTGTAAGTCCCAGCGCTGTGATTGAACCGGGATGCTTTATTATGCAGAGGGCTGTGGTAAATACCCATACAAAGATCGAACGTGCGGCGCTGATCAACAGCGGAGCGGTTGTGGATCATGATTCGGTTGTGTGTGCCGGTGCTCATGTATGTCTGGGAAGTATTGTAAAAGCCAACTGCACCATTGAAGCCGGCAGAAAGGTAGAGGCCGGCGAGGTGATCTTTTCTACCAGAAGGAAAATAGAGGGAGCAGACAGCCGTTGTCTGGAGGATGCGGTCTATGCTTTTGGTTTCGGCCCCCAGTGCAGCTATGTAAAGCCCTTTGGAGAGGGACATATTAATGAGACTTATGCGGTTTATATGCCGGATGCGGATGGGACGGACGTACCTCTTTATGTGCTGCAGCGCGTGAACATTAATGTGTTTAAAAACCCGGCACAGGTGATGGAGAATATTTTTGGGGTTACGGAATATCTCCGTGATGTGATCCGCAAAGAAGGCGGCGATCTGGACAGAGAGACGCTTTCCTATATTAAGACCAAAAGTGGCGATACCTATTTTGAAGACGATCAGGGACAGCCCTGGCGCTGCCTTCATTATGTGCCAAATTCTGTGTGTTATCAGCAGGTGGAACGACCGGAGCAGTTTTATCAGTCTGCCCGAAGCTTTGGCCATTTCCTGATGCAGCTGGGAGATTATCCCGCAGAAAGTCTTTATGATACAATTCCGAAATTCCATGATACGGTAAAAAGATTCCATGACTTTGAAGCGGCAGTCCGTAAGGACGTAAAGAATCGTGCCCGTTTATGCCGTCCGGAAACAGAGTTCGTGCTTTCGCGCGGGAAGGACTGCGGGGTACTGATGGAACAGCTGCGGAATGGAGAGCTTCCTCTGCGTGTAACGCATAACGATACCAAGCTGAACAATATTCTTTTTGACGGGGATACCGGAAAAGGTCTGTGCATTATTGACCTGGATACGATCATGCCTGGTCTTGCTGCCAATGATTTCGGGGATTCTATCCGTTTCGGCGCTTCTACGGCAGAAGAGGATGAACCGGATCTGGATAAGGTGCATTTTGATATTCATCTTTATGAGCTTTATGTAAAAGGCTATCTGGAGATGGCGAATGACGTACTGACTCCGGCAGAGATAGAGAGCCTTCCCTGGGGAGCAAGACTTATGACTCTGGAGTGCGGCATGCGTTTCCTTGCAGATTTCCTTCAGGGAGATGTGTATTTTAAGACTGCCTATCCGGAGCATAACCTTGTTCGTGCAAGGACTCAGTTCCGTCTGGTAAAAGAAATGGAAGAACAGTTTGACGAAATGTATGAGATCCTGAAAAAATACAGATAAGATCAATGGAAAAGAAGAGTACGGTTACAGAAAAAAGCAGGGCATTGGATGAACTGCATGACAAATTGAAAAACAGGGGGCAGGCAGCAGGTAAGGAAGAACTGGAGCAGGCTTTATGGAAGGTACTGCTCTCCTGCCAGGAATGTATGTTTTATACGGCGTCGGGTCTTCCCTTTTCCTATATTGTAAAACGGAGAAAAGACGGAGCTTACAGCGGAGAACTGATCATTTCCCGAAAGGAAGGGAGCAAGACCCTGACCAGAAGTTCTGTGATGCTGGCATTCCACAGGGTGCTGGATGAAGGATGGAAGGCAGCTGCGGCAGTCTGTTCCGAGGAAAAAGAACCTGTATGGATACCGGCTGAATTTAAAGGTCCCAAGGCTATAGGACAGGTGTTTGGCATTTCATATGTTTACAGTATGTTCTGGAAATGGGGACTGATCCGGGTACCGGAAAAAAAGAAAGACGGACTTATGGGAAATTAAAAAAATATGGGAAATAAGTCTTGACGAAAAGAAATAAGCGTGTTATCATGCAATAGTATGCCGCACAAAGAGGTTGAAGCGATGGCTGTTTCAGGCTGTCCACCATATTTGGCGAGTAAATTTTACAGGAGGTGCCACAGATGTACGCAATTATTGCAACAGGTGGTAAACAGTACAAGGTTGCCGAGGGCGACGTGATCAGAGTTGAAAAACTCGGTGTTGAAGCTGGTGAAACCGTAACTTTCGATAACGTGATCGCAGTCAGCAATGACGGATTAAAGGTCGGAGAAGATGTGAAAGATGCCAGTGTTACCGCTTCTGTAGTTGAAAACGGTAAAGCAAAAAAAGTTATCGTTTACAAATACAAAAGAAAAACTGGATATCACAAGAAAAACGGTCACAGACAGCAGTTTACAAAAGTTAAAATCGAAAAGATCAACGCTTAATCTGGTGTTTGCATGATTACAGTGACAGTCACGAAGAAGAACAACGCCTATACAGAATTTACATCAAGAGGACATGCCGGCTATGCGGAGGAGGGGCAGGACATTGTATGCGCTGCAGTTTCCGCACTGGTGATCAATACGGTCAATTCTCTTGAGGTGCTCACTCATGACAGGATTTCCGCAGAAGAGAAGGACGGATATGTTTCTTTTTCTTTTGTTGAACCGGTATCGGAGGGAGGAACGCTTCTTATGGATTCGCTTGTTCTCGGACTGACAGAAATTGAGCATAGCTATTCAAAACGTTATTTAAAAGTAAAAGTCAGGGAGGTGTAACGACATGATGAAAATGAACCTTCAGTTATTCGCACATAAAAAAGGTGTTGGTTCTACAAAGAACGGCCGTGACTCTGAGTCCAAGAGACTTGGTGCCAAGAGAGCAGACGGACAGTTTGTTAAGGCTGGTAATATTCTTTACAGACAGCGTGGAACCAAGATTCACCCAGGCGTGAACGTAGGCTGCGGTAAAGACTATACATTATTTGCACTGACAGATGGTGTTGTAAGATTCACCAG
The DNA here is from genome assembly GCA_900541985.1 of uncultured Blautia sp. Classification (GTDB taxonomy): domain Bacteria; phylum Bacillota; class Clostridia; order Lachnospirales; family Lachnospiraceae; genus Blautia_A. Next base: position 86,331 of record UQLX01000002.1, on the reverse strand, counting down.
AAAAGGACGCGATAAGAAACAGGTTTCTATCGTTCCGGTAGAGGCAGAATAATCAGTTAGCGTAAGGCTTCAAATCGTTCAGGTTTGAAGCCTTTTGTTTCTTTCACAGTATAAGGAGTATTTATGTTTGCAGACAGAGCAAAAATCATAATCCGTTCCGGTAAGGGCGGAGATGGCCATGTAAGCTTCCGCAGAGAGCTGTACGTACCAAACGGCGGTCCGGATGGCGGGGACGGCGGAAGAGGCGGTGACGTTATCTTTGAAGTAGACGAGGGACAGAACACTCTGGGAGATTACAGGCATAAAAGAAAATATAAGGCAGAGGACGGAAAAGAAGGCGGCAAAAGACGCTGCCATGGCGGAGACGGTCAGGATGTCGTTCTGAAGGTTCCGGAGGGAACCGTTATCATGGATGCAGAATCCCGTAAGGTCATTGCCGATATGTCCGGTGAAAACAAAAGACAGGTGGTTTTAAAAGGCGGAAGAGGCGGAAAGGGAAACCAGCATTATGCAACTGCTACCATGCAGGTGCCCAAATATGCCCAGCCGGGTCAGCCGGCACAGGAGCTGGAGGTTCTTCTGGAGCTGAAGGTGATCGCAGATGTGGGGCTGGTAGGCTTCCCTAATGTTGGGAAATCAACATTTCTTTCCAGGGTTACCAATGCCCAGCCAAAGATCGCAAACTACCATTTTACGACTCTGAGTCCGAATCTGGGTGTTGTGGATACTGAAAATGGCGGTTTTGTTATTGCGGACATTCCGGGGCTGATTGAGGGGGCTTCAGAAGGTGTGGGGCTGGGACATGAGTTTTTACGTCACATTGAGCGTACCCGTGTCCTGATCCATATCGTAGATGCTGCCTCTACAGAAGGCCGTGATCCGGTAGAGGATATCTATAAGATCAATAAAGAGCTTGAGGCTTACAATCCGGAGATTGCAGGAAGGCCGCAGGTGATCGCAGCCAATAAGATTGACTGCATTTATGGGGAAGAGGATCCGGTTGCACGCCTGAAAGAGGAATTTGAACCAAAAGGAATCCGGGTATATCCGATTTCTGCTGCCACAGGTCAGGGAATCCGTGAACTGCTTTTTGCAGTGAAGGAGCTTCTGGATAACAGCCCTGCAGAAAGAATTACCTTTGAACAGGAATTCTTCCCTGAAGACGTTCTCATTACAGAGAGTCTTCCTTATACAATTGTAAAGGCAGAGGACGATGCCCATACCTTTATTGTGGAAGGTCCGAAGATCGAGAAGATGCTGGGCTACACCAATCTTGATTCCGAAAAGGGATTTGCCTTCTTCCAGCGTTTCCTGAAAGACGGAGGAATCCTTGAGGAGCTTGAAAAAGCCGGAATTGAAGAGGGAGATACTGTCCGTATGTACGGCTTTGATTTTGATTATTATAAATAAGTATTACTTTTAGAAAGGCTGGTCACAAAGATGACAAGTAAACAGAGAGCATATCTGAAAAGCTTAGCAATGAAAATGGATCCGGTGCTTCAGCTTGGAAAGGGCAGTGTGACACCGGAAAATACAGCGTCTGTTGAGGAAGCTCTGTCAGCACGGGAACTGATCAAGATCAATGTGCTTCAGAACTGCCTGGATGACCCCCGTCAGATGGCGGAGGTTCTGGCTGAAAGAACACATTCTGAGATTGTCCAGGTGATTGGACGCAAGATCGTACTTTACCGGGAAGGCAAAAAAGACAAGAAAAAAATTATTCTGCCTTAAGGCCGGAGAGGAATGGATATGGGAGAACACCGCAAAAAAATTGGGATCATGGGAGGAACCTTTGATCCCATTCATATCGGACATCTGATCCTTGGAGAAAAGGCCTATGAACAGCTGGGACTTGACCGTATATGGTTTATGCCCAGTGGAAATCCTCCTCATAAAAAGAACCGTCAGGGACGTGCCAGTAATGAAGAACGAATTACGATGGTCAGAAGCGCCATTGAAGGAAATCCTCATTTTGAGCTTTCGCTGATTGAAATGAATGATGACGGTTATACCTATACCTATCGTACTCTGGAAAAATTAAAGGAACAGAATCCGGATACGGATTATTACTTTATTATAGGAGCAGATTCCCTGTATGATTTTGCTACATGGAAAGAACCGGAGCGAATCTGCAGAGCCTGTACCATTGTAGTTGCTGCCAGAAATCATGTTCCGGCAGACAGTCTGGATCAGGAAATGACATATCTTTCACAACAGCACCGCGGGTGCTTTATCCGGCTGGATACCCTGAATATTGATGTTTCCAGTCAGATGCTCCGCCAGTGGCTGAAAGAGGGAAAAAGTCTGCGCTATTATGTTCCGGATCCGGTTATCTCTTATATCCGGAAAAACCATATTTATCTTACATGAGAAGGAGATCATAGGAGAATGGCTGAATATGATTTCATAAAAATACAGAGGAAGCTGGAAAAGTATCTGGATGAAGACCGTTTTCACCATACGCTTGGGGTGATGTATACCTGTGCGGCCCTTGCAATGGCTTACGGCTATGACCTGAAGACTGCCCAGGTGGCAGGACTTCTTCATGACTGCGCCAAGTGTATTCCCAACAAGAAGAAGCTGAAGCTGTGTGAAAGTAACGGGATTTCCGTATCGGATTTTGAAAGGGAGCATCCGTTTCTTCTCCATGCCAGGCTGGGAGCCTTTGTGGCGGAAGACAAGTACGGCGTCAGAGACAGAGAAGTCCTTTCGGCGATCACCTTTCATACCACAGGGAAGCCAGCTATGAGTCTTCTGGAAAAAATCGTTTATATTGCTGATTATATCGAACCGGGACGGGATAAGGCGCCAAATCTTCCAAAAGTGCGGAAGCTGGCTTTTCAGGATCTGGATGAGTGTATGTATGAGATCCTGAAGGATACGCTTGCTTATCTGGATGAAAATCCCAGGGATATTGATCTTGCAACAAAGGATGCTTTTATTTATTATAAGGATTTACACTTAGAAAGGCAAAAGGCATAATGCCGCGGCCGGAAAGGAGTTTTTATTTATGAACAGAGAGAAAGAAATGACGAAGATCGCATTAAGGGCTCTGGATGACAAAAAAGCCATGGATGTCAAGGTGATTGATATTCATGAGGTTTCCGTTCTGGCGGATTATTTTGTGATCGCAAGCGGAAGTAATTCCAATCAGGTTCAGGCCATGGTTGATAATGTGGAAGAGGAACTGACAAAGGCAGGCTATGAGCCAAAACAGATCGAGGGGACCAAAAACTCCAATTGGATCCTTATGGATTACGGCGATCTGATTATTCATGTGTTTGACGAAGAAAATCGCCTGTTTTATGATCTGGAAAGAATCTGGAGAGATGGAAAGATTCTGGATATGGATCAGTTCCTGGCAGAATAAATTTCCAATAATAAAATTATGTAAACTATATGGAGAAAAAGAAATCCCGGTGCCTGTGAAAGCTTCCGGGATTTTTTAATCTTAGTTATAAAAGCGGAAAACACCAAATACCTTGCCGAGGATCTGAAGATTACCGTGTACCAGAATGGGATCCATATCATCATTCTCCGGCTGAAGGCGATAGTAACCGTCTTCTTTGTAAAAGGTCTTCACTGTGGCGGAGTCTTCCACAAGTGCTACGACCATATCTCCGTTCTCGGCAGAAGCCTGCTGTTTCACGAGAACCTGATCTCCGTCAAAGATTCCCGCGTTGATCATACTGTCGCCCTTTACCTTCAGCATAAAGCTCTGGGCATTTGGCATGAATTCAGCCGGGATCGGGAAATAGCCTTCAACGTTTTCTACTGCAAGGATCGGCTGTCCTGCAGCGACTGTTCCGACCAGAGGAACATTGACCACTTCTCTCCGTACAAGGTTAAACTGGTCATCAAGGATTTCGATTGCTCTGGGCTTCGTGGCATCCCTGCGGATATAGCCGTTTTTTTCCAGTGCCTCCAGATGAGAATGGACAGAGGACGTAGACTTCAGATGAACTGCCTCACAGATCTCACGCACTGCAGGAGGAAATCCTCTGTTCAGAATCTCATTTTTAATATAATCAAGTATTTCCTGCTGTTTCTTACTGATTCTGCCGTATGCCATATTATTATACCTCCAAAATTTCCGTATCAGCCTGTTTTTCAAATTATATCATATTTTCTGACAGTTGGCAAACAGATATTCGGAAAATATGTTCGCAGGACAAAAAACTCCTTCTTTTCCTTGTCATGTATCACAGAAAATGATACAATGACTTCGTATATTTAAAGTAAGTATTGTTAAAGGAGGCATTTTTTTGCCTGATAAAAATAAATCATCAAGAAGCCCCGGGCTTCTTTCAAAAATCAAAAATATTTTCGGTCTGAATATCGGCACCATGCTTTTTGGCGTGCTCTTCCTGTATATGGTATTCAGCGTGATCCTTTACCTGACTTCCGATAAAGTGGAATCCTATCAGGTTATTTCCGGACCCCTTTCCCGTAATGAAACCTATACCGGCCTTGCGATCAGAGAGGAAGCTGTCTATAAGGCAGATTCAGATGGCTATGTAAGCTATTATGCAAGAGAAGGCAATAAGATCAACGCCAACGGCGCTGTTTATGGGATCGGTCCGTCAAAAGCCGCGGAAACAGGTTCAGAACTGTCTGCGGAAGAAAAGGCCGCTATCCGCAGCAACATGATGAGCTTTTCAAAAGGTTTTAATCCCAGTAAATTTAATAACACCTACAGTTTTAAATACACTTTGGAAGGCGATATTCTTCAATATGCCGGTTTTTCAGAAAGCGGAATCACTAATCTGGGGGGACAGACCATTTCCAAAGCAGACAAGGACGGGATTGTCCTGTATTCCATGGACGGCTACGAAAGCAAAACAGCAGCAACACTTTCGGCTTCTGATTTTGACCAGAATGCCTATCATGAGACCGACCTCAAAAAAAGCGCTAAGGTAAGCGCGGGAGATGCAGTATATACTCTGATTACAGATGAACGATGGAGTCTTCTGATTCCTCTTACGGACAAACAGGAGGCAAAACTCGCAGACAGGACTACGGTGAGAGTCAAATTCCTGAAGGATGATATGACACAGAACGGAGATTTCTCTATTGTTGAGATCGACGGGCACACCTATGGGCAGATTGATTTTAATAAAGGGCTGATCCGTTATGCATCGGATCGTTTTCTGGAGATCGAGCTGGTTACAAATACGGTTACCGGACTTAAGATCCCGCTGTCTTCTATTGTGACAAAGGAATTTTACAGGATCCCGTCCAAATATGCCACAGAAAATAAGGAAACACAGCAGACAGGTTTTTTACTGGAGGGCTCCGGTGAAAACGGAAATGCTTCCACTACTTTTGTAGCTGCGAATATTTATGCGCAGTTTGAGGAGAAAAGCGATACTGCTGCGCTGCAGAAAACAAAAGAGCAGTCAGAGGAAACGGAAACACCGGAGACCAGCTATATTTATTATGTGGATAAGGATAAGTTTAAAGAGGGGGACGTACTCGTGTGTCAGGACGACCAGAGCCGGTATGTAGTCAAAGATATAGGTGTTCTGGAGGGCGTATACTGTACGAATCAGGGATATGCCGTATTCCGCAGGATTGAATTGCTGGATCAGAATGAAGAGTATGCCATTGTATCCAGAAATACGTCCTATGGGCTTTCACGCTATGACCACATTGTACGGAATGCAGATAAAGTCAGTGAAGAAGAAATTTTATATTGATCTGGAGGCAGAAAAATGATAAGAGAAAATCTGGAGCAGGTAAGAAAAAATATCGAGGAGGCCTGCAGAGAAGTCGGTCGTGATCCCTCTGAGGTGACTCTGATCGCTGTCAGCAAAACCAAGCCGGTGCCGCTTCTCAGAGAAGCCTATGATGCAGGAGCGCGATGTTTTGGAGAAAACAAGGTACAGGAGATCATGGATAAATATCCGCAGCTTCCGGAGGATATCCAGTGGCATATGATCGGGCATCTTCAGCGTAATAAGGTAAAATATATTGTGGATAAGGCTGCCATGATCCATTCCGTGGATTCCCTCCGTCTGGCAGAAGCTATTGAGCAGGAGGCGGCAAAGCATAAAGTACAGGTACCGATTCTTCTGGAGGTGAATGTAGCTGAAGAAGAAAGCAAATTCGGTTTGAAAATGGACGAGGTACTTCCACTGATCGAAACAGTATCGGGATTTCCCCATATCAGGATCCGGGGACTGATGACAATTGCCCCCTATGTGGAGGATCCGGAAGAAAATCGCGATATTTTTCGACAATTAAAAAAATTAAGTGTTGACATTGAGGCAAAAAACATTAATAATGTTAATATGAGTGTTTTGAGCATGGGCATGACAGGTGACTATCAGGTCGCTGTTCAGGAGGGCTCCACCATGGTTCGTGTAGGTACAGGGATCTTTGGTGAAAGAAATTATGCTCAGCAGTGCTGAGAAAGAATAGGATTGGAGATTAAAATGAGTGTTTTAGATAAACTTTTGGATGCTGTAAAACTGAATGATGATTATGATGAGGAAGAATTCCTTGATGACGATATCATGGATGATTCTGATGATGATTTTCTGGATGATGAGCAGGAAGAGAAGCCGGTAAAGAAGTTTTTCCAGAAATTCGGCAAGAAGAAAGATACCGATGACTATGATGAGTATGACGATCTGGATGACGAGGAAGAAGAGCCTGCACCGAAATACACAGCAAAGACAGCTTCCAGGGTAAGCACGGTGAAACAGGAAAAACCGGTGCGTCAGACCTCTTCCAAGATCACACCTATGAGAAGCAGCAGAAGAAGCTCCTCTTCCGTAAATATGGAGGTTTGTGTGATCAAACCGACTTCCATGGAAGATACCCGTGAGATTGCAGATACACTGGTTGATAATTCCACTGTGATCCTGAACCTCGAGGGAATTGATGTGGAACTGGCACAGAGAATCATTGACTTTACCTCCGGTGCATGTTATTCCCTGGGAGGAAGCCTGCAGAAAGTATCCAGTTATATTTTCGTGCTGGGTCCTTCTAATGTGGACATTACCGGTGACCTTCAGAATATTTTAGGAGGATCTGTTCCGTCAGTAAGAGCAGGATATTAATACACAATGGAAAAAGATGACTTTTTCATTAAGAGAATCCGGGAACTGGCAAATCTCTCTTACCAGAGAGATATTGTCACCTTTTCGGATTTTCTTAATTTAAACGAACAAAATCTGGTAAAAAGTCAGGCAGCTCATCTTCCAGGTGTGATAATGGAAAGCTTTGGCGGTTATGATCAGGCAGAGCGTCAGATGATCGCCTTTCATCCTGATGCTCTTGTTTTTTCCTGGGAATATCCTGTCTGCTGCCTGAAGATTCAGCCCAGAGCGGTGAAATTTTCGGAAACGCTTTCTCACAGAGACTATCTTGGAACAATTCTGGGTCTGGGTGTGGAGAGATCTGTAATCGGGGATATTCTTGTGCAGGAACATGTGGCCTGGGTATTCTGTCACAAGAAGATCGCAGATTTTCTGATAGAGAATCTGTGTCGGGTACGTCATACAACGGTATTTGCAGCTTTGGTAGAAGATCCGCAGGAACTTCCCGCTCCTGAATTTGAACTGGTTTCCGGTACCTGTTCTTCTATCCGTCTGGACGCTCTGATCGCTGTTGCCTTTCAGGCCTCCAGAAGCAGTATGGTTTCTTTTATTGAGGGAGGACAGGTTTTTGTAAATGGTAAACTGATCACGTCCAATGGCTACGAGCCGAGGGAGGGAGATATCGTTTCCGTGAGAGGAAAGGGCAGGTTTCTTTTTGAGGGAACCTCAGGCAAGACCAGAAAAGGCAGGATCTCTGTCAGACTGCAGAAGTATGTATGACAGACAGGAGGATAAGTGTGAAACAAGAAAGTAGAGGGCACCCTAAAAAGAAGAGTATAGCAAACAAACCACCTAACTAGCTGGTTTTAAAAACTAAATATTAATGCAACACCTAATCAGGAAGTTTTTCTTCTTTCACAGGACGAGATTCAGGAAAACCCTCAGGAGTATACGGTTTTAAATCTGAGAGATAGCGAAAGGTCAGTGCATCAGTTTCATGACGCATTGGTGTCTTTCGCAGAAAGACGGGAAATAATTATGAAAAAAAACATGTTGAAAGTAAAAAGAAATGGGGAATTTTATTATCCTATTTATTTTGAGAACAGCTTTGCGGGACTGAAGGATGCTCTGGCAGCCGAAGGCCTGGAGCAGCGTACCATCTGCATTGTTACAGATACCAATGTGGCGCCTCTGTATGCAGAGCAGGTAAGAAAAGCGCTGGAGCTGACAGCCCCCGAGGTATTGCTTTTTGTCTTTGAGGCCGGAGAGCCAAACAAAAATCTTGATACAGTTCAGAAGCTGTATCAGTTTCTGATCGAACATAAAGTAGACCGGAAGGGACTGCTGGCGGCTCTGGGAGGCGGTGTTACCGGCGACCTTACAGGATTTGCTGCAGCCACTTATCTCCGGGGTATTGATTTTATACAGATTCCAACCACGCTTCTTTCACAGGTGGACAGCAGTGTGGGCGGCAAGACCGGTGTGGATTTCCAGCAGTATAAAAATATGGTCGGCGCTTTTTACCAGCCCCGTCTTGTCTATATGAATATGGAAACGCTGAAAACTCTTCCGAAAGAGGAGTTTGCCTGTGGGATGGGTGAGGTACTGAAAACAGGGCTGATCTGTGACGGAGAATTATTCCGTTCCATTTGCAGGGATCACGAAAGGATACAGACGCTTGATAATGCTGCCATGGCAGCTGTGATACGCCGCTGCTGCGAGATCAAGGCAGGGGTTGTGGAGAGAGATCCCAGAGAGCAGGGAGAAAGAGCACTTCTGAATCTGGGTCATACTGTGGGACATGCAGTAGAAAAGCTGATGGATTTCCGGCTTCTGCATGGACAGTGTGTGGCTGTCGGAATGATAGCGGCTGCGGCAATCTCGCGAAACAGGGGACTGATAACGGAAGAAGAATATCAGGAGATCCGCATGGGGTGCGTCCTTTATCACCTGCCGGTATCTGTTCCCGGGCTGGATCCGGAGGCAGTGCTGTCTGCAACAAAAAATGATAAAAAAATGGAGCAGGGAAAGATCAAATTTATCCTGATGAAAGGAATCGGGACCAGCTTTATTGACAGAACAGTTTCTGATGACGAAATCCTTAAAGGAATCAGGGAGATTCTTCAATGACAGTAAAAAAAAATACAGATACATTCTCCAGAGCCCTGTGTGGCTTCTGGTGGAGCTTTGCAGTGATTATGCTTACTGTTCTTGACCAGTGGACAAAAAGTCTGGCAAAAACGATTTTACAGGGGTCAGAGGGCGTTTCTCTGATTCCTTCTGTTCTGGAGCTGACCTATCTGGAAAACCGTGGAATGGCCTTTGGTATGTTTCAGGGAAAGCGGCTGCTGTTTGTATTTTTATGTGTGGTGTTTTTTGCAGCTCTTGCTTTTTTCTATGCCCGTATTCCGAAAAACAGATATTATCTGCCATTACTGGTCACAGGGGCTGTTCTTGCTTCCGGTGCACTGGGAAATTTCATTGACCGTGTAGTCCTGGGATATGTGGTGGATTTTATTTATATTTCTCTGATCGATTTTCCGGTGTTTAATGTGGCAGATATTTTTGTTGTCTGCGGAGGGATCTTTCTTGTATTGCTGATTGGTTTTTATTATCAGGATGAGGATTTTGAATTTATCCGTATAAGGAAAAGGAACGCAAAATGAATATAATAAATTTTACAGTAGAAAAGGAGCAGGAGCCTGTGCGGATCGACCGGTATCTGGCAGACAAATGTCCGGATTTTTCCCGCTCCTATATCCAGAAGCTTTTGAAAGAGCAGGCGGTGTTTGCAGGGGATATGCCTGTCAGGGCCAATTATAAGGTTCAGCCGGGCGTTTTCGTCCGGCTGGAGGTTCCGGATCCGGAGACACCTGATATCAAACCGGAAGCGATTCCACTTGATATTCTTTATGAGGATGATTATGTGCTGGTAGTCAATAAACCCAAGGGCATGGTGGTCCATCCGGCAGCAGGTCATACAGGAGGAACCCTTGTAAATGCAGTTATGGCACATTGCGGGGAACATCTTTCCGGAATCAACGGTGTCCTGCGTCCCGGTATCGTCCACAGGATTGATAAGGATACCACAGGAGCTCTTTTGGTCTGTAAGGAGGATTCGGTTCACAGAGACCTTGCAGAACAGCTGAAGGAACATTCCATTAAAAGACGCTATCGGGCTGTCGTACAGGGAAATCTGAAGGAAGATGAGGGCACTGTGGAAGAGCCGATCGGACGTCACCCTGTTGACCGGAAAAAAATGGCTGTCAATTACAAAAACGGGAAAGATGCTGTGACTCATTACAGAGTTCTGGAGCGTTTTGGAAAATATACTTATGTGGAATGTCGTCTGGAAACAGGACGTACCCATCAGATCCGCGTACACATGGCAAGTATCGGGCATCCTCTTCTGGGAGATACGTTATATGGATCCCAGAAGGATCCGTTTCATCTGCAGGGACAGGCTCTTCACGCCATGATTCTTGGATTCCGCCATCCGGTAACCGGGGAATATATGGAATTTGAGGTCCCTTTGCCTGAATATTTTTTGAAGTTATTAGAAAAATTAAGAAAATAGTTTGCAATCCCTGGGAAATAATGTATAATATGTGTTAGAAATACATTGGCGGAAGGGAGTGTACAGCTTATGAGTAATACTACAAGTTCAATTATCACTATTGGAAGAGAGTACGGCAGTGGAGGAAGGCAGATCGGACAGGAAGTTGCCAAATATTTCGGCATTAAATGTTACGATAAGGAGCTGCTGGAGCATGCTGCAAACGACAGCGGCATCTGCAAGGAACTGTTTGAGCATCATGATGAAAAACCAACTAACAGCTTTTTATATTCACTGGTCATGGATACGTATTCCTTTGGCTATTCTTCCGCAGGATTCGATGATATGCCTATGAACCACAAGATTTTTCTTGCTCAGTTTGATGCCATCAAGAAGCTTGCCGGTGAGGGACCCTGTGTTATGGTGGGCCGCTGCGCGGATTACGCGCTTTCTGACTGGCCGGACTGCTTCAGCATTTTCATCCACGCGGATCTGGATGTAAGAATCCGCAGGATCGCTTCCAAGTACGGAAAAAGCGACAAGGAAGCCAGGGATGTGATCAACAAAACAGACAAGAGCAGAGCCAGCTATTACAATTATTATACCAATAAAAAATGGGGTTCTGCCAAGGATTACAACCTTTGCATTGACAGTGGCAAGCTGGGACTTGAGAATGCTGCAAAGGTGATCATTGATGCGGTTCAGATTTTTGATGCCGCAAAGAAAAAATAATAATCAGACACATTTTATGCCGGGTGGGCAGTATGGACTGTTTCCCCGGCATTTTCAGGATAATCGGAGGAAAAAGACAATGAAATTATTTGTTCAGAGAGTGCTGCAGGCAGAAGTGACTGTGGACGGAGAGACAACAGGAAAGATTGGAAAAGGACTTCTTGTATTTGTGGGAGCAGGAAGAGAAGATAACCGGGAAATTGCAGATAAATACCTGAAAAAGCTTTTGGGACTGCGGATTTTTGAGGATGAAAACGGCAAAACAAACCTTTCATTGAAGGATGTAGACGGAGAAATTCTTTTTGTTTCACAGTTTACATTATATGCCAACTGTAAAAAGGGGAACCGCCCAAGCTTTATTGAGGCTGGAGAACCGAAAATGGCGGAGGAACTTTATGAATATATGATCCGGGAGGCTCAGAAAACGGTTCCTGTGGTACAGCATGGAGTGTTTGGAGCAGACATGAAGGTATCCCTGATCAACGACGGGCCATTTACCATATTATTGGATGAGCATATTCTTTAAGAGTTTTTACGAGAGACCGGTTTATTTACCAATCTACATCTATACGACAAACCCGAGTTTTTCATATAGATGTAGACAAAAGAACCACTTCTGTGGTATAATCACCAAATAAACACGAAAATCTGTTCGTTTTAAGGAGCTTTAAATATGGAAAAAAAACAGACCTATCATGAACATACCGATATAGAAAATACCTTACGGCTTCGTCAGGTACTGGCAACCCTGCCGCCTTTTTGCAGAGATTATTTTCGTGCCATTGATGCGACAACCACAACAAAAACAAGAATTTCCTATGCTTATGATATCCGGATCTTTTTTCAATTTCTTCTGGAAACCAATCCGTCTTTAAAGGAAAAAACCATGACGGATCTTACGGTTCAGATCTTGGATCAGGTCAAGGCGGTTGATATTGAGGAATATCAGGAATATCTGAAGGTATATCAGAACCGAAATGCCGATAAGCTGGAAACAAACGGCGAGCTTGGGCTGAAACGAAAAATATCTGCCTTAAGAAGTTTTTATGCATATTATTACAAAAGGGAAATGATTGAAACAAACCCTGCCGTACTTGTTGATGTGCCTAAAATTCATGAAAAAAATATTATACGGCTGGATGCTGACGAGGTAGCCCTTCTTCTGGATCATATTGAGCATTGCGGAGATACTTTTACCGGTCAGAAACGTGTGTTCTGGGAAAAGAACAAAGAAAGGGATCTTGCTATCGTGACCCTGCTTCTTGGTACGGGAATCCGTGTTTCTGAATGTGTAGGTCTTGATATTGAGGATGTGGATTTTAAAAATAATGGAATCAAGGTCACCCGAAAAGGCGGAAATGAAATGGTTGTTTATTTCGGCCCTGAGGTAGAAAAGGCTCTGCGGAACTATCTGGAGGTCAGAGAAAATATCACTCCCCTCTCCGGCCATGAACACGCACTCTTCTACTCAGCACAGAGAAAACGTATCGGGGTGCAGGCCATCGAAAACCTGGTAAAAAAATATGCCAGAGAGATCACTACCACAAAAAAGATTACTCCTCATAAGCTGCGCAGTACCTATGGTACGGCTCTTTACCAGGAAACCGGTGATATTTACCTTGTAGCGGACGTTCTCGGGCACAGGGATGTAAATACGACCAAAAAACATTATGCGGCTCTGGACGATGCCAGACGGCGTCAGGCGGCAACTGCAGTAAGATTAAGGGAGGACTGATGTCCTCCCTCTTTAATGCTTCCCGGTTCCAAGGATCTGGGCTGAAATTGCCCCGTTTTCATAAAATGTTTTGATTTTTACAGGATAATCGGTGTTGTTCCGGAACTGATAATCCAAGGTTCCCCAGGATACGGCAGCATCCATGCCATGAGGTACATAGGCAACAGGTTTGGAGTGAGGATGCCGCTCCACAATTTCAAGCCCTGCATTCAGGCAGGCTGCATAAAGTGTGGTAGAAACCTGGCAGATACCGCCGCCTATGCCCGGTACCAGCTGGCCGTTTGCGATGACCGGAGCCGACTGGAATCCTCTTTCGGAAGTACGTTCCCCCACAGCTTCATTATAAGAAAAGGTTTCCCCCGGATTCAGGATCACGTCATTGCAGCTGTCACATGCAAGCCGGATATTTGTGACACGCCCCTGGGAGCCTCCTCCATAGGTCGTATACTCTCCCAATATATCCCGGTAAAGCATGGATTTCAGCTCCTCCGTGGAAAGCTCCGGTTCTGTGAACGTAAAGCTGATTTTAAGATCAGAGTCCTCTTCCGCTTCTTCTAACTGTTTTTCTGCTTTTTCGACATCAAAGGAAACGCCCTGCACAGATGGGACAATTGCAAAATCATTTGTCTCATCCAGAAATGCATTGCTCATTTTTACATATACATTATGATAAAACGGCTGCAGGCGTATTGTTTTCGGGGAAGCGGTGATCTCCGGACAAGGAAGCTCTGCCTCGTATATATGTTGGGAAAGAACTTTCAAAAGCTCCTTTTCCAGAGCATCCATATCCGGCTTCACCCCTGTTTTTCCCTTGTGGATCGTCAAAGAAGAGGCATCCCGTTCCCAGGTGGTTTCAACCATGGTGTTGATCCTGGCAATCCCGGTTTCTTCCAGAATATCTCTGAGCCTTTCCGGATATGTGATCTCCGGAAGGATTTCTTTTGAAACAGGTTCCTGTCTCCGGGTCTGGATCCATTCTATACCTCTGGAATACCAGTTCCCATGTCCGGGCTGATAGGCATGTTCAATTTCTTCGGAAGCATTTATGGAAAGTACCGGAAAAATATCTGCCTCGTAAGTCTGATCTGCAAGCGTTATGGTGATTGCTGCATGTTTGTATTCTTTTTCAAACTGTTTTTGTATTTCCTTTTCTGCTTCTTTTTTTGATTTTCCCTGGAGGGCTATGCCGTTGATGGTAACATCTGTCCAGATTGTCTGCCCCTTCAGGGAATGACACCAGTACAGATAACCGGCTGTAAAAACACAGACTGCTGTAAGGATCACAGCTGTTGTAACCTGCCTTTTCTTTTTCATATCGTTTTCCTTCTGTTGTTTTTTTATTTATCTGGTTATTTGTCCTTGTTTTTCAGATCCCGAAGCATTTCCTCCACAGTCTTTCCGATCAGTGGGTGACGCTTCCATGGAGCCAGCTGATTCATGGGAATCAGCACAAAATCTCTCAGCTGCATTTCAATATGAGGGATATGAAGTTCCGGCGTATCCAGAATAAGATCATCATAAAGCAGAATATCCAGATCCAGCGTCCGGGGACCCCAGTGGATCTTTCGGACACGGTTGGCCTCCTGTTCAACCTGGTGGAGAGCCAGAAGAAGCTCTTCCGGATCCAGCATTGTTTGAAGCTCCAGCGCCCCGTTAAGAAAATCATCCTGATCCCTCACTCCGTAAGGCGCTGTCACCAGAAAATCGGAAACAGCCTTTACCTGACAGTCTTTTCTTTCATCCAGACGCTTTACTGCCATATCCAGATAAGCCTTTTTATCACCCATATTAGATCCCAGGGCAATATATGCCGTATGCCAGCCTCTGGTGATCTTTACCGAAACTGTATTCAAAGGGAGGCCCACAGGAGCCCACGGCTTCTGGATCTCCAGGTCGAGCCTGGCTACCAGCGGATATTCCAGAAGGATTGCCTGGGCAAGCTGTTCAGCTGCACATTCCAGTAATTTCCAGGTATGTCCGGTCATATACTTCTGGATGAAATGACTGACTTCTCCATAATTGACGGAACAGGAAAGCTCATCTGTGATACCTGCTTTTCTGGTGCTGGTATAAAGGACAACAGAAATAACAAATTTCTGTCCCAGTACATTTTCTTCCGGATAAACGCCGTGATTGGCAAATACCTCCAGTTTATCGATCGTAATCTTATCCATTTTTATCTCCCTAAAATCGCTTCTGTCATCTGGATCGCACGTTTGTTTTCTTTGATGTCATGAACACGGACAAAGGCGCAGCCTTTCATCACACCGATGACAGTGGTAGCCACAGTTCCCTCTACACGCTGATCTGCCGGAAGATCCAGCGTAAGTCCGATCACTGATTTTCGTGACGTGCCAAGAAGAATCGGGAATCCCAGACGATGCAGCACATCCACATGATGAATCGTTTCCAGATTCATTTCGTAGGTTTTTCCAAAGCCTACGCCTGGATCCAGAATGATCCTGTCATCAGAAACACCTGCTTCTCTTGCGATCCTTACACATTCTTCCATGTCTGTTACCAGGTCACTGAGAAAATCCTCATATACTGCCTCATGACGGTTATGCATCAGACAGCAGGCTGCATTGTACTTTGCAGTCAGCTCTGCTGCTTTTTTATCATGCTTAAAGCCCCAGATATCGTTGACAAGGTCTGCCCCGGCTTTTAAAGCTGCTTCTGTCACGGCACCTTTATAGGTATCAATAGAAACCGGTACATCAAAACGGCTTTTTACAGCCTCGATCACAGGAACCACGCGGGAAATCTCTTCCTGATCTGTGATCACTGTATGTCCCGGACGAGTGGATTCTCCTCCGATATCAATGATATCCGCACCGTCGCGAAGCATTTCTTCTGCATGAAAAAGCGCTGCATCCAGGTGGTTGTACTTCCCTCCGTCTGAAAAGGAATCCGGTGTTACGTTCAGGATTCCCATAATATAGGTTTTGTTTTTTACGTCAAATTCTCTGTTACCGATCTTCATGCGATTTCTCCTTTATATTCAGTATTCTATCCACAGGTTTTTCTTTTCCTCCGGCCAGTTACACTCCGGTTCTGACGGACAGGCAAAGCAGTTTCGTGATTTTTTGTCTGCCCGGTACAGATATGCAGTCAGAGGAAGATCACTGGAAAGACTTGCAGCATCCCGGTGACCGAGGATTGCTTTTTTTACAGCCTCAATCTCTTCTGTCTGAAATTCACAGTCCTTCATGATAAGCTCTGCAGCTTCGGAACCGGCAATATCATGGGGGGTACCTCTGGTAAGCTGCTCATATCTTCCAAGATCATGGAGCAGCGCCGCTGCATAGATGACCTCTTTCGGAATGGAGGCCCCATCTTCCAGATCATAGATATACATCAGTCTGGCTACATCCAGAAAATGCTCCATGGTATGGCGGCAAAAGGGTCTGTCCTTTTCTAACTGCTGCAGCTTTTCAAAAAGCTCCTGAAACAGAGGATGCTTCTGTATTTTTTGTATCCGTTCCATAACTTATTTTACCATCTGCAGAAATGTCTGCTGCAAAGAAAGATCCTCAGCAAAAACGCCCCTTACAATCGTGGTCACTGTTTTGCTTCCGGGCTTCTGTACTCCGCGCATAGTCATACACATATGCTCCGCCTCGATCATAACCATAACACCCTTTGGTTTCAGATGTTTTTCCAGCGCATCTGCGATCTGGGCTGTCATATTTTCCTGGATCTGCGGTCTTCTGGCAAAAATCTCTACCGTTCGGGCAAGCTTGCTGAGACCGGCTACTTTGCTGTCCGGAATATAGGCTACATGTGCCTTTCCATAAAAGGGGAGCAGATGATGTTCACAGACAGAATAAAAGGTGATGTCTTTTTCAATGACAATATTATTGTTGACAGCCTGGAATTGTTTGTTCAGATGGACAGCGGGATCCTCATAAAGCCCTCCGTAAATCTGTTCGCACATACGTGCAATACGGTCAGGCGTTTCCAGAAGACCCTCCCGGCTGATGTCTTCCCCAATGCCTTCCAGCATCAGCCGTACGCCCTGTTTGATTTTTTCATGATCCATCATACTCAGTTACCTCCTTAAAATTATTTCGGGATGTGAGTATTCTGGTATGGATTTATGATGCAGAGAAATGCATGAAAATAAATTCAGGTACACAAAAAACATCCCGATGTGAATGAGCATCTGGAATAAATAATAATTCTTATATCCCTTCACAATCGAGATGTATGGCATCTGTGTGTTGCAACGGGTGCGAATCCCATATCGTAAGACGGACTTTTCGTTTCTGTGGCAACTCCCCATCCACGGAACACTTAACGCATGGAATCCTATTTTGCATATTATTTATCTGGCATAATTATACTACCATTATGCAGGTATTTCAATAAAATATTTCTCTATTCTATCATATCTACTCTGTAATGGTCCACACTCTGGCAACAGAGCCAGCCGGGGAAGTTTTCGCTTCCATCCTCTCCCGTTCCGGATAAGGGTTCCAAACTGTCCCGGAAACTTAAATGTCTGGATCTGACACTCCAGCATGGGATTTCCCCAGTCAAAGCATGTTTGTGCCAGCTCTATGTTTCCCTCCGGGATTCCGGCCCAGTAAGGGCTGTCGTTATTCATGGAATGAGATAACTCTACCCATCTGTATTTTTTTGCGTTGTTTAATGCTTCCCATAATGGATACATATATGTGTCTTCCTTTTTATTTATCAGGTATCCGATCGTTTATCTTCCAAAGATCCTCTGATACTCCTTTGCTGCAAATTTTTCAATGGAAGCTTCTAATTGCTCATATTTTTTTATCAGTTCCCATCCGGTCTCTGTTAATTCTGCCGTACCTCCGTTTTTTCCTCCGGGCTGCCGCCGTACTAATTCCTGTCCAAGCTCCTCTTCGGCTGTATGGATCATTGTCCATGCTTTACTGTAGGAGATTCCGGGATCGTCTGTTTCCACATATTCCGGAGGCTGTTCCATAGATTGGATAAATCCCTTTAGCCCCATCTCCCCCCGATAAGCATAGAGATCTTTGAAAATCCTGTGTGTAAGCAGAACAGGATGCCCGCCTCTTCCCTGATAAGAGGGAATCGTCACAGGTGAATTTTTTTCCAAAAGTTTCAGAATAGTTTCTTTTTGAAAAAAAAGGTACATAAACCGGGCAGACGAATACTTTATCGCATCGCTCTTCCAGATATTTCAGACCGAGCTTAACAGAATCCATCATTTCAGATTCCGTGTTTTTTTTGCCTGTAAGAATGTAACTCCATATCCTTTTAAATCCTTTTTCAGAAGGTCATTCTGCTCCCCTGTGATTATAACAAAATCCTTGATTCCGGCCCTCCGGAAATTGACGGTCACATATTTGGCAAGAGTCATTCCCTTTACTTCATAAAGAGCCTGATCCGTTCCATTCCGGTCACTGATACCAGAGGCGATAATTACAGCTCCAAGGCTGGAACTACAGCTGTTTTTTAATTCTTCCATAATTGATCGGTTTTCCTTTTGTTTTTTAATACAGGTGGGCAAAGCAGACTCTTTTTAAGCCCATCAAAGCAGCTGCGCCTGCAGCGCTTGTTCCGAAAAACAAAACCTGCTGAGGAGTATCTATATAATCCACAATGGATCCGTTACAGACAGTACTTCCGGTGCAGAGGATCAGATCAGCATAATCGTTTATGATTTCGGTTTTTGCCTTTGCTCCATCTTCTACCAGTATACCATAACGAACCTGTCCTGTGTTAGCAGGATTTAAATCTAATACACGTACTTCATATTTACTTTTAGAAAGCATTTCCAGAAGAGCCGGCTGATAACCGATAAGGGCAATCTTTCGTACTTCCGGATAGTGGGTCTCCAGATAATGCTGCATATCCTGAGCACATTGTTCCGGTCCCTCCTTACGGCAGTGAACGGTTCCTTTGCATTTTTCCATAAATGCCATGACCGCATTTACAGCCGCAATAAAAATACTTCTTTCGTGAGGATTGGATAAAATATCCATCTTAAGGATATCCTTCAGTGTTCCTGTATATGTGGCAGGAGCGTCGGTAAAAGCCTGCCCTTTGGCTCCCTTGTATTCTGCCTGGATCATGACATCCTTTCCGGTAAGGATAGGAAAATCCCTGCGTTCTGTATTTCCAATGGCTTCCTCCGGAGTCAGCGCACGACAGGCTACCGACAGCGTTTCGTTTTCAATCTGTTCTGCCTGGAGTAAGGACTGGAAACGTTCCTTTAATGTGAGATAAAACTGTTCTTTTGTCATACGATCATTTATTCCTTTCCAAGAAATTTCCGAATATCAGAATCCCATTCTGATACAAATAGTTTATCACTTTGTACAATTCCGCGCAAATGTCCATGGTACAATATTCCGATTCTGTCAGCCTGCTTTTCTGCCTCCTGAAAATCATGTGTAACAAACACAACTGTGCAGGAGAAATCCCTGTGGATTTTGAGAATCAATTCATGCATTTTGTACTTGGTGACAGGATCCAGGGCTGAAAAAGGCTCATCAAGAAGATTGGGAACCTTTTTACACTTTAAGCCATAGGCAATGTTTTCTTTTGCTGACATATGAGGAAAAAGGCAATAGTCCTGATAAAGATAACCTATTTTCCTCTGATGCAGCGGAAGCTCGTTCAGGCTGATGCCTTCAAACAGAAGCGTTCCCTGACTGATATGCTGAAACCCGGCTATGCTCTCCAGCAAAAGAGTTTTACCGGCACCATTTTTTCCGATGATAGCCAGTATTTCATTGGAATAAACCTGAAAAAAAATATCCTTCAGATGAAACGATCCTCTTTGGAGACTCAGATCACATGCCTCCAGCAATACGGGATGTTCCATATTTTTATCTTTGTTCCCGGGCATAACGGTTTTTCCTCCTGTCCGCCCTGGTAACCCTATCTGAAACAAATAAAGCTGCGGCTGATAAAAGCAGCAGGATACAGCTTTCTCCAGTCAGTTCTGTCTAATGACCACTGCAATATTTTGGGGAGATGGGTATTCTTTCAAATACCACATATCCGAATACTGCCATTGCATTAGAAGATGCTTCTCTCGTGGCGATCAGTCGAACCAGCTTTTTAGATACCATATGGAACAGTACCAGCGTTTGCCGGGTCATTATCATGGAATTGATCGACCGTCTGAACAACAGCGCCCAGAATATGGTAAATTCCATGTATCTTGAGGCTTCCGGGCGGTTGGCTTTTACGCTTGTAAATTAAAAAAGGGAACTCTGTTTTTTACAAAGTTCCCTGCTTTTTCTTTATGTAGTTGTCTGCTTTATACCCGGATTATAATGCAGTTCCGATTTTATCCTGGAACTCTGCCGGAACTTCTTCTTTGTCAAGAGACATACTGATGATAAAGGAAATGCCGAATTTTTCTCCGATCTCATCCAGCTGTTCCAGTGTAGCAGTTGCATCCAGCCCTTCCAGTTTCGCTGTAGTCAGGAAGCTGTCCAGATAAATCTGCTCAAGGTCGTGATCCTGAGAAATGATACCACAAACAAATCCAACAAACTCATCCGCATTTTTAATAGGATATACAGAAACATCGATCAGACGAACTTTATTATTCAGTTCATACATGTGTTTCGTGCTTTTGTCTAAGTAAACAATGCTGCCATTTGCGTCTTTAATTGCGCCGTTCACTTTGTCTAACAGTACTTTTGTTTTACCCTTGCCTTTCTTTCCTACGATCAGTTCAACCATCCTGTTTTCCTCCTTAGACACAATATAATATTAATTTTTAACAAAATGCTTAATTAATATGTTTCAATTATAGTGCATTTGTAGAAAAAATACAACCCTATTTTTGTAAAATTTGTTGATTATTAATAAAAAGATTCTCTCTACTTCATCCTTATAGAATTGTATATGTTTATACATATTCTTAGAATTTTCATACTTTTTAGTGCTTGGCCTTCTGGATATGATAAATTGCTCCCGGTTCGGAGGCAAAAGAAATCCTGTCATTGCCACAGATCTCGACAGAGACGGGTCTGCCAAGAGAGTCGGTTACTTTGTAGGCAGCCAGATTTTTGTATTCCCCGGTAAATGTTCCGCCGTTCCGTGAAGCTATGGTAAAGGAGTCTGCTGTCCCGTTGGTCCATTCCATATCAATGACAAAATTACCGCGAGCAACAATTCCTCTGACATATCCGGTTTCCCACTGTTTCGGCAGCGCCGGAAGGAACTGAACATATCCAAGCTGGCTTTGCAGCAGCATTTCATTTACTCCGGCTGTATATCCGTAGCTTCTGGATACGGTTCATCCCCATGGCATCGGCGGTTTCTTTCAGGACAGGCGCCACACTTTTTAATCCGGTATTGGTATTTCTGACTACCGGTAAAAGGAGATAAAGAACCATGGCGATGATCACTGTAACAGAATTTGCTCCAAATACTGTCATAAGAAGTCCCATAATAGCCAGAACAGGGACTGTCTGTAAAAGATCTACAGCTGTAAGAATCACAAGATACGCTTGCCGGAGCTTTTGGGAATTATATGTCTCCGCAAAGCGCCTGTGATATCGGTCTTATTCCTGCTATTTATCTTTCAAATCCTACCATAAGCCCGCCCTTTTCAGCATAAAAGCTGCAAAGTCCGCGGGTTTTATTAACAGAAATTTCTGCCTGAGGGTATTCTTTCTGAATCAGATCTTTAAGCTGCATGGCTCCATTTTCATTATAACAGTGATCAATCAGCACTCTTTTTCCATGATAGCCCAGACGTTTCATATTGCGTAAAAGTTCTGAAATGGCTTTTTTCTCACCTCTGCATTTATCAGTAGGATGAAGTCCTTCTTCATTGACATCTCCTACTACTCGTATTCCAACGATACCACAGATCTTTGCAGCAGCTGGGCTGACTCGTCCGTTATTTGCCAGATTTCGGAGGGACTGGAGAGAAAATACCAGAGAAGTATGCTGGTTTTTGTATTCCTGGATCTCCCTGCAGATTGTATCGAAATCTTTTCCTTCCAGCACCATCTCTTTCAGTTCATTCAGAAGAAGCTTCATTTCCGGACCGGCAGAATAGGAATCCAGGACAAACACCTTTCTGCCGGGATGAGATTCTTCATACTCTCTTTTGGCTGCCATTGCCGCATTATAGCTCCCGGAAAGACGGCTGATAATGGTAACACAAAAGATTCTTTCATAATCTTCAAATGCCTGAAGCCAGTCACCCATTCCCGGACATGCAGTCTGAGATCTGCCGGAATAAGAATGAAGCTCCTGAACCATCTGCTGAACATCCAGTTCTGTATGATCTATATATTCTTTTTGATCAGTGACAATTCTTAAAGGAACCGATGCAAAGGGTACTCCATCCAGAGCAAGCATATTGGAAGCGGAATCTGTGATAATTTTAACGTTCATATTTTTCTCCATTTAGTATTCTATAATTTATGATATAGTTTTAAATACTATATCATTGAAACTATCATAATACGGATGGAGATATTTGTCAATTCAAATATTTTGATTATAAAAATAAAAACTGTTCTGCCGAAAAGCAAAACAGTTTTTATTCATATCATCAGAATTATTCCATATTGGCATTTTCCAGCAGAGCACTCATTTGCTGATAAAGAAGTTCCTTGGTAGAAGCACCCATTACGATGGAAACATAGGGCTTACCGTAGGCATTCTGGGAAAGAAGAGCCAGACAGTTTCCGGCATCGCTGGTAGTTCCTGTTTTTCCCCCAAGAACAGTAATTCCCTTTGGGGCGCTGGCTTCCCCGGTAAGGTAATGATCTGTAGCCAGGAGGGCGGTATTTACTTCTTCTCCCCAACTTCTTTTATAGGAAATCGTGTAGGAACCCAACTGCGTGATTTCTGTAAACTCCGGATACTTCAGTGCTTCCTTCAGCATAAGATAGATATCGTAGGGGGTAGTATAATGGTTTTCGTCCTGGAGTCCGTGAGGATTGGTAAAGTGAGTTCCGGTACACCCAAGTTCAGCAGCATAGCTGTTCATCATATCTACAAAGCCTGCTGTAGAACCGCCGATACGGGTGGCAATGGCGGAGGCAGCATCATTTCCGGAATAGACAAGAAGTCCGTGCACAAGCTCGTCCATGGTTACCAGATCTCCGGTTTGAAAACCAATCACCTGAGAACCTTCCTCCAGTGTAATATTTTCTTCGGTAATAGTTACCGTATCCTCCATATTTCCATATTTAAAAGCCAGAAGGGCTGTCATGATCTTTGTGATACTTGCAGGATAAACTTTCGTGTAAGCGCCTTTGGAATAAAGCACTTCCTTATCATTCAGATTCAGAAGAAGCCCTTCCTGATCTTCTTCCAGGTTTACAGAATCAATCAGAGTGTCCTCACTTACTACGCAGAGATCCGCTGCAAAAGGTTCTGCCCTGCCTTCTGTACCGGAATACAGAGAACCGGAAAATGAATCAGCCGTACTGTACGCCTGTACCGGTTCTTTGAAAAGTATGTCTTTTATGATAAATCCGAGAAGTCCAAGTGCTGCCAGTGCAGCAAGAATAAGCAGGGATAAAAGCACTGCACGGAGAATTTTTTTCCTGCGCCGCTGCTTCAATCTTCTTGCACGGACAGCGTTTCGTCTGCGGGCGGCTGCCGATGGCTGTTCTTTTTTCATAGATATTCCTCTTTCTTATCTGCTAATGTTTTTTGGATTTCTTTATTGTAGGCGCTGCTCTGAAGTCCTACATTCAATACAAGTCCCATTCCAATGTAAAGGCTGACAAGGGAAGTAAGACCATAACTTACAAAAGGAAGCGGCGTACCTGTATTGGGACCTATACCGGTGGCCACACAGATATTCAAAAAGCCCTGAAGACACACAATACTTCCCATTCCGCAGCAGATGATCTTACCTGAAAGGTCTTTGGCTCTCAGCCCCATACGGATACATTCCAGAGAGATCAGAAGCAGAAGAATGATAATCGCTGTACAGCCTAAAAATCCATGCTCCTCTCCTGCCACAGCAAAAATAAAGTCTGTCTGGTTTTCAGCTACAAAGTTTCCCTCATTAACAGAAGCCGTTTCATTGCCGGACAGCTTTTTACCCGTCAGTTCTCCGGAAGCAATGGCCATTTTAGAATTATCCTGCTGCTGCGTATCGTCCTTGTATTCCTCGTTTTCCGGATAAAGAAAAGCCATGATACGGTCTCGCTGATAGTCTTTGATCAGTTTCTGCTCCGGCTGGACTACGATCATGAGAAAAATTGCCATCAAAGGCAGTGCAATAAGAAGAATACCTCCGATGATCCGATAGCTTAATCCGGCAATATAGATCAGGATACAAAAAACGGCAGTGATCATGATGGTGTTTTTCAGATCCGGCTGCTCCAGGATCAGAAAAAGAGGAACAGCCAGCAGCACGGCTGATTTTGCAAGCGTATGGAAAGTATTCAGATCCTCTTCATGATCCATAAAAAACCTGGCGAAAAACAAAATCATGATGATCTTAGCCAGCTCAGTAGGCTGAAACTGCATAAAACCCAGATTGATCCATCTTGCGGCGCCATTTGCAGAAGAGCCAAAAAAACGGACGATCAAAAGAAGAATAATATTTGCCCCATACATGATCCACTGAAAGTTACAGATCCAGGAATAATCGATCAGGGACAGGATTACCATTACCACAAGTCCCATAAGCACACCTGCAAACTGCTTTGTCATCAGATCACTTCGGGCAGTCCCTACAAGGAGGACACCGAAGGAGCTGATCACAAGCAGGAAAAAAAACAGTCTGAAATTGTAAAATCGTAGCTTATACTGTTTAATCATTTTATCCTTTGTTCCTTTTTTGATATCACAGGAATATCCGCATGGAGAACAGCCGGTTCCTGGGTGATACGGATGACTACCTGTGATTCCTCAATAGAAATATATTTTTTTACGGTATGTATCAGGTCGTTTTTCAGCATTTTCATCATTTGTGGAGAGCAGTCGATCCGTTCTGAAACCAGAAGAAGCTTCATCCGCTCTCTGGCATAGCCTGCAGAACGTCCCTTTCTCTGTGTAAAAACTTTCAAAGAAAAGTCCCTCCTTTTTGTCTGCTATTTTTTGAAAATGCTACTGAGTCTGCGGAACATTCCTTTTTTCTGACGGATTTCCATAAAAGGAACCTCTTCTCCCAGAAGTCTCCGGCAGATATTCCTGTACTCCTCTTCCGCCTGGGATTTTCTGCCGGAAAGTGGTTCTCCCTGATTGGTAGAAATAACAATCTGTTCATCATCCAGAATCGTTCCGATCAGATCCACAGCAAGGATCTCGATCACGTCATCTACAGACATCATATCTCCTCGGGCAATCATATCCGGCCTCAGACGGTTTATGATCAGATGGATATCCCGAAGGCTGTTTGCCTCCAGAAGACCGATGATCCTGTCTGCATCCCGGATGGCAGATACCTCAGGAGTGGTCACAACAAGGGCTTTATCCGCTCCTGCGATGGCATTTTTAAATCCCTGTTCAATTCCTGCAGGACAATCCAGAAGGATATAATCAAACTCTTCCCGCAGTTCGTCTGTAAGCTTGATCATCTGCTCCGGGGAAACGGCAGATTTATCCTTTGTCTGTGCAGACGGCAGGAGAAACAGCTCCGGATGACGCCTGTCCCTGATCAGCGCCTGCTTCAGACGACAGCTGCCATTGATTACATCTACAAGGTTGTAGACGATTCTGTTTTCAAGTCCCAGTACCACATCCAGATTTCGCAGTCCTATATCGGTATCTACTACAACTGCCCTTTTCCCCATCATGGCCAGGCCGGTACCGATATTGGCAACGGTTGTTGTTTTTCCCACACCGCCCTTTCCGGACGTAATAACAATGACTTCACCCATGTTTCTGATTCCTCCTAAAAGATATATGTTCCATACTTCTGGTCTTTTCTTTTGTATCCCCCATACAGCAGCACATCAGTCATTGGATGTATTGCTGACGTCGGTGGAGGCATAGCCCGTAAGGATTTCTTCAGGCTCTGCCAGATCAAAAATGTACTTTATAATATCATTTGCTGTGGTACAGGCATTACCGGAAGAATAACCATTTGCAATACGGACCGCAACCGAATACTGAGGTGCATCTGACGGTGCATATCCGATAAAAAGTCCGTGGTTCGGCTGGCGATAATCGATCTCCGCGGTACCGGTCTTTCCGGAAAGCGCCACACCCAGTCCGTTAAACTGCTCGTGGGTCTGTACCACACGACGCATACCCTCCTGTATATCCTGCCATACGCTGGTGGGAACATCCACCATTTCTCTTTCGATAACAGGGTCATAGGTCTTGACCACCTGTCCCTGAGAATCAGTGACCTTATCCAGAAGAGAAAGATTATACACTGTTCCTGAAGTTGCCAGAGTTGTTACATATCTGGCAAGCTGACTGGTGGTGTACAGATGATTTCCCTGTCCGATATAGGAAGGAACCGCCTTGCTGTCGGAAACATGAGGAGATGCTTCTGAAATTTCAATTCCTGTATTCTGATCCAGAGCAAATTCTGATGCATATTTCTGCAGTCTGGACAGACTCAGGTTTTCTGAAAATTCCTTTTCTTCATTTTTCCCTGCCTCGAATCCGATCATATTGAAGTAATAGTTACAGGACTGCTCGATGGCTCCTGTGAGTTCCAGGGAACCATGTCCGCTTTTGTTCCAGCAGTTGATGGGCGGAGTTACCAGATCAAAGGTACCGGTACACTCAATATAGGTATCCGGTTCCACCAGGTTATCCATGATTCCTGTCACTGCAGATAAAAGCTTCAGTGTGGAACCGGGAGCGGTAGTCTGCTGAGTAGCCTTGTTAAAAAACGGACTGGAAAGATCCAGGGACAGCTTGGTATAATAATCCGTATCCATATTGTTACTCAGCCGATTATTGTCATAGCCCGGATACGATACACAGGCTACTACCTTTCCGGTATTGACATCTGTAACAACAGCAGAGGCTGAACAGGGCTTCAGTGCAAGCTGCGCCGGTTCGATCTCAAGATTGGCAATCTTATTTATCATAAAATCGTAGGCGGGCAGAGATCCGTCTGCCAGTCGGGAATAGGCATCGTCATCTTTGGAAAGGATTCCCTGCTCATAAAGCACAAGACAGAGTTCCTGACCGGAAATCTGATCGTTCATAAGAAGATACTTATACAGGAGCTTGGAAAAACCGGAGTCCGTTTTCAGGTAATCCACAACATATGCAGTCAGAGCCTGATAGATCTCAGAGGAATCCAGATATTCTCCTTTGGGAGAAATTACGGAAATATCGATCCAGTTCTGACTTGCGGCATAATTCAGATATTCCTTCAGGCTGATACTCTCCTCTGTGGCCCATGCCTGATAGGTAGCGTCAGAAGTGTCCACATCATTCTTTGAGATCACTCCCAGGGTATCCCTGAGGATCGTATCACTGATATAGGACAGATACTCCTGGATTTCCTCCGGCTCATCTTTATAGGCAGGCGGATCTTCACTTGTCAGCCTGCTAGTTATTGTATCAAAAACTTCCTGCTGCTTTTGTTGAAATCTGGCATATAAATTTTTTTCTATATCGGAAGCTTCTTTATCATCAAAACGGCCGATATCGATCACGCTGTTCGCTACAAGAGCATTATATACGTCATAAATCGGGACAGAGATCTGGCTGGCATCCTTGACAGCCTCAAAGTCAAACTCTTTGGTATTTTCAATACGGGTTAAAAGCACACCTGCCACACGCTGTTTCAGAATCTGATAAATGGCGCTCTGCCAGTCTGCGTCAATGGTCATATAAACGTCATTACCTGCAACCGGAGGCACAATCGTATCTTCATCGATCTTCAGTACTTTTCCCAGGTTGTCTACCGTAACAGTTTCCTCACCGTCTTTTCCCTGCAGTTCCAGCTCCATATACTGTTCAATGCCGGCTTTTCCGATGACCGCATCATTTGAGTAAGCCGGATTTTTCTTTTTCAGTCCTTCCAGCTCATCAGAAGAAGCTTTTCCGGTATATCCGAGAACCGGCCCCATGCTCTCGTCATCCACATACTGGCGTACAGAATCCTCCAGCACGTCAATTCCCTGAAGACGACTCTGGTTTTCCATGATTGCTGCGACAGAGCTTTCACTGACATTTGTGGCAATGGTAGCCGCCATATACTTCTGAAAGCTGTTTGTATTCAGTTTGTACCGGATTGCCGCCATGTCAAGAGCCTCCTGTTTGGAAAGTTCTGAGGGAAGTCCGTATTTTTCCAGTTCCTGTGGGGTATAGGCGTCTTTTCCATACAGGATGATGGAAAACCCCTTGCTTCCGGTAAGATAATTGAGCATATCTTCCGCAGTGGCGGAGGCCTCTTCCTCAGTCAGATCATCAATAAGAGGATGACCGTAGACATCCGCTTTAAACCTGCTGAGGGTAAAGCCCTCTCCCACATCAAAAGCATAATTGCCGTTTTCATCCACTATAATATGGAAATCCACGGAAATACTGTCTCCGTTTTCTGCAAGTATTTTAAGAACCTGGTAGGCAACACCGTTTAAGGTAAGATTTTTTTCCCTGTTGGTCTCATATGTTCCATTATCCTCAAAGGTCAGAGAATAAGACAGCACGTTGGAGGCCACAAGCTCTCCGTTACGGTCATAAATGTTTCCTCTTGTACTTTTGAGAACACGTTTCTTGGTGATCCTGCTTTCAAATTCGCTGATGTAATCCTTGCCCTGAATGATCTGAAGCTCAAAGACCTGACGGATCAGGATAAAAGACAGAAGCACAAAAACAATAATCAGCACCGTGGTTCTTTTCAGTTGAATTTTTTTGATCAGTTTTTTTATTTTAGTACCCAAATAGACTCACTTTCTTTCCTTACAGGACTCATAAAATGGTGGTTAATGTAATAGAAGATCCTGTATACGATCACTGTCAGAAATACCGTATATACAATTTCCGGAATAATGATCCTGTACAGATAGGTAAAAAGCCCCAGACGCCCCCGCAGGAGAAACTGAAGCCCATAAACAGCCAGATTATAAAAAAGATCCATGACTGCCGTCAGTAGCATGGGGACTTTCAGATCATCATCATAGTAGATACGATATGCATAGCCGCTGAAAAAGCCGACATACATATATACGAGAGCATAAAAGCCCAGTACGGATCCGAAAAACAGATCTGTCAGGAGCCCACAGAAAAAGCCTGTCCACATACCGCTTTTACGTCCGCGCATCAATCCCATGGAAACGCACAGGATCAGCAGCAGATTAGGCGTGATGGAGCCTATTGCGATCCGGTGGATCACGGTAGACTGCAGCAGAAAGCAGGAAATGATCGTAGCAAAAAGGATCAGTTTGCTTTTCATTTTTCGGCTCCTTCCCGGGAACCCTCTCCCTGTATGGAATCCTGTTTGTTTACCGTAATGACAAAGACATCCCTAAGATGCTGGAAATCAACCGGAGTTACAATAGTTCCTGTTTTTGTAAGATTATTGGTATCCAGTTCAATCTCACTGACATAGCCGATAAACAGACCTTCTACATATTTTTCACTGATATTGGAGGTGACAATACGTTCTCCTATGGAAACCTTGTCCTCCCTGTCATAAAGCTGGCTGAACCGGAGTTTGCCCTCATCGATCAGTTCCAGATCTCCACCGACCACACAGGTATCATCTGTACTTACCGTCATAGCACTGACATTACTGCTGTCATCTATGATGGAGCGGACGGTAGCCCAGGTGGATCCTACTTCAGTGACAATGCCTGCCAGTCCCTTACCGGCAATAACATTGTTGTCCACGCGGATGCCGTCATTGCTGCCCCGGTTGATCGTAAAGGTATCATACCAGTTTCCTGGATCCTTGGAGATAATGCGGGCGGCCACCTTGGGATAAGAGGAATATTCCTCATCCAGAGCATACAGCTCCTCCAGCCGTGCAAGTTCTGCCTGATTCTGTATCAGCACATTGTTCTGTTCCGTCAGAGTATCTACCGCTGTCCGGAGTTCTTTATTCTGTTTCAGCAGATCTTCCTTTTCCTGAAAGCTGCTGCGGAAATCTCCGATTTGCCGGCTTATGGCAGAAATCGATTTTTCAAAAGGAACTACGATCAGTCCGGCAGCCTCCTTCAGAGGTGCGGAAGTGATTCCGGATGCCAGAGTGGCAACAATGGCGCTGATGCAGAAAAAAGTCATGATCACCAGCAGATGTCTGCTTTTTAATTTGATTCGAAATCGAAATTTCTTTTTCAGGTTTTTCATGGATCATACCCCTAAAAAATTATAATTTGCGCTGTTTAACAGGCTGCGCCCATTTTTCCAGTTCCCTGTCCCGGATGATACGCTCCAGACCACAGACGGCAGAAGTTTCATAAAGATCCGACAGTCGGAAAGAAAAACCGGTGTAGCTTGCAAGATAATTGTCTATGTAAGGAAGCCGTGTGCTGCCTCCTGTCAGATAAATGCCCTCTCCCGAGATACGGTAGGCAATCTGCGGAGGCATTCTTTCCAGAAAGGTTTTCATTTCCGCAGCAATCTCATTGACACAGTTCATGATACCGGCGTTTACCACATAACCGGAAATGATTTCTTCTCTTGGAAGTCCGGAGATGCTGTCGATTCCCACAACCTTACGGGCCTCCTTACGCTGGTCATTCAGCCGTCCCATGGCAAGCTTCAGCCGCTTTCCGGTCCGGGTGCCGATCTGCAGATTATAGCGTTTGCGAATCTCGCTGCAGATTGCCTCATTCATCTGTCTCCCGCCAATGGGAACTTTCTTTGATATAATGACCTTTCCATCGGCAATAATAGAAAACTGTGTACTCTGCGCCCCGATATTTACGATCATGCTTCCCGGATTATCTTCCAGCTTTACTCCCATGGCAAGGGCATCTGCAACAGGCGCCTCTACCATAAAAACTCTGTTTTTCCGAAGCCAGTGACCGTTTGCCACATGATAATAAGCTCTTTTTTCTACAGCTGTCATATCCAGGGGAACCGAAAAATACATATCAGAGCCCATTCCCAGAAACGTATCAATTTTTGTCATCATGCTGTAGAGTGCGATTTCCTGAAGCTCCAGATTGGCAACCATGCCAAAAGCCATCGGCGAATTTACAACGATGTCTGCTGGCGCTTTTTCAAACATATCGTATGCTTCATTGCCCACGGCAATTATCCTGCGTCCTCTGGATGCGATCATGTTCTTTTCAAGATAGCTTTTATTTCTCAAAAAAGAATACACCTTGATGGTACTGCTTCCAAGGTCTATTCCATATGTTCTTTTTATCAGCATAAAATGCCCCTTTATTTCATCAGTCCCTCTTCTTTAAAGCTGATATATCTGTGATCCCCTATGATAATGTGATCCAGAAGAGCAATTCCCAGGAGCTCCCCTGACTGGAAGATACGTCTGGTTACCTCGATATCACAGAGACTGGGAGAAGGGTCTCCTCCGGGATGATTATGGATCAGTACCAGACTTACCGCATGGCTTCGCACTGCCTCCATAAAGATTTCTCTTGGCGTTACAAGAGTGGCATTTACGGTACCCTTGGAAATCAGCCGTTCCGCAAGAAGATGGTTTCGATTATCCAGCATCATACAGATCATCAATTCCTGCTCCTGATGACGGAGCTGCTCCATATAATAGGCTGCTATGGAGTCCGGATGATGGAAGCATAGAGAGGGTCGGGCAGCAGCAGCTGAGATTCTTTTCGAAAGTTCTCCGATGCATTTCAGCTGAACCGCCTTCACCTTGCCCACACCATGGATCCTCTCGAGTTCCGCAAGAGAACTGTGAAGAATCCCAGGCAGTCCGGGATAGGAAGATTCCTGCATGTGTTTCAGTATATCATTTGCCAGAGCCAGAGAACTTTTGCCGCGGGTTCCGCACCGCAGGATTACGGAAAGAAGCTCGCTGTCACTGAGGGATCCCTCTCCCTCCCGGATGCATTTTTCGTAAGGCCGTTCCCACTCCGGCAGATCTTTCATAGTCTGTTTCATATCTTTTACCCTTTATTCTCTGCAAGAGACCGGGAAAGAATCAAACTTTATTTTAACATAAAAAGAGAGAGATGTATACTCTCTCCTTTGTTTTTTTACAAATTCATCACATATGCGGATGCAATGCATTCTGCTGTTTTAATGCCGTCCATGGCTGCAGAGGTGATTCCCCCGGCATATCCGGCGCCCTCTCCGCAGGGGTAGACTCCGGAAATATTCGACAGACCCTCTCTGTCCCTGACCAGTCTTACCGGGGAAGAAGTCCTGCTTTCGATCCCGCTGAGAAGTGCATCCTCTCTGTCAAATCCAGGCAGTTTTTTTCCGAAGGCATGGATTCCCTCTTCTATAGAATCTCCGATTTCTATCGGAAGGATGGAGCGCACATCGGAAAGTACATATTCCCCCCGGATACAGGGAGTAACTTCTCCAAGGCTTTGGCTGGGCTTATGGCCGCAATAGTCCCCAAACATCTGAACAGGAACCTTTCCCTGTCCAAGCTGCCATGCTTTTTTCTCCAGCTCCCGCTGAAAAGCAATACCGCCTAAAGGTCCCTCCTGAGGAAAATCCTCCGGAGTTACCGTAACGATCACTGCACTGTTGGCGTTCTTTCCGTCACGGGCCTGATAGCTCATTCCGTTTACTGCCAGCTGTCCTTCTTCTGATGAAGCATTTACCACATAGCCTCCCGGGCACATACAAAAAGAGTACACTCCTCTTCCG
The DNA here is from genome assembly GCA_900541985.1 of uncultured Blautia sp. Taxonomy (GTDB): domain Bacteria; phylum Bacillota; class Clostridia; order Lachnospirales; family Lachnospiraceae; genus Blautia_A. The sequence goes on along the minus strand of UQLX01000002.1, from coordinate 53,585 downwards.
TTCCGGCAGGTATGGGTAACCTTATAGCTGGCAGCGCCCAGGATCCGGTTTTCTTTTTCTCCGTAGAGATCCTCATTGATCAGAGTCTGCGGATGCTCTACACGAAGTCCGAGGGCAAAGGCTTTCGGTTCCATGGTAAGCCCCCTGTCCTTCAGCATAAAGAAAGTATCTCTGGCACTGTGGCCGATCGCCAGGACACAGATTTCAGCCGGAAGGAGTTCTTTATGATCGATCTCCACTCCGGTAAGACGGCCGTTTTCAATTTTCAGATCCGTAACCTTGCTGCGGAAACGGAAGCTTCCGCCCATCTCCTCGATCTGGTGCCGCAAAGTCTGTACGATATCTACCAGTACGTCTGTGCCAAGATGGGGCTTATGCTGATACAGGATTTCCGGGTCCGCGCCCGCTTCTACAAAACGTTTCAGAACCTCTCTGTTGCGCCCGAAGGAGTCCTTTACCAGGGTATTTAATTTTCCATCCGAAAAAGTTCCGGCTCCGCCTTCTCCAAACTGGACGTTGGATTCGGGATCCAGCACACCGTTTTTCCAGAACCGGTCAACCGTCTCCCGGCGCTTCTCTGCCTCTTCGCCTCGCTCCAGCACCAGCGGACGGTATCCGGCCCTGGCAAGATACCATGCACAGAAAATCCCCGCAGGACCGCTTCCCACAATCACCGGCCGGTGAGAAAGCACCCGATCGCCTGCTTTCGGGAAAACATATTCCTTCTTATTAGTTGACATAATATTATTATTGTGAACTTTTTGCAGGATCTTTTTCTCATTTTCTATGGATACCTCTATGGTATAGACAAATTTTTTGTCCTCTTTATGGCGTGCATCCAGAGACTGACGGATAATTTCATAAGAAAAAGATTTTTCGCCGCAGCGAAGAGTCTTTGCGATCTTCTTTTTCAGCTCGGACTCTGTATGTGTAATAGGAAGTTTTAACTGACTGATCCGTATCATATAATCTCCTTTGCTCCGTAAATTCCGGCCACGGCACCGCTGGACCATGCCCACTGGAGATTGTAGCCTCCGCATGCTCCGTCTATATCAAGAAGTTCTCCTGCAAAAAAAAGTCCCTTATGAAGTCGGGATTCCAGCGTCACCGGATCCACTTCTCTGGTATCTACCCCTCCGGAGCAGACCTGCGCCTGCTCAAAGCCAGTGCTTCCGGTTACTTCCAGTTCAAAATCACAGGCGGCGCCAAGAGGATCCTTCTGCTTCAGAAGAACCTTGATCAGCTTATCCGGAAGAAGCCCTGTCAATAGTTCTGTTTCTGTCTGGTATGGACAGAACTTCCTTCTGTTTGCTATCAAAGTCCGTAATGTTTCTTCTGTATATTCCGGAAAAAAGTTGATCTTAAGTCCGACTTTTTTCTTCTGGCTGAAAGCCCTCACCGCATATCGGCTTAACTGGAATACGGGAATACCGGAAATTCCATATTCCGTAAGCTGCAGCTCTCCCTCTTCTTCTTTCCGGGCAACACCGTCGATCAGAAGGGTGAGCCTGCCTTCCGTCCGTACACCGGACCAGGAAGAAAACCCTTTGTCACGGCATTTTAGCCCCAGAAGAGCCGGAAGAGGCGGGATCACCTGATGTCCCAGTGTTTCTGCAATCACATAGCCGCTTCCGTCTGAGCCGGGAACCGCAGAGGCTTTTGAGCCGTTTGCAAGGATCACGGCTGCCCCCTGATAAGTCCAGCCTTCGGTCTGTACATGCCAGAGGCCGTCTTTTTGAAAAACTTTTTTTACATGTTCTCTTGTTTTAATCTTTACTTTCAGGCTGCGGGCTTTTAGTTCCAGAAGCTCAGATACGGATTTTGCCTGTCCGCTTCTCGGATACAGCCAGCTTTTTTTTTCAACGGTAAGGATTCCGATCTCTTCAAAAAAATCCAGCGTATCCTTTACAGAAAACTGACGGAAGATTTCTCTGACAAATTCAGGTTCTTCTCCCCGGTATGCCTCTTTATACTGATTGAGATTAGTAAGATTGCAGTGACCGTTTCCGGTCACACAGATCTTACGTCCTGTTTTTTCATTGTGCTCCAGAATCGTAACAGAAGCACCCTGCTGTGCTGCCTGAACAGCGGCCATAAGTCCTGCTGCCCCGCCGCCAACCACGATCACAGAATGTCGAGGATCCGGAGCCTGTTTTTTCTTTTTTTTCGCTTGCTCTTGCATGGCAGTACCTCCTGAAACAAATGAATGATTATTTTATCTCTCTGTACCTGCAACAAGATTACGGCAATGTGATCAGGTTTTTATCCAGAAGCTTCTGTACAGACATAAGAATACCAAGTTTGGCATGTTCCCAGGTAAGTCCTCCCTGGAAATAAACTGCGTATGGCGGCTTCATAGGTCCATCCGCAGAAAGCTCTATGGAAGATCCCTGAACAAAAGCACCGGCTGCCATGATCACCTCGCTGTCATAGCCCGGCATGTCCCAGGGTTCCGGATCCACATAAGAGTCTACCGGAGCAGCTGCCTGGATTCCTTTACAGAATGCAACAACACGTTCCGGAGAATTTAAAGTTACTGCCTGGATGATATCCTGTCTTGGCTCCTGACCGTTTGGGATTACCGGGAAACCAAGCTTTTCATAAATATTCGCCGCAAAGACCGCTCCCTTTACCGCCCCCTTTGTTACCATAGGTGCCAGGAAAAAGCCCTGATAAAAAGAACGGTTCACTCCAAGAGATGCGCCCACTTCCATACCAAGACCAGGACAGGTCATACGGGTGGCTGCATTTTCCACACATTCTTTTGTTCCTGCAATGTATCCGCCGATGGGAGCCAGTCCGCCGCCGGGGTTTTTGATCAGGGAACCGACAATCATATCTGCCCCTACATCACTTGGCTCTACTGTATCTACAAATTCTCCGTAGCAGTTATCTACCATACAGATCACATCCGGCTTAATACTTTTTACAAATGCAATCAGTTCTCCGATCTGCTGTACGGAAAAAGAAGGTCTTGTCTGATAACCCTTGGAGCGCTGGATCTCCACAAGCTTTGTTTTTTCATTGATGGCTTCGCGGATCCTGTCATAATCAAAGGTTCCGTCCTCTTTCAGATCCACCTGACGATAAGTAACGCCATATTCCGCAAGAGAACCTTTGGCCGGACGGATACCGATTACCTCTTCCAGAGTATCGTATGGCTTTCCTGCAGGAGCCAGAAGCTCATCCCCCGGACGGAGATTTCCAAAAAGAGCAATAGCAAGAGCATGTGTACCACAGGCAATCTGAGGACGTACCAGACAGGCCTCTGTATGGAAGGTATCTGCATAGACCTTTTCCAGAGTATCACGTCCGAAATCATCATAGCCATAACCGGAGCTTCCGTTAAAACATTCAGAGCTGACTTTATTTTTCTGCATGGCAAGCAGAACCTTCATCTGGTTATATTCTGCTTTTCTGTCAAATTCTTCAAAACGTTCTTTCAGAGATGCCTCAATCTCTGCACCAAAATCATAAACTTCCCGCGAAATCCCCAGCTGTTCATACATCTGTTTCATTTTCTACCTCATCTGTTTTTATTTTTTGACTGTTTTCAGAGCAGTCCTTTATCTTTACAGGTACTCAGCATATAGCCGAGTATCTGATCTTCTTCATAGTTAAATCTGTCTTTGTCTACCCATACGACTTCGGATTCTCTTCGGAACCAGGTCAGCTGCCTTTTGGCAAAATGGCGGGTATCCCGTTTCAGGATTCTGACTGCTTCTTCCAGAGGATACTCTCCCTCCAGATATGCCAGAATCTCTTTATAACCAAGTCCCTGCATGGATACCATTCCCCGATGGCACCCCTCCTTTTGCAGCGCTTTCACCTCTTCCAGAAGACCCTCCTCCAGCATCTGATCCACACGGAGGTCGATCCTCTGATAGAGCAGTTCTCTTGGCATGTTCAGCACGAAATAGGCAAGCGCATAGGGACTTTCGTTTTGTTTCTGTTCCTCGTTGTGAGCAGAAATAGGAGTTCTGTTCTGGTGATAAAATTCCAGTGCACGGATCACACGCTTTACGTTATGGGCGTGAATGACCTCTGCACTTTTGGGATCCACCTTTTTCAGCATCTCATGGAGATATTCGGACCCTTTTTCTTCCGCAAGAAGTTCCAGATCTTTGCGGTACGAATCCTCCTGCCGGGCCTGGGTGAAATCAATATCCTTTGTAACGGCCTGAATATAAAACCCGGTTCCGCCAACCAGAATGGGAATCTTTCCCTTGGCATAAATCTTTTCCATGGCAGTTTTTGCCATCTGCTGGAATTTCACAATATGAAAGTCCTCTTTGGGATCCAGCACGTCCACCAGATAATGCTTTACTCCGTCCATCTCCTCCGGGCGGATCTTGGCAGAACCAATGTCCATCTTCTGATAAACCTGCATGGAATCTGCGGAAATGATCTCTCCGTTTACCGCCTTTGCCAAAGCGATAGAAAGACTTGTTTTTCCAACGGCAGTGGGACCGGTCAGTACGATCAATGGCTTTTTCATATAGCCTCCTAAACAATTCTTTTAAATTTCTTTTCCAGTTCTGTTTTTGTCATGGAAACGATAGTCGGCCTTCCATGAGGACAATGATAAGGATTGTCCAAAGTAAGGAGTTCGTCCAGAAGCTTTTCTGCTTCTGCCGGAGACATAAGGTGATTGCCCTTTACTGCTGCTTTACATGCCATGGTTGCCAGTCTGGACGCAAATATATCAAGGGCATCTTTGTCTCCGTCACCTGCCAGATGATCCAGCATTTCCAGAAAGAGACCTTCTTCACTGAGTCCATAAAGATTGGAGGGAACAGCACTGATACAGTATTCTTTACCGCCAAAATGCTCAATCTCAAACCCGAACTGTCGAAAATACCCTTCGTTGGCTTTCAGAAGCTCTTCCTCCTGAAGATTCAGCGTGACGATCAGCGGTGGAGTCAGATATTGCGAATCAACTGAATTTTCACGGAATTTCTTTACAAAGCGCTCGTAATACACTTTTTCATGGGCGGCATGCTGATCGATGATATAAAATGCATCACCAAACTGTGCCAGCCAGTAGGTGTCAAAAACCTGACCGATCAGACGGATCCGCTCCCGGGATTCCGGTGCCAGAAGCTTTTCCTCAAAAAGCTCCAGCTGCTGTTCTTCCGGTTCCGCTTTTGGAAGCTTCTGCGGAGGCTCTTCTTTGGGAAGTTCCTGCTTTTCTTCTTCCTGCTGTTTCTGCCTCAAGGTTCCCTCAAAAAGCGTTTCTTCCGATGGGGAAAATACCTTTTTTTCTATATGCGTTTCAGCTGCAGGTATTCCATAGGAAGGAGGTGTTTCCTTTACAGTACGTTCATACACCTGTTCCCTTCTTTTTTTCTCAAAAGGTTCCGGGATAGAGACTGGCTTTACCGGAACTTCCTTTTTCTCCGGCTGCGGCTTTTCAAAAGTTACCTTTGGAATCATTTCTCTGGCTGTCAGGGCACGGCGCACCGTATCGTAAACCGCTTCGTAAACCTCCTGCTCTCTGGCAAAACGGACTTCTCTTTTCGCCGGATGAACATTGACATCCAGATCATTCCCCTCCATTTCCATCTGAAGAGAAACAAACGGGAATTTGTGATTCATAAGAAAGCCTTTGTATGCATTTTCAATGGCTTTTGTAATAATGTTGTTTTTTACATATCGTCCATTGATATAATAATTCTCGAAACTGCGGTTTCCCCGGGCAATCTCCGGTTTTCCTACAAAACCTGTGATCTTCATAAACTCATTTTCAAAGGATGCTTCCAGAAGCGCCTTGGCAATGTCACGTCCGTATACACTGTAGATCACATCTTTTACATTATAATTTCCAGAGCTGTGCAGCTTTACCTGCCGGTTCTGGATATATTTAAAGGAAATTTCCGGATGAGAAAGGGCAAGCTGCTCCATCAGGGTATGGATATAGTTGGCTTCCGTGGTATCGGATTTCAGGAATTTGCTCCTTGCCGGTGTATTATAAAAAAGATTTCTCACCAGAAAGGTGGTTCCTTCCGGTGCTCCAAGTTCTTCCAGGGAATGTTCGACACCGCCTTCAATAATATAGCGGGAACCGCTGACAGCAGAAGGTGTCTTTGTGATCAGCTCCACCTGGGAGACTGCGGCAATACTGGAAAGCGCCTCGCCGCGAAAGCCCAGGGATGCGATCTGCTCCAGATCCTCCACTTTCTCGATCTTACTGGTGGCATGGCGGAGAAAGGCAAGCGGAATCTGTCCGGCCTCAATTCCGGCACCGTTGTCTGTAATGCGGATCATTTTTTTTCCGCCGTCCGTGATTTCCACAGTGACAGCCGTAGCGCCGGCGTCAATGGCATTTTCCACAAGCTCCTTTACTACAGAAGAGGGCCGTTCCACTACCTCTCCTGCTGCAATCTTATCAATGGTATTCTGGTCTAAAACTGCAATTTTTCTCAAAGCAAACCTCCATTATCCATCTGTCCTTTACCAGCGGTTCTGTATCTTATTCTGAAGATTATAAAGGATGTTCATAGCCTCCATAGGAGTCAGATGGGACATATCCAGATTTTTGATCTCTTCTACAATGTCATTATCCTGAACCGTATCAAAAAGTGACATCTGAGCCATATCAACCTGATCGTAAACAATCTTCTGCTTCTTCTTTGGAGCAGTCAGATCCTTTACGGCAGCAGTAATATCTGCATCACTCAGTTCCTCCACCAGTTCTTTTGCACGGCGGATCACCGGATCCGGCACACCGGCAAGCCTTGCCACCTGGATACCGTAGCTTTTATCTGCCCCGCCCTTGACAATCTTTCGGAGAAATACAATATCGTCTCCTTTTTCTTTAACCGCAATACAGTAATTGTTGACACCGGAAATCTTTCCTTCCAGCTCTGTCAGCTCGTGATAATGTGTGGCAAACAGAGTTTTTGCCCCACAGAGCTTCGTATCACTGATATGCTCGATCACTGCCCAGGCAATGGCAAGTCCATCAAAAGTACTGGTACCTCTTCCAATTTCATCCAGGATCAGAAGACTTCTGGATGTGGCATTTCTCAGGATATTTGCAACCTCCGTCATCTCTACCATAAAGGTACTCTGGCCGCTTGCCAGATCATCAGAAGCTCCAACCCGGGTAAAGATCCGGTCCACAATACCGATGTTTGCCTTCTCTGCCGGAACAAAACTTCCAATCTGGGCCATCAGTACGATCAGGGCTGTTTGGCGCATATAAGTGGACTTACCGGCCATATTGGGTCCTGTAATGATGGAAATTCTTTTTTTCTGATTATCCAGATATGTATCATTGGCAATGAACATATCATTTTCGATCATCTGCTCTACAACCGGATGCCTTCCGTCCTTGATATCCAGAACACCATTTTCATTGATCTTTGGACGAACATAATTATTTCTCTGAGCGACCAGCGCAAGGGAGGCGAATACATCCAGCGCAGCCACTGCCTTAGCGGTTTTCTGGATACGGACAACCTCTGCCCCTACCTTGTCTCTTACCTCACAGAAAAGCTCATATTCCAGAGCGTAGAGCTTATCCTCTGCTCCCAGGATCAGATCCTCCAGATCCTTCAGCTCCTGTGTGATATAACGCTCTGCGTTGGTAAGGGTCTGCTTCCTGATGTAATTTTCCGGAACCAGATTTTTAAAGGAGTTGGTAACTTCCAGTGAGTAGCCAAAAACACGATTATACTTGATCTTCAGGTTTTTGATTCCGGTACGCTCTTTTTCTCTGGCTTCCAGCTCTGTCAGCCACTTTTTGCCGTCTGTTCGGGAACGGCGGAATTTATCCACGTCAGAATTATAGCCTTCCCGGATGATCCCGCCGTCTTTCTGAGCAAGAGGCGGCTCTTCCACAATGGCGCTTCTGATCAGTTCTGCGATGTCCTCCAGCGGATCCATGTCCTCACAGATTTTTGTTAAAAGCGGACTTTTGAAATCCTTTATGATCTGCCGGATATAAGGCAGCATTTCGAGGGAGGAAGAAAAAGCGGTCAGGTCTCTGGGATTTGCAGACTGATAGCTGATCCGGCTGATCAGGCGCTCCAGGTCATAAATGGGATTTAAATATTCCCGGATCTCATCTCGAAGCATAGGGCTCTGATTCAGCTCTTCCAGGGCTTCCAGACGTTCGTTGATCTCCTCCGCATCGATCAGCGGCTGCTCCACATAAGAACGAAGGGTACGGGCGCCCATGGCAGTTTTTGTTTTGTCCAGTACCCAGAGGAGAGATCCTCTTTTGTTTTTTTCACGAAGAGTTTCGACCAGCTCCAGATTTCTGCGGCTGGAGCTGTCGATCAGCATGTATTTTTCTGCCGCATAGGGACGGATCCCTGCCATATGAGAAAGGGCAGATTTCTGTGTTTCCTGAAGATAAAGAAACAGTGCGCCGGAGGCGATCACACCACTGTCATAATCCTGAATCCCCAGCCCTTCCAGAGCATTTACATGGAAGTGTTCCATCAGCGTCCGTTTACATAAGCCATCGTCAAAATACCAGGCATCCAGCGGGAACACACAGATTCCCAGACGGTTTTTCAGATCATCTGTGTCTACTCCGCTCATAAAAAAAGCATCGTTGCATATGATTTCCGCAGGAACGAACTTATTGATCTCATCCAGAAGCTTCTGTGGTTTATCTACTTCTGTCAGGAAACAGTCTCCTGTGGTAATATCTGCGATAGCACAGCCAAAACCGCCTTCTGTGGCAACCACTGACATCAGGTAGTTGTTTCTGGACTCATCCAGTGACGCTGCATCAAGTGTGGTTCCTGGTGTAACCACACGGATAACTTCACGTTTCACCAGTCCCCTGGCTTTTTTGGGGTCTTCTACCTGTTCACAGATGGCAACCTTATAGCCTTTTTCAATCAGACGGTTGATATAGGTTTCCGCAGCATGAAAGGGGACCCCGCACATGGGGGCCCTTTCTTCCAGTCCGCAGTCCTTGCCGGTCAGCGTCAGTTCCAGTTCTTTTGTTACTGTCAGGGCATCCTGAAAAAACATCTCATAGAAGTCACCAAGGCGGTAAAAAAGAATACAGTCCTTATACTGCTCCTTCTTTTTTACATATTCCTGCATCATCGGGCTTAACACACTAATATCGCTTGGAATCCCGGTGTTTGTGCGGCTTTCAGAAGCTCCAGGCATTGGTTTGACCACATTTTTACGATAGTTTTTTTCCTCGTTTGTGTTTTTGTTTATACTCAAGTATGAAAACCTCTCTCTAAAATTTTATCTCGATCTGCAAAATCAGGTTTCTGTTTCGCCATAATTTTTACAAAAATCCTTTTTGTTTTTCCATAACATCACCAATCGTTTCAATGATCATGCATGGCACTGAGTATATATTTTAGCACAATAGAAAAAAGCTTTCAAGACTGCCGTTCTCTCTTTGGAATTCTTTTTGTTCTCTCATATCAGTTCAGATCCGAAAGGAATTACGAAGGCAGATCGCGAGGCTCGTAAATCCGATGATCTTCTCAAAAGAGATTTCACATCAGAAAAGCCTTTCACTGAATCATTTTTCTTTGCAGATAAACCATGTCTGTAAGCTGAACTCCACATTCATAAAACGGAATGGTAAGAGGACTGTCTAGGCATTTTGAACCCGGAATCGGAGCAGCGATCATAAAGCCCGGTGATGAAATGCCGGGCTCTATTGGAGGATGGCAAGACTGATGCATATATTCCATATATGATTGAAGCAGCTGTTGATGAGAAATAAGAAACTCCTTACCGATGAGCTTCGTAAATATGGCAGACATTTTTATGAAACATAAATGTAAACATACATAAACAAAAATAGGGACAGCACTCCAAAAAAGAGTTCTGTCCCTATTGTCTACATCAAAATCCTTTTTAACGATCAGACCGCTCTTGTATATTTTTTCAGCCACTCTTTTTCTTCCTCTGTAAGGTATGGAGAAATCTTCTCATAAACCTCTGCATGATAGGAATTCAGAAGTCCTTTTTCATAGGTATCCAGAAGCTCCGGATCAATGGCATCCAGGTCAAAAGGTACCATGGTCAGGTTCTCGAAGCACATAAACTGACCGAACGCAGTCTTTTCTGCTTTTTTGCATACAACCAGGTTTTCATGACGGACACCGAATTCATTTTCCACATAGTATCCCGGCTCATTGGAGGTGATCATACCCTCTTCCAGAACTGTGGAAGATGATTTCCAGCGGAAACTGTTTGGTCCTTCATGTATGTTCAGAAGATATCCCACTCCATGTCCGGTACCATGATTATAATCCTCTCCCAGCCTCCACAACGGTTCTCTGGCAAGGTAATCCAGGTTCTGTCCGCAGCAGCCGTAACGGAATCTGGCATCGCTTAAGCGAAGATGACCCTTCAGCACAAGAGTAAAATATTTTCGTTCTTTTTCTGTCAGTTTACCAAGGGCGATCGTACGGGTGATATCGGTACTTCCCTCCAGATAATGTCCGCCGGTATCACAAAGGGCCAGTCCCTTTGGCTCCAGAGGAATATCCGTCTCCGGTGACGGACTGTAGTGACACATCGCCGCATGACCGCCATAGGAAACAATCGGATCAAAGCTGTTGCCCAGGAAGTTTTCCTGTTCTTTACGAAGCTGGAAAAGATGCTCTGCTGCACTGAGCTCTGTGATCTCCATTTTTCCTGTATTCTGTTTCAGCCAGCAGATAAATCTGGTTACAGCCACACCGTCTTTAATATGAGCAATGCGTTCATTTTCTACTTCTGTGTGGTTTTTGATGGCTTTTGGGAGAAGGGTAAGGTTTTCTTCATCCAGGATCTTTACCTCAGCCGGAAGGTTGCTGACCAGGCGGCTGTTGACGTTTGCCTTGGAAAGGATTACGGTCTTTCCGGCCGGAATCGTCTGTACATAAGTATAAATGTTATTATACGGTTTCAGGGTGACACCGTCTTTTTTCAGATTTTCAAGAACATCCTGTCCAAATGCCTTTTCATTGGCAAAAAGAAGCACTTCCTCTTCTGTCATCACCAGATAAGAAAGAACTACCGGACAGCAATGGATATCATTGCCTCTGAGGTTCAGAAGCCATGCAATGTCATCCAGGGAAGTAAGAACAAAAACATCTGCCTGTTTTTCTTTCATTTTCCGGCGGATCCGTGCACATTTCTCTGCTCTGGATTCTCCTGCCCATTTTACCTCCAGTTCCATAACCGGTTCACAGGAAAGAGCCGGGCGGTCTGTCCATATTTCTCCAATCAGGTCTTCCTCCACAGAAAAACGGATCTTTTTGTCAGAAAGCAGGTCTTTCAGCTCATCTGCTTCTGCTGCACTTACGGTTCTTCCGTCAAAGCCCAGACACATTCCTTCTGAAAGCTTTTCTTTCAGAAATTCATGGATGGTGGGTACTTCCGGTTCGCCCATCTTAAAAAGCTCCACCGTAGTTCCCTCCAGCTGCTGTGCCGCCTGGATAAAATAGCGTCCGTCCGTCCAAAGCCCTGCCATATCCATGGTGATCACGGCTCTTCCGGCAGATCCGGTAAAACCGGTGATATATTTTCTACATTTAAAATAGTCTCCTACATACTCTGATGCATGGAAATCATCTGTTGGCACCAGATAAGCGTCCACACCTTTTTCTTTCATCAGATCACGAAGGGCGCTAAGCCGTTCTGTTACTGTCATAGCCAAAACATCTCCTTTGTATGGATTCTGCGTTAATTCAGCAGGATCCTCGTATTCGTTGTGCTGGTAAGTGTATCATAAAATCCGGGTATTTTAAAGCCTATGCCCCAAAATATTCATCCAGCTGTTTTTTGAATTCCTCCGGAATTTCCTGAGGGAATGGCATACTGTCGATCGCGGCAAGACTTTCTGCAATGTGACAGAGAAGCTGTGCGCTGCGTTCCAGAGACCAGGCAGAAAGAAGTTCTACCGTATCGTAATGGGTATGCATGCCAAAACCGTCTCTGTTCAAGGTCATTGCCGGAATCCCCTTCCAGGCAAAAGTATTGGAATCACTTCCCCAGATCTGGTTTTTTGTAGTCATTCCGATTCCGGTTTCCCGGGCAAGATAAGTCAGCACGGAACAGATGGAAGAATCTCCGGTTACACCGATCACAGTTCCTCCCACCAGCTGTCCGGCAAGGTCTACGTTCATATTAAACCGATGTGCACCCAGCTCTTTTTCATGAACTTTGATATAATCCCGGCTTCCCAAAAGACCTTTTTCTTCTGCTCCGAACCAGATAAATTCCAGTGTTCTGCGGGGCTGATGTTCTTTGAAATAGCGGCAGATTTCCATAATAATAGCGGCGCCTGCCATATTGTCATAGGCTCCCGGCCCCTGAGGTACTGAATCGTAGTGTGCAGTCAGGGTCAGGATCTCTTCCGCCCGGTCTGTTCCGGGGATTCTTGCAACAACATTTCCGGAAGTACGGCTGACCTCCTCCTGAAGTAAGGTAAGACGTGCGCGGGAAGCCCCCTTTGTGACTATTTCCACAGCATCCAGATAATGAATCCCAACCCCCTGAATCAGTTCGCTCTCATTCAGAGAATCAAAAAGCTTCTGTGGAATTCCGGCGGCTCTGGGAATCCGGTCTTCTCCTTCATCAACAGGCGTACCTGTGATACTGACAAAGCCTGCCGCACCTGCTTTTAACAGCTTCAGGTACATATCCTTGCGGACGATCTCATTTACCATAACGATCTTTCCTTTTACATGGGAAAGGCTGATCTCGTCCCCGTTTTCCGCATAGATAAAATCTGCTTCAATTCCCTTTTCCGGTGTATTTCCGCACCGGATATAACCTTCTGCCTGATACTCTTTATAATAAGGCTCTGTTACGACAAATTGTGCTTTTCTGATCTCCCAGGTATAGAAAGGGAACTCTTCCAGATGGCTGTCCATCCCAAAAGAGGAAAGTTCCTCACGAATGAGAGCTGCGGCTTTTTTTTCCGCAGCTGTTCCCGCTTCCCGGATAAAATCAAATTTTGATACAAATTCCATCTGACGCTGTCCGCTGATGTTTCTTTTATTCATAATCCTCTCTCCATTTTGTTTAAAATATCAATAAAATTACAGGGTATTCCTGTAAAAAATATACTAGATTATAATCGCATTTCGGATGGCATAGCCGGTTGTGATCATCAGAAGGTGTTCCCTCAGCCATTCTTTCACATTGGGCTGTCCCATCATGTCATAAGCCACGACTTTTCGCATGATCCCCTTTTTTCCTGCTACCAGAGTGGCGCTTCCATTACTCCATATTTTTTCGATGTCTTTACATAAAGATCCATACAAGAGTCCCTTTCTCTCTGTTCTTTTTTCACAGTTGTGTCGAACTGTTTCCCTGTTATGCCATTACAGTCCGATGAACTTTTTTTCTCACAATAAGGAAGCAGGCTACCTGAAGGAGGATGGTTGCGATCCAGGATGCCGGATAGGAAATAAAAAGAACCTCCAGACTTCTGTGTGCAGGAAAGACCATAAAAATCCAGATGACTCTCATTCCTACGGTTCCGATCACGGAAAGGATCATTGGTACTGCTGAATGTCCCATTCCACGCAGTGCGCCCGGAAACAGATCCATGATACCGCAGAAGAAATACGGCACTGTGGTAAAAGAAAGGATCTCCATTCCACAGCGAATCACCTCCGGCTCATCTGTATAGATCTTAAGGAGCTCCGGTCCGAAGAAATAAGCGCCGCATCCAAGGGTTAAAGAGATTCCTACGGTCAGGATCATACAGTTGATCAGAACTTTGTCCATCCTCTTTAATTTACCGATCCCGTAGTTCTGACTGGTAAAGCTCATGCATGCCTGGGTAACAGAGTTTGCCGCTGCATAAAGAAAACCAAAAATATTATTGGCAGCGGTATATCCTGCCATTGCCACAGAGCCAAAGGAATTGACAGAAGACTGCAGCAAAGCATTGGAAAAATTGATCACTGTGCTCTGCAGACCTGCCGGAATACCAACCTGAAAAATCTGCTTCAGATAAACCCATTTCAGGGTCAGTCTGGAAAAACGGAGCTGATAACTGCCTTCTGACCGATAAAGACAGCGAACGACCAGTACACAGGAGATCATCTGTGCTGCCACCGTAGCAATGGCAACACCCTCCACGTCCAGATGAAAGCAGATCACCAGGATCATATTCAGAACTGCGTTTACAATTCCTGATATAATAAGGAACAACAGTGGCCGTTTCGTATCGCCTACCGAACGAAGGATGGCTGCCCCATAATTATACAGCATAAAAAACGGCATTCCCATAAAATAGATACGTATATAAAGTGCAGACTGGTCGATCACATCTGCCGGAGTTCCCATAAGCTCCAATGCACTTCTGGAAAATACAAGTCCTACGAGAGCCATAAGGATCCCGCTTATCAGAGCAAGAGCAATGGAAGTATGTACGGTTTCAGACATTTCCTTATTCCTGCCGGAGGCATAAAAACGGGCACTGAGTACATTTGCTCCAAGAGAAATCCCGATAAACAGATTGGTAAATACGTTGATCAATGCTGTGGTTGAACCCACTGCCGCAAGTGCAAGGCTCCCGCTGAACTTTCCTACCACCACGATATCCACTGTATTAAACATCAGCTGCAGGATGCCGGACAACATCAATGGAATGGAAAAAGAGATCAGTCTGGGCATAATGGGTCCGCTGCACATATCAATCTCGTATTTGTTATTTTTCAATTTTTTCTCCTCTTTCCTTTTTTTGTATTTCACCTGACAGAAAATAAAGATTATTCAATCAGACTTCCCAGATAATAAAATCCCTTACATTCTTCCAGTTTTACATTCACATAAGTTCCAAGAAGGCTTTCATCTGCAGGGAAATGCACCAGAAGATTATACTGCGTTCTTCCTGTAAAAATACCTTTTTCCTTACTCTCCTCTTCTACCAGAACTTCCTGTACGGTTCCCTCAAAACGGGAAGAACGGATCCGACCCTGCTCCTGAACAAGAGAAAGCAGGCGATTGAAACGGTCTTTTACCACGTCTTCCGGAATCTGATCTTCTTTTGCCGCAGCAGGTGTTCCGGTTCTTCTGGAATAAATAAACGTAAATGCAGTATCATATCCCGCTTTTCTGACTACATCAAGGGTTTCCTGGAAATCTTCCTCTGTTTCTCCCGGGAATCCTACGATAATATCTGTCGTCAGAGAAATATCCGGGACAGCTGTGCGGATTTTTTCTACAAGGTTCAGATATTTTTCCTTGTCGTAACGGCGGTTCATCTCTTTCAGGACACGGCTGCTTCCGGACTGAAGAGGAAGGTGAAGATGATGGCAGATCTTTTTGCTCTTAGCCATTACTTCGATCAGTTCATCGGAAAGATCCTTGGGGTGAGAAGTCATGAAACGGATCCGCTTCAGTCCCTCGATATCCTCCAGCATAGTCAGAAGCTGGGCAAAGGTCACCGGAGTCTCCAGAGTTTTGCCATAGGAGTTTACATTCTGGCCAAGAAGCATAACTTCAGAAACACCATCTGCCACAAGATTTTTGATCTCTTTTATAATTGCTTCCGGCTGTCGGCTTCTCTCTCGTCCTCTTACATAAGGAACAATACAGTAGCTGCAGAAATTATTGCATCCGAACATGATATTTACACCGGATTTAAAGGTATAATTCCGTTCGGTAGGAAGATCCTCCACGATCTGATCGGTACCTTCCCAGATATCGATCAGCTGCATATCTGAAAGAAGCATTTCATAGAATAATTCTGCAAATTTAAAAATATTGTGGGTTCCAAATACCAGGTTTACAAAGGAATATGTTTTTTTAATTTTTTCTACTACATGTGGTTCCTGCATCATGCAGCCAAAAAGAATGATCTTCATATCCGGATTTTTATCCTTCAGGCTGTGCAGGTGTCCAAGGCGTCCGTAAACCTTAAGATTGGCATTTTCCCGGACGGTACAGGTATTATAAATAACAACATCTGCTTCCTCGCTGTCCTGGCGGACGTAACCGATCTCATCCATGATCCCGGCTACTGCCTCGGACTGCTTTTCATTCATCTGACAGCCAAAGGTAGTCAGACAGTAAGTAAGAGGACGTCCGAGAGTCTGGATCTTCTGTTGGGTCAAAGCCCCTGCAAGGGCAATAAAAGAACGCTGGCGCGCAGTTTCATCCTGATTGTTTTCTTTGTTTATCATAAATGTATATACTCCTTATTCATTTCTTTTCAACCTTATATGATACAGGAAAAGAGACGGACTGTCAAAACTTATTCTCACTTATCATTCTCCCAGAGAAAAAAGATATTCCAGAGGAATGGTATGGATCTGAAAATAAGAGGAAACAGGCAATTCTATGCGGAAGGAGGGCTGATGCATAATTTCTGCAAAAAAGCGTTCCGGGGTTCCTTCACCGGCACCTTCATTTCTGCCCGGACGCCTGTCCACAGTAAAGCGTTCTGTCAGAAACCCCGACTGTTTCTGAATTTGTCTGGCAAAAAGTGTGCTCTTCTGATTGGAAGCAAAAGACTGTGGCTGCCGATAATAAACAATTCTTTTTCCCGCCTGACAAAAAGAAAGAAAGCCCCTTCCCTGATATTCCTGTAAAATTCGGATCAATGCTTTTGTTTCATTTTCGCTGGCAGGCTCATGGGCGATTCTATATCGTCTGTAATAGCTTGTAGGAAAATTTTTCTGAATGTTCATTCCCCTGGCATTGCAAAAATATTCTCTGCAGGGTGTTTCCTGCATACGGAGCATCTGTCGATATACAGGATTTCGTATTACAGTATAATCTTTTTCATAAATTTCATAACCGTCCGGATTCAGGATGGGAATAAAGCATAATTTCCATCGTCCCAGAAGTTCTCTTACATCATAAATTTCGTCCAGTTTCCATTTACATTCCCAGGCCCGGCAGTATTCCTGAACCATCATAAGAAGACAGGACGGAATCAGCCTGTCCATTCCATTGATCCCTCCGATACAAAAAACGGTTTCTTCACCCTCTCCGATTTCAAGCATGGGAATCATCCGTTCATCATGGCTTTTTCCGATCACCCTGAACTGTGTGATGGAGTTGTATCTGCGCGCAGTTTCCCAAAGCGTATAATAGATCTGTTCATAATCAAAAACGACTGTTTCTGTCATGTTCTCTTTTTCCCCTCCCGATTACAAAAGCTGTATGAAAGCATTTGGCTGATACCAGGATAAATATATGAAAAGAGACAGGCGTTTATACCTGTCTCTTTCCGGGGACTTCATCTGTCATGGAAATTTTTTCCTGTCAGATTTCTTCTTTTTTACGTTTTCTGACGATCACATAGCCGCCTGCCAACAGAGAAAGCATTGCCAGAGTGCTCATGGAGCCAATTGGCGTACGGTCGGCGGTATCTGCGGCAGTTCTTTCAGAAGAACCGGTATCCTGCTCGGAAGCCGCTTCTGTCGGAGTAAGGTCAGCAACAGAACCGGCACTTGTACCATCATAGTTCAAACCATCGTCAGGATTTGATGCGTTATAATCATCAATATAATCTTTCCACTCTTCATCTGAGATTTCAGCGGAGCGGAAGGAGGTCTTCATATATTCCACTACATCTGTATCCACCCAGTCCTTACCATTAAAGGTCTGTTTCTTAAAGAAGATATACAGTGGGTAAGTTTCTGCCTTACGGATACCCTTCTCCTTGGAGCCAATCCTCCAGGAAGTATTCTTACTGCCGTTTACAGACATGGACCAGTACAGTGGAATCCATTTTTCATCACCACTTACCGGATCCTTCTCGTTCTGTCCTGCACCCACTACCTGGAAATCGTAGAATTTACGCGGGAAAAACTTCAGTGGATTCTCCAGTCCGGTTACCTTACTTTCTGTCACTTTGTATTTACGTGGTGCCCGGGTTGTAACAGAAGGAGTTACTACAGGAACCTCCGGACGTGTCTTAGCATTAAGTTTAAGGACTCTCAGCTGAGCAGAGCCAGAAGTTGGTTTTGCTGCAACAACCAGCCAGGAATTTTCTTCCGGAACCTTTTCTGCCTTTACAGTGAATTTCGTATTCGCTTTGGCTTTATTAGTTGCTTTTTTTGAACTGTAAAGTTTCTTAATCTTCTCTGTAGAAGTACCTTCTTTTACAAAATAATAATACCATTTACAATCTTTTGTTGTATTCATTACCGCCGTTGCCGTAGTATGATCCACCCATTTCAAAGATTTGCTCTGATATGTCAGGAAAGAAGGTGTTTGGGTTGGTTTCGGACTTGGAGTTACCGTTGCTGTTGCTTCTTTTTTCAGAACAGCTGTCAGACCATCCGTACCGGCAGTTACTGTATATTCTTTTGTATCGTATGCAAACTGTGCAGGCACAGTTTTAAACTCTTCTGCACTTACATTTGTTCCATCTGTTTTTGTTCCTGCCTTGGCTATGACTTTTTTATCTGCTGCCTTGGCAGATGTAACAGAAATAGAAGAATTGTTCAGTACATCCGTTACTACAGCTGCCGCATCTCCGTCAAGATAAAGATTGGCTCCGGTATTATCTTTAATTGAAACGGTTCCCTGTACTGCAATATCCTTGTTTGTGTAAACAGCGCCTTTGGCTCCGGTATTTCCTGTAACAGAACCGCCCTTAATGACAACGCTTCCACCATTTTTATTATCAATAGCCGCACCATCTGCAGTTGTATTGTTTGCAGTAAGAATAACTCCTTCTGACATCCCAAAAGCAGCTTCGTTTTCAACTTTTATCAGTGCGCCGTCAGAAGCCTCTGCTCCATCGCTTCCATTGTCTCCGCTGATCACAAACCGGCTTCCTTCTCCTTCTGTAGAAAGCTGAAGTTCACTGCCCTTACCTGTTACAGCAAACATATCACCGGTAAATACTCTGGAAGAATCTGAGGGGTCGATACGTCCAATAGAAACTTTAGGTTTCGTGGCAATAATATGGATCTTACCATTTTCTATACGAACAGTATCTGAGAGGAAAAACTGTTTCTCTATCTTAACAACTACGGCTTTCTGTTTATCATGATCATCTGCCTGATAATATTTCAGGGCTGCGTTTACTGCATACTGAAGAGTCCTGTAATATTCTTTTTTGGTTTCTGTACCGTCTTCCGCGGTAAAACTGATATAAACACCAGTATCTTCTCCCTCTACCGGGCCTTCTTCGGAAGGCTCAGGGGTTACAGTTACCGTCGGAGTTATAGAAGGCTCAGGGGTTTCTGTTGTTCCGGGAGTTTCCTGTTGATCCCCCACCGACTCTGCAGGTGTCTCTGTCGGTTCTGCCGGAGCTTCCGTTGGCTGCTCCGGAGCCGGAGTTTCCGGTTCTGCAGGTGTCTCTGTCGGTTCTGCCGGGGTTTCTGTTGGCTGTTCAGGAACAGCCTCTTCTTCTGCACCGGCTTCTTCACCGACAGTTTCTGTCAGCTCTGCCGAAGTCTCAGCTGTCTGCTGTTCCGCTGCAAATGCAGCAGATGGAACAGAGGTTGCGGCAACCGCTCCGGCTAAAAGAATTGCATATAATTGTTTTTTTCTCATTATGTCCTCCCGTGGCATATTCTGCCACACTGTCTCAATTTACAACTTCTGTTGAATATTATACACACCACTGAATAAAAAGTCAAACTACACAGCTGTGAGCTCTGCTGATTTTGACAACTGATTTATTACGGACGGACCTGTCCGTTTCCATATATAATATACTTTGTAGTAGTAAGAGCAAGCAGACCCATAGGCCCTCTGGCATGAAGCTTCTGGGTACTGATTCCGATCTCCGCTCCATAACCGAACTCAAATCCGTCTGTAAAGCGTGTAGAGGCATTGACATAAACCGCTGCCGCATCCACCTGATCCAGAAATTTCTGTGCATGTGTATAATTTTCTGTAATGATTGCTTCTGAATGACCTGTATTATATTTATTAATATGTGCAATGGCTTCCTCTACAGAATACACTATCTTAATAGAAAGTATGTAATCCAGATATTCCGTACCCCAGTCATCTTCTGAAGCAGCTACAGAACCCGGCATAAGGGGGAGTGCATTCTCATCTGCCCGAAGCTGTACATGTTTTTCCTGAAGTCTTCCGGCGAGAACGGGAAGCAGCTCTGCCTTTACACTGTCATGAACCAGAAGCGATTCACAGGCATTACATACACCTACTCTCTGGGTCTTTGCATTCAGGATAATATCAGCAGCCATTTCCAGATCAGCTGTTTCGTCTACATAAATATGACAGTTTCCTGTTCCGGTTTCAATAACCGGAATCGTACTCTGTTCCACCACTGCTCTGATGAGTCCTTTTCCGCCGCGGGGAATCAGTACATCTACATACTGGTTCATTTTCATAAACTGTCCGGCTGTCTCTCTGGAAGTATCAGAAATCAGCTGTATTGCGTCCTGTGTGATTCCCTGCTCTGTCAGAGTCTCTCGAATACAGTCTACGATAGCCTGATTGGAATGGATCGCATCGCTTCCCCCTTTCAGGATTACCACGTTTCCTGTTTTGAAGCACAGACCAAAGGCATCGGCTGTTACATTCGGACGCGCCTCATATATAATCCCGATCACACCAAGGGGAACTCGCTTCTGTCCAATCAAAAGTCCATTGGGACGTTTCTTCATACCGGTAACTTCTCCGACCGGATCCTCCAGTCCCACAAGCTGTCGGAGTCCCTCGGCCATTCCCTCTATCCGTTCTTTTGTAAGAAGGAGTCTGTCCACAAGTCCCTCCGGCATATGATTGGCTCTGCCGTTTTTTACATCCTCTGCATTGGCCTTCAGAAGAAGCTCAGAAGATTCTACAAGGTGATCTGCAACTGCAGAAAGCACCTGATTTTTTTTATCTGTGGAAATGGTGCGAAGTGCGTCTTCTGCTGCTTTTGCACGTTTTCCAAGTTCGATGAGCATTTCATTCATAAAAACACCTCCGGGTTATCAGCTTCGTAAAATATTCTTTTCAGTTACTATAATTTCCGGGGAAATGTCCGTAGGTTCTGTGGGTACCTCCGGAAGCATCTGAAATTCAAAGGCAATGGCAACCCGCTTTACCTGAGGATGTTTTTCCAGATAACGGTCATAAAAACCGCCGCCATATCCTACCCGGTGATTCTTTCTGTCAAAAGCAACTCCCGGCATGATCATCAGAGCCTCTTCCCATTTAACTGTTTCACCGCACACCGGTTCCGGAATACCAAAATATCCCGGTTCCAGCTGGGAGAAATCTGTCAGCTTATAAAAAATCATATCTTTTCCGTCTACCTTTGGCACGGCAACTTCTTTTCCTGCCTTCCATGCTTCTCTGATCAGAAAACCTGTCATTACCTCATGATTATAGTCTGCGTAAACCAGAATTTTTTCTGCCATTTGGAATTCGGGAAGAGAGAGCACACGCCCGGTGATCTCCCGGCTCCACTGTTCCACCTGCCGGTCTGTACAGGATTTTCGTGCTGTAAAAATCTGTTTTCTAATGGCTTTCTTTTCTTCCATATTTTTCACCAAGATTTATAACACTTCCGTCTTTCTCCTGAATATCAATATTATCCAGCTGATTTCTGAGATTCATACGGATGGTTGCAATATATTCCTTTCTGAGGGCATCCCGCTCTCTTTTTTCTTCTTCTGTCAGTCCTACACTTTTCGCTTTATGCGCCAGCGTATTGATACGGTCAATTTTAATATTATCCATTACAGTCCTCTTTCTTTTTATAATAATTTTTCAATATAATCGATCAGATAAAACTCTTCTTTCTTATTACCGACAAAAAGAGTGCCATAATTCCGGCCTTCTATGATCTTATGGATCACATGAAAATCTCTTCCATTAGCGATCACCATATCGGCTCCTGCTGCAGTTGCGATCTCTGCTGCAGTAAGTTTCGTAGCCATTCCGCCGGTTCCTACCTTGCTTCCAGGACCTTTTCCCATGCGTTTAAGCTTTTCGTCCAGAGCCTCTACTGTATCAATAAATTCCGCATCCGGATTGGTATTGGGATCGTCTGTAAACAGTCCGTCGATATCTGAAAGCAGAATCAGAAGATCCGCTCCGATCAGCGCTGCGATCACTGCGGAAAGAGTATCATTATCGCCAAAGGTATCCAGAGCCTCCAGCTCGAAGCTGGATATGGAGTCGTTTTCATTGACCACAGGAATAGTCTGCAAAGCAAGCAGTTCTTCAAAAGTATTTCTTGCGTGCATTCGGTTCAGATTATTGACCATGGTGTTTTTTGTCATAAGTATCTGCGCCGCCATCTGGTTGTATTCTGCAAAAAGCTTCTGATAAATCATCATCAGCCTTGCCTGTCCCACTGCAGAGCATGCCTGCTTCTTTTTCAGTTCTTTAGGCTTTCCATCCATTCCAAGAGCTGCAGAGCCCACTGCCACTGCACCTGAGGTAACAAGAACCACATCCTTCCCCTGATTATGAAGGTCACTGAGTTCCCTTACCAGCACCTCAAGCTTACGAAGATCCAGTCTTCCGGTTTCTTTATGGATCAGAGAGGAAGAACCTACCTTGATAACCACACGTTTTTTGTCTTTCAGTAATTCACGGTAATTCATGATGCATCTCCAATTATCTTTTATCGATTGATTCCCAGTATTTTCAGAGCTTCCGACTGCTTACGCTCCATAACAGCCGCCTCTTCCGGTTCCATGTGATCGTATCCCAGAAGATGAAGCATACTGTGGGCAAACAGAAAGCTGAATTCTCTTTCTGTACTGTGCCCATATTCCTCTGCCTGGGAAAAGACCCGGTCCACAGAGATCATCACATCCCCCAGGAGAAGCTCGTCCGTATCAAGATCAAAATATTCATCCTGATCCTCCACTACCGAATAGTCTGCCGGTGTCTCAAAAGGAATCATGGGAAAAGACAGAACATCCGTGGGAGCCTGTATACCACGAAACTCTGTATTTACATTTTTGATTTCTTCATTATCTGTCAGTACCAGATTGACAGAAACCTCATAAGGGCATTTCTCTGTTTTTAAAATCTGTTCAGCTACAAGATTGGCAAGCTTTGTATAATCAATATCAAGCCTGCGCTCTGTTTCGTAATCGATCTGAATCGTCATGACTCTCTCCTAACTGCGGCGTGGCGCGCGTGGCTTCGCCGGCTTCTGTTTTTTCTCATATTCATCATATGCCTGCACGATCTGCTGTACCAGAGGATGACGCACAACGTCTTTGCTGGTAAGCTGGCAAAATCCGATATCCTCGATTTTCTTCAGTACCTTCATGGCTACATCAAGACCGGAAACCGCGTCTCTGGGAAGATCCTTCTGGGAAGCATCGCCGGTAATGATAACCTTGGAACCAAAGCCGATACGCGTCAGGAACATTTTCATCTGTGCCGGCGTGGTATTCTGTGCTTCATCCAGGATAATAAAAGCATTATCCAGAGTACGCCCTCTCATATAAGCAAGAGGAGCTACCTCGATCAGTCCTCTTTCCATGTTTTTTGCAAAGCTGTCTGCCCCCATGATCTGATACAGCGCATCATAAAGAGGACGCAGATAAGGGTCTACCTTGCTCTGCAGGTCACCGGGCAGAAACCCCAGCTTTTCACCTGCTTCTATGGCCGGACGGGTCAGAATGATCCTGCTGACCTCCTCGTTGCGAAATGCCGTGACAGCCATCGCCATGGCAAGATAGGTTTTTCCGGTTCCTGCCGGACCTACGCCAAAAACAATCATTTTTTTGCGGATCTGTTCTACATATTCCTTCTGTCCCAGGGTTTTGGGCTTAATAGGGCGTCCCTGGATGGTATTGCAGATGAAATCTTTATCTATTTCCGTAAGAACCTGATTTCTCTGTTCCATTGCAAGCGACAGTGCATAATTTACATTCTGTCTGGTAATGGTATTTCCCCTCTGCGCCAGAACGATCAGTTCACTGATCAGCTTCTTTGTCTGAGACGCGCTGTTCTCTGTTCCCAGTATCTTCAGCATGCCGTCTCTGGAAATCAGAGTGACATTCAGAGTTCTTTCGATCAGTTTCAGGTGTTCGTCGAACTGACCGAATACATTTCCCTCCACATTGGCAGGAACCTCCAGATGCAGTTCGATAATACCGTTAGTCATTCTCAGTTGTCCTTTCTTCCGGCTGCCCCGGCTTTTCTACAGGAGCTTCCGTTCCGATTTTTTCAATGATCTCAAGACTGCCCTTACTCTGGCAGATTTTATGATCAACCTTTATTTTAACATTATTTGAAAAGATTTGAACCCCTTTTTCCATTAATTTTTCTTCAAATTTCTGAAGAATACGAAAAGCTTCTGCTTTTGCTTCCTGTTCACTGCGCAGTACAGTCTTTTTTTCGTAAGGTTTCCATGTGATCTTTCCTATAGATACAGGCAGGACAAAGTTTTCTGTCAGACGCAGGGGATGGTCTTCCAGCATCCTGTCCCACCCGCTGCAGTCCTTTCCACCCCACTGGAAATAGAGAGCTCCTGCCCTGAAAAAGCCTCCTGTTCTGCTTCCGTCCAGATAGACGATTTTTTCATATTCCAGAGGAAGCTGCGCATAATAGGACAACTTTCTCCGGATGTAAATATCTGCATCTGAATGTACATATTCATAACGAAAGATCTCCTGACTGTCATTTTTCAGTTCCAGACGTCCCAGAACAAGAACATCTCCTTTTTTACAGGTGTCCCCAGGTCTTTTTTGCGGAACTCCGGCTCTTGTAACCATTTTTACAATAGTCCCGCTCTCCTCTGCGATTATAGAACAGGGCGAATCTTTCCCCATATCCTCTTTCTTTTGAAAATCCCCTTCTTTCATCGTAATAATCAGACGTGTTCCCTTCATTCTGGCCGATACCCATGCCGTTTCCGGATAATTCCCACGAATTCCTGCCGCAATGGAGCTGCAGTCAACAGAAGACTTTTTTATCCCATGACAGACTCCCTGTTCATTGAGATATTCCAGAATTTCCTGACTGCTGTTTGCTGTATTTCCCTCAATGTGGATATTCCAGATCCGTCCGGACAGAAAAAAAAGAAGAAGAAAGAAAAAAGAAATTCCCAGAAAGAAAGACCAGCGTTTTTTCCCCTGTATAAACAGGAACGGCAAACCATGTTTTTCCAGGATATGGATCCGTACACCTGTTTTGCGTCGAACAGAATCCAGGAGAAAAAAATCCTTTACGGTAATAAAACAGGTCAGACCCTCCGCTTCACTTCCGGCAAGCTCCCACAATATGATTTTTTTTGCCATACAAAGATTCAGAAAACGTTCTGTCTGACCATTTCTGACAGCTATTTTTACATATCCCGTCAGGAAACTGAGAAATCTGTTCATTTCTACCTCCTACTGTCCCGGATATACCCGGCAGATACAGCCCTTTACAACAATTTCTTCTGCTGTAAACCAGGGAATTTCCAGACGCTTTCCGGTAATTGTGAGTTTTCCTGAAAAAGTATTTATAACAATCTCAGTATCTGTCAGCCTGAGGATGCTTCTGTAATTTTCTATTACAGCTCTTTCCTTTCCGGTAAGAGTTACGATGGTTTCTTTATATGCAAGATCTCTTGGGATCTCAAGAGCCGTTACAAAACTTTCCTTAAAGCGTTCTCTGTTTTTCTGTAAAGCCAAAACACAGACCTCCCTGAGTCGACTGCAAAAGGCAGAAAAACCTTCGGCTTTTATCATTAATCTATGCCGAAGGTTTTTCTGTTATGCCTGACGAAACAGGATCATGGAAAACCAGAGAATGGTATTTTCTCCAAGATTGTATTCCATTTGGCAGGATTCTACAATTTCTGAAGCAACAACCCCATGACTTTCCAGACAGGGATGCATCCTCTCCGGATATCTGCATGGCTCTCCATCCAGATACGCACAATGCTCACATATATCGCAGGATTCTGTGGAAAGGGTGAAGGTTTCCAGACCTTCGCCCCGTAAAAAAGAAGCAACCTTTTCTGTCAGCGCCTCATGCTCCCGTCTGGTGGAAAGCATTTCCTCCATATTCATAAGATCAGTAACCTCTGCTACGCTGGAGAAAAAAACAGCTTTATCATAGGTATGAATCCGCTTTTCACATTCCTCAAGGGTACCTACTGCCGGAGGGCAGGCCCAGGTCGTACCGTAGCGTTCACATTCCTGTGTACAGATAGTCCGTACCCGCTCCCTGACCTGAACAGCTTTGGCATTCAACAGACGATATTCATATACTGGGTATTGGGAAATATATTCCTCAAATCTGTTTATATCCAACTGTACTTCCATAACATGTTTCCTTTATCAGTCAAGAATAATGAGAGCCATAAACACAAGATTTTCTTCACCCGAATTGGTCATGGCATGGCCCTTTCCATCAGGTGTAAAAGTCATATCACCTGCCTGTACCATACGAAGCTCTCCATTGTCACTGTAGATTCCTTTTCCGGATACGATATAATAGGTTTCACTTTCTCCGTGGTGCTCATGATATCCCAGAGAACATCCCGGTTCCAGAGTTACTTCTGCGTAAAGCCTGCATTTGCCGTTTAACTGTTCCTCATTGAGAATACGCTTGATCAGCACATGTCCTTCTCCGCCATTCATTTTTTCTACACAGGTTGTTTCCATAATTATCATCCTCCTTTTTATTTAAGGATTTCCGGAACTGTATCCGAAAATCAGGTCTACTTATGATAGGGCTCATGGTTAAGGATGCGGTATCCTCTGTATATTTGTTCCAACAGGATCATCTGCATCAGCTGATGAGGAAAGGTCATTTTTGAAAAACTGAGTCTGAAATCTGCTCTGTTAAGGATCTGCGGGCTCAGTCCCAGAGAGCCTCCGATCACAAATGCAATGGAACTTTTACCTTCCACTCCAAGCTGCCCCAGCTTCCGTGACAATTCCACAGAATCCAGCATATTTCCGTCAATTGCAAGAGCAATCACATAATCCTGCTCCCGAATGTGCTTCATAAGACGTTCGCCTTCTATGTACCTGATCTGGTCATTCAGGGCATCTGACGCCTTGTCCGGTGTTTTTTCATCTGCGACCTTGCAAAAGGTAAGCCTGCAGTATCTTCCCAGACGCTTGGCGTACTCCTGAATTCCGGCGGTAAGATATTTTTCTTTTATTTTTCCAACAGATAAAATTCGGATTTCCATTCTGTTTTACGGCGCTCCCTTTTTATTAAAGATTTTCTTCTATATAATTCTGGAATTCCTCCATCGACATCAGTACCTTACGGGGCTTCGTACCTTCTTCGGGTCCGACTACCCCTGCATCGCAAAGCTGGTCCATAATCCGTGCCGCACGGTTAAATCCGATCTTAAACATACGCTGCAGCATTCCGATAGAGGCTTTTTCTTTATCGATGATAAATTTACCCGATTCTTCAAAATAAACGTCGCGTTCCTCCCCTCCCGATGTTCCTCCGGCAAGACTGACCGTATTTACCTGCTGTTCGATCTGCGTATTATACTCCACCGCAGGATTCTTATCTGCAAGAAAAGCAACAATACTGCTTACTTCTTCGTCAGAAACAAAGGCTCCCTGAAGTCTGGCCGGTTTTTGATAACCCTGAGGATAAAACAGCATATCTCCTTTTCCAAGAAGTTTTTCTGCCCCATTCATATCCAGGATCGTTCTGGAATCCACTCCCGATGAGACGGAAAAGGCGATTCGGGAAGGCATATTCGCTTTGATAAGACCTGTAATGACATTGACCGAAGGACGCTGTGTGGCAATGATCAGATGGATTCCGGCTGCACGCGCCAGCTGAGCCAGACGGCAGATTGCATCTTCCACCTCCCCGGGTGCTACCATCATAAGGTCTGCAAGCTCGTCTACAATGATCACGATCTGAGGCATTTTTTCAGGAGGTGTTTCTCCTTCCGGAACTCTCATACTTTCTACTTTACGATTATATTCTTCCAGATTTCGTACATTGAATTCTGCAAAGGTATTGTAGCGGTTCATCATTTCTGTCACAGCCCAGTTCAAAGCGCCTGCGGCTTTTTTGGGATCTGTGACCACCGGAATGAACAGATGCGGAATTCCATTATATACGCTTAATTCAACCACCTTCGGATCGATCATGATCAGCTTGACATCATCTGGAGAGGCTTTATACAAAATACTGATGATCAGAGTGTTGATACATACAGATTTACCGGATCCGGTAGCTCCTGCAATAAGCAGATGAGGCATTTTAGCAATATCCGTAACGACCGGTTTTCCTGCGATATCTTTTCCTACAGCAAAGGAAAGCCTTGATCCTGCTTCCTGAAATTCCTGTGACTGCAAAATCTCCCGGAGCATGACCGCATGATTTTCTTTGTTTGGTACTTCAATGCCCACAGCTGCTTTACCCGGAATCGGAGCTTCAATACGAATATCCGGTGTAGCCAGATTCAGTTTAATATCATCTGCAAGGCTTACAATACGGCTGACCTTTACCCCCATTTCCGGCTGGAGCTCATATCGTGTAACGGTAGGTCCGCAGCTCACATTTGTGACAGTTACGTTCACGCCAAAATTATGAAGCGTATCCTGAAGCTTCTGGGCTGTCTTGCGCAGATGGGCATCAGAATCTCCCTGGGATTTTCCGCTTCCGCGTTTCAGAAGCTTTAAAGGCGGATAATGATATTCTTTTTTGGGGACAGTGCTCTGACCGGATATTTCTTTTTGTATATTCTGGATTCCACTTTCAATTTCTTTCTTTGAAGACTTTGGATTTTTGCGTGTCTGTACGGGCTCTGGAGCGGGTGATTCCTCCGCCGGAGAACTCATTTCATCAAAATCCAGTGAAGCGGAGGGCGACAGTTCTTCAAAAGTATCTACCGGAGAAACCATATGCTCCTCCGGAGCAGACTCTGCCCTGTGTATTTCAAATGTTGGCTGCGGCGATAGACCTTCTGACGGTGCTTCCGGCACTTTCGATGCAGAAAAAGAGTCCGGTAGTTCGGATACCTTCGAAATTTCGGACACAGCTGGTTCCTTCGGGGCTTCCGGAGGCGTCAGCTTGGTCCCCTCCAGAAAACTCTGTTTTTTTTCTGCTTCCAGAGTTTCTTCAAGTTTTCGGAGTCTTTCTGCCTGTTTCTGTTCTCTTTTCTGACGGCGTTCCTGATCTCGTATCTCTTTTTTGAGATCACGCTCCGGCTGTCCTTCCATGTAACGTTCATGACCGCCCTTTATCAGACTTACAATCCCATCCCAGATCTTAAAAATAAAGTCAAAAAATGATCTCTGAGTAATCAGAATCAGTGAGATCAGCAGAACCATAATAATAATGATATATCCGCCTGCCACTCCGAATGCCGTGGTAGTGGATTTACATATGGCGCCTCCGATCACACCTCCTCCGGTATGATAATCTGCGGATAACCTGTAATATC
The DNA here is from genome assembly GCA_900541985.1 of uncultured Blautia sp. Taxonomy (GTDB): domain Bacteria; phylum Bacillota; class Clostridia; order Lachnospirales; family Lachnospiraceae; genus Blautia_A. The sequence continues at coordinate 24,322 of UQLX01000002.1, read as the reverse complement.
CGGAAAAGCTTGTGCTTTCAATATAACCTTCCGTCAGAAGCTGAATCAGACCGCACATAAAAATAAAAAAGACCACTGAAGCCAGGATTTTTTTGTATGCAAGCCGGTTATGTCTATTTGATAAAAGAAATGCTGCTCCCACAAAAAGAAAAACCGGAAACACATATGCCATCAATCCCATAACGCCAAAGCAGGCAGTACTGATCGTTTCTCCCACTGCACCTCCAAGTCCCAGATTGCTGATCACAAGGATCATGGATGCTGCCAGAATGATCAGAAGAATGATCTCAGTCTGAAAACCGCTGGTCACTCCTTTTTTCTGAGCTGCTGTTTTTTTATTGGAAGCTGTTCTCTTCGCAGAAGTTGTTCTTCTGCCGGAATTTGTTTTTCCTGTTGTTTTCGTGGCTGCCCGTTTTCCTTTTTGATTTTTTGCTGCTGCCATATTCAGGCATCCCTCCTAATAAACTTCTATTATAAAGCATAATTACTGATCAGTGTAACAAAACCGATAATGAAGCAACAATATGCAAAATACCGAAACCGGATATGATTTACCAGTCTGAGCAGTGTCCGGCAGGTGAAATATGCCACAATGCCGGAAACGATCATGCCAAGTACATAAGTAAATCCCAGTCCGATTGTCATATCCTGTGAGCCAAACTGCCCCAGTTCCATAATAAGGGCTCCGATAATGGCCGGTACAGAAAGAATATATGAATACTTTACCGCAAAGGTTCGTGTCAGTCCGCCCATAAGTCCGGCGCTGATCGTCAGACCGGTTCTGGAAAGTCCCGGAAATACAGAGACTCCCTGACAGATGCCAATCCACATTGCATTGTCAAAATCTGCATCCCGGGCTGCTTTTTTACCGCCTGCCCGGCTGAAATCTACTACAAGAAGAAGAATTCCTGTAATAAGAATCCCGGCACCCGGAATCAGCCTTGATTCAGATGCAAGCGCAGCAAGTCTGCGTGCAGTATATCCCAGTAATGCAGTCGGGATCATGGAAACCCAGATCAGAACGGCAAATTTCTTATAGGTATTGCTGATGATCTTTGTGTAATGAAGCCGGTCTCCGGTTCTTTTGTTATGAATATAAAGAGACAGGTTGCCAATCAGATCGGAAAGCATTTCCAGTGATTCCAGACAAATCCGTATGATGTCTTTGCGGAAAGTCAGGATCACGGCTGCAAGAGTACCAAAATGCAGCATAGTTTCCAGCAGAATACCAGGACCTCTCTCCATTCCCAGAAGATCCTGGATAATACAGAGATGTCCAAAACTGCTTACCGGAAGGAATTCCAGAATCCCCTGCACCACTGCCAGTAAAATCACATATAATACGATCATAAATTTATCCTTTTCTTTCGTCAGTTTTCCCTAAATCAGCGAAAAAGACCGCTGAACGAAATCAGTATAGCATACTTCAAAAAAAGTTACAAGAGAGCGCGCAAAAAATCGAACATGTGAGCGATAAAAAGAGACCGGAAAACTCCGGCCTCTTAATTCTTATGTTATTTAGTTTGCATGAGGTAATCTTGCATCGATCATATTCATAAGATGATCTGTAGAGCGAAGCGGTGCAACAAATGCTGCATCTTCTACAGCAACCAGTTTCGCATTTTCACATGCAAGAACTCCGCCGTATATCTCGCCCATTTCTGCATAACGGTAAACAGGAAGTTTATCGTTCATTTCATCAGAGATATCTTCGATATCATCAAATGGCATTTCCACTTCATATACATGAGCCAGCTCTGCTGCAACTTCCCAGTTGGAGAATACAACATCTTCTTCGATAGCCTGTTCTACCACCTGAAGTCTGCGCTCTGTGTTTGTGAAGGTACCATATGTAGATGCAAATCCGGTTCCCGGAATTACAACATCAGCAAGTTTAGCTGCCTCTGTCATATGAGTATCGCAAACCATCAGGAATACCAGCTCTTTGAGAAGTGCCGGATCCGGATCTTCTCCAAATACCAGAAGTGCTTTTACGCCTTCCATTGCTTCTGCACCTGCAGTGATGCCCAGATCGATAATACCCTGGCTGTTGTTCTTTGCTTTCAGCATAAGGATACCGTCACGGGCTTTTCCGATATGGCCGGAAACAACTGCGATGTCACCCAGAAGTGCTGCAGCCTCAGTAGTTACAACGTTCTGCTGGAATACGATCATTGCTTTCTTGGCATTTGCATACAGCTCTGCAACCTCTTTTGCTTCTTCGGATACGGAAGCATTGTCTACAGAAGCCTTGAATGCATCAAAGCCTTCTGCTCCTGTGCCTTTGCCCATATCTGTCAGTGCTTTTGCAACGCCCTTGAAGAATCCAAGACTGTTGTCTGTCTCAACTGTCTTATAAACGAAGCCCATATGATCCTGTGCATATCCTTCCGGATTTACAAGGATAACTTTGGCACCGTTCTTAGCTGCCTGTTTCAGTTTCAGACGGATGATCTGATTTTCTTTTGCAATAAATCCTGCACAAATGATCACCTCTGCAGAAAGAAGCTCATTGATGGTGTTTGGTGTTGCATTTACGCCAAGAACTTTCTCCAGTCCGTTCTCTCTGTTGTTAAAGCAAAGTGTCTTAGCGCCGATAGAATCTGCAAAGCTCTTGATCACATATGCTTCTTCATTTGTATATCTGTCAGAAATTGCTACTGCTACTGCATTTCTGCCATATTTAGCTGCAAGAGCTTCTGCTTTCTTAGTCGTAAGGACAAATGCCTCATGGTAATCTACCTCAGTAAGCTCTCCGTCTTTTCTTGCCATTGGCTCAAGAAGCTTGCCTTCCATTACGGAGCAGTCAAAGCCAAATTTACCTCTTCCGCAGAGAAGTCCCTTATTGACAGCGCCCTCTCTGTCCGGTGCAGCTTTTACAAGCATATCGCCATAAGTCTCCAGATGCATGGAGCATCCAACAGAACAGTATGCACAGGTAGTATCTGTAACATCTGTATCAAGCGGAACAGATTTTTCCAGAGTCAGGTTTTCCTGAAGTGCGCCTGTCGGACAAACGCTTACACACTGACCGCAGGAGATACATCCTGTCTCAGAAAGCGGCTGCTCAAGTGCAGGCATAACAACTGTGTCAAATCCACGTTTTACAAGGCCGAGGGCACCTACTCCCATAACCTCGTCACAGGCACGTACACAGAGTCCGCAGAGGATACATTTGTTTGGATCTCTCAGGATGAACGGATGCTCATCATGGAATTCCACTTCATTGATATCTCCTGCCAGACGGTCAGGATCCACATTGTACATGTTTGCGTAGGAAATAAGTTTACATTCGAAGTAATCCTTACATCCGCACTCAAGACAGCGGTGAGCCTCTTCCACTGCCTGCTCTTCATCATATCCGAATACAACCTCTGTGAAGTTGTCTTTTCTTTCTTCTGCATTCAGCTGTTCCATAGTCGGACGGCACATTCTTTCACGGTCTTCAAAAGTAGCCGGAGTAACGTCCTTCTTGGTTACATAATAGTTCGGCTCGTATTTGATCTCTTCTCCGCGAAGATAAGCATCTACGATCAGGTAGCTCTTCTTTGCATCGCCGATAGATTCAACTGCGATGGAAATCTTATCGTTACCGCAGTCACCGCCGGCAAATACGCCAGGAAGCGCTGTCATATAGGTATCCTTATCGTATACAAGGCCGCCTTTTCTTGTAAGCTCAACGCCTTTCATTCCCTCTGCGTTTACTCGCTGTCCAATAGCCAGGATAACCGTATCTACATCGATAGTTTCTGTCTTGCCTTCTACCGGAACCGGTGCGCGACGACCGGAAGCATCCGGCTCACCAAGCTCCATAACCTGAAGTACCATCTGACGGCAATGTCCGTTTTCATCAGAAATGATCTCAAGAGGATTGGTCAGGTTCAGGAAAATTACGCCCTCTTCCTCTGCCTCTTCGATCTCGATCATATCTGCAGGCATCTCGTCTTTTGTTCTTCTGTAAATATTGTAAACCTTGTCAGCGCCAAGACGTACTGCAGTACGGCATGCATCCATAGCTGTGTTGCCACCGCCGACGATAGCAACATTTTTACCAAGGTCAATGTCTTCGTTGCGGACAACCTTACGAAGGAAATCGATACCACCGATCACGCCTTCTGCATCCTCGCCTTTGCAGCGGACACCGGTAGATACCCATGCACCGATACCTACGCAGACAGCGTCATAATCTCTGCGGATAGTTTCAAAAGAGATGTCCTCGCCGATCTTGGTGTTCGTGATCATGGTAACACCCATTTTTTCAAGAACAGTGATTTCTTCATCCAGAACTTCCTTCGGAAGACGATACTCCGGAATACCATAGCGGAGCATGCCGCCAAGCTTTGGCATTGCCTCATAAATAGTAATGTCATGACCAAGCTGACGAAGGAAATATGCCATGGAGATACCGTAAGGACCACCACCGATGATGGCAACATTCTTACCTGTATCCGGCTCGCACTCCGGAACAAATGGATCTTCGCCGAATTCGTCTGTATCTGCTGCAAATCTCTTCAGATTTGCGATAGCGATCGGCTCGTCTACCAGACCGCGACGGCAGGCTGTCTCACATGGATGAGGACAGACACGTCCGATTGCGCCCGGAAGCGGAATGTTGTCTCTGATCAGTTTAATTGCTTCTTCATACTGGCCGTTTGCAATCAGACCTACATATCCCTGGCAGTCTGTTCCTGCCGGACAGGCAAGCATACATGGCGGACGGCAGTCGCCTTTGTGGTTGGAAAGAAGAAGCTCCAGGTTTGTTTTTCTGGATTCAATAACGCGTGGTGTATTGGTATGGATGATCATATTCGGTGCAATCTCTGTTGCACAGGCTTTCCAAAGCTTCGGATTGCCTTCCATTTCTACCATACAAAGGCCACATGCACCGTAGATTTCAGTTCTTTCATCATAGCAAAGAGTAGGGATAAAAATATCGTTCTCTTTGCAGACATCAAGAATGGTCTGTCCGGGAAGTCCGTAGACCTCTTTTCCGTCGATATTTAATCTGTATTTATTCACAGTCTATACCTCCTATTAAACTCTCTTTACTGCACCAAATTTACAGGATTCTTCACACTTGCCGCACTTAATGCAGATAGCCGGATCGATCTTATGCTGCTGTTTCTTCTCGCCGCTGATCGCTCCTACCGGGCAGTGTCTTGCACAGGCGGTACAGCCCTTGCAGTCCTCTGTGATCTCATAGTGAATAAGAGCCTTACAGGATTTTGCAGTACATTTATGATTGTAAATATGATCCTCATACTCATTGCGGAAGTATTTCAGAGTAGTCAGTACCGGGTTCGGAGCAGTCTGTCCAAGTCCGCACATAGCGCCGTCCTTGATCTTTGCTGCCAGTTCTTCCAGAAGCTCGATATCTCCGTCACGTCCCTCGCCTTTTGTGATTCTTTCCAGAATCTCCAGCATTCTCTTGGTACCGATACGGCAGTAGTTACATTTACCGCAGGATTCTTTCTTAGTAAAGTCAAGGAAGAAGCGGGCCATATCTACCATACAGGTATCCTCATCCATAACGATCATACCGCCGGAACCAACGATAGCACCTGTTTTATTGATATCTTCATAGGTAACCGGAGTATCGATCAGTTCTGCCGGAATACATCCGCCGGATGGACCACCCATCTGAACAGCCTTGAATTCTTTATCATTCTTGATTCCGCCGCCGATGTTGTAGATAACTTCTTTCAGGGTCATTCCCATAGGAACTTCCACAAGACCGCCCTTCTTGATCTTACCTGCAAGGGCGAATACCTTGGAGCCTTTGGACTTCTCGGCACCTCTGTCGGCAAATGCCTGACCGCCGTTTGCAATGATCCATGCAACGTTAGCATAGGTTTCTACGTTATTGATGTTGGTCGGAAGCTTCCAGTATCCCTTCGCAGCCGGGAACGGAGGTTTCAGACGCGGCATACCTCTCTCGCCTTCCAGAGAAGCGATCAGAGCGGTCTCCTCACCACATACGAATGCACCTGCACCTGCTTTGATGCGGATATCAAAATTAAAATCTGTACCAAACAGATTCTTTCCTAAATAGCCTTTTTCTCTGGCCTGTGCCATAGCAATCTCCAGACGTGCGATTGCAAGCGGATACTCAGCACGGCAGTAGATGATACCTTCTGTAGCTCCGGCAGCAAAACCGCCGATGATCATGCCTTCCAGAAGGGAGTGCGGATCGCCCTCAAGTACGGAACGGTCCATGAATGCACCCGGGTCACCCTCGTCTGCATTACATACCATATATTTCTGTGCGCCTTTGTTAGATTTAATGGCATTCCATTTGAACCATGTCGGGAAACCGGCGCCTCCACGTCCACGGAGTCCGGAAACCTTGATCTCCTCGATTACTTCATCCGGAGTCATGGATGTGATAACTTTGCGTGCCGCCTCATAACCGCCGGTAGCTATGTACTCTTCGATCTTCTCAGGGTTGATCTGTCCACAGTTGCGGAGAACAATTCTCTGCTGCTGGGAAAGGAAATCCTCATCCTCAGCCGGGATCACATATTCTTCCACCGGTTTGCCGCCCAACAGGTGTTCTTCCACGATGCGCTCTACTTTATCTGTTGTACATTTGACATATCTTGCTTCAAGAGCACCTTCATCGTTATATACATCAACGATAGGCTCCAGATAACAGGTACCGATACATCCTGTTTTGTCGATCACGACATTTGTAAGATTTTTTTCTGCTGCGATGCGCTGAAACTCATCAGAGGTCTTCTTCGCTCCGGTAGCAATACCACAGCTGCCTTGTCCTACAACAACTTTCATATCTCTACCTCCTATGCGTTTTTCGCTTTATAATCGTCAAGAATCTTCTTAACGGAAGATTTGGTCAGGTTTCCATATGTTTCTTCACCATCTGCTGATTTCACCATCATAACAGGAGCCAGAGAACAGCATCCAAGACACGCCACATTGTTCAGTGTAAACAGACCGTCTTCTGTTGTCTCTCCGTCTTTGATCCCAAGGTGTTCGCAAACAGCCTCCTCGATCATGTCAGAACCATTTACATGACAGGCTGTACCTTTGCAGAGCATGATAAGGTATTTGCCGATCGGCTGTAAGCGGAACTGTGCATAGAACGTTGCCACACCATAGATCTTGGCAGGCATGATCCCGGTTCTTTCTGCGATGTAGTTGATCGCATCCATGGAAAGATAGCCGTAGATATCCTGAGTCTGCTGAAGAATAGTGATCAGACTTCCCGGTACCTTAGCGTATTTCTCAAGCACCGGAGCCAGCTCAGCGAATGATCCGTTGTCACTGTTCTGACATCCACACGTATTGCTCATATGATTGTCCCTCCTATATAAAATAAAATAAACTGCTCATTCTATGGTATTATATCACAAAAGGAAGGACAATCAAAGGAAAAACTACAGGATTTTTCATAATTTGTTAAAGAAGTGACTAATTTAGAAAGGGATTTACTTTTTTCTTCCTCTCCTTACGGGCATCAATCAGTTCATAAAGCTTGGCAAGGGCTTCCTTCATACCTCCGACCTCGTCGATCAGCCCTTCCTCCACCGCCTCTTTTCCTTCCAGCATAGTTCCTACATCTTTTACCAGCTGAGTGGTGTCCAGCATAAGCTCCTCCAGTCGTTTCTGCGTTGTATGGGAATGACTTGCAATAAAATTTGTGATCCGGTCCTGGATTTTTTCCATGTTGCGATAGGTCTGGGCAACACCAATGAACATTCCACTGGAGCGTACCGGATGGATCACCATCGTTGCACTGGGTACCACAAAGGAATAATCTGCCGAAACCGCCATTGGAACTCCAATTGAGTGACCGCCGCCAAGAACCAGGGATACGGTTGGAATACTCAGAGATGCGATCATTTCCGCAATGGCAAGCCCCGCTTCCACATCTCCGCCTACGGTATTAAGAAGGATCAGAAGTCCTTCGATTTCTTTATCGTCCTCTACCATGGCAAGTTTCGGCAATACATGTTCATATTTGGTGGTTTTACTCTGAGATGGTGCAGACTCATGTCCCTCTACCTCTCCTATAATAGTCAGAAGTTCTACTCTGTGTTTTTCAGGGTTCTTGTCCAGAGTCACCTGCCCCATCTCACGAATCTGGTCATTCTGTTGATCCGTTTCTTTTAACTCGAACTCCTTTTGCTCTGTATTCTCTATATTATAAGAATCATTTTTTTCCAATCCTCAATACCTCCATGTATGCGAGCAGTTCGGAATTATTATGCACCATTTGCTTTCGTATTATGTATGGAAGAAATACATACAAAAAAAGTGTAAAACCTTAATGATCCAATAGGCTTTACACTCTTTCGGAGACTCCGGGTTATGCTATTTTCGCTTTAATCTCTGCAATTTCTTTTTGCATATCATTATACATTTTCAAAAGCAGCGAAGTGTTATCTGTTTCCAGTCTGTCGATTCTGTAGAATTGTTTCAGTTCATCCAGATTTTCCTGTGTTTTCTCGATGTCTTTCTCCAAATGTGTCTGTACCCTGTCAAGTTCACTAAGTATCAGATTTTCAGAATGTGTAATCTTTTCATCCATCTTCTGCTCGATCTCGGCAATTCTTACGTCAACCTTCTCAAGGATATTCTGCTCAGTTTCGGTCAGTCTTACATCTACTTTATTTAGGATATTCTGCTCAGTTTCGGTCAGGCTTACATCTACTTTATTTAGGATATTCTGCTCAGTTTCGGTCAGGCTTACATCTACTTTATTTAGGATATTCTGCTCGGTTTCTTTTACAACACCCTGCATCATATTTTTCAGGATTTCGATATCATTATGGTCTAACATTGTGTATTCCTCCCTGTTTACATACAGTCTGTACAACCCATATCTATATCAGTAGAGATATTATAGCACCTCAAGAGTGTAAAGTCTATTCAATTATCAAGGTTCCGTTGAGTTCCTATTTTATTTGTCTGCTGATTGTATTGAACTGAAATGCAGAAATGAATATGTCACACTACATATTGTAAGAAAATCAGAATTGATTATGATGTGTAATATCAAGAAATTAGTGCCCGTCAGATAAGACCCTTTTATTCTAACATACCGTCTCCCTTATGGCAAGTATTCTTCCAAAAATATAAAAGCAGCCCTCAACTCCCCTGTTTCAAGGGTTTGAGGGCTGTTCTCAATTATTCATCCCAGTTGTGCCATACATCGGTGACGTCGTCATCCTCATCAAGGAGATCCAGTGTTTTCTGAAGGTTCTTGATGTCTTTTTCGTCAGTAAGTTCTACATAAGTCTGAGGAACCATGGCAACCTGAGCTTCCAGCATAGGTACACCGGCAGCTTCCAGAGCCTCTCTGACTGCACTAAAATCATCCGGTGCTGTGATCACCTCAAAGCTGTCCTCTTCTTCGCTGAAATCTTCAGCTCCTGCATCCAGAGCAACCATCATCAGCTCGTCCGCATCCATTTCACACTCTTCTTTGTCGATGATGATCTGTCCTTTCTGATCGAACATGAAGGATACGCATCCCTGTGTCCCAATGCTTCCATAACCCTTTGTAAAGGCATTTCTCACATTGCTGGCAGTACGGTTTTTGTTGTCAGTCAGTGTTTCTACGATGATAGCAACTCCATTTGGTCCATATCCTTCGTATGTAGCATGCTCATAGTTGTCTGCAGAATCTGCACCTGCCGCTTTTTTGATTCCGCGTTCAATGGTATCGTTAGGCATATTATTTGCCTTTGCTTTGGCAATCACATCACGAAGCTTGCTGTTGTTGTTCGGATCCGGTCCGCCTGCTTTTACAGCCATAACAATCTCTCGTCCGATCACGGTAAAGATCTTACCTTTTTTGGCGTCGTTTTTCTCCTTCTTATGCTTTATGTTTGCGAATTTTGAATGTCCTGACATAACTCACTTTCTCCTTTTGTGTCATTGTCGTTTATTTTATTTTTTCGGCCCGCACCTTTCCGATCGTCCTGTGACCAAGGGAAATAATCTTAAAGCGGTAGCCGTTTGCAACCAGTTCTTTATCCAGATCTGCTTCTGTAGGGATATGGCCAAGCATTTCTGTAAGATAACCGTTCAGGGTTGTTATCTCTACATCCCCAAAGCTGATGCCAAGGGTTTCCTCCACATCTTCAAGCTCTGCAAATCCATCGATCAGGATACTGTTATCTGTCTGTGTCCTGATGGCAATTTCTTCATCTTTATCATATTCATCCAGTATCTCTCCTACAATCTCTTCCAGGATGTCCTCCATTGTAATGATTCCTGCCGTCTGTCCATACTCATCTACTACAACTGCCATATGTGCCTGCTTCAGCTGCATCATACGGAAAAGATTACTGATACTGCCGGACTCCGGTACAAAATCAGCTTTCCGTATCAACCCCGGAAGCTCTTTGAGAGGCTTGAATTTTGCCCACGGATTCTGTGTCATAAATTTCAGGGCGTCCTTATAATGGATCAGTCCCCGGATATCATCCATATCCTCCGCATAAACAGGATAGCGGGAATTTCCTTCTTCCAGCATTTCGTCAATAACATCTTTCAGAAACCGTTCCTGATCGAATCCCACCACAGCGGTTCTGTGGGTCATAATATCCCCTACCTTGGTTTCATTAAATGAAATGATATTCTGTATCATCTCCGCTTCGTTTTTTTCAATAACGCCCTGTTCATGAGCCTCATCTACGATGGAAATGATCTCCTCCTCTGTTACCGCTTCCTGCTGTTCCCTGAGCCCTACGCCAAAAACCACTGCCGTCATCTTTGCAAGAGTGGTTACCAGCACAGTAAACGGCCAGAGTACAGTCACTACCACATTCACAAGTCCGATATAGCGGAATGCATAACGCTGTGAGCGATAATCTCCGATTCTTCGGAACATCAGTATCCCGAAAGATGCAAGCAGTATCACGCACAAAACTGAAATAAGCAGCAGCGCCGGAAAATGATCTATGTAGCGATGCGGCATCTGTGCAAGCATGGGTACGAGAAAGACACCGATAAATATCCCAGATGCAGTTACCATAAGCGGAATGGCATTTACATAACGCACAGGCTCTTCGAGAAGACGTTTCAGAAGCTGCGCTTTTTTGTTGCCTTCCTCCGCCATTTTCTGTATTTCACTCTGGCTCAGATTCCTTACTGCTGCAGCAAATCCATAAAAAATTCCATTCAGCAGGATCAGAAGAACCAGGATCAGAAGCCCCCACAGAGGCCATCGACTGCCGTCGTCCATTTGGTATTTCCTTTCTTTTATTTACAGCATAATTACTGCTAAAATATAGCACTTTCCCCGGGATTCGTCAAGAATCCCATCTGAAAAAGTCCCTTCCCGGGGTGTATTCCTTATTTTTTTCTTAAAAACTCAGCTCCAGACTGATTTCAAGGGCATGGTTGACACGATCGAGCATCCCCTGATCCAGATGACACACCTTATCCTTCAGCCTTCGTTTATCTATAGTACGAAGCTGTTCCAGAAGAATCACCGAATCCTTTTCAATCCCGTATGCAGAGGCATCGATCTCAATATGAGTCGGAAGCTTTGCTTTATTCATTTTTGATGTAATAGCTGCACATATCACCGTTGGGCTGTGACGGTTTCCAACATCATTCTGAATGATCAGAACAGGGCGGATACCACCTTGTTCGCTGCCCACCACCGGTCTCAGATCTGCATAAAAAATATCCCCTCTTTTAATTACCACACAATTCACACTCCGATTCTTTTTCTCTACTGACCAGTATTTCCAGATTCTTCTTATGTATACATGCGTGGTATTTCCAGATTCTGTCACCGCAGCCGATGTCCAGCTCCCTTCTTCATAGGATCATTCAAAAAAAGTCAGTTCTCCCCATTCTTTTCCGTTTTTCGTATATACTCTTGGTACACGTTTACTGATATCACAGGCAAACTCATAAGAAAATCTTCCAGAAAGATCTCCCATCTCTTCCATAGAGATCATTTCCTTCCCATCTTTCCCGATAAGCGTCACTTCATCTCCAACACAGGCATCAGGAATTTCCGAAACATCTACCATAAACTGATCCATGCATATGCGGCCAATCACAGGAGCCCGCCTTCCCCGGATCAATACCCATCCTTTATTGGAAAGGCTTCGTGGATATCCATCTGCATATCCCGCCGGAACCGTAGCTGTCCTGATATCTTTTGGGGCTGTATAGGTTCCGCCATAGCTGACAGGGGTACCGGCTTTCAGCTCCTTAATATATGTAATATGGCTCTTCAATTCCATGGCAGGCTCCAGTCTGACTTTATCACGTTCAACTTCATCCGAAGGATAGAGACCGTATATTGTGATTCCAGCACGCACTGCATCAAGATTCGCCTGCGGCATTCGGATAATTCCAGCGCTGTTGGAACAGTGTTTCAGGGGAATATGGATTCCTTTTTCCTCCAGAAGTCCCGCAAACACCAGATAGCGGTCAAGCTGTTCTCTTGCAGGTGTAAGATCTGACTCATCCGCTCTGGCAAAATGAGTGAACATTCCCTCAATCTCCATATTCTGAAGAGCTTCGATTTTTCTAATCTTTTCTATGCTTTCCGGAACGTCTGCAAATCCGATTCTGCTCATACCGGTATCCAGCGCCAGATGAATATGTACGGTTTTTCCCTGACGTATTCCTTCTCTGGAAAGCATTTCTGCCATTTTATACTCACAGACTGTCAGGCGTATATCCTGCGCGATCAGTTCCGGAAAATACTCTTCAAAAACAATTCCCAGGATCAGCACCGGTTTTTTTACGCCAAAGGAGCGGAGCCGGAGAGCTTCCTCAGGAGTTGCAACTGCAAATCCCCAGATGTAATCATATTCATGGATAAGAGCGGCAATGGCTTCTGCTCCATGTCCGTAACCATCTGCTTTGATTACAGCAATGATCTTTGTATCATCTTTTATGTTCTTTCTCATTTCCTCAAAATTGTGGGCAATGGCATCCAGAGACACCACTGCTTTTATTCTGTCATATTTTTTCATAATTTCCTCCGTACTCTATCACCCTGGATACCGCAGGAATCAGATCACCTGCTTTCATCCCGTATTCTCCCGTTTTCTGTACCGCAAGATCACCTGCTTTTCCATGGATAAAAACACCAAGCGCTGCAATCTGAGTCTTTTCTTTTGCAGTCAGAGTCCGGTTCCTGTACATACAAAACAGTCCTGCCAGAATCCCGGTCAGTACATCACCACTTCCTGCCGATGCCATTCCCGGATTGCCGGAAAGATTCAGCCACACTGTTCCGTCCGGGCCAGCAATTACAGTGCTTGCATCCTTCAGGACACAGACGGCTCCGGTGTGTGCCGCATACTGGCAGGCAGCCTTTTCCCTGTCCGCCTGAATATCCGGGATACTGATCCCCGTAAGATGACTCATTTCTCCCAGATGAGGAGTCAGTACAACATGCGGCCCCAGATACTTTTTCCATTCCGGATTCCGGGCCAGAAGGTTCAGACCGTCCGCATCCAGAATCATCTGTTTTCCGGTTTTGCCTGCTTTTTCCAGACACCATTTCACTTTTTTTCGGCTTTTTTCAGACATTCCCAGTCCCGGGCCTGCCAAAAGCACGTCGCACCAGTCAAATGCTTCCTGAAAGCTTTTTTCATCTTCCCTGCATTCTGTCATAGCTTCCGGAAGACGCGTCTGCAGAGGAACACGGTTTTCATCTTCTGTCAGGATCTTTACCATGCCTGCTCCGCAGCCAAAGGCTGCCGCCGAAGAAAGATATGCTGCCCCGCACATGCCTGCGCTGCCTGTAACTGCGAGCACCTTTCCAAAAGTTCCTTTATTTCCCTCCTGATTTCTTTTCGGAAGAAGACAGAGATCATCCTTTTGAAAATACCATCTTTCCTCCATCAGAGAAGTCTCTTTGCAGATACCTATATCGGCTACCACAATTCTACCTGCCAGCCGTCTTCCCGGATAAAGACAGAGTCCTGTTTTACGGAAGGCAAAGGTCACGGTAAGATCCGCCTCAAAAGCAGTTCCCATCACAGCTCCTGTATCGCCATTTACTCCTGAAGGTATATCCACCGCAACCTTCCAGGCATCTGAACGATTCATTTTATGGATCAGTTCTGCATAAAATCCCTCTGCCGGGCGGGCAAGGCCGATGCCAAAAAGAGCATCTACTATAGTAGTATATTCAGAAAACTGCGGGTTATTCACAACGGGAATGTGATAATTGGAAGCAATTTTCAACTGTGCCGCGGTTTCCCTGGTCATATGATCCGGATTTCCTGCCAGATAAATTTCCGACGGATATCCGTGGAGAAACAGGATCCTGGCTACTGCGATTCCATCCCCTCCATTATTTCCGCTCCCACAGACACAAAGTATTCTGTGAGTTTCTTTTTTCCCTTTTTTTCCCAGAACCATTTCCATCTCTTCTGCTGTTTTCAAAGCGGCACGTTCCATAAGGACCAGAGAAGGAACACCTTTATTTTCTATGGTATCCTGATCCAGTTTTTTCATAAGACTGCAGCTTACTGCATATTTCATTGTTCTGTCCTTTCTGTACACAGCAACAGGCTGTCACGCCCGGAAAAGGGTGACAGCCTGTTATGACAAGCACTTATAAAGAATCCCGCATACGGGGACTTTTCAGCTGTTTTCATGTTCCTGACGGTATTGACTCAGATTATAAGAAAGCCGCATGAGACTTTCTGACAGATGTACATTTTCCACGATCACATCATCCGGGGTATCAAGGTCAATATGAGCAAAATTCCAGATAGCCTTGATTCCATTTTCAATCAGGATATCTGCCATATCCCCCGCTTTGTTTTTGGGCAGTGTCAGGATCGCGATCTCAATCTGATTTTCTCTCAGGAAAAATGGCAGGTCACTGATCATCTGAATCTCAATCCCACGAACTGCGATTCCTTCCAGAACCGGATTGATATCAAAAATACCCGTCAGCTTGAATCCGCGTTTTTCAAAATCCACATAATTGGCCAGCGCCTGTCCAAGATTACCGGCACCCACAATGATCATAGGATGAACGGTATCCAGTCCAAGAATCTTGCCAATTTCTGTATAAAGATATTTTACATTATACCCATAGCCCTGCTGTCCGAACCCGCCGAAATTATTCAGGTCCTGACGGATCTGGGATGCCGTAACATGCATCTTCCTGCTGAGGTCATTGGAAGATATTCTTTCTACATTTTCTTCCAGCAATTCTCCAAGATAACGATAATAACGGGGCAGCCTTTTAATCACTGCTTTTGAAATTTGTTTTGCCTCCACGAGATGACCCTCCTTCTAATTTCATATCTAATTATAACGAAATGTTATTTTAATGTCAAATAAAGTTTTTTCTCCTTACAAAATTATTTTGGTCTTTACAAAATCATTGTAAAAGCTATATAATCTTACCATATGTACAAAAATGAAATAAGGTATTTTCTGGAGGAACAGTAATGATTTTAGCATGTCAGGGCATCTGCAGATCCTTTGGCGAAAAAGAGATTTTAAAAGATGCCTCTTTTCATATAGAGGAGCGTGAAAAAGCAGCTCTTATCGGAAACAACGGCGCAGGTAAAACCACACTTCTCCGCATTATAATGGGGGAGATCTCTTCTGATTCCGGAAACGTGGTTCTTGCAAAAGATAAACAGATGGGATATCTTGCCCAGTATCAGGATATCCATGGACATCGTACCATTTATGAGGAGCTTCTTACCACCAAACAGCATATTATTGATATGGAAGAAAAAATGCGCTCCATCGAACTGGAAATGAAACATGTTCAGGGTCAGGAACTGGAAAGACTGATGAACACCTATACGCGCCTTACCCATGAATTTGAGCTGGAAAACGGCTATGCGTACAAAAGTGAGCTTACAGGCGTCCTGAAAGGTCTTGGATTTACAGAAGAAGACTTTGACAAAGAGATCGAGACTCTTTCCGGCGGGCAAAAAACCCGTGTAGCTCTGGGCAAGCTTCTGATCTCTCAGCCGGATATCCTTCTTCTTGATGAGCCCACCAACCACCTGGATATGGAAAGTATCGCATGGCTGGAAACCTATCTCCTGAATTATCCGGGGGCAGTGTTCATTGTATCTCATGACCGTTATTTTCTGGATAAAGTAGTAACCAAAGTAGTGGAAATCGAAGCCGGTCAGGTTACCAGCTTCCAGGGAAATTATTCTGCTTATGCAGAAAAAAAAGCCCAGCTGCGCGACGCCCAGTACAAGGCCTATCTGAATCAGCAGCGCGAGATCAAACATCAGGAAGCAGTAATTGTAAAACTGAAATCCTTCAACCGGGAAAAATCCATCCGTCGGGCAGAAAGCCGCGAAAAAATGCTGAACAAAATCCAGCGGATCGACAAACCCGTGGAAATCCAGACACAGATGCGTCTGTCACTGGAGCCCCGGTTTGTCAGCGGAAATGATGTCCTTACTGTAGAAGATCTTTCCAAAAGCTTTCCCGGGCAGACACTGTTTACTCATATTTCCTTTCAGATCAAACGCGGGGAACGGATTGCTCTGATCGGAAACAACGGAACCGGCAAAACAACAATGCTGAAAATCCTGAACAATCTTCTTCCGGCTGACAGCGGGAGCTTTTCTCTGGGATCCAAGGTACAGATCGGCTACTACGACCAGGAACACCATGTACTACATACAGAAAAAACGATTTTCCAGGAAATCTCCGACACCTACCCTTCCCTTACAGAAACAGAGATTCGTAACATGCTGGCCGCCTTTCTTTTTACCGGCGACGACGTATTTAAAGAAATCTCCGCTCTTTCCGGAGGAGAAAGAGGACGTGTTTCCCTTGCCAAGCTGATGCTTTCCGAAGCCAACTTCCTGATCCTGGATGAGCCTACCAACCATCTGGATATCGCATCCAAGGAAATTCTTGAAGAAGCGCTGAACAGCTATACCGGAACAGTCCTCTATGTATCCCACGACCGTTATTTTATCAATCAGACAGCAACAAGGATCCTGGATCTTACCAATCAGGCCGTTGTAAATTATATCGGAGATTACGATTATTATCTGGAGAAAAAAGAAGAGCTTACGGAAAAATATGCTCCTGTTCAGCAGTCAGCTCCTGTTCCGGATATTCCGGAAACAATTTCCGATAACAAGCTTACCTGGCAACAACAAAAAGAAGAACAGGCCCGCAGGCGAAAGCAGGAAAACGAGCTGAAAAAAACAGAAGCCCGTATTGAGGAACTGGAGACCAGAGATAAAGAAATCGATGACACGCTGGTGCTTCCCGATGTTTGTACCAATGTAGGCCGCTGTGCTGAACTAAGCCGCGAAAAAGAAGCAATCCAGGCTGAACTGGAAGAATTATATGAAAAATGGGAAACCCTCGCCTGAGGATTTCCCATTTTTCATATATCTTTTACTTCATCAGACGATTCAGGGAGTCACGGACTGCAAGAATAAAATCTCTGCTGGAAAGTACCTTCGGATGCTTCAGGCTGGTGATCAGCGCCAGATCCTTAGTCATCTTTCCGTCTTCAATCGTTGAGAGAGTCGCTTTTTCCAGTTTATCGGCAAATGCCATCAGCTCCTGATTTCCATCTAATTCTCCACGTTTGCGAAGCGCTCCGGTCCAGGCAAAAATAGTGGCAACCGAATTGGTTGAAGTCTCTTTTCCCTCCAGATGACGATAATAGTGTCTCTGTACAGTTCCATGAGCTGCTTCATATTCATAATAGCCCTGAGGAGAAACAAGCACAGAGGTCATCATAGCCAGAGAGCCAAAAGCAGAGGATACCATATCACTCATAACATCCCCGTCATAATTCTTACATGCCCAGATAAATCCACCTTCCGCTTTCATAACACGGGCAACGATATCATCGATCAGACTGTAGAAATATACAAGCCCTTCTTTTTCAAATCGCTCTTTGAATTCTTCTTCATAAATCTTCTGGAACACTTCCTTAAATTTGGCATCATATGTTTTGGAAATAGTATCTTTGGCACCGAACCATACGTCCTGACTGGTATCCAGAGCATAATTGAAACAGCTTCTGGCAAAGCTTTCAATAGAGGCTTCCATATTATGCATACCCATGGCTACACCGGGAGACTTAAATTCCTGCACAAGGGCACGTTTCTCTTCTCCGTCCTCAGAAGTATACACCAGCTCAACTTTTCCCGGTTTGTCTACATAAAACTCTGTGTTCCTGTAAATATCTCCGTAAGCATGACGCGCCAGAGTAATGGGTTTTTTCCAGTTGCGGACGCAGGGTTCAATCCCTTTAACTACAATAGGAGCACGGAATACCGTTCCGTCCAGAATCGCACGAATGGTTCCGTTAGGGCTCTTATACATTTTTTTGAGGCTGTATTCTTTCATACGGGCCTGATTGGGAGTGATCGTAGCGCACTTTACTGCCACACCATATTTTTTTGTTGCTTCCGCTGCATCAATTGTGACCTGATCATCTGTTTCATTTCGACAGGCAAGTCCCAGGTCGTAATACTCTGTATTCAGATCAATATATGGAAGCAGAAGCTCATCCTTGATCATTTTCCAGAGGATACGGGTCATCTCATCTCCGTCCATTTCTACCAACGGTGTCGTCATCTTGATTTTTTCCATGTAAATTCTCCTCTCAGACCAGACTCAATACTGATCACATTATGGAAAGTATTTTACAAAAAAACTTCCCCTGCGTCAACGCTTTTAGGCTTTACTAAACAAAAATATTTTATTTCTGCTCTTTTACATTTCCATAAATCTTTTAAAACTCAGTTTTCCCCAGCCCTGAAGGTTTCTGGGCAGTCCCATATCCTCAGCACTGTCTCGGAGCATCATCTTGATTTCCACATTGGTAAGCAGAGGGTCTTTTTCCAGCATCAGGGCAATCGCACCGGAAACAAGGGGTGTGGACATGGATGTGCCGCTTTTTCTTCCGTATCCGCCTCCCGGTACACAGGACAATACCCTGCTGCCCGGGGCTACCAGATCCGGTTTACATATACACTCAAATGTGGGACCTCTGCCGGATACTGCTGCCTTGCCCGTCAGCATATCACTGGAGCCTACCGTAATTACCTTACGGCTGCTGCCCGGAGCCGTGATGCTTCCCGGTCTGGGACCCTGGTTTCCTGCTGCAGCCACAACTACCAGTCCCTGATCCCACAGTTTTTCCACACCTTCAATCAGCACATGATGATCTCCTCTCGTCTTAAATGTTGTTCCTACAGAAATATTAACGATCCTCACTCTGTACTTTCGATAATGCTTCAGAATCCACTGAAATGCTGCCAGAACATCTTCCCTGTTTCCGTTCCCAAAACGATCCAGCACCTTCAGCGCCACAATCCTGCAGTCTGGAGCAATCCCTTTATATTTTCCTCCGGAAGCTGCTCCGCTCCCACACAGGATCCCTGCTACATGGGTCCCATGACCATTGTCATCATAAGGAAGCCTTTTATTTGAAATGAAATCTGTGAAGTTCTGAATCCTTCCATCAAAATCCGGATGTTCTGCAATTCCTGTATCGAGAAAGCATACCCCTATATCTTTTCCGGTATAAGGCACTTGTTCCATGAATATACTCCAAAAAAGAAACTTTTATTCTAATGTATTCCATAGAGATCATAATTGCGAATTACGCAGGAAATGTATATTTTACACAGAATTGCCAATACTGGAACTATTCTATCATCCAAACATGTTTTTTAAAGGAGGCTTTTATGATCTGTATTCTATTCCTGATCTTGTTTTTTGGTATGCAGTGGGCAGTTCTTCTGTGCTGTCTGGCTGCCGGAAATGATGCGGCGTCCCAGGCCATATCCGATATGGAGCAGCTGGAATACATCCGCAAATGGATGAGTCGACATGCATCCTGATAAATATTTCAATCTTAGATGCTGATATAATCACGGATGATTTGTGATGCTGTTTTAAACATCATTTCAGAATCCTGTTTCCTTAATTTTTCTTATTTTTTCATTGACCATTCTCTACGTCCATGTTATTATCTGTTTATCAAAAACATATCTTTTACATTTTCATGTTGTTTTAAACAGAATTTGGAGGGAATCATGAAAAAATTATCTATAGACAAACTGGTTAACACCGTAATCCGTACCAGAAAAGAAAAAAGCCTTACACAGGCACAGCTTGCAGAAGCAACCGGAATCAATCGTGCTATGATCGGAAGACTGGAAAAATCTGATTACATCCCATCTGTAGAACAGATGCAGAAGCTGGGAGAAATTCTCGGATTTGAAGTTGTGGATCTTTTTACAGAAGAAAAAGAAGCCGCTTCAGCTCCCACTCTTGACAGAACATATAATATTGCTGTGGCAGGTACCGGTTATGTGGGATTATCCATTGCCACTCTTCTGGCACAGCACAATCATGTAACAGCCGTTGATATCATTCCGGAAAAGGTGGATCTAATCAACAACAGAAAGTCACCTATCCAGGATGAATATATTGAAAAATATCTGGCAGAAAAAAAACTAGATCTTACCGCTACTCTGGATGGCGAAAGCGCTTATAAAAACGCAGATTTTGTTGTTATTGCCGCTCCGACCAACTATGACAGCAAGAAAAACTATTTCGATACTTCTGCTGTAGAAGCTGTGATCGAGCTTGTCCAGAAGGTGAATCCGTACGCCATGATGATCATTAAATCCACCATTCCGGTTGGGTACACTGCTTCCGTAAGAAAAAAATACAATACTGAAAACATTATCTTCAGTCCGGAATTCCTTCGCGAGTCCAAAGCCCTGTACGACAATCTTTATCCGTCCCGCATCATTGTTTCCTGTGATGAAAAATCTGCAGATAAGGCTCACGTTTTTGCCGCTCTTCTTCAGCAGGGAGCAATTAAGGAAAATATCGATACTCTGTTTATGGGATTTACAGAGGCGGAGGCTGTGAAGCTGTTTGCCAATACTTATCTGGCTCTTCGTGTTTCCTACTTTAACGAGCTGGATACCTACGCAGAATCCAAAGGTCTGAACACCCAGGAAATCATCAACGGCGTATGCCTCGATCCCCGTATCGGCACACATTATAACAACCCGTCCTTTGGCTATGGCGGATACTGCCTGCCCAAAGATACCAAGCAGCTTCTTGCCAACTTCCAGGACGTACCTCAGAATATGATGTCTGCCATTGTAGAATCCAACCGGACCAGAAAAGACTTTATCGCGGACCGGGTACTGGAAATTGCAGGCGCCTACTCCTATTCTGACGGCGCCTATGATTACACAAAAGAAAAAGAAGTTGTGATTGGAATTTACCGACTTACCATGAAATCCAACTCCGACAACTTCCGTCAGTCCTCTATTCAGGGCGTTATGAAACGTATCAAAGCAAAAGGCGCTACTGTGGTGATTTACGAGCCAACCCTTCCGTCCGGCTCCACCTTCTTCGGAAGCCGCGTGATTGGAGATCTGAATGAGTTCAAAGCAATATCCAATGCCATTGTGGCAAACAGATATGACTCTTCTCTGGATGACATACAGGAAAAAGTATATACAAGAGATCTTTTCAGAAGAGATTAAAGAAAGGAGCTATCGGTTAATACCGATTTTTAGGCTCTAAATCTTAAAATACGAATCTCCCGTAGAAATCAGTATTTTTAATACTTGAACTTCTTCGGGAGATTCGTATTTTTTCTTTTCTGTATTTTCTACGCAGAAATTTTGCCATTTTGCGCTAAAAATCATTTATAAGTGGCCTAAAGAGCTTCCCTCCCCCTGCATAGCAGGGGGTTTATTTTTACTGTCACACAATAATGATCGCTGAGTGTCTGCATCATCTGCAACACTCAGCGATCATCATTTTAACTCATCCATTCATATTTAAATAGCGCGATACCGACTGTCTTGCCTGGCTAATCAGTTTTCCTTCCTCCTGTGTCACCAGTTCACCATCCGCAACCACAATCCTGCCGCCTACCACGGTATAGTCCACATTTCCCTTGAAGCCGATGGTGGCAGGCATAGCCGCCACATCTTCCAATCCGCCGATGAGGGCAATACGGTCACTTCGAATCATAAAGAAGTCTGCCGCCATACCCGGAGCAAGGTAACCGATATCATCCCGCCCAAGCACCTTTGCGCTGCCTCTGGTGGCAATCTTCAAAAGATCATAGCCTGTGGGCGCTGTGACACTGTCATTTAAACGGTGCAGCAGATAGCCCACCCGCAGTTCCTCCAGCAGGTTGGATCCATCGTTGCTGGCAGAGCCATCCACCGCCAGTCCTACCGGTACACCAAGCTCAAGCATCCGAGGAATCTGAGCTATTCCGGAAGACAGCTTCATATTGCTGATGGGACAGTGAGCCACGCCCGTTTTAGTCTGCGCCAGCCGCTTAAGCTCATCATCATTGAAATGGATGCCGTGGGCATACCAGACATCACTGCCCACCCATCCAAGACTCTCCATATACTCCAGCGGCCGCATACCGATCCGCTCAAGCAGGTAGCGCTCTTCATCCTTCGTCTCCGCCAGATGGGTATGCATCCGCACACCCAATTCTCTGGCCACAATTGCCGTCTGCCGCAGCAGTTCCTCGCTGACGCTAAACGGTGAACAGGGAGCCAGTGCCACCTGATGCATAGAATAACGGCTGGCATCATGGAATTTTTTCACCGCTGCCTCGGAATCATACATAATTTTGTCCACCGTCTGTACCACGCTGTCAGGCGGCAGACCACCGTCCTTCACGCTCAGATCCATGCTGCCGCGGGTGGCGTGAAAACGGATACCCAGGGCATCGGCCGCAGCAAACTGCATATCAAGGAACCGGTCGCTCCTTCCTTCCGGAAATACATAGTGATGATCAAGGCAGGTAGTACATCCTGTTTTCAGCAGCTCTCCTATTCCGGTTAAGGAACTGTAATAAACACTGTCTTCATCCAGATTCTTCCAGATCTCGTAGAGATACTTAAGCCACGGGAACAGCTCCATTCTCTGAACCGCTGGCAGATTTCGGCTGAAAGTCTGATATAGATGATGATGGGTGTTAACGAGACCTGGATAGAGGATCATGCCGGAGGCATCCATGACCTCATCGGCCTGCACATCATCCAGTTTCCCGATAGAAGCGATGACACCATCTTGAACCAACATGGAGACGTTTTCCAGCACTTCCTCACAGTCATTACAGGTTACCAACCAACGAATATTTTTTATCAACATACTATGATTCATCGCATATACCCTTTCCCTTTCTTCTTTTACGCTGCACCCGGCTTACCCTTTCTGATCATCCTTCGTTCTGAAATGCAGCAAACAGGATATTGAGTGCTTTACGGGAATCAACATCCAGACAGTGTTCCACGAACCTGCCTTCGATTGGCTGCTCCCGCAGATCTACGACTACCTTTCCCCGGCAGTAAGTCCCGCCGCACTCGATCCGTGTGATCATCTTTTTCGTGGTCACTACACTTGGATCCACTGCAACGACCATCGCCAACGGATCATGCAGCGGACTGTAATCCATGGTATAATTCTGAACACGGCTTCCGTTCATGTAATATCGCAGTTCTTCTGAAATAAACGATACTGCATTCTTTTTGCCGGGCGCACAATACTGCTCCAGCGATGTGATATCCGCTCTCGTCAGACGTGTCTGCAATGTCACATCAAGACCGACAATAGTCATATCCCAGTCTGCCATCACAGCCATATCTGCCGCTTCCGGATCGCCTCCGATGTTGGCCTCCACACCCGGATTCATATTGCCATAATTGTTCACTGCACCACCCATGGAAACTACACGCTTAATCTTTTTCGCATAGTCCGGATATTTGATGAGGGTGTTTGCCACATTTGTCATACGGCCCAGGGTCACCAGCACCAGCTCGCCCTCATACTCACAGGCTTTCTCATACATAAAATCACAGACATCCATGTTGACCGGGGTCTGCTGTGCAGAAGGCAGCTCCACATCGCCCATTCCATTTTTTCCGTGAATAAAATCCGGAAATGGTTCCGTGATTCCTTTCATGGACGTCTCTGCACCCACACATACCGGAACCATCCCTTCTTTGCCAGCCAGTTTCAAAATGCGCAGTGTATTTTCTGCCCCCTGTGCAGCAGAGACATTTCCCACACTGGTAGAAATGCCCACAAGATCCACATCCGGACGATACAGCGCAAATAGCAGTGCAATCGAATCATCCACACCGGGATCGCAATCAATAAACATCTTCATAAAAAAACTCCTTTCTATACATATTATATCTAGGCGTTTGCGAAACGCCAAAAGCCGCATAATACGGCATTTTTTTATTACTAAAATGTAACTGTTCAGAACCCCTTGGGTTCAGTGACCAATTGTTGTGCAAGACAGAGAATTGAAAAAAATTGATCTTAT
>UQLX01000001.1 GCA_900541985.1 uncultured Blautia sp. | reverse complement strand
AGACCGCATAAACAAAGTGATTGCAGCATGAAATAATAATTAAACTCCACGGATTAAGGATGCCTTTTTCTCTCAGGAACTCAATTTCTCTTTTACAAATCGTTATACTCTCATCATATTTTCCAGATAATCCCAATATACTGGAATATCCTACATAAACAATATACCGCGGTTTATAATCATTAACCATATCTTCTCTTTTAAAATACTGATCCAGTCTATGATAAATCCTTAGTGCTTTTTCGCGATCTCCATAAGCTTCATAATACGTTGCAAGATTATACACAATCAGTATTTCTGTTTCACTGAGAATTCTGCGAATGGGTAAATCTTCCGGTTCTCCGATCCCCAAGGTTTCATGAAGCGCATCTTTCAGATATTCGATCGCTTCCTGTACACTGATCCGTCCTTTTTTATAATTTACAATCACTTCGATTCTTTTTAAATACTGGCGGTTTTCCGGATAATCCAGGGATAATTGAAATTCCTGTTCCATTTTTCTCTTCTGATTTTCTACTTCATCCCAGTCAGCTCTTTCCAGCAGATTCATCATCTTTTCCATTTCTTTTTGCAGATCCGCCATTTCACAATGCAGAGAAAACAGACAGGTATCCCCACTTTCTCCCATTTTCTGCATCAGACGTATAAACTTGTCATCAGAAGGATTCAACTGTCCATTTTCATATCGTGAAATGGTTACCGGTTCACAGATTCCCTCTGACAGTTCTTCCTGCGTCATGCCAGTTGCTTTACGTGTATATTTTATAACAGCTGCCTTGCTGTACTCTCCCATAATTCTATCCCCTCTTCTGTAATACTTCCATTCTTTTCCGTTTCCAGAATTTTTAACACAGTTATAAACTCATCCTGTTCCGGCTCTTTTTCTTTCCCCGGAATCATTTTCTCTATATCCCGAAGTAATTCGCATATTTCTCTGAGATGAAGGCTCTGATAACTTTCCATCAGCAGTTTTCTTGCTTCTGTAAGATGTCTGTAGGCTTTTCCTGTATTAAGATCCGATACCTCTTTTTGTGCCAGCCTGTATAAAATCTGCGGATAATATTTTTGTCTCTTCCCATAGTCCCAGTAATTTTTATCCAGATACTGCTTGATTCCTGTATGTAAAAGCAATGCCTGCTCTGCTTTGTCCTGCACATACAGTATCTCTGCCAGTCCATACAGGCAGCTGATCTCACACTCTGTCAGAAACCTTGTTTCTAATTTGTCTCCGATTACAGGCAGAGCCGTGTATCCAAGCGCTTTCCGATAAAATTGTTCTGCCCTTTGGAAATTTTCCTGTCCGCAAAAAATCTCTGCTTTCTTCATCCACAGATACTGCATATGCAAACTGTCATTTTCCGTCACCAAACTCTCATATTCCCTGATCAGAAATTCAGCCTTTTCTCTGTCCTTTTTTTGCAGTTTCTCAATGTAATTTCTCATCATCCGAAACTGAAATTCCTGTTCAGAGCCTATAAACTCATATCGAAAAGGAATCTGACCCATGCGTTCCAGAAGAGCATCTGCCATAAATTTATCCGGAATACGCTCTCCCAGCTCATACCGCATAAGCGTGGTTGCTGAGCAAAGGCCAAGACTTAGTTTCTCTCTGGTTATCTTCCTTTTTTCTCTGATAGAACGAATCAGATTTCCTACCGTTTTTTTCTCTTCTGCCATCTTTCCTTTTCACCTTCCTGCCATACTCTACATTCATTGTACCAGAAATGTAGCTCTTACGGGCAGAAAAGTCTCGAAAGCAGAAAAACAGTTGTTATTTGTCAAAATTTTCTGATTGATATTTTACTGAATCAGTAAGACGCTCCGTTAAGAGCTTTTACAGACCCCTGCGCCTGAAAGGCACAGGGACAGAATGATTCTGGCGATACAGACAGACCGCCGTTTTCTTACTTTTTATCTTTTGGATTAAAATAAATTTCCGCCTTTTCTTCAAATGCACGCAGAGACTCTGCCTTAGCCGCTATCTTATGCAAAGCTCTCAGCTTTGTCAGATCTTCAAGATCCTCAAGCTTTGTCTGCAGGTCTTCCGGGATCTCCCCCAGGTCTTCCAGAAGTTACAAAATATTTTCCCTTGTCGCTTCCAGACGTCCCTCCTGCCTGCCTTCCTGTTTTTCCTCACGCAGCATTTCTTCAAAGATCATATAGCGCTCTCCCATTTCCCGGTCTGTCTTGATCTCGTGGATGGTTTTCTGAAATCTCCTTACCAGTTCATCCTGAAAATCCCTCTCACTTTCCTCAAGATCAGCCGTTACAAATTTTAAGAACCTGACCAGTTCCGGCGGCACCTCTGCATCATTCTTTCCCTTTGTATTCAAAAAGATTGTACAGCTTCCGTCCTCCAGTTTTACAGAGGAATCCTATAGGGCTATTATATCACTCCATTACTTAAACTTCTATCTTTTTCATTCGACAGGTTGCGTAAATTAACTGTCGGAATTAATGGGATAGAGTTCACCCATGATGCTCAGATAAAGTATCTGGCTTAGAATTATATTCCCACTTTACTCCATATTCTCTTTTTTGACAAGCCCGTTCACTTCCGGGCGGTCACTGTCTTAGGTCTGCTTGGGTGCACTTTTAGGCTGTGTACCGGTTCCTGTCAAGGATGCTTTGCACCACATGTGGCTCTGTCCTTGACAGGACTCCGGTCCGCAGCCTTTTCTGTAATCAAGCAGACCTACGTCTATCTGTGGCTTTTGCCACTTCTTTACAATCCCCATATATGTTCATTAAAGTATACTTTCTTTTTCGTATCCAGGCTTACACTATGTGTCAGGATGTCTACATATTTTCCTAACTCTCCGTTTTTGTTTTTCTCTGCCCTCAGCATCTGTGTACTCAGTATGATATCCCGTTCTGCTCCGGCTGCCTGCAATGATGGCTTCTCCTTTTGAAAACGCACCAGTTCCATCATATCTTTCCCGTTATAATAGTATGCACGCAGCTGCGCCATCTTTGATGCTCCTTTTCGGCTCCAACCCATTGGGCTTGAACTCATTCTGGATGATAATACATGACTTACATGTCCTTCCGTACTGCTTCCGATCACTCCGTCCTTTCGCAGCAGGCGGAGGCGGGCAGCTCCCCAATTCGTAAGAATATAATCTCTGCTTTCTTTTATCCGCTTTGTCCCGCTTTCTGTCTTTTCTGACGGAAGCGCATCTATCAGACGATCTGCTATCTCTATAAAGTCTGCTTTCGTTTTTCTCTTTACCGCATTGCATAGCTCCTGCCACGCATCCTCGGTACTCCCTTTCATATGGCTTGTCAGACGCATCAGATATTTCTGTAAATGGTACTCATCCAATACATAGCTTATTCCATGTATC
This sequence comes from uncultured Blautia sp., assembly GCA_900541985.1. Classification (GTDB taxonomy): domain Bacteria; phylum Bacillota; class Clostridia; order Lachnospirales; family Lachnospiraceae; genus Blautia_A. The sequence continues at coordinate 243,402 of UQLX01000001.1, read as the reverse complement.
CGCTTCCTTGCTGTTTCTATCCAGCTTCCTCCATCTGCACTCAGATAAATCTTTTTGATTTTTGACATTTCATAGTGACTTTCTATATATTCGTATATCTCATCCCAGAAGTTCTCATTTTCTTTCCCATCACATACCCGGCAGAAGTAGTACGGATTGACCAGCTTGTATCTCTTACTCTTTGGTGCTTCCGGCTCTACTCCTTCATGCACATATACCAGCTTTGTTAGCAGGCAGTTATTCTTCTGACCATTTTCATTTCTCTTCAGATCACCTTTTTTATCTCGATACTGGAGCGACACATGGTCTTCATCCGCTTCGATATAGAGGTATTCCAGTTCTTTCTTTTTCTCGGGTTTTTCTTCATTTTTCGGAAACTTCAGTGCATGTATTTTCTTCTTTACTGCCTGTTTACTCACGCTGCTTTCCAGACTGCATTCTTCACCGCCTCGTCGATAGGAGGTCTGCACCGCTTCCGTTAACAGTTTCGCTTCTGCATCATCTGTCATCCGCCCATGCTTTTCCAACCCAATGATCTCATCCAGAAGATATTTCATTTCTCCGGTCTGCTTATTAGTAAACAAGGTCTTGGTAAATGTCACTGTCCCCAATGATGTGATCAGATTTTTCTCATTATCTTTTTCGATTACCCAGGAAACCTGCCTTTTTCCACTTTCCTTTAACATCTGATTCATAGTTTCCAGTGATTCTTTTATCATAAGGAGCCCAACCGTATGCAGCTCTTTTGTAATTCCAAGCACATACTCCGCTATCTGTTACGGATTCTTAAAAAAATCATCTTCGAGTTTCTCAAAATTTTTGATGCTTTCCTCCGCAAAATGTTTTATACTCTTAACCATAGAGAACACCTTCCTTTGTTTGTATTGGTTTTGCGCTAAATACTTTATCACAAAGTGGTGTTCTCTTTTTATACCTTTTTTAATTTCCGACTAAAATTTTACGCTAGCCATTCGACAAAACACCCATTGACTTCTCCTTTCATACCTGCCATACTGAAACTATATTTTCTGAAATTCACCTGTCCCGGCAGATCCCGGGCAGAAAGGAGCAGTTTATGTATCTTTCTGATATGCACACCCATTCCATCGCAAGCGGTCACGGAACTGACTGTACGATTTCTGATATGGCAAAAAGCGCCTCCAGAAAAGGACTGAAACTTCTGGGCATTACAGATCATGGTCCCGCCACACTGGCAGCAGGGACACCTTCCTATTTCCGCAGCCTTACTTTTTCTCCAAAAAAACGCTTTGGGCTGGAATTATTATATGGAATCGAACTGAATATCCTGGATAAAGAAGGGCATACAGACCTGGACGAAGAACTTCTTTCCAGACTGGACTATGCCATTGCCAGTATGCACGCACAGAATTATAAAAGCGGAACTATAGAACAGAACACAGAGGCATATATCAATGCCATGAAAAATCCACATGTAAAGGTTCTTGGACACTGTGACAATCCACAGTTCCCTGTGGATTATGACCAGATCGCAAAAGCGGCAAAAGAATACCAGATTGCATTTGAGATCAACGAAGCCTCATTAGCTCCTTATGGTTACCGTGGAAATACTCGTACAAACAACCGGGAAATCCTCCGCTGTTGCCGAAAATACCAGATTCCTGTATTACTTTCCAGCGACAGCCATGGAGCAGAACATATCGGAGATTTCACCTGTGCTTCTGAGTTTGTACATAAAGAAATGTTTCCAGAAAGCCTGATCCTGAACAATCAGCTTCCGAAACTGAAGGTCTTTCTGCAGACACACAGCTGAAAAAAGAGGATTCTGACCTACTCAGAATCCTTCATCTTTCTCATCATCTCCGCCAGCTCCTGATACTTTCCCGTAACATAGCCATAATTTTTTCTCTTATGAGGCAGCTGGCAGTTGGTGCAGTCCTTTATTCCATTCTCCGTATAGCGGAAGTTCCCACCGCACTTATCTCCAAGAGCATACAGCGGACAATAACAGAACAAACAGTTGAAATTTTCCGGATCTGCTCCTTTATGGCAGGGAAAATATTCACATTCTCTGTTGCTGAAAAATGAGTAGTGCTTGTCTTCCCAATGTTCTTTCCCCATATTCTTCTCCTACTACAATATATTTATGGTTAATATCCCTTACAGCCAGTAAGGAATTATCCATCTTGTTGCTTAAGCTGTTAGAATGAGTGGTGCAATAGGTCTGGTCTTCACCTCCCAGGACTTTACGTCCGATAAAAAGTCAGCCAACCAGCCCCTCATCCGCAGCATTCGTTTTACGCAGGTTGAACCCTCTGGCGTTCGTGTGAAACACCCAGTAGATTGAATAGGCAATGAGAAAACTGGTATTGACCATTGCTAATACATCACAAAGGAGTATCTGTTATGAACGCTGTTGGTATTGATATTTCCAAAGGCAAGAGCACTGTCACTATCCGAAGACCTGGCGATATTGTCGTTATGCCACCCTGCGATATCCCACACACTCAATCGGCCATAAACTGCCTGATCAAGCAAATCCAGAGCCTTGATGGTGAAACTAAGGTCTGTATGGAGCACACCGGCAGATACTATGAACCGGTTGCTACGTGGCTTTCCGATGCTGGCATCTTTGTAAGTGCTGTAAATCCTATCCTCATCAGAGATTTCGGTGATGATTCCCTCCGTACTCCCAAGACAGACAAAGCGGATTCTAAAAAAATCGCACGCTATACTCTTGACCGCTGGGCTAAATTGAAGCAATATGGAAACATGGATAAAACACGTAACCAACTAAAAACTATGAACCGGCAATTTGGATTTTATATGGCTCAGAAAACCGCAATGAAAAATAATCTTATTGCGCTTCTTGACCAGACTTATCCGGGAGCCAATGATTTCTTTGACAGCCCTGCTCGTAACGATGGCAGCCAAAAGTGGGTGGATTTTGTCTATACCTGCTGGCATGTGGATTGTGTCCGCTCCAAGTCATTAAATGCCTTTACAGAACATTACCAGAACTGGTGCAAACGCAAAGGCTATAACTTCAGTGCTGATAAAGCTGAGAAAATCTATCATCTTTCTTCTGACCTGATTGCTGTATTCCCAAAGGATGACATCACAAAGATGCTGATACGGCAGGCTGTAGCATTGTTGAATACTGCTTCTGAAACCGTGGAATCCCTTCGCCTGAAAATGAATGAGCTTGCGTCCACACTTCCGGAATATCCGATTGTTATGGATATGAATGGTGTAGGCTCTACTCTTGGTCCACAGCTTATAGCTGAGATTGGGGATGTTACCCGCTTTACACACCGTGAAGCCCTTACAGCCTTTGCAGGTGTTGACCCCGGAAAGAATGATTCTGGAAAACACATTCAGAACAGCGTACGCACCTCAAAGAAAGGTTCTCCCTACCTGCGTAAAGCCCTCTTTCAGGTCATGGACAGCCTTATCAAACGCTCGCCGATTGATGACCCTGTTTATGCCTTTATGGATAAAAAGCGGGCACAGGGCAAACCTTATTACGTTTACATGACTGCCGGGGCAAACAAGTTTCTCCGTATTTATTACGGACGGGTAAGGGAATATCTTTCCACTTTGCCAGAAAACGAAGAAATCTAATATCATTCTCTGTCTCATATCAGACCAGCACAATGCGGTGGTCTTGTTTTTGTACCTTTTTTCAACCTGTATAAAATTTTCAAAGTTCATTAATTTCTGCTTGACTTTTTATTTGCAGACTTTATAAACAAAAATCGACGTACCTGACGCCGAAAACTTACGCTTCTTTTGAGGGGCCCGCGAACTACTCCGGGGTAGACATTTGCTGCGTTCAATATGCGGAGGGAACGGATGCAACCGGAGCAGTCTCGCCTGCCATTTAATCATCACCCTTTAAGGGTAAGTATAATTCATACGAACAGGCGGATTCCATAAAAAAATGCCTGCTTCCAAAAAGCAGACAACGCTTGAGAACTGCGGATATCCCCAAGTTGGTTGTTACACTTTACACGGAAGTTTAACCTCGCCATACAAAGCAGGTTTCCTGACTTCAGGATCGGTGCTCCTTCTCCCCTTCTCATACAAATGTACAATGGGCTATTGAAAAGTTACTCCCCTGTTACAGTGACCGGATCGCTCAGGATTCTCACCTGATTCCCTTTTCTGAATATTTCGCGGAAAATATTCAGCACTTCATATGTTTCATATGGAATTATACTGGCACTATCGTATCACCCTTTTGCATAAATGTCAAGAAATCCCCAACAAAAAATCTCCAATTTTACAGGTCAGAGATTCCCCAGCATCTTATCTTTAAGGATCGCCAGAATTTCCCTGGGAATATAGATCAGCAGTCTCCAGGATCGGTATCTGGATGGAATCGGATAAATATTTTTGCAGCCGCATTTCTTTCCTATGGCAACTCCCCGAAATACATGGAAATGATTTGTCACCACTCCCACGGAAGCCTCCAGAGTACCGATTTTTTCCAGGCTGAAGTCCAGATTTTCCTTTGTGTTTGTGGATCTGTCCTCCAAAATCAGTCTGTCCCGGCTGATACCATGCTCTTGAAGATACTCACTCATTGCCTGCGCTTCACTGATTGCTTCGCCCTCTCCCTGTCCACCGGAGAGAACCGCTTTTGTTCCGGGATTCTTTTCCAGATACTCCAAAGCCCTTCTGGTTCGTTCCAGAAGGGCTTTGCTCAGTCGTGTCCCGTTTACATGAGCGCCGAGCACGATGATATAGTCAAGATTCTCTTGAATTTTCATTATCTTCCGCAGCAGAATTTATATTTCTTTCCGCTTCCGCATGGACAGGGATCGTTACGTCCGATCTTATGCGGTTTTACGATTGTGCCGGACTTTTTCTGTTCCTTGTAAAGTTCTTTTCTCTTTTCCTCTGTAAAGATCGCATCCCACTGAGGAAGCTCGTAAAGCCAGTCTGCCTTGGCATCTACCATATTTTTGTAGAGAAGCTCTTTATCAAAAGCAAGGTTTACCTTAGTGTCCTCGTCCATTGTTTCAATCGGATTCGGAACCTTCAGACTGTCATTAATGCCGTCCAGAAATCCAACCATCGTCAGAACATCCTGTCCGTATTTATCAGCCAGTTCTTTTACTGTACCGCTTACAACTTCATCCGGATTGGAAAGAAGCTGCTCATAAATACCTTTTTCGATATTAAAATAAGTTGCCCAGAACTGCTGCAGTCTGTTGCGGTCTGCCTGCTGGTCATAGGCCATCTCACGCCACTGCTCCAAGATTGTTTTATCACTCATGTTATTTCATCCTCTTTTCAAAAAAATATAACTTGATAAGCGAATTTATTATACCATCTTTCCCCCAAAAGGGAAACCCTATTTTACAGAAAATCACATGTATCATGTATAAATGCTGATTTTCCGGTCATACTGTTAATGTTCATTGGAACCCCCTCCAATGGCACATACCACAAAAGAAAATTACAGAAAACTTATATCCTCCCCTAAAAAAAGTCTCAGGACCGGTTTTTATACAGTCCCGGGACTTTTGTTCCGTTTTTCTGTGATTATTTCACTCCAAGACGCTCCAGCGCTTCTGCCGCCTGTTTAAAATCACGAAAATGCACTGTATGGATCCCCAGCTTCTGTGCCCCGGCACAGTTTTCTTTCCGATCGTCGATAAACACACATTCCTCCGGATCCAGTCCGTAAGCGTCCAGAAGCACTTTGTAGATTTCCGGTTCCGGCTTCAGTTCTTTCACTTCACAGGAAAAAACAACTCCGTCCATGTATTTCAGGAACGTCAGCTTATTTCTGGTCTGCTCCAGCATATACTGGCTGTAGTTTGACAGCACATATGTGTGATATCCCCGTTTTTTCAGGTATTTCACCCAGGTATCCGCGTAATCTCTGGTCACGATCGTCTTTCCTGACTCTCTTACAACGCGTCGGATATCTTTCTTGTACTGCGGTGCTTTTTCCACAAACTGGCGGACATATTCTTCCTCTCCGTAAAGTCCCCGGTCTCTCTCATTCCAGATATCACTTTTGAACACTTCCCGGGCAATGGTCTCCTCTTCTTCTTTCGGGAGCCCAAAGCCTTTCAGGTATTCTTCCCAGTTAAAATCAACCAGAACCCGCCCCACATCAAAAATCACATGTTTGATCTTTCCTGCGTTCTTCTCCCCTTTTCGTTTGCCAAGAGCCCTGTATACAAGCCACATGGCATATGCCATAAAGGCAGCAAAGAAAGCTCCCATAAGAGAAGCCATAAATGTTCCCATGGAGAAATTTCCTGTCAGGGCAAAATACATGGGCAGGCAGAAGATCACCAGAAGAAACACAGCCCCTGCCAGCGCCAGCCCCCGTTTCCATTTTTTCATATCAATTATGCACATCCTTTCATTTTTTCCAAAACAATCCAGACTCTTTACAGAACCATGAAGAGCCATTTTTAGCAACAGAAAAATAATTGCAGAATATATGCTTTCCCGATGCATATAGAAACACGCCGGAGAAAGATTCTCCGGCGCTTCTTATTTTTATTTTCTGTAGATGATATCGTTTCTTCCTGGTCCGTTGGAAACCATTGTGATCGGGAATCCGATCTGTTTCTCAACAAACTCCACATACTTGCGGCAGTTTTCCGGAAGATCTTCGTATTTTTTAATTCCACGGATATCACATTTCCAGCCCGGAAGCACCTCCAGTACCGGTTTTGCTTTTTCCAGAAGTCCGGTTGTCGGGAATTCGGTAGTTACCTTTCCATCAATCTCATATCCGGTACATACCGGAATCTCATCCAGATATCCCAGGACATCCAGTACAGTAAAGGCTACATCTGTAGTTCCCTGCATACGGCAGCCATACTTGGATGCCACACAGTCAAACCATCCCATACGTCTCGGACGACCTGTAGTAGCGCCGTATTCTCCGCCGTCTCCGCCTCTTCTGCGCAGCTCATCTGCTTCTTCTCCAAAAATCTCTGAAACAAAAGCACCGGCTCCCACCGCACTGGAATAAGCCTTGCATACAGTGATGATCTTTTTGATCTCGTATGGCGGCACGCCTGCGCCGATCGCACCATAAGCAGCCAGTGTAGAAGAAGAAGTTACCATCGGGTAAATTCCGTGATCCGGATCTTTCAGGGAACCAAGCTGTCCCTCAAGAAGAATCTCTTTTCCCTCTTTCAGAGCATTCCACAGGAACAGAGAAACATCTCCTACATAAGGAGCAACCATTTCTTTATATTTCATCAGCTCTGCCATAATATCATCCGGATTCAGAAGCGGCTTGTGGTACAGATGCTCAAGAAGAACATTCTTTGTTTCACACACACGCTCCACTTTTTCTCTCAGGGCATCTTCATCAAAAAGCTCTGCCACCTGGAAACCGATCTTTGCATACTTATCAGAATAAAAGGGTGCAATACCGGATTTAGTAGAGCCAAATGACTTGCCTCCCAGACGTTCCTCTTCATACTGATCGAACAGGATGTGATACGGCATCACGATCTGGGCACGATCAGAGATCATAATCTTCGGAGCCGGAACTCCTCTGTCCACAACCTCCTGATACTCTTTAAAAAATACCGGGATATTCAGTGCCACACCATTACCGATAATGCTTGTGGTGTGGTTATAAAACACACCTGACGGAAGTGTATGAAGTGCAAATTTACCATAATCATTCACGATAGTATGCCCTGCGTTAGCACCTCCCTGAAATCTTACGATAATATCAGCTTCCTGGGCAAGCATATCAGTAATCTTGCCTTTGCCCTCATCTCCCCAGTTTGCTCCAACTACTGCTTTGATCATAACACTATTTCCTCCTCGTGTCGTTCTTTGATCTTAACTGTTCCGTATCTGAATAGTTACCTTGATTTATACATTGATCTCTGCTGTTACTCCAAGAAGCTCCTTATGAGCGTCAAGAACCGGCTGTACAGTTTTTGCCAGAAATACCTCTGTCTGCACTTTGGCTCTTCCCACATATCTGGACGGCTCCATTGTCTTTTCCAGCTCCTCCAGAGTCAGGTTAAAGGCCGGATCTGCTGCAATCAGTTCCAGAAGATTATTATCCTTTCCTTCTACCTTTACTGTACGTCCTGCTTCCATGGAAAGTTCACGGATACGCTCGTGAAGTTCCTGACGGTCTCCGCCGGCCTTAACTGCATCCATCATGATATTCTCTGTTGCCATAAACGGAAGCTCGGAGCGGAGGCGTTTTTCGATCACCTTAGGATAAACAACCAGTCCGTCCACTACGTTCAGACAAAGATCCAGGATTCCGTCGATGGCAAGGAAGCCTTCCGGAACGCTGAGTCTCTTATTTGCAGAGTCATCCAGCGTTCTCTCAAACCACTGTGTCGCAGATGTGATAGCCGGATTCAGTGCATCGATCATCACATATCTGGAAAGGGAAGCAATACGCTCGCTTCTCATAGGATTTCTCTTATAAGCCATCGCGGAAGAACCGATCTGGGATTTTTCAAATGGCTCCTCCACCTCTTTCAGATGCTGAAGAAGGCGGATATCATTAGACATCTTATGCGCACTTGCCGCAATTCCTGCAAGGATATTCAGGACTCTTGTGTCCACCTTACGGGAATAGGTCTGTCCGGATACCGGATAGCAGTTCTCAAATCCCATTTTTTCTGCAATCATAGGATCGATCTTGTCAATGGTTTCCTGATCTCCGTCAAACAGCTCAAGAAAGCTTGCCTGTGTTCCTGTTGTACCTTTGGAACCAAGAAGCTTCAGTGTACTTAATACATATTCCAGATCCTCCAGATCCATCAGGAATTCCTGTGTCCAGAGTGTTGCTCTTTTTCCAACCGTCGTCGGCTGTGCCGGCTGAAAATGGGTAAATGCCAGAGTTGGCTGGTCTTTATATTTATCAGCAAATTTTGAAAGCTCCGCGATCACATTGACCAGTTTCTTACGAACCAGTTTCAGAGCCTCTGCCATTACAATGATATCTGTATTATCTCCTACATAGCATGAGGTAGCGCCCAGATGGATGATTCCTTTTGCTTTCGGGCACTGTACGCCGTATGCGTACACATGAGACATAACGTCATGGCGTACCTGACGTTCTCTCTCCTTTGCTACATCATAGTTGATATCGTCTGCATGGCTTTTCAGCTCGTCGATCTGCTCCTGCGTAATATTGAGGCCAAGTTCCTTTTCTGTCTCTGCAAGGGCGATCCACAATCTTCTCCAAGTGCGGAATTTCATATCCGGCGAGAAAATATACTGCATTTCCTTACTTGCATAGCGCTCTGAGAGCGGACTTACATATCTGTCTGTACTCATTCCGTATCTCCTATCATTTGAAAGATTCCTGCCGTGACTTTTCCGGTTCCGAAAAAATACTGTTTTCTTCCGTTCCGTACAGTCATATCATACGAAGAAAATTATATAACATCCCCGATTTAAAAGCAACCTCTTTTCTTATGCTCCCTGATGGAATTTCCCCAGGAACTCCTTCATGCGGTCATGCTCAGAAGAAAATACCTGTTCCGGAGTTCCCTCCACTGCGATCACTCCCTGATCCATAAAAATGATCCGGTCAGAAATATCTCTGGCAAAATTCATCTCATGGGTAACGATCACCATGGTAATATGCAGATCCGCAAGGGAACGGATCACCCGGAGCACTTCTCCGGTCAGCTCCGGATCCAGTGCTGATGTGGGCTCATCAAAGAAAAGAATCTTTGGATTCAGCGCCAGAGCCCTGGCAATGGCAACTCTCTGGCACTGACCGCCGGAAAGCTGACAGGGATAGGCATCCTCCTTGTCGGAAAGCCCCATTTTTACCAAAAGCTCCCGGGCTTCCTGATAAACCTCTGTTTTATCCCGCTTCTGCACATGGATAGGCGCATCTGTGATATTTTTCATTACAGAATAATGAGGAAACAGATTAAAATTCTGAAAAACAAGACCAAAGCAGGAGCAGATCTCCTTCAGTTCCTTCTTCGGCGGAGTAACCGGCTTTCCATTTTCCATCCAGACAGTCTTTTTTCCCATATAGGTAATTTCACCGCTGTCAACATCCGTCAGCATAGTAGCACATCTTAAAAGGGTAGACTTTCCTGAACCGGACGGTCCGATAATGGAAACGATCTCTCCTTCCTTTACATGAAGGGAAATGTCCTTCAGGACCTTCAGTCCGTTAAATTCTTTTTTTATGTTTTTCATTTCCAGAAGATTCATGCTGCTCCTCCTAGTGATAATAATTCATTTTTTTCTCAAACCATTCCATGATCCATGCAACCACAAAGTTAAAAATATAATAAAATACACCTGCGATCATAAACGGCATGACGGTTGTCTCTGCTGCCGCAATCTGCTTGGCCCTTGCAAACATCTCAATATAAGATACCGAATAAACAAGGGAAGTATCTTTTACCAGAGTGATCACCTCATTTGTCACAGAAGGAAGAACAATCTTTACCATCTGCGGCAGAACGATCTTAAAAAATGTCTGCTGTCTGTTATATCCAAGAAGTTGTGCGGCCTCATACTGTCCTACAGGGATAGATTCGATACCGGAACGATAAATTTCCGCAAAATATGCTGCATAGTTCAAAGAACAGCCCAGAATGATCGCCGTAAATTTGTATCCTCCGATATTCATTCCCCATAGATAAAACGGTCCGAAATACCACAAAAGCAGCTGAAGCATCAAAGGTGTGCCTCTCATAATGGAAATATAACATTTTACCAGCCAGCTCAGCGGTTTGAACCTGCATACTCTTCCAAAATACACCACCAGCCCCAGCGGAAGGGAAAATAGAAGTGTCAGACAGAAGATCATCAGCGTAGATCCGAAACCTGTGGTAAGCTGCTGCAGCATTACCTGAAAACTCATAGTCTTTCCTCCGTAATCACATTGAATTTTATAAAACTCTCTTTGTCGCAAATAAGGCTGCTGCACCAGTTGACTCTCAACCTGCACAGCAACCCATTTTATTTGCAGTCTCTATTCAGTTGTATTCCAGGCACATGAAGCCGCACTGCCCGAAATGTACTTATTCTGCAGCCTCTTCTGCAGCAGCCTCTTCTGCCGGTGCTTCTTCTGCGGCATCCTCTGCATTTTCTTCTGCTGCACCAAGACTTACCATATCGGCGATCTCATATTTTTCAGCCAGCTCCTGAACAGTTCCGTCATCTGCAAGCTTCTGAAGATCTGCATTTACGATATCACAAAGCTCATCGTTGCCTTTCTTAAAGCCGATGGCATACTGTTCTGTATTCAGACTCTCATCCAGCATCACAAAGCCTTCACCTCTGGATTTGATCTGATATTTGGCAACACCCACATCGATTGCCAGCGCATCCAGCGCGCCTGCCTGCAGTTCTGTAAATGCCGTATTGTAATCTGCAAACTCATTCAGTGCTGCAAAGGTATCTGTCAGTTCTTTCTGACCGCCCTCTTCTTCACTCTGAAGTACATCCAGTGCTGCGGAAGCTGCCTGCACACCTACCGTCTTACCTGCAAGGTCTGTCAGCTTCTCAATACCGGAATCTTCTGCCACAACGATCACCTGGCTGTTATCTACATAAGGAACAGAAAATGTATATTCCTCTTCTCTTCCGTTCATGGTAAATCCGTTCCAGATACAGTCGATGGAACCGGAATTTAATTCCATGTCCTTGGAATCCCAGTTGATCGGTTTCTTCTCCAGTTCCCATCCCTCAAGCTCACATACCTTTTCTGCAAGTTCCAGGTCAAAACCGGTATATTCTCCATTTTCATCCATATATCCATAAGGAGGATATTCTGCATCAAAACCCACAATCAGAGTCTTGTCTTCCACGCCTGCCTGTACACTGACTGCTGACATCATTCCCATAGCCATAAGTGCCGCCATCATCACTGCAACTGTTTTTTTCTTCATAATCCGAATCTCCCTTGTCCTTGTTTTGCTCTTTCATATTATCACATAATCACTCTACCATGTGAAAGTATTGATATCGTAACATAACAAAAAAGGACTGTCAAGACAAATTTCCTATAAAACATCTTTATGATGAAGGATGGTCGCACTCCTTGCCGGCAAATACAGATTAATAGACCCTGCCCGCGCTGTGATCTGTTCTTCTTTGTCTATAAAACCATCCTGGCTGGACAGCATCAGTCTGGTAATAACAGATTCTTCCAGTCTGGTGATCCCTGTCTGCCAGATATCCAGCATCACTTCTCTTCCTTCATCACGATTGTTGATCACCACAATGATCTGCTCTGTATGGGAAAATCTTCCGTAACAAAGCCCCTGATAATCGTTCCAGAGGAATTTTAAAGATCCTGTTCTTAATATCCTGTATTTTTTGTGCAAAGCAATCATCTTTTTGTGAAAAAGGATCAGGTCATGATCTTCCTGTCCCCATGGATAAGTCCTCCGGTTATCCGGATCCGTAAATCCGCATACACCGGCCTCATCTCCATAATAGAGGGTCGGCGCTCCTGGCCAGGTCATCTGAATCACAACCGCTTCTCTCATCACTGCTTTATTGATATTCTGGGAAGCCGCCTCCGCTCCTGCATAAGCAATCCTTCCCACCCTCCGGTTTGTCCTGGTAAGAAAACGGGAGTGGTCATGGTTGGACAGTTCATTCATGGCTGTATGAAGAGCAGACATATGAAGAGAACGCATATGATGCATCATTGCTCCGATAAAAGCATTGCTGTCTCCGTAAAGATCTTCCCTGTATTCATCACTGTGCTTCTCCATTCCGGTAAGGAACCAGGTCACCGGCTCCATAAAAGCATCATAGTTCATAACAGAATCCCATTCATCTCCCTGAAGCCAGCCTTCCGGATTTCCATAATGCTCTGCAAGGATCAGTGCGTCCGGATTGGCTGCCTTTACCCTTTTTCGGAAATCTTTCCAGAAACGATGATTAAATTCGTTGCTGAATCCCAGATCTGCCGCCACATCCAGTCTCCATCCGTCTGCTGAAAAAGGAGGAGAAACCCATTTTTCTGCCACCTCCAGAATATGCTCATAAAGCTTTTTGGAGCCTTCATAATTCAGCTTCGGCAAAGTTTCATGGGTCCACCATCCATCGTATGAAGAATTGTAAGGCCATGCATTCTCGTCATGAAAGTTAAAGAACGAACGGTAGGGGCTTTCTGCCGAAATATAAGCCCCCGGCTCATAGCCTTCCTGCCCTTCATAAATACGTTCTCTGTCCATCCATTTATTAAAAGATCCACAGTGATTAAACACACCATCCAGAATCACTTTCATGTCTCTCTTGTGTAGTTCTTCCACAAGCTTGATGAACAGGCGGTTGCCGGCTTCCAGATTTTTTTTGTCTGTCACACGGCGGATATATTTCCATGCATGAGAGTTATCCTTATCTCCGGGAGCCAGCAGTTCGTCACAGTCTTCCACAATTTTTCCCAGATGAGGATCTACATACTCATAATCCTGGCAGTCATATTTATGGTTGCTGGGAGAAACAAAGATCGGATTCAGGTAGACCACCTCTACTCCCAGGTCTTTCAGATAGTCCAGTTTATCAATAATCCCCTGTAAATCTCCTCCATAAAATTCCCTGACCCCCATAACTGCCGGTATCTTTCCCCAGTCATCCACCTTCTGGCAATGCTCTCCCAGATAAGCGTACTCTCCTGTCTGCACGTCATTATCCGGATCTCCGTTACAGAATCGATCCACATAGATCTGATACATAACAGCGCCTTTCGCCCAGTCCGGCGTATGGTAGCCTGGATAGATTTCAAAACTGTCCCTTTCCTGAATCTCTGTACTGACACCCATGCTGTTATAGTAACAGGTGATCCAACCATAATGGATCTCAAAATAGTAGCGGAAAACCTTGTCCGGCATGGTGATCTTGACACCATAGTAGTCAAAGCCCTTCAAGGTTTTGTATACCTTCATTTTATATTTCACGCCTTCTGATACCAGGTATACGGAGTCTACATTATTCTTCTGTGTCCGAAAGCTGATCATCACATTTTCACCGGCCTCCGGCTCTGACGGATTGCGGTAATATTTTGTTCCGTCACTGAAAAAAGCATCTTTATTCAATACTGCACGCATATTAAGAATATACTGCATTTTTTTCATTACATCCTCTTTTTCAAGCCTCATAACTCGTTCCCCTTTAGTTTAACATATGCTTATTTTATCTTAATTTTGACAAAGTTACAATAAAAAAGCCCTGTTTTTGGGCAGTAAAAAAGCCAGCGGGATAAGCTGGCTTTTTTGGAGAAGGTATTTCTTCTTATGGGGTGTAGCAAAAACTATATAATGTATTGGGGGGTTTTTACGATATATATAATAGCATGAGTCAACAAATAAGTGTGCACAAAGTTCACAAAAATGCATATAGGATTTTAGTAATATTGTACATGCTTATTTTTTACTCCTGAAATTCACTCTGTAAAAAGTGCCTCAAACTCGTCTCTCTGCACCTTTTCCTTCTCTAAAAGGAGAGCTGCGCATTTATGAAGGACCTCCTGATGCTGAAGAATGATCTCTTTTGCACGCTGATGACATTCATCAATGATATCGTGGATCTCCTGATCGATTTCCTTGGCAACTTCCTCACTGTAGCTTCTTGTGTGAGCAAGATCTCTTCCGATAAACACCTCATCGCCCTCATCCCCATAGGCGATCAGTCCCATCTTATCAGACATTCCATACTGCATCACCATAGCGCGTGCAGTGCTGGTGGCACGTTTGATATCATTGGACGCACCTGTGGTGATGTCTCCGAAAATGATCTCCTCTGCCACACGTCCGCCCAGGAGGGTGGTGATATCCTGAAGCATTTTGCCTTTTGTGTTAAACATCTCATCGTTTTCCGGCAAAGGCATGGTATAGCCTGCGGCTCCTATGCCGGTCGGAATAATAGAAATGGTATACACCGGATCCATATCCGGAAGAACATGGAACAGAATCGCATGACCGGCTTCATGATAGGCTGTAATCTTCTTTTCTTTATCGGAGATCACCTTGCTGCGCTTCTCAGCTCCGATGCCCACCTTAATAAAGGCATGCTTGATATCCTGCTGCATAATATAGCTGCGGTTTTCTCTGGCTGCCATAATGGCCGCCTCATTCAGAAGGTTTTCCAGATCTGCTCCGGTAAATCCGGCTGTAGTCTGAGCGATCTGTGCCAGATCCACATCCTCTCCCAGAGGCTTGTCCTTTGCATGGACATGAAGGATTTCCTCACGGCCTTTGATATCCGGACGTCCCACTGCCACCTTCCGGTCAAAACGTCCCGGACGGAGAATGGCCGGATCCAGAATATCCACACGGTTAGTGGCTGCCATGACAATGATTCCCTCGTTTACGCCAAAACCATCCATCTCCACAAGAAGCTGGTTCAGCGTCTGTTCACGTTCATCATGGCCTCCGCCCATTCCGGTTCCCCTCTGTCTGGCAACCGCATCGATCTCATCAATAAAAATAATACAGGGGGCATGCTTCTTGCCTTCCTCAAAAAGATCGCGGACACGGGAAGCTCCTACACCCACAAACATTTCCACAAAATCAGATCCTGAAATGGAGAAAAACGGAACTCCCGCTTCACCTGCCACTGCCTTTGCCAGAAGAGTTTTACCGGTTCCCGGAGGGCCTACAAGAAGCACTCCTTTTGGGATTCTTGCACCTACACCGGTATATTTCTGAGGCGCTTTCAGGAAATCCACCACTTCCACCAGATCTTCCTTTTCTTCCTGAAGACCTGCTACATTCTGAAATGTTACTTTTTTGTCATCCGGAAGCATCATTCTTGCACGGCTTTTGCCAAAATTCATCATTTTGGCATTGCTCCCGCCTCCTGACATCTGTCTGTTCATCATCATGAACAAAAAGATCACCAGACCTCCTGTCAGAAGAAGCGGAAGAAGAGTCGTAAGAAACATATTCTGCTGAGGAACATTTTTCACCTGGGCAAAGACATTATTTTCCGCCAGCATCTGCTGTGCTTCTTTAACATCTGTTACATAGACGCGTTTCTGACCTTCCCCCTCCACATCTGCTGTTACAGAACCGGTTGGTACCTCACGGTTCTGATAGATCACTGCATCATACACCCTTCCCTTTTCTGCCGCCTGCTCCAGTGCCTCTATGGTGTAATCACTCTGATTTGTGACCTGATTGTTCAGATAAAAATATCCGGAAACCAGAAGAACAATCAGAATCAGGTACAGGCCAATTCTGCTTGGCTGTTTATTCACTTACTGAATCTCCTTTCACTCATTGTCCAATTCTACCACGCCGATAAACGGGAGATTGCGATATTTCTGGGCATAATCAAGCCCGTATCCCACAACAAACTCGTCCGGGATATTAAAGCAGCAGTAATCCACATTTACGTCCTTCACTCTGCGCTCCGGTTTGTCCAGAAGTGTACAGAGACGGACACTGTTTGGATTACGGCCTTTCAGGATTTCGATCAGATAGCTGAGCGTTCTTCCTGAGTCAATGATATCCTCTACAATCAGCACATCCTTGCCGATCAGAGGCTGATCCAGATCCTTTACGATCCTTACCACACCACTTGACTTGGTGTCATCTCCATAACTGGAAACAGACATAAAGTCCAGGGATACAGGAACCGTGATCCTTTTTGCAAGTTCACAGGTAAAGAACACGCCGCCCTTCAGGACACAGATCAGGTGGAGTTCCTTTCCTGCATAATCCTTGCTGATTTTTGCCGCGATCTGTTTGATCCTGGCATCCACTTCTTCTTCATTGATTAACACTTTGATCTTTTCACTCATTATACTTTCCTCCTTGGTATTTAATTTCCAGCACATCTCCTGTTTCTGATGTGATCTTGTACCTTTCATTTATTCTTCCGCCCACGATCCAGAGAATCTCGTTACCGACTGCAACCAGAGGGATCCTGTCCCTCTGCTCCCTGGGGATCTTTTCATCGATCATACACCTGGTAAGTTTTTTACGGTGTCCTTCGCTGTTCACAGTCAGGAAATCACCGGTTTCTCTGTTCCGGACGAAAACATCATGTTTTATTTTATCATAATCCAGCCATTTCGTATACGTCTTTTCGCAAATCTTCTGGTTTGACCATGGAAAGATTTTTGTTTCAAAAACCCCATAGGCACAATTCAATGTTCCATTCACAGGAAGACGGTATTTTCCTTCCGGCTTCTGTATGGAAACCGTCTCTTTTTTTCTCAGAAGGATTCCTTCATACGTCCGTTCTCCATAAATGCCATAGGGAAGAATTACCCTTGCACCTGTCTTCAGAGAAAAAAGCTCCAGGACCTGCCTTACATGAACCATGGACAGATCCCGGCTGGCTTTGGCAAGTGCTTCCATAGCTTCCTTTACCGCATACTTCTGAAGAATTTCTTTTTCCAAAAAGAACTCCCGTTGAAACACATAGATTTCTCCTTTTTTACAGGCTTCTGCAAGCTTTTTTCCCTGCTCTCTCAGAAATTCCTCCGCCTGTCCCAGAAGCACTGAGGTCTCTGCCATATGGCTGACCGCCCGTTCGTTGATCTCTGTCTCCAGCATGGGGATCAGATGGTGCCGGATCCTGTTTCTGGTATATTCATCTTCCAGGTTCGTACTGTCAAGTACACATGGAATATTTCGTTCCTTCAGGTATTCCTCTATTTCTTTCCGTTCCAGACATAAAACCGGACGGACCACCCCGTTTTTTTCCGGCTGCATGGGAGATAGTCCCCGGAGCCCGGTTCCTCTGCACAGATGATGGAGCATAGTTTCAGCAAGATCATTCTTATTATGGGCCAGGGCAATTTTGTTTTTTTGTTTTTCCTTTCCTCCGACACTTAAGAGTTCTGTATAAAAGGCTTCTTTCCTGACTTTTCTTCCGGTTTCCTCCAGCCCTTTTTTCCATCTGGCAGCAAGCTCCGGTACATCATACCGGAACACACGGCAGGGAATCCTCCAGCTTTTGCATATTTTTTCTACCATCTGCTGGTCTCTGTCCGCTTCCGCTCCACGTATCCCATGATGGACATGTACTGCACGGAGCTGAAAGCCCAGTTCTCCGGAAAGCCTTCTCAAAAGATCCAGCATTGCCATGGAATCTCCACCTCCGGATACCCCTGCCACAACAAACTCACAGTCTTCCAGTATATGATTCTTCTGTACAAAATCCCGTACCTTGGTATAGATCTGTTCCTGCATTCCGATCCGTTTCTCCTCTTCTGTTTTCATTTACGCAGTATACCGGCCACAAGAACCGTCATATCGTCCTTTGCCCGGTAATCACTGTAGCCCAGAACTCTTTCCAGGATTCCTCTGCTGATCTCTCTTGGATTTTCTTCACGGATATCCATAATGATCTCCTTCATGGTTTCTTCTTCCCTCTCTGTCGGAAGGGCATCCAGCACTCCGTCTGTCATCATGATCAGACAGTCACCGTGATACAGCTTTCGGGACGTCGTATCAAAATCAATCTGCTGCATCAGTCCCGCAGCCAGGCTTTCCGAAGAAATTGACTCCACCCAGTGATCCCTTCTGATAAAGGTAGCTGCCGCTCCGGCTTTCAGAAAGCTGCAGATTCCTGTATAAAGGTCCAGTGTACAGATATCCACCGTCGAGAACATTCCCTCTCCACCCTTCAGCACCAGAGTGGAATTTACCATTCTGGCAGCTGTTTCCTGGCTGAATCCGGATTCCAGAAACTGTTCCAGAAGTTCTACTACAATTTCGCTTTCTCTGCAGGCATCCATTCCGGATCCCATCCCGTCAGACAGACACATAATAAATCTTCCATTGTCCTCCTGCCTGCATATATAATTATCTCCGGAAACCTTTTCTTCCTCCCTGGTCAATCGGGAGACCCCATACATAACCTGATAGCTGACGTCTTCCACAAAATGTACCGTGTGGTATTCACCATTTACAATGCATCTGCTGTCCTGGGCAGAGGTCATGGCACACTCGCAAAAGCCTGACAGCATCTGGGCAATTTCTGTCACAGATACACACTGGGCCTTTCGTGCTTTCATAGTAAGAAACATCTGCCTTCGTCCTTCAGTCTTGTCCATAACCCATGCATTTTTCAGCACAATATGTCTTTTCTTCAGCATTTTTTTCAGATTCTCACGGAATACCGGCTCTGCCGGAGCAATGTCATACAGATCCGCTGCCACCGTTTCCATTATACTGGAAATTTCCGAAAGCTGCTGGGCCACTGCAAGCCGGCTTTCGATCATGCGGTTACTCCAGACCAGATTCTGTTTTTCTTTCTGAAAACAGACACGCACCGTTTCCAGGTATGGAACTGATCTGCAGCAGAACTCTGCCCATCGGGAACGAACAGCCTCAGTCTCTTCCTCATCCCCCTCCTCCAGCGCGCGTATCATTGCTTCTCCGCCCTGTCTCATGGCATCCGCCTGGTCTCCCCAGCAAATTTCCCTGTGATAACAATGACTGCACATTTCTTCATTTGCACACCTCAGGATACTTTCGATCTGCCCGATGCTGAGATACTCCTTACGGTATGGCATACCATAAAAAGTCTCTGAAAGCTTCTGAAAAGAGGCCGCATACCGCTCCACCTTTTCTTTCTGAGGATGGCTTTCACAGACAGCAAACTGATCCTTCCTTTTTGGCCTGCAGCCTGCCAAAATAGTTTTTGCCATGTCCCGAAAGATCAGCATAATGCTGATCACGAACATGGCAATCATCCATTCCTGCATATTTCCCCTCCCCTTTACACACTCTTCATCAAATGGTTATTATAAGGGAAAGGATCTGAAATATCTGTCAAACACGGGCGAATACAAAAAAAATTTTTCGTCAGGATCCGTGCTATTTCTCTTCCTCAAAAACAGTTTCATTGTCTTTTATAAGACCAAGTCTGTCTCTGGCAACCTCAGCTGCGTATTCATCTGTCTGCATATACTCTTTGCGCTTGTCGATCTCCTCCGTACGTTCCTGTTCTGATGCAATCTGTTTTTCCAGTTCAGCCGCCTGTGCATCATAATATGCAATCCTGTTCCTTAAGCTCTGACTCTGCATCGCCAGCACACCGAGAAGCAGAAGAACAACTACTGAAATAACAGCCATTCCAATATAATTATTCGTTATTCTTTTTTTTGTCTTCCTTCTTTTTGACTTTTTCAATCTGACTGAACCTCTTCTTTTTCAAAACCTTCTTTTGGCGCAAAATCTCATGTTTATACTTTAAAATACTACAACTTTTAAAGAGAAATAGCAACCTCTTTGTATTTTTTTTTACAAAATTTACTGGAATTCCACAGACTGTCTCCATAAATCTGCGAAAAAAAGGACCTATCGTATATCTGCAGATCCATCCTCCCAGAAAAATCCCTGCAAAAAGGAAGCTTCTCAGTATTCCCTGATGAAACCGGTATACCATACAGAAAACAAAAATCCCTGCTGCCGTCCAGTAAACAATGTCTTCCAGTGCGGTTGCATAAGAAGAATGAGGGAATATACTGCGCAGAGCAGCAAGCAGCTGATAACACAGACAAAGAAAAATGCCTGTTCCTACAGACAACAGAAACAAAACCGCTTCATATCTCATATACCCGCTCATAAGTTACCGGAACATCCGCTTCAGCAGAGATTCTTCTTTTTTTTCAGTATTTTTTGACAGATAGGCAATGCTGTTGACCTTTCCCTGAATATCCGCGATCCCCTTTTCCAGATCCAGACCTTTCACATGAAGTCCTTCTCCTTTAATGGCTATTTTTCCTGCTTCTGTGGCAAGAAGTATTTCGCTTTCATTAAAAGAATGAATATCCCTGACACCGGTCACTGTGCCTTCCTGACGATTTTCCAGAGTCAGACTATGAAACCGTGACGTTGTTTTCTCTTCCAGAAAGTCCGCCTCCTATCATATCTTTCCCTAAACAATCTATGAAACCATTTTACCAAATAGACGTTTCTTTTACAGATACCGGAACATATTTTCCGCTTCTTCCTTGCGTACCGTTTCCTTTACATCCAGTACCTCTGCCTTTACACTCTTGCCTCCAAACTGGATTTCTATGATATCTCCGGCTTTTACTGAAGCAGATGCTCTGGCAGGCTTCTCATTCAGAAGGACTCTGCCTGCATCACAGGCCTCGTTTGCCACTGTCCTTCTTTTGATCAGACGGGAAACCTTCAAATATTTATCAAGACGCATAGTTACCTCCGATTTTATTTACATATAAAACAAGGGGGAACAAAATGTCCCCCCTGCTGCACTCTTATTATTTATCGTTTACAAGATCCTTTAAAGCTTTTCCTGCTTTGAATTTCGGTGCTTTGGAAGCTTCGATTTTCATAGTTTCGCCAGTATGAGGATTTCTTCCCTCTCTCGCAGCTCTCTCGCTTACTTCAAAGGTACCGAATCCAACAAGCTGGATCTTTCCGCCCTTTTTCAGCTCGGATGCTACAACATCGGTGAAAGATTTCAGAACTGCCTCTACATCTTTTCTGGAAAGATTGGTCTCTTTCGCCATTGCTGCTACTAATTCTGTTTTATTCATGGTGTTTCCTCCTATAAAATGCTCTCTTTCTTTATTATCGCGTCACGCTTCCTGTCGTTCACACGCTATTTACTATTTATATACCTTTTCCATAGGATTGTCAAGGTTTTTTGTGCTAAATTGCCATGTAACAGCGCCCTGTTCAGCGTGGTTTCAATCTCTGTTCTTTTTCCTTTTTTTTCAGTTCATCCCAGGAAAGATTCACCACCTCTTTATTCTCCGGAGAAAATATTTTAGGATGGCGGAACTGCATTTTTGAGGAAATTCCCGAAATTACATCTTCAATGGTAAAAAGACCTTCTTCTTCGGCAATGACACTGTGAAGCGCAACCTGAAACAAAACATCCCCCAGCTCTTCGCAGAGGTTTTCGCTGTCATTTTTCTCTTTCAGACGGTCAATCCCTTCCAGGAGCTCATTCGTCTCATTCACCAGATAGGGTTTCAGACTCTCGTGAGTCTGCACCTTATCCCATGGACAATTCTTCCGGATCTCTCTGACTACTTCCATAAATTCTTCAAATACTTCCATAATCCACCATTATCACATCATAGCATTTACCATGGCAAGAACTGCATCTCCCATAACAGAGGATTTCTGATCCGCATCTTCAAGAGAGGTACCTTTTACACCATAGTAGAATTTAACCTTCGGCTCTGTACCGGAAGGACGTACGCATACCCATGCATCATCAGTAAGATCATAGTAAAGTACATTGGAGTTTGGAAGACCTGTCGGTTTTACCTCTCCGGTTGCCAGCTCTGTAATCGTATCCTTCTTATAGTCTCTTACAGATACTACTTTATGTCCTGCAAATTCTGCCGGCGGATTCTGACGAAGGGTATCCATGATCTCCTGGATCTTCTGAAGGCCTTCGATGCCTTTCAGAGTAACTGACTTGATGTCGTCTTTATAATATCCGTACTGCTCATACATTTCGATCATTGCATCCCACAGAGTCTTGCCCTGTGTCTTGTAATAAGCAGCTGCCTCACAGAGAGCCATCGTTGCTACAATGGCGTCCTTATCTCTTGCATATGTACCGATCAGACAGCCGTAGCTCTCTTCAAAACCAAAGAGATAGGTTCCCTTTCCGCTGTTTTCAAATCCGAGGATCTGCTGTCCGATAAATTTGAAGCCGGTAAGAACCTCGATCAGATTTACTCCATAGCCTTTTGCAATGGCATCAGCAAGATTGCTGGTAACAATGGTCTTGATAAGGGCTCCATCCTCCGGAAGACTGCCGTTTACTGCCTTGCGCTGTCCGATCTCATAATTTGCAAGGAGGCATCCGGACATATTTCCGGTAAGATCGTGGTATTCTCCATTCTTATCTTTTACACGCACACCAAGGCGGTCTGCATCCGGATCTGTGGCAAGCACAAGATCTGCGTCGATCTCTTTTGCCAGTTTCAGGCCCAGTTCAAAAGCTTCCGCTGCTTCCGGATTCGGATAGCTGACAGTCGGGAAATCGCCGTCCGGCAGTTCCTGTTTTTTTACAACATATACATTTTCAAATCCCAGTTCTTTCAGGATTCTTCTTGCAGGAATGTTTCCGGTTCCGTGAAGCGGGGTATATACAATCTTCAGATTCTTGCCTTCCGCCTGGATAGCATCATGGTGGATCACCTGTTTTTTCAGTTCTTCCATATATGCATCGTCAATATTCTGTCCGATCACTTCATAGAGACCTGCTTTTTCTGCATCAGCCTTGTCCATGGTTTTCACCGTGTTCCAGTCAGAAATGGCCTTAACCTCTCCCATGATACCACTGTCGTGAGGCGGAGTGATCTGAGCACCATCCTCCCAGTAAACTTTATATCCGTTATATTCCGGCGGGTTGTGGCTGGCTGTCACATTGATACCTGCAATACAGCCCAGATGACGTACTGCAAAAGACAGTTCCGGGGTAGGTCTTAAGGATTCAAAAATATAAGCCTTGATTCCGTTTGCCGCAAGGCAGAGAGCCGCCTCCTGTGCAAATTCCGGAGACATATGACGGGAATCATATGCAATAGCCACACCCTGAGATTTTTTGTCAACCTTTGCAATATAATTGGCAAGTCCCTGAGTTGCTCTTCTTACCACATAAATATTCATGCGGTTAGTTCCTGCGCCGATAATTCCGCGCAGACCTGCTGTACCAAATTCCAGATCCATGTAAAAACGTTCTTTTATTTCATTCTCTTCGTCTGCGATGTTTTTCAGTTCTTCCTTAGTTGCCTCATCGAAGTATGGGTTTGCAAGCCACTGCTCATATACTTCTCTGTAATCCATACCGCTATACCTCCCTATGTGTCTTGTTTTTTTATATCCGTTTTGCGGACAGTTTATAGTTCTGATTATACACCTGTTTTCCGAAAAAGGGAAGTATGAACCGTTTTTATCTGAAGTATTCTTTGCAAAAATTATCCCATTTATTTCTCTGGGCGATCAGTGTCTGTAATTTTTCTGTGTTTTTTTCCGATATCCATGCTTTTTTATGTGTATAATAATAGTTGGAAAGCTTCCAGAATTTATCCGGATAACAGAAACGCAGCTTCAGGTTTTCCCATTCTTTTTCTGAAATCGGATTGATTTCATCATAAGCTTTCAGCATTTTTTCAGCAAGCTCCGGATCCCAGTTGTATTTTTCCAGTATTTTTCTCATAAACCGGTACAGATCTCCCACCTGTATCCCAAAACACCAGTGTGAAAATCCGGTTATGGCAATTCCCCTTTTTAAGATCAGCACATTGTGCTGGTTATACTCTCCATGACAAACTTTTCCACTTGCGGCCACTTCTTTCCGAAGCTGCTGGTAAGAAGAGTTTTTCAGCCTCTGTTCCGCACTCTCCGCGCGTTCCAGAAACCATTCCACAACTCTCAGATACTCTTTTTCAAATATCGAGGAAGGACCTTTTTTCCGTATAAATCTGCGTATTTTCCTAAGCTCCTGGTTATGACGGCGATACTCATCAGAAAGATCTCCTTCCATATAATCTGTTTCCACCGGAAGCTGCATCTCTTTATGAATAACAGCCAGTCCCCGGACTGCCGTCAGGACTTCCTCCTTTGACCGGGTGTCACACTCTCTTCCTTCAAACCATCTCTGGAGTGTATATGGAATCCCATCCTTATCGCAGGAAATCAGTTCTCCTTCTTTATTTGGGAAATAAGTATCCACCTTACTTCCAGTTTCCTGAAGCCTCACCAAAAGCTCCTGCTGTCTCAGCAGTTTTTTTTCAGAGCCCTTCATCTCCCGGATCAGAAACGGTCCCTGATCCGTCTGACAGAGAAGCCCTCCTCTGGTACGTGCAGTTGTTCTGACCGTCAGCTGATACTGCGTCAGGGTGCTGAATCCATAATCATACAAATCTGTTTCCCCCTCATTTTTTGTACCTTCTATCTTATGTAAATAGGTTATGAAATTATGAGGGCTGTCTGATTTTTGTCCTAAAAAAGGAACCTGCAGGACAAATCCTGCTGATTCCTTTTTATTGCTTACTCTTATTCTTCAGTCCTGCTTTCCAGAGTTTTTTTCAAAAACTCCAGCAGCTTTTCTCTGGTGTTTTCTTCCGGATTTTCCAGAACATGCTCCAGCATACCGTCCAGAATATCTCCGAGTTCCGGTCCGGGTCTGCATCCGGCTGCGATCAGATCCCGTCCGGTAACTGCCAGCGTCTTTAAAGAAACACACTGCTTTTTCTGCATGATTTCTTCATAGCAGGCCTCTACTCCCCGAAGACGTTTCTCTTTTTCCTCTCTTCTGTAAGTGCTTTGAGCCAGCATATCTGCTCTCTGGACTTCCAGATACAGCGGAAAAATATCTTCTCCGATCCAGTTCACTGCCCGACGCACCGCCGCCATTTCCGGAAGAGGTCTGGCATCATGCCATTTTACCAGACGACATACTTTATAAAGTGTATCATTGTCAAATTTAAGGCGGCGAAGAATGGTTTTTGCCATCTGCTCGCTCTTTTGTCCATGCATTTTAAAATGATCTCTGCCGTCCTCATCTGTCTTTTTCACCACTGGTTTCCCCATATCATGAAGAAGCATTGTCAGACGCAGTACTTTATCTGCCCGGATATTCAAAAGACTGTGCAGCGTATGCTCCCCTACATTGTAACAATGATGAGGAGTATTCTGCTCCGTCTTCATGCAGGCATCAAATTCCGGAAGAAATTCCTTGGTAATTCCGGTTTCATAAGCGGTACGAAGATAATCCGGATGAGGTGAAACCAGAAGCTTCACCAATTCCACCTGAATTCTCTCTGCGCTGACATTTTTCAGATTCGGGGCAAGAGAACGTATTCCTTCCCGGGTATTTTCCTCGATCGTAAATCCCAACTGTGCAGAAAACCGCACAGCCCGAAGAATCCGCAGCGCATCTTCCCGAAAACGTTCCATCGGATCTCCCACACAGCGGATCACCTGATTTTCCATATCCTCCAGCCCATGAAACAGATCTACCAGTCCCCGGTCCGGATGATAGGCCATGGCATTAATAGTAAAGTCACGACGTTTCAGATCCTCTTCCAGACTGGAAGTAAACATTACCTCCTTCGGATGCCGTCCATCTTCGTAATCGCCATCCACCCGGTAGGTCGTCACTTCAAATCCTTCTTTATCCATAAGAACGGTAACCGTTCCATGCTGCAGTCCGGTATCCACTGTTTTCCGGAACAATCCCTTTACCTGCTCCGGAGAAGCTGATGTGGTAATATCCCAGTCATCTGGTCTTCGACCCAGAATCGAATCTCTGACACAACCGCCTACCACATAAGCCTCATATCCGTTTTCTTCCAAAATGCGCAGTATTTTTTCTGCGCTGGAAGGTATTGCAAGCTTCATATTAATATGCTCTTCCCCAATAAACCATTTTCTTGGCCGGTTTGCCGCAGCATACACAGACATCGCTTAAGTGCTCCTGTTCAAAAGGCATACATCTGGAGGTTGCCTGAACATCCTCTTTGATCTTGTCCTCACATGCCTGATCACCGCACCACATTGCCTTTACAAAACCTGGTTTTGTGTTAATGGTTTCTTTAAAGGTCTCATAATCTGTTGCCACATAAGTGTGAGCGTCACGGTGTGTACGGGCTCTCTCCAGCATATCCTTCTGCATGGTATCCAGGATTTCCTGTACCTTAGCTGCAAGCTCTTCAAAGGTTACTACATATTTTTCTCTTGTATCACGACGGCAGATCACGGCCTGTCCTTTTTCAATATCCTTTGGACCACATTCGATACGAACCGGGATTCCACGCATTTCCTGCTCGGAGAATTTATATCCCGGACTTCTGTCTGTATCGTCTACCTTCACACGGATTCCGGCTGCTTTCAGTACTTCAAACAGTTCGTCTGCTTTTTCCAGAACACCCTCTTTACGCTGCTGGATCGGAATCACAACCGCCTGTACCGGTGCAATTCTTGGCGGAAGTACAAGTCCGCTGTTATCGCCGTGTACCATGATGATCGCGCCGATCATACGAGTGGTCATACCCCAGGAAGTCTGATGTACATACTGAAGTTTATTTTCTTTATCTGTATACTGAATGCCAAAAGCCTTTGCAAAGCCGTCTCCAAAGTTGTGGCTGGTTCCGGACTGCAGCGCTTTTCCATCGTGCATCAGAGACTCAATGGTATAAGTTGCCTCTGCACCTGCAAATTTCTCTTTGTCTGTTTTCTGTCCTTTTACAACCGGGATCGCAAGAACTTCCTCACAGAAGTCTGCATACACATTCAGCATCTGAATGGTTCTCTCCTCTGCCTCTTCTGCTGTAGCGTGGGCAGTGTGGCCTTCCTGCCACAAAAACTCTCTGGAACGAAGGAATGGACGTGTTGTTTTTTCCCAGCGTACAACAGAACACCACTGATTGTATACCTTTGGAAGATCTCTGTGAGACTGGATCTCTTTCTGGTAGAAATCACAGAACAGAGTCTCAGAAGTCGGGCGTACACAAAGTCGTTCCTGAAGAGGATCCAGGCCTCCGTGAGTTACCCATGCAACCTCCGGTGCAAAACCTTCTACATGGTCTTTTTCTTTCTGAAGAAGAGATTCCGGGATAAACATCGGCATGTATACATTCTGTACCCCTGTCTCCTTAAATCTTCTGTCAAGCTCATTCTGGATATTTTCCCAGATGGCATAACCTGCCGGTTTGATAACCATGCAGCCTTTTACGCTTGTGTAATCACAAAGCTCTGCTTTTTTTACTACGTCCGTATACCACTGTGCAAAGTCTTCCTCCATGGAAGTGATGGCTTCTACTAATTTTTTCTCTTTTGCCATGATCATTCTCCTTTTCTGCTTTTTCTGTTTCCGGGATCCGGGGAAATTATTTTTCTATACTAAAAAAGTCCCTCTGATCCCATATAAGGGACCGAAGGACTTCGGCGGTACCACCCTGATTAGCAGTACCTCCATAATCGTTCTGTACATCACAGCCCGAATATATACTGCTCTCTCTTTTTCTTTAACGCAGAAATACGCCGCACTTCAATTGTACGGGGCTCCGAGGCCGGTTCCATACTTCCCGCACAGGATTCTCGCACCACCGCCCAGGCTCATACCTGAAAGCTTCGGAATCCCTCTCTGAGATTGTTCCGCATGTACTATTCTCTTCACTGCCATTTTCTATCTGCCAGACATGTGCCTGAACTGAATTTCATTGTATGCGAAAAAATCCCCACTGTCAAGCCTTTCACACGGTAAATTTAATTTCCCGTCCGGTACGATTGTATTTATAATATCTCACTCCCGCCGCATCCAACATTCGCTTCGATGCCACTACTGACGGGGTTCCGTCATATTTATCACAGTCATAAACAATGGTTTTGATACCCGACTGGATGATCGCCTTGGCACATTCATTACAGGGGAAAAGAGAGACATATAATTTTGCGCCCTCCAGGCTTCCTCCTCTGTAATTAAGGATTGCATTCAATTCACTGTGAGTTACATAGAGATACTTGGTATCCAGTTCATCCCCTTCTCTTGCCCATGGGAATTCATCATCCGAACAGCCCATAGGAAAACCGTTGTATCCCATCGAAAGAATCTTATTATCCTGGCTGACGATACAGGCTCCTACCTGAGAATTCGGGTCTTTGGAACGCATACCGGAAAGCATTGCCACTCCCATAAAATATTCATCCCAGGAAATATAGCCCTTTCTTTTTTCATCCTTCATTGCAAATACCTCCCGTAATACCGCTTCTGTGTCTCGATTGATTACTCTGTTTCCATCTGGCTGATCCTGCGGATATGTCTCTCATCATTGGAAAATGGAGTATTCAGGAAAGTATCCACAATCTTCAGAGCAAGCCCGGCTCCTACTACTCTTCCACCCATAGCCAGTACATTGGCATCATTGTGAAGTCTTGTTGCCTCTGCACTGAAGCAGTCAGAGCAAAGGGCTGCACGGATTCCCCTGAATTTATTTGCGGTAATGGAAATTCCAATACCTGTTCCACAGATGAGAATTCCTTTCTCACATTCTCCGCTCTGGATCGCGCGGGCAACCTTTTTTGCATAAACCGGATAATCTACTGCCTCCAGTCCGTCACATCCATAATCAATATACTCTACTTTCTGTTCATCCAGGTGTTTTTTGATCTCCTGTTTCAGTTCAAATCCACCGTGGTCACATCCTAATGCTATCATTTCTGATCCTCCTGTACTTTTATTATCTTATGTCCTGCCGCCTTAAGCAGCCGGTTCATAATAGCCTGTCCCATTTTTGGGGTATAAAAAGCTTCTGAAAAAATAGCGCTTACCCCATCTCCGTCAAAATCCCGAAGCACTTCGTAAAGATGATGAGCAATGGTTTCCTCTTCTGAACGGCTCCCAATGCTGCGGACAATCCCGTTTTTATAAGTATCGGCCGTTTCATCTGTAGCTATGATCCCGACCTTTTTCCCCTGACCTGCTGCCTCTGCTGCTCTTGCATTGATATAATCCGCAACTTTTTCCGTTGTTCCCTCTACAATGGCAAGATCCGCCTTCGGTGCATAATGACGGTACTTCATTCCCGGAGCCTTTGGACGCACACGGCTGTCTGTGATCAGAAGCCCTTTATCCATCCTTACCTCTCCAAGCGTCTCCTGCAGCATTTCCAGAGAAATATATCCCGGTCTTAAGACCACAGGAATCTTCTCTGTAAAATCAACAATCGTCGATTCCAGTCCAATACCTACCTGCCCGCCATCCAGGATCATATCAATGGCATCTCCCAGATCTTCCTCCACATGCTCCGCCATAGTAGGGCTTGGCCGTCCGGAGGTATTGGCGCTTGGCGCCGCTACAAAACCACCGGCTGCCCTGATCAGTTCCTGCGCGATCACATCACTTGGAAAGCGGACAGCCACACTTTCCAGTCCTCCGGTCGTTTCTTTTGGTACAATATCTGCTTTTGGAAGGATCATGGTCAAAGGACCCGGCCAGTATTTTTCAGCCAGAATCCTGGCTCCTTCCGGGATTTCTGTAGTGATTTCTTTTAACTTTTCAATCTCGGCAATATGAACGATCAAAGGATTATCCGAAGGCCGTCCCTTAGCCGCATAGATTTTCATGGATGCTCTGGGATCAAGGGCGTTTCCCCCGAGACCGTACACTGTCTCTGTAGGAAACGCCACCAGACCTCCATTTTTTAAAATCTGTCCTGCTTTTATTATCGCTTCTCTGTCCGGATGCTCCGCATCCATACTTACAACTTCTGCTTTCATGTTCCGTAGCTCCCTGTTATGATCTGGTATACCACCCGTTAAATTCCGATATTAATGAAAATCTTATCATAGCTTTTTCAGATGATATAGACGATATTTCAAAAAACTTTCCGTTCTTTTTATTTCCAAAATAATAAGCTGTGTATTTATTTCCATTTTTGTACAGCCGAACAGTCGTGTTCATCTTACCGCCCCGTCCATACGCCTTTACATAGTAATTTCCATTCTTTTTATATACTTTTAGAGTAGTAACCCCATAATCCCTGCAATTTCTTCTATATTTGCCTACTACAGATACAGACGCCTTCGGAGTCTGGTATTTGATACCGGAAAACTTTCCATAATAGATTTTTCCATCAATTTTTTTATAGGCACGAATCTTATAATAATATTTTTTTCCATTCCTGAGTTTGCTGTTTATATATTCAGAAGAAGCACTTCCAGATACCGTTCTTATCTTTTGGTATCCACTGTTTTTCTTTGTGCTTCTATAAATCTGGTATCCTGTTGCACCGGAAACTTTTTTCCACCTGATCTTCAGTTTTCCTGAACCGGCACGGGAAACAGAAGAAAGCGTGACCTTTCCCGGCGCACGATAGGCGTTAAGCCTTCTTTTATCCGAAAGCCTGTATTTTGTAAATCCGCTTATCTTCTTACCGTTTTTAATATGCTCATTATAAATATTACGATAAGCTTTTGAACTACATACACGGCTTCCATTCCGCATATCATATACGGTGGCCTGTCCGTTCATAATATCCAAATAATAGGTTTCTGTCATCCAGGAGCTTCCCATTTTATAAACAGTCCACTCATTTTTCCCTGAACCACCCGCACCATGCCAGTGTCCGCGAACCAGAAGCTCATGTTTCCCTGTATTAAATCCATAAATATCGTAATAACCCAAAGATATCAGTTTTCCATTGTATGTAAATACTAAAGTCAGATCCATCGTTGAGGAATGAAGGAAAAGCTCCGGTATCCCATTTCTGTTCAGATCATACAGAAAATACTGATTAAATTTGTAGTTTCTTCCAAAATATGTTTTAAGGTAACTGGTATTACAGTATTTTTCTGCTCTTTTCCAATTATTAAGAATACTTTCATATGCGTTTCTCCAACTTGCTCCCGATGCAGCATTCACCTCTGAAGTCTGGCAGATCGGAGTAGTACATATCAGTAATACCGTCATTACTAAACAGAAAAATCTGGTAACAGGTCTGTTTCTTCTCTTCATTATCTTTTCCCCCTTCTAAACATTCCCTCTCCGGTAACTGTTAATCTATTTTATCATGCCGGGAAAGATTAAACAAGGAGGAACCCCTGTGTAATTTTCAGATATCCTTGCTTCTCCTTTTTTAATATGCTACTCTGGAATTATCACACAAAAACAGTTTTTCATATTCAGGGAGGAATCTTATGAGTATCATGAACACTTACACCGGCAAACAGTTCGACCCTCTTCATATGAAACCAGAGGATGTCTGTCTGGAAGACATTGCACATGCTCTGAGCTTTTTATGCCGGGGAGGCGGTCAGACTCTGTTCTTCTATTCTGTAGCCCAGCACTCACTGAACTGTGCCAGAGAAGCACATGCACGAGAATGGTCTGAGAGGATGATCCTTGCCTGCCTTTTCCACGATGCAAGCGAGGCTTATATTTCCGATATTATCCGTCCGGTAAAAATCCATCTCACCAACTATCTGGAAATCGAAGAAACGATCATGAATGTCATCTGGAAAAAATTTAATCTGGGCGACCTGTCTAATGAAGAAAATACCATGTGGAAACAGATCGACAACGATATTCTTTCTGCAGAACTTCCCGTTCTTTTTTCCGGCAAAAAAAACCACAGCTCTATGAAGCTTCAGTCTTCCCCGGATCTTATTGAACATCCTTTTCATAATATAGAAGAACGATTTCTTAAAGCTGCTCATCTTCTTGGTATTTCATGACTCCTGTTCCTCCGCACTTACAGAACAGATGACATGGCACATAAAAACTGCTGTACAGAAAACCTTTCCTGTATAGCAGTTTTTTATTATGCATCTGAATTATCTACGCTTCTTATTTTATTTTTATGATATAGGTGCCAGAATTAATATCCCTGAATACAGTTTCTCCCAAACCGGAAAGAAGATTGTGATTCAGATTCTCTCCGTATTTATTTCGCTCACAGGAACCCACAAAAATATAGGACACCTGATATTGCTCCAGGAGGCTTTTTACAAGGGTTTCGTCTCCGGACGTATAAATCAGTTCCACATCTCCGCTTTTTGTATTCAGATCTGCCACGTCATTTCTCCACAGCCATTCATGGACGTACCATCCCAGGACTGTAGGAAGTCCGGTCATGGCAGAAACCCTTTCATACTCTGTATAACTGTCTCCGTTTGCCTCCAGGACAACCGGAGAATCTGACAGATTCTTTTTCAGCCAGCGTATCCCTGCCGCATCCTCCGGAAAATCGGTTTCCAGAAAAGCGGTTGCATTCAGCCCCTGATATCCGGAGGGATCCTGCACCTCTCCGAACCAGGAGGACACACTGTTCCCAAAATATCCCCAGGTCCACACCAGAAGGAGCAGGGCAGCTCCGGCTGTGATCTTCAATAGCTTTTTGTAGGAAATCACCAGCATACGGAAAATCACATATGCCATGGTCATACCAAACATAATATATGCCTGATAGGTAAGCTTAAACATCGTATTGGCTCTTGCATTTCCGCTTTCATATATATCTCTTACATATACCAGCTCCGGTATCAGCACAAGTCCCATGGCGCAAAGTCCCATGATCATGGCAAACAGATCCGGAAGCTTCAATGATTCCAGAAAATGACAGATTGTCTTTTTCTTCGCTCCTGTCATTTTTTCCACGAGAAGCGTGATCACAAAAACCACAGTAAGAACAGCCGGAAGCCCCCACAGGATCAGAAGCTGATGCGGCAGAGAATGGTTCTGTGCCAGAGCCACTCCCTGAACCATCGTCTCAAAGTCCAGAGTAAACGGAAGGATCACAATGGTGGCAATTGCCAGAATTTCAGCTGCCTGCGCTCCGGTCACTGCAAGGATCCACTTTCCCTGACCTCTCATAAGCACAATATTGGTAAAAAGGACTACTCCTCCTGTCACTACAAAATAGATGACAAAATCCCAGTAGTTTGTCCACTGGAACATTCCCAGAAGGACTGCCGCCAGAAGGAGCTGCGGCATCAGAAGATTTTTTTCCCAGAATTCTCTGGTTCCCGGTTCGCCCGGCTCATATCCTCTTTTGCGTACCATTTTAATCCAGGCATACAAAACGCCCAGAAGGAGAAGGACAAACATGATATTGACCACATGGGCATGCAGGTCTCCCAGCACAAATGAATAGCATGGAAATTCATGAATAGTCTTGTCCTCTACATCCGGATTGAAACCAATATACCGGGTTGCATCCGGAAACCAGTAGGAATCCGGTTCCTGACCGGTAAGCTTCTGAAACAGAGGGCGAAGCTGACCATAATAAACATAATGCATATTTCCGGCTACAGATACCGATAATCCTGCAATCATGGCTGTAATCTGAGGGAAAAACCGTCTCCATCCTACTGCTCCCTTCAGCCTTTTTCCCATACGGTCCTTTGTCATCTGATAAACCAGAGAAAAAGGAAGGACGAAGGCCAGCCCTGCAACAAAAGTGCGCATCAGGTTATAGGTAAGCTCTACCTTTGTTCCGGACAGCTTCGTAAGAAAAACTGCAAAATACTGTCCGCCATAGTAATAGTTTATGGTTCCTTCTGAATACCACAGATCCACAGCAGGAAGAGAGGTACTTCGCATCATGGCTTCCATAAAGCCATAGTCCATAAATTTTTCAGTTCCATAAGCCGCAGGATGAAAGCCCGCAAGGTAAGTCCAGAGAAGAAAAAATGCCAGAAAAAGGATTTCCTCCCAGTATACCAGTTCCAGGTGATCCATGGGAAGAGATTCAATTCCTTTTTTGTGCTGAGCTTTTCCCAGAAGCAGGCATCCTGCTCCGCAGGCCAGAGTTACTCCCATACAGGAGGCGGAAGTAAATTTCAATATTTTTACCGCTACCAGAAACCAGGTTCCGAATCCTGTCACCACAATTGCCAGAATTTTTGAAAACATCCATCCCTTGTCATCAAACTCCCGGAACAATCGTCCTGTCAGAGGCATTGCAATCATGCCCATCACTCCGGCTAGAAGCCACCAGGTCAAAAACGTCCATACGTCCTGATTCAGAAGTCGAAAAGCCGCTCCAAGAAGGAGCACTGCCGGAACGATCTTCCAGATTATCTTACTAACTTTCATCCGTTTCATAAATTCTGATTCTCCCATCTTCTGACCGGTATACCATTGGGTATATCGTTTTTATTGTATCTTCCGTACATTCCACTTCTTCAAAGGTCATTCCCTCTTCAAAAAGAATGTATGCAATATTTTCCTGCTGCACAA
This sequence comes from uncultured Blautia sp., assembly GCA_900541985.1. GTDB lineage: Bacteria > Bacillota > Clostridia > Lachnospirales > Lachnospiraceae > Blautia_A. The sequence continues at coordinate 208,767 of UQLX01000001.1, read as the reverse complement.
GGCTTTTTACCATTTCCGGATTCCGGGAAGAATAAATCTCTCCCGCTTTTTTTGCGCGCCCATACGTGTCATACCCGGCAGACCATGCATAATAGGGCCAGCCAAGATACATCATGATCCCAGACATGGTGACTTCATTCATACTATATTCCGGTGTCAGCACCAGGTCGCTGCTGTCTATATTTTCCGCAAGCCACTGTGTCAGATTGCTGTCCATCCTAACCGTAACTCTGTGCCCCGGTCCGTTGTTTCTTAAAATAATCACAAAATCATAAATTCCTGTCAGTGTCAGACAGATGCACAGAACAACGGCGGCAGACTTCCATACTGCCTTTCCTGTAAAAAGAACTGTTGCCGCTTCTGCCCAGAAAATTGCAAGAAATGCATAAGAAATCATAATGTATTTATGATTCACAGTCACATCAGGGGTCAATGACACACAGAAGGCGAACAACAGCGGCAGCAAAAAGCTGATCAGTATCACTCTTTTGCTCCTTTTCTTCATCAGAAGGAACAAAATAACTGCTCCCAGAAAAAATATTCCGCTCATCTGGAAAAGATACCACAGAACTCCTCCCAGACTTTTGTCCTCCAGAATAAATCCCCATTGCAGAGTCGGTTCCACCGCTGATCCCCAGATAAAAAATGCAGACTGCAGCAGAGAAAATATCACAGCAGTTACTCCGGTGATCAGATAATCCAGCTTGCCATCTGAAAAAAAAGCAAATCCTATCAGAATTAAAAGTCCACCGATCACAGCCGCCCCGTTCCAGAAAGAAGTCATTCCCATAAGAAGTCCGGCTGCCAGAGCCCGTTCCGGACTTCTTACCTTCCACGCTGCTCCTGTCAGGAATCTGTTTCGGATCCATGAAGACCCTGTCTCCGTATGGCAGCAGCCTGCATCTACCCAGTCCAGATACATCCAGATCACCAGGGAGATGATCAGGAGCCCAAAAGCAAGGTGTCTCTGGTTCAGATAAACGTTAAAATTCCATAACCCCCAGTTTTCATTTACCGTATATCCAATAAATTCCGTATTATTTTTCAGAGTCTGCCATAAATCTCCCGCCTGCATATGCTCCCATAGAAAGCGGAAAAAGGTCAGAGCGCTGCGAAAAAGAAAAAAGAACAGAGTTAACATTCCTGCCTTTGCTCTTCCGGTGATCCTTTTGGCAATGCTGTAAAGCAGCATAAAAAAGCCAAGCAGAGACAGAACACTCATAAGGTTATAGGCAAAATCCAGGCGAAGACCCAGATATTCCAGATTTCCTACCAGAAACTGGAACATAAAATGATATTTTATATCCTCACCGCCAAAATGCGGATACTGGGTAGGAAAATTATTGCCAATGGAAAAAGACCGCATCATGGCCGTATGCGGAGCATAATCCCCATATACCGTAAAACCGGAATATAAAATTCCATCTCTTATATAAAACACATAAAACATGATCCATGTAAGAAAAACTGCAAGAATACAGAAACACACCGTTTCCTTCCGGAAAAGATTTCTGTATTCCACCAGCGTCTGTTTTTTCTTTACCGGAATTCTTCTCTTTTTTCGGAAACGGCTTACCCAGATCATTCCAGGTCCCAACATTCCCGCTGCCAGAACCGCGCTATTTCCATAAAACAACGGATTTTCTGCCCCTGCCGCACTTGCCGCCCAGGAAATCAGATACGTTCCCCATCCAAAAGCCAACATTCCCACACCAAAGGCACCCGGCAGGATCAGCCAGATATGGTTCTGTCTTCTTACTGTATTGTCAGGAATTCCTCCCAGCATCTCTTTTCCTGCCAAACTGCCCAGGATCACATACAAAATTCCAAGCATACCTACTCCTTTGTTCTTTATCTGTTACAGTATAACGGATTCCCGGTTCCTGCCTGTAATCTTCTTTAGTATATCAGTTTTCACATATTTTTCAATTCCTTCTGCCACTGCTTCCGCAATCTTCTGTTGATACGTCTCTTTCCTGAGAAGCTCGGCCTCCTGTGGATTTGTAAGAAATCCACATTCTGCGATCACTATAATCCCTTTACTTCTTTTCAGAAGATAATAGCTGGTATTTCCCTTTACCGCTCGGGGACGGTCCGGTTTCAGATGACGGTTCATACTTTCCTGCACAGACTCTGCAAGCTTTTTTCCTTCTGATGAAGTTTCATAGTAAAAAACCTGCGGTCCGCTGATTTCCGGATCTGTATAACTGTTCTGATGTATACTGACTGTAAGTACCGGATCCTGTTCTTCAAGAAATGCGATCCTTCTCTGCATATCCTGTGCTTTTTTATTAGATGCAGAGGAATCATTCAGGCCTTCATCCTTTTCTCTGGTCATAACCACTGTGAATCCTCTTTTTTCCAGAGCTTTTTTCAGCTTCTGAGAAATTTCCAGATTGATTCCTTTTTCCTTTAGCCCTTCCACACCGATCATCCCCGGATCATCTCCCCCATGAGCCGGATAAAATGCGCTGTTTTTTCCGAAAAAAAAAGAATATGCCTTTTGCATACTCCTTTTTTTCAATGTCCGGACCTTACGGTCAGAGCACCTTCCTTTTATCGGCCGGCTGCCAGATCAAATTCTTTCTCAATTTCCGCTCCTGGCTTCTCTGTACACAGAGAAACTGCTATGATCACAATGCAGGAGATAACAAATGCCGGAAACAGCTCATAGATACCCCAGATTCCTCCCATGGGTTTCAGGAATCTGTTCCATACAAATACCATAACTCCTCCTGAGATCATGCCCGCAATCGCCCCAGGTCTGTTCACCCTCTTCCAGAACAGTGAAAACAGGATGACCGGACCAAAGGTAGCCCCAAATCCTGCCCAGGCAAAAGATACAAGAGTAAAGATCACACTGTTTTCATCCCACGCAATCGCAACGCCAATGATCGCGATCACAAGAAGGATGATCCGGGATACATTCATAACCTTCCTGTCGTCTGCTTTTCCCTTTTTAAAAATACCTTCATAAATATTCTTGGAAAATGCAGAAGCCGCAATCAGAAGATAAGAATCTGAGGAACTGATCGTAGCCGCAAGGATCCCCGCCATGATCACACCTGCAAGTACCGGGGGCAGAAGATGCTGTGAGATCACCACAAACACATTTTCAGCTCCTGATGCAGTTGCAAGGGAAGCCTCTGCCGGAAACAGAGAACGCCCGATCACACCGATCGTCACTGCCGCAAACAGAGAGATCCCACACCATATGGTAGCAATCCTTCTTGATTTTTTTAATTCCTCTTCTTTACGGATGGCCATAAAGCGCAAAAGTACCTGCGGAACGCCGAAATACCCCAATCCCCATGACAAAGTAGAAATAATTGTCAGAAATCCATATCGTCCTGCCGGACCAAACTGAGGAACGCCATTCACGGCCTGCTGGATGCCTTCTGCATTTACATCCGGTGATGCAATCCCAAACAGTGTAAAAAATCCCGGGATATTTTTTGCATTCTCCAGTACTGCCCCCAAGCCTCCGGCTGCACTTACGCCAAGCACCAGAACAGTGACCAGGGCAATGATCATGACCACTGCCTGCATAAAATCCGAAGCACTTTCCGCCAGAAAACCGCCGATGAACGTATAGATCACTACGAATACCGCTCCCGCGATCATCATCGAATGATAGGATGTGCCGAACAGAGTAGAAAACAGCTTGCCACAGGTAACAAAACAACTGGATGCATACACGGTAAAGAACACCAGAATAAAAACTGCTGATATTCCCAGAATCACCTTATTCTTCTCATGAAATCGATTACTCAGAAAATCCGGAACGGTAATGGCATCTCCGGATATGGCAGAATAACGGCGCAGCCTTTTTGCCACCAGCAGCCAGTTTATGTAAGTTCCAAGAGCAAGCCCTATGGCTGTCCATGCTGCATCTGAGATTCCGCACCAGTAAGCCACACCGGGGAGCCCCATCAACAGCCATCCGCTCATATCGGACGCTTCCGCACTCATTGCAGCTACCCACGGTCCAAGAGACCGTCCACCAAGGAAATAATTTTCCGAGTTTGCCTGAGCGCGCTTTGCAAAAAACAGACCAATGCCGATCACGATCAGCATGTAACCAATCATTGCGCATAAAATTTTCATAGTATCGCCTGACATTTTCTTTCCTCCTCAATTTATAAAATATTTATAAATTTTAACAGAAAGTTTATCATCTGTAAAGCATTACCTTTTTAGCACATTCTATATTCTCCATGTCCCGGATCAATTGCAATGATCTTTTTTTCTTTTTTCTGATTCTCCATTTCTCCTGAAACTTCCGCGGCCTGCCTGGATAAGAAAAGAAAACTTACCAGAAGCAGACAGGCCATTGCAAGCTCCATTGCATATTTCTTCAAACGGACACACCCTTTTTCATGTTCCTTTTAATATATGTGTACCCCTGCTGACAAATACGCAATCTGTTTTTCATTTTACCTATTCATATTTTACAATTTCCTTTTTCAGCCGTTTCATAATACGTTTTTCCAGTCTTGAAATGTAAGACTGGGAAATCCCCAGAAGGTCAGCCACCTCCTTCTGCGTTTTTTCCTTTCCTTCCGCACTGTTCAGCCCAAATCTGAGACGGATGATGGTCTGTTCCCTTGGAGTAAGCTTACTGATCGCTTTTCCCAGAAGTGTGATCTCCACTTCATCCTCAAGTCTCCGCGAGATAATATCCTCATCCGTTCCCAGAATATCAGACAGCAGCAGTTCATTTCCGTCCCAGTCTACATTCAGCGGTTCATCAATGGAAACCTCCATCTTCGTCTTGCTGTTTCGTCTGAGATACATCAGTATTTCATTCTCTATACAGCGGGACGCATAAGTTGCAAGCTTGATCTTTTTTACCGGATCAAAGGTATTGATCGCCTTGATCAGTCCGATGGTGCCAATGGAGATCAGATCCTCCACTCCGACTCCTGTGTTGTCAAACTTTTTTGCAATGTAAACCACCAGTCTCAGGTTATGCTCAATAAGAAGCGCTCTTGCCTCCTTTTCCTGATCTGTGCCCAGCTTGCTGATGACCTTTGCCTCCCTCTGCGCCTCCAATGGAGCAGGAAGAATATCGTTTCCACCAATATAATAAAGTTCCCGCGGTCTTGAGAGAACAAGCCTCTGAAGTACCTGAAACGGATAATAGCTGACGCCTGCTGCTGATCTGTTCATGATAATTTGCCCCTCCTAATGCAATAATCTGGAATTTAACAGTACCTTGTATTCCTTGCCCAAAGCGGAGGGTTCAAATGCCAGTGCCAAAACGGGTCTTGATACACGAACCTCTTCTGCGGGAGTGTGAATACAAAGATCCTCCAACGTAACTGCCAGCATCAGCTTTTCTGCCTGTCCCACTGTACAGCAGGAGAGATAATGAGGCTTCAGTCCGGCAATCTCTGTACTTTGAAGCTCCCCCGGGTTCTCTTTCATGTGTTTCAGTCTGTCTATTAATTCCTCTGACAGCATTGTCTCCAGAATCTCCGGATCCACAACCGAAACCGGAGCGCCGCTTACAGGATCCTTTAACAGATTCCCTGTATCATAAAAGCCGTAAGCAGCCTGTCTTTTCCCCTGATAAGACAGGGTTATGGGATATATGTTCTTCCGCATACTCCTTGCAGAATCTGCCGCGCAGACCAGAGCTCCGATTCCCATATAGGTGGCAAAGGCAAAAAGAAAGAAGGCCGGAATCGTAATCCCGCTCTTCATTACTGCCTCCCAGAAGCCTCCAATGAGAAAAGCAGTCAGATACAGCATGATCAGTGCTCTTGCAAGAAGACTGCCTTTTTTTATGCGGAAGGTAATCCTGAGCATAGAAAGGGCACAGGCACCATGCAGAAATATCCTCACAACAGTTCCCGACTTCCCTGGTATGCACAGAATCAGACAGGAAAAAAAGGCGCCTGTGGCAGCTCCTGCCAGATATCTTCCCCGTCCGGCTCTGTATCTCAGAAGTCTTCCCGTAAGCCGAAGGATCATATAATCCATCAGAAGATTCGTCACAAAGACAACATCTATGTACAGTTTCTCATACATAAAAAAAGCCCCCTATGACCTGTCATTCCCTCACTTTGGTAAGTGAGTTCATTATAGGTTACAGGGGGTAAATATTTTGTCAAAACCGGGGATGAATATCCCAGAATTTCTCGTGAAGCTTCGACACGATCCGTGCCTTATCTTCTTAATCCTCTTCTATATTCTTTTTATGAAGGACCTTCATCATCATACGAAGTTCCTCTATGGGAAACTGTCCCGGAGCAGAGGCAGCTCCTGTTGTGGCAAAAGTTACGGAAGAACCGAAATTTTCACCGGCAATTCTGCTGATCGATCCCAGATTTCCCATTGCCATGGAGATCACCGGCTTTTCTGTATATTCTTCCACAACCTCATTTGTTACCTGCATAAGAGAGGCTACATCATCAAATTCTGCCGGCATCACTGCCATCTTCAGGATATCTGCTCCCGTAGCATCCATGGAAAGAAATCTTTTTTTCAGGATCTCACTGCTGTCCGTTTTCTGGAAGTCGTGGGTGGAGGCGATTACCTTTGCTCCTGTTTTGTGGATAGCTTCGATCAGTTCTTCTGCATTTTCCACCGAAAAAACTTCTACATCCACCACTTCTGCACAGCCGCTTTCTGCGGCTTCCATAATGCAGGTTCTGTACTCATCTCCTGTGAGCTCTGCCCTTCCGCCTTCCGGGACTGTACGAATGGTAAAAATCACAGGAATATCTCCCAGCTCTTTCCGGATCTCCTTCAGCATTTCTATCAGATCTTTTTCACTGTTCAGTTTTTCGTAAAAATCCGCCCGCCATTCTACCAGATCCGGTGTCGCTGCTTTTGCCCGGGAAGCTTCCTCCAGAAGAGCCGGCCTGTCTTTTCCTGTTAAAGGAACACAGATCTTCGGCAGACCGCTTCCGATCTCCACATGATTGACCTTAACGGGTTTTGTCATAGTGTCTCCCCCTTCGTAAAAAGGCTGTTTTTTATTCCGTTACTTCTACTTTTCTGTTTTCACGGTTTTTGATTTCTTCTTTGATGGATACGATAAATTCGTCGAGGCTCTTTGCGCCTTCATCGCCGAGGAAACGGCTGCGGACAGAAACCTTGCCCTCTTCTTCTTCCTTAGCGCCTACCACCAGCATATACGGAATTTTCTGAAGTCTTGCCTCACGGATCTTATAGCCGATCTTTTCTGCACGGTCATCGATCTCTGTACGGATTCCGGCTTCTTTCAGATCATTCATAACCTTATTTGCATAATCCATATATTTTTCAGAGATCGGAAGTACTTTAACCTGTACCGGAGCAAGCCAGGTAGGGAACGCACCTGCAAAATGCTCGATGAGAATACCGATAAAACGCTCAATGGAACCAAAGGCAACACGATGGATCATGATCGGACGATGTTTCTCTCCGTCTGCTCCGATATATTCACACTCAAAACGCAGCGGAAGCTGGAAGTCAAGCTGGATCGTACCGCACTGCCAGGTTCTTCCGATAGAATCCTCCAGATGGAAGTCGATCTTCGGTCCGTAGAAAGCTCCATCTCCCTCATTGACTACATAATCAAGTCCAAGGTCATCCAGCGCACCTCTTAATCCATCTGTTGCAACCTCCCAGTCCTCATCGCTTCCCATGGAATCTTCCGGACGGGTAGACAGCTCTACATGATATTTGAAGCCAAACAGCTGATATACGCTGTCGATCAGTTTTGCAACGCCCTTGATCTCATCGCGGATCTGCTCCGGTGTCATAAAGATATGTGCATCATCCTGTGTAAAGCAGCGTACACGCATCAGGCCGTGAAGCTGACCGGATTTTTCATGGCGGTGAACAAGTCCCAGCTCTCCCATTCTCAGAGGAAGATCTCTGTAGGAACGCGGCTCGGATTTATAAACAAGGATTCCACCAGGACAGTTCATTGGCTTAATGGCAAAATCTGTGTCATCGATCACAGTTGTATACATATTTTCTTTGTAGTGATCCCAGTGTCCGGATGTCTCCCAGAGATGACGGCTGAGCATGATCGGAGTGGAGATCTCCACATAACCTGCCTTATTGTGAATTTCTCTCCAGTAGTCAAGAAGTGTGTTCTTCAGCACCATTCCCTTTGGAAGGAAGAACGGGAATCCCGGTCCTTCTTCTTTCATCATAAAAAGGCCCAGCTCTTTTCCAAGCTTTCTGTGGTCACGTTTCTTAGCCTCTTCCATACGGGTGATGTACTCTTCCAGATCCGCTTTCTTTGTATAGGAAGTACCGTAAATTCTGGTCAGCATCTTATTCTTTTCGCTGCCTCTCCAGTAAGCGCCAGCAAGGCTGGTAAGCTTAAATGCCTTTACCGGTTTGGTTGTCATCAGATGAGGACCTGCACAGAGATCCACAAACTCTCCCTGCTGATAAAAGCTGATTTCAGAATCTTCCGGAAGATCTTCGATAAGCTCTACCTTATACGGCTCGTTCTTTTCTTTAAAGAAGTCAATGGCTTCTGCTCTCGGTTTTGTAAATCTGGTGATGGCAAGGTTTTCTTTTACAATCTTTTTCATTTCTGCTTCGATCTTTGGAAGATCCTCGGCAACCAGCGGCTCATCACTGTCAATGTCATAGTAGAAACCATCTTCGATGGAAGGCCCGATGGCAAGTTTTACATTTGGGAAAAGACGTTTGATCGCCTGAGCCATGATATGAGAAGTAGTATGACGGAATGCACCTTTGCCGCCTTCACTGTCAAAGGTAAGGATGTTCAGCTCACAGTCTTTGTCAATCACAGTACGGAGATCGACTACCTCGCCGTCAACTTCGCCTGCACATGCATTGCGTGCAAGCCCCTCGCTGATGTCTGACGCAATGTCCAGCACTGATCTTGCTTCTGCGTATTCTTTTTTAGATCCGTCTTTTAAAGTAATGATCATAATTTTTCTCCTTTTCTTTTTATCGCTGCCCCGGGTTTTTCTCTTGTATAAAAGTCGATTGCTCCTATAAAAAAGTCCCTTACAGTAATAATACTGTAAGGGACGAGATATGTGCCCGTGGTTCCACCCTGATTGCTGAAAATTCAGCCGCTTTTTTTGATGATAACGGTATCACCGAACCGGATTAAGGTCACTCAGAGGTGGTCTTCAACTGGTTCCTGCCAGAGCACTCTCACCCTGTGTGCTCCTCTCTGAAGCAGTCCGCAGCCTACTCTTCTCGTCAGCGTGTTAAACATATTGATTATGTTCCTCATTATAGCTTTTGGATTCCTGTTTGTCAATGCGTACTACTGTGATTTTTTCACGGGAGTTTGACAGTTGCAAAATAAATAATCCTATTCAAAGCCTTATTGAATAAGGATTTGCGTTGTCAAATATTTTGTTTTGCTTTATAGTAATATCTGTTGTATATTTACTTTTTCGAAATTTCTGTTATTATAATGTTAAAACCATTTCAAAGCCTGTATCTTGGCTACAATCACATATTACTATATATTAAAACATGGTCACAAAATGCTGTAACCCTTATAAATTGTGGGGTTTAGCATTTTTTTATTTTTCCAACTGTCAAAGACGGGATTGTACAGACCCTGATCCGGGCAAATCTTTCCGTCATGCTTCTGAACCGTCTGATCCTGAAATTCCATAATTTTGATACGCCGGACCGGAATGAATACTACCGGCAGATTTTTATTTCCTTTGGTCTGTGCGGAATCATCCTCACCTGGATAGACAACGATATGAAGGAATCGCCGGAAGAAATGGCCAAAACCGTATCCCGCCGTTTTTTTCCACAGCCGGATCTATAACAGAAATGTTTTTCCACATAAAAAGCGACCCGCTCACCATATCCGTGACCGGATCGCCTTTTTATTTATTTGAAATATTCTACACCGGATTCAAAGATTCTGATATCCTGTTCTCCATAAATGTTCACTGCCACTCCGTTATCACGGCGCTCACTGTGAGCCATCTTACCAAGTACACGTCCATCCGGACTGGTGATACCTTCAATATTCAGGTAGGAACCATTTACATTCCACTCTTCGCTGTTATCCAGTTCACCGTCTGCAGTCACATACTGTGTTGCGATCTGTCCGTTTGACATAAGCTTTGCAAGCCATTCGTCACTGGCAACAAAACGACCCTCTCCATGAGATGCCGGGTTGCAGTATACTCCGCCAAGCTGTGCTTTCTGCAGCCATGGAGACTTGTTGCTTACCACTCTTGTATAAACCATCTTGGAAATATGACGTCCGATGGTATTGTAAGTCAGTGTCGGAGAATCCTCTTTCTGTCCGCAGATTTCACCATACGGAACAAGTCCCAGTTTGATCAGCGCCTGGAAGCCATTACAGATACCAAGTGCCAGACCGTCTCTCTCATTCAGAAGCTTCATAACTGCTTCTTTGATCTTTTCATTCTGGAATGCGGTAGCAAAGAACTTCGCGGATCCATCCGGCTCATCACCTGCGGAAAATCCGCCCGGGAACATGATCATCTGTGCCTGACTGATGGATTTTTCAAACAGCTCTACAGAATCATGGATATCTGCCGCGGTCAGGTTCTTAAATACCTTTACATCTACCTCTGCGCCTGCACGTTCAAAAGCACGGGTACTGTCATACTCGCAGTTGGTTCCCGGGAATACCGGAATGAACACACGCGGTTTCGCAATCTTGTGATTGCAGATATATACACGGTTTGTATGGAAAAGACCGTTTTCATCTACATTTCCGTCAGCAGAATCATTTTTGCCTGCAACGAATACGGCAGTGGATCCATCATTTTCACCGGAGTCTGTCTTAAATACTTTTTCCAGAGTTCCCTTCCATGCATTTTCTGCCTCGTCCAGAGTAATCTCTGTATTTCCGTAGGAGAATTTTCCGTCGTTTGTAACCTCACCGATCACTGTGTAGGTAATGGAAAGCTGAGAAACCTTTTCTGCCGGAACTTCAAGTACCAGATCACCAAAGCCCGGTGCAAAGAAGTCTCTCGGATCTACATTGTGCTCGATCTTAAGTCCAAATCTGTTGCCGAATGCCATTTTGGAAACTGCTGCCGCGAGTCCGTGACGGTCAAGAGCATATGCTGCGAGGACACGTCCTTCCTTCATGTCATTGTGGAGCTTATCATACTGCTCCATAATTCCTTCGTAATCCGGAAGCTGATAAGCATCCTTTGGAGCACGAAGCCATACCAGCCTGCTTCCGGCTTTTTTCAGCTCCGGTGTAACAACCTCCTGAAGCTTACCTGTATCAACCGCAAAGGAAACCAGTGTCGGCGGTACATCAATCTCATTAAAGGTACCGGACATACTGTCCTTTCCTCCGATAGACGGAAGCCCAAAGCCAAGCTGTGCCGCATAAGCGCCAAGAAGTGCCGCAAACGGCTGGCTCCAGCGTTTCGGATCTTCTGTCATACGACGGAAATATTCCTGGAAGGTGAAGCGGATCTTATGGAAATCGCCGCCGGTAGCCACAATCCTTGCCACAGATTCTGTAACTGCATAAGCAGCTCCGTGATAAGGGCTCCAGGAAGAAAGGTATGGATCAAAGCCATAACTCATCATAGTTACTGTATTTGTATTTCCATTCTGAACAGGAACCTTGGCAACCATTGCCTGTGTTTCTGTCATCTGGTATTTACCGCCATGAGGCATGAGAACGCTTCCGGCTCCGATGGAACCATCGAACATTTCCACAAGTCCCTTCTGGGAGCAGACATTCAGATCTGCCAGAGTCTCCAGCCATTTCGCTTTTACATCCGGCACATCCTGACGTTCTGTAAGGATACAGCCCTCTTTGCCAGGAATCTCCACCTCAACGGTTGTTTCCTGATGCGCTCCGTTCGTATCCAGAAATGCACGGGAGATGTTCACGATCTCCTTGTCTCTCCAGGTAAGTACAAGTCTCGGTTCCTCTGTAACAACAGCAACCGGAACTGCTTCCAGGTTCTCTTCATTTGCAAAACCAAGGAACTTGTCTACATCTTTCGGATCTACAACAACTGCCATACGCTCCTGAGATTCAGAGATCGCAATCTCTGTTCCGTCAAGACCTGCATACTTCTTCGGAACCTTATCCAGATTGATGCGAAGTCCCGGAGCCAGCTCTCCGATAGCAACAGATACACCGCCGGCACCAAAGTCGTTACACTTCTTGATGATGCAGCTTACTTCTTCTCTGCGGAACATACGCTGAATCTTACGCTCGGTAGGTGCATTTCCTTTCTGTACCTCTGCGCCGCATACTTCAATGGAAGCTTCTGTATGTACCTTGGAGGAACCTGTCGCACCGCCGATACCGTCACGGCCGGTACGACCGCCCAGAAGGATGATGATATCTCCCGGATCGGAGTTTTCACGGATCACCGCACGTCTTGGCGCTGCACCAAGAACCGCACCGATCTCCATACGTTTTGCAACATAATTCGGATGATAAATTTCTTTTACATATCCGGTAGCCAGACCGATCTGGTTTCCATAGGAGCTGTAGCCATGTGCTGCGCCTCTGACCAGTTTCTTCTGCGGAAGTTTTCCTTTCAGTGTTTCCTTTACAGAAACTGTAGGATCTGCTGCACCAGTCACACGCATTGCCTGATATACATAAGTTCTTCCGGAAAGCGGGTCACGGATCGCTCCGCCAAGGCAGGTAGCTGCACCGCCGAAAGGCTCGATCTCGGTCGGATGGTTATGTGTCTCATTTTTAAAGTTGATGAGCCACTCTTCTTCCTCACCGTTTACATCTACCGGAACAACAATACTGCAGGCATTGATCTCATCAGATTCTTCCTGATCCTGAAGCTTGCCTTCTGATTTCAGCTTTTTCATTGCCATCAGTGCAAGATCCATCAGGCATACAAATTTATCATCACGGTCTTTATAAAGAACTGCTCTGTCTTCCAGATACTGCTCATATGTTTTTTCAATCGGCTCTCTGTAATCCCCTTCGCCAAACTTCACATCTGTCAGCTCAGTGGAAAAAGTCGTATGACGGCAGTGATCAGACCAGTAGGTATCCAGTACGCGGATCTCTGTCATAGACGGATCGCGACTTTCTTCCTTCTGGAAATATTTCTGGATATGCTGGAAATCCTTAAAGGTCATTGCAAGATTCAGAGAATCGTAAAGAGCTCTCAGTTCTGCTTCCGGCATGTCCTTAAATCCGTCAAAAATCTTTACATCTTCCGGATCAGGGAAAACTGTCACAAGTGTCTCCGGCTTCTGCGCTCCTGTTTCACGGGAATCCACCGGGTTGATGCAGTGATGCTTGATTGCCTCAAGCTCTTCTTCTGTGATATCGCCCTCGATCACATAGGTAGTAGCAGAACGGATGATCGGCTGTGCATTTTCATCAAGAAACTGCACGCACTGTACTGCGGAATCCGCTCTCTGGTCAAACTGTCCCGGAAGATATTCTACGGAAAAAATCTTTGCATCCTTACCGGAATCAAAGCTTTCTTTATAGAGATCATCTACGGGAGGCTCTGCAAATACTGTCCTGCAGGCTTTTTCAAATACCTCGTCAGAAATATTCTCCACGTCGTAACGAATCAACACTCTTGCACTGGTAACCGATTTGATTCCCAGATAACTGCTGATTTCATGTTTCAGTTCCTTTGCCTGAACTGCAAAGGCAGGTTTCTTTTCTACATAAACACGTCTTACGTTGCTCATGTGAGACTCCTTTCTCGATCCGGCCAACAGGCCATAGTATTTTTTGAGCTTATAGTTACCTTATCCGGATTCAGACAGGCATATGGCTGTCTGCGTCTTCAAGATAAGTATTTACTACCTTATCAAATTCGCCTTTGTCTGCATACTCCGCAAAAGATGCTTCGATAGGCATTTTGCCCAGAACGGAAACATTCAGTTCTGCTGCGATCTCATCAATATGGCTCTCACCAAAAACTTTGATTTCTTTGCCACAGTCCGGACATTTCACATAGCTGTAGTTTTCTACAATGCCAAGTACCGGAATATTCATCATTTCAGCCATGTTGTATGCTTTTTTAACGATCATCTTCACAAGATCCTGAGGAGAGCTTACGATCACGATACCATCAACCGGAAGAGACTGGAATACAGTAAGAGGCACATCACCGGTTCCCGGAGGCATATCCACAAACAGATAGTCCAGATCGCCCCAGATTACATCTGTCCAGAACTGTTTTACCATATTTGCAAGGATCGGTCCTCTCCAGATGACAGGAGTTTCCTCTGTCGGAAGAAGAAGGTTTACAGAAATAACCTCGATCCCGTTCGCTGTCTCCATTGGGTAAATTCCACTTTCGTCACCTTTTGCAGAACCCTTCAGTCCATACATCTTAGGAATAGAAGGTCCTGTGATATCCGCATCCAGGATACCTACCTTGAATCCTTTTGCTGCCATACGGTTTGCCAGTGAAGCGGTCACGAAGGATTTTCCCACGCCGCCTTTGCCGCTGACTACACCGATCACATGCTTCACATTGGACATGGCATTTGCTTCTGCCATAAGATCCATATTTTTACCTTTGTTGCTGCAGCCTACGCAGCTTGTTTTGTCGCAAGTTTTGCTGTTACACTCTTTTGCCATTTTATTTCTCCTTCTATATTTGTCTGTATTTAAAAACCAGATCAGATACTATTTCATAAAACGGTCAATGGCTTTTTCCAGTTCTTTGATTGCTTCCCTGTCTCCATGCTCGACTGCGTCCACAATACAATGCTCGATATGATCCTGAAGAATGATCTTACCGGTATTGTTGATCGCAGATTTCACCGCAGAAAGCTGAATCAGAACTTCAGAACAGTCCCGGCCGTCCTCCACCATGCGCTTGATAGATTCCATATGGCCAATGGCTCTGGATAAACGGTTCAGCACTGCCTTTGTCTGGGCATGGCTGTGATGATGCCCATGCTCTCCATGGGAATGTTCTACCACACTGCCGTCTTCCATGACATGCACATGGGTCTCTTTTGTCTCGCTCATGCGTGCTCCTTTCCCGTCCCTTTACGGGCGTAGGCGGAATCCTTTTTATACCGCCAACAGCCATTATAACACAGATTTCAAAATTCTGTAAAGGAGCATCTCTGTTTTATACCGGAAGTCACAATATCAAAGATCACTGTTCCGTCCTCCAGAACCGTCTTATCATAGGAAACTTCTTTTCCCTGAAATTTCTGTTTGACATATTCTTCCGGATCTTCAATCTCGATCTCCTCTACAAATACATCCCGCATCTGATTACGGGGGCATTTGTTAAATATTTCCCATATCACTTCATATTCTTTCATGTGTAAAATCTCCTCACTTTTTTCATTGTACCAGACCTTTCCGGCCAATGCAACGGGAGCGAACACAACATTTTATACAGGCTGCCACAAAATTTTTGTAAATATTTTTAGAAAAGAATTGAACTTCCCCGAAGAATAGCGTATATTAGATATAATTTCTTAGAGATTATTTCAATGTACAGAGATCAAAGGAGAGAAATTATGCAGCTTTTAAAAGATCGTATTCTGAAGGACGGCATTGTTAAGCCGGGAAATATTTTAAAAGTAGACAGTTTTTTAAATCACCAGATGGATATCACTCTGATCAATGAGATCGGCAAAGAATTTAAAAGACGCTTTGCCGACTGCCCGATCACCATGATCCTCACCATCGAGGCTTCCGGTATCGGAATCGCCTGTATTGCAGCTCAGTATTTTAATGTGCCTGTCATCTTTGCCAAAAAAGCACAGAGCCTTAATCTGGACGGAGAGATGTACTGCTCCAAGGTAGAATCTTTTACCCACAAAAAAGTATATGATGTGATCCTTTCCAAGAAATTCCTTGGACCGGAAGACCATGTACTTCTCATCGACGATTTCCTTGCCAACGGATGTGCACTGATGGGACTGATTGAGATCGTCAAAGAATCCGGGGCGACTCTGGAAGGCGCCGGAATCGTGATCGAGAAAGGTTTCCAGACAGGAGGACAGGCGATCCGCGATATGGGCGTGCGTCTGGAATCACTGGCCATCATCGATTCCATGACCGACGACTCTCTGACCTTCCGATAAAATATCAGGATCAGCAACTGTTAAATCTTTATCTGTTGTTTTTTCCGGACGGCCATACATAAAAAAGCAGATCACAGCATGTTACAGGAACATCTGTGATCTGCTTTTTTACTTATTTGTTTCTTTTTAATGTGATCCGCGGTTTCTGTGTAGGAGTTGGCTCTGTCTCCTCTTTTTCCGGTTCCGGAGATGGAGTGGATGTGGATGTCGGCATTGGTGTTGGAGTTGGAGTTGCCTCCGGACGCACCTCGTCTTCCTCATAATATCCATTGTCGATCAGTAGTTCATAATTATCACCGTCTATGATCTGCGGTTCGCAGAGATAGGTTCCAATAATCTTTACCCCGTTATCATACTGCTCATAGTCATTTACTTCCGGGTCCTCTTCCCCTGTCAGATATATATGAACCATCTGTTCACACTGATCTGCCAGTTCTCTGTAATCCATAAACAGGCTGAAGGCAGTTCTGCCGGATGCAACTGCTTTTACCATCTCTTCCTCACAGCCTGTACCTGTCACCATCGGCCATTCTTCCGTTCCGGGAACACCCCCCATTTCTTCCAGGATATCAGCGGCTGCCAGAGCTGCCTCGTCAAAACCGGTACATACAATATCCGGTACCTCCCCTTCCTTATAGGAAGATTCCATGATTTCACGGAATCTTGCTTCTGCCAGATTTCTGCTCCATCTCAGAATACCTGTATCATCAAAGCTTGTTTTTTGCGAGGTGCAGACAAGTGTACCGTCATCCAGATACGGCTGCAGGACTTCCATAACCCCGTTATACAGAAACAGAGCCTGTACATCATCCGGAGATCCCATAAGGAATTCTATTGTTTTGGATCCCTTTTCTTTCTGAAGTTCTTCCAACTCCTGTTTTTTTATAATTTCCTCCGCGATCTTATGACCTGCCTGACGTCCGCCAAAGGTCGTATAATATTTCACAGCATTGGTATCCATGATCAGGTCATCATAAGAAAATACGGGAATATCTGCTTCTTTTACCGGAGCAAGCGCATCGGTCAGACCATAGGGATCTACCGGTGTGATAATAAATGCCTTAACCTCAGCTGCCAGCATATCCTGTATCTGCGCCACCTGCCTGGAGACATCTCCCTCCGCATAGGAAATCAGCGGTTCATATCCATCCTCTTCAAAATCTGCCGCAAGCTCAGCCGCATCGTCTTCCCAGATTTCCTGATCCGGGAGAAGAACTGCAATCTTATCTGAAGCTTCCTCCTCTTCGACGGGCTCCTCTGTTTCTTCTGCTGAAGCTTCTGATTTTTCTTCTGAAGCTTTTTCATCTTCCTCTTCCTGCTTCTTCTGTTCCTCTTCTTCAAGGGTCTCCTGCATTTCTGCGTCATCCCCTGCACCTTCGCCTTCTGTCTGCGCACTTTCGTTTGCCGCCTCTGTTGCTTCATTGCTTCCACAGCCGGCCATTGCAGTTATGGATACCATAAGCCCCAGTAAAAGCACTGCTGTCTTTTTCTTCATTATAAATCCTTTCTGACCAGATCCCTGTCCGGAACTTTTCTATAAATAACAGAAGGTGTCAAAAGCTTCTGCTTTCGGCACCTCCCTGACCGTTTCATTAATCCTCCGGTACAAATTCGTCCTTACCTACTCCGCAGATCGGGCATACCCAATCTTCCGGCAGATCTTCAAAGGATGTACCCGGCTCAATTCCGCTATCCGGATCGCCGATTTCTGGATCATATACATATCCACATGGTTCGCATACATATTTCTGCATTATAATCTACTCCTTTCAGCTTATCATACAGGAAAGGGATCTCTCCCTTTTCCATGGCTTCATTATAACGTCAGGTATTTTCCTTTGCAAGTATTATTTCACAAACCGTTTATAAATATAATCGTTTGCTTCTTTTTCCTGAGAATCATCCAAAGCCGGCAGATCCGTCTCGTTCCCATACTTTCTCCGAAGTGCCTGAAGGATCAGCCAGTCGGCAAGCTGAGGATTTTTTGGCAGCAAAGGACCGTGAAGATAGGTCCCGATCACATTCTTATAGATGATCCCTTCATATCCTGATTTTCCATCATTTCCCGCTCCATGCAGTACCCTGCCAAGAGGTCTGGTATTATTGATGCAGGTTCTTCCGCCATGGTTCTCAAATCCAACCACAGGCATTTCAAACAGTTCACTTTTCAGCACAATATTGCCGATCAGCCGTCCATCCCCCTGTTCCGTGTACATATCTACCAGATCCAGACCGCTGATAATCCCCTGATCCGTCTTATAATATTTTCCAAGAAGCTGATAGCCTCCACAGATCGCGATCACCACACCATCTTTTTCCACATATGCCTGAAAATCATCCCGTATTTCCTTCAGTTTTTCACATACAAGCATCTGTTCTCTGTCAGATCCTCCTCCCAGAAGCACAATGTCCAGTCCGGAAAAATCAATCCTGTCATTCATTTCGTATGCTATGGTCTCTGCTTCAATTCCTCTCCACTGGCATCTTTTCATAAGACACTGGATATTTCCTCTGTCACCATAAAGATTCAGGAGATCGGGGTATAAATGTCCTATTGTAAGTTTCATTTCTGCTCTCCCTCCAGCTTCTTTAAAATATTTCTGGTGCTGAAAAGCGCCGTATAATTTACCAATACATAGAGATTTCCGGTTCCGTCTTTGATCCTGTCTCTGATGGCTTTTTCCACATCCGGTTCCAGAATTGACGGGATATCCACATATTTCAGACGCAGGCGCATATCCTGGCAGCGAATACCACTGACCGTAATACTGCGGATACTCTCTTCTCCAAAACGGTCAAAATCCACATCCCACAGCCAGGAAATATCGATTCCGTCCTGAGCGTTATCATTAATGGCAATAATCACATCCTTCGGCGCGGTATCCTGCATGACAGCCGAAATGTTCTGGTTAAAGCCTGCAGGGTTTTTGGCCAGATTTAAGGTAATTCCTGTTCCGTGTATACGGAACTGTTCCATACGTCCGTTTTCAGGATTAAACTTCTTCAGCATATCTGCAAAATGCTCCCCCTGAAATCCAGCCGTCCTCACTGCCGCATAAGCAGCCAGAATATTATATACATTATAGAAGCCTTTATAATTGGCAGAGATCAGTCTGTTTTCCACGCGGAAGGAAAGACGGTCTCCCACCTGTACGTCCTCAGCGTCGTAATCCGGCAGAGGACGCTTAAAGCCACATTTCGGACAGCTGTAATCTCCCAACTGGCTGTAATGATAAAAGCTGTAATGGAGCTTTGCACCGCATTTCTTACAGAAGCGCCCCTCCCGTATCTCATTTGTTTCACTTTTTATGACCTGACGGCTGATCCCGTAATAAATACAGGGATTTCCGCTGTCCATGGCAAGATATGCAGATAATGCATCATCTCCGTTTACGATCACCTTCATTTCCGGTACTGACCGCATCATGGTTTCCAGAATATTCATCGTAATATCAATTTCCCCATAGCGGTCCAGCTGATCCCGGAAAAGATTTGTCAGGACCATATAGTCCGGACTGATCTGGGGAAAAATATATTTCGTAGATGCCTCATCTGCCTCTATACAGGCATAGTCTGCATCCATGTGCCCGTTCAGTTTCGCTCCCAGTACAAAGGCCGCAACCACTCCGTTCAGCATGTTGGAGCCTGTATGATTACAGATCACCTTATTCCCCTCTGCTTCCAGGGCTGAGCACAGCATATTATTTGTAGTTGTCTTTCCATTTGTTCCGCAGACCACAAAAATGTCTTTTCGTATCTCAGAGGAAAGCTCCTTTAAAATAGCAGGATCGATCTTCATTGCTATCTTACCTGCCCAGGTTACCCCCTGCCTTCCCAGCTTTTTACAGACAAATCCAGCGATTTTTGCCGCCCAGACCGCTGCAATTCTTCTTATTTTCATGTATTTTGTCCTTTATAAAAATTTTCCTTCCTGTTTCCTGCAACAATGATAGTATTTCCTGTATACAGAAAAATACCACAGTAATGATTGTACGATAATTTCCTTCATTTATCAACAGGAAACTTCGTTTCCCTATCCGTCCGGCAGGCAGCCCATTCCTGTTTTCCGCCTTTACAGCAGCTGTCTTTCAGTAAAAAAGGGATATCCGCACAATACGGATATCCCCTGAAAATCTATATGGATTATACTAACTCGATCAGTACTTCCATAGCAGCATCGCCCTTACGCGGTCCGATCTTAACGATTCTTGTGTAACCACCGTTACGTCCCACATATTTTGGAGCGATCTCATCGAACATTTTCTTAACCATGTCGATGTCTTTTGTGTTTTTCTTTTTGCCAGCACCCTTAGCCGGTACTTCTTTTACTGGATAGAAAACTTTTGCCATCTGACGACGAGCGTGAAGTCTGGAAGGAGCATCTTTTGTGATCTCTTTCTGAACCTCATCGTATACAGTTTTCTTCTTACCGTCTACGACTTCTTTCACTCTCTTGCCTTCGGCATCTTTGCGGGCAACTTTAGCAGTTACAGTAACTGTCTCAAAGTTGTCTTTTTCGCGAACTGCCATAGCAATAAGTCCTTCAGCGATCTTACGGATCTCTTTTGCTTTTGCCTCAGTAGTACGGATCTGTCCGTGATACAGAAGGTTTGTTACCTGGTTTCTTAACAGAGCTTTTCTCTGATCAGATGTTCTGCTTAATTTTCTATATTTTGCCATGATATTTTCCTCCATCTGCGGGACATCGGGACACGCTTGTTCGGTCTTACTGCCCTGATGCTTTGGCTCCCCGCGGTAATATTTAACTCACAAAGATTCTTTATTCCTCTGTAGGCTGAAGCTGCAGGCCCAGCTCTTTGAGTTTTGCAAGAACCTCTTCCAGTGACTTACGTCCGAGATTACGAACCTTCATCATATCTTCAGAAGTTCTATTGCACAGCTCTTCTACTGTATTGATTCCGGCTCTCTTCAGACAGTTATAGGAACGAACAGAGAGCTCCAGCTCATCAATGCTCATTTCCAGAACTTTTTCCTTCTCATTGTCTTCTTTCTCGATCATGACCTCAGCGGTCTTAGCGTTCTCAGAAAGATCAATGAACAGGCTTAAATGCTCGCTTAATACTTTTGCAGCAAGGCTGACTGCCTCATCCGGGTCCAGAGTACCGTTTGTGAATACATCAAGTGTCAGCTTATCGTAGTCTGTCACCTGACCTACACGGGTGTTTTCCACAACCATATTCACTCTGTCAACCGGTGTATAGATAGCGTCTACAGCGATAACGCCGATAGGCATGTCATCTGTTTTCCCTTTATCAGCGCTTACATATCCACGTCCTCTGGTAATTGTAAGCTCCATAGCAAGTCTGCAGTCCTTACCGCCGTTCAGAGTTGCGATAACCTGATCCGGATTCATGATCTCAATATCCTGATCCGTCTGGATGTCAGCTGCTGTTACAACGCCTTTGCCTTCACACTCAATATATGCAGTCTTTGGCTCATTGTCAGCGCTTGTATTTTTGATCGCAAGGCTTTTCAGATTCATGATGATCTCTGAAACGTCCTCTTTTACACCTGGGATAGAACTGAATTCATGCAGTACGCCATCGATCTTCACCTGGCTTACAGCTGCTCCCGGGAGGGAAGACAGCATAATTCTTCTGAGAGAATTGCCAAGGGTAGTACCATAACCTCTTTCCAGCGGTTCCACTACGAATCTGCCAAATTTCTTATCTTCTGATATTTCGGTAATTTCGATTTTTGGTTTATTAAAATCAAACACTATAAGGCTCCCTCCTTCTGGAAAGCTGCGTCATACTTTTAATGTAGTATCCCCAAACTCTGCCTGGGCATTGTTTGGGGATCGCATAAAAGCTCAGTTGCACCTTAACTTCTATGCTTTACTTAGAGTACAGCTCGACGATAAGCATCTCGTCTACAGGTACATCAATTACTTCTCTGTTTGGAAGCTCTTTTACAGTTCCGCTGAGAGCATCCTGATTTACATCAAGCCACTCCGGAACAAGTCTTCCGCCTGTTACTTCCAGGATTCCTTTGTATCTCTCGGAACCTTTGCATTTTTCTTTGATCTCAACAGTATCTCCTGCTTTTACAAGGTAAGACGGAATGTTTACACATTTGCCGTTTACAAGTACATGCTTGTGGTCAACGATCTGACGAGCCTCACGTCTTGTTCTTGCAAATCCCATACGGAAGATTACGTTGTCAAGTCTTGTCTCAAGCATAACCATCAGGTTCTCACCTGTCTGGCCCGGCATTCTGTCTGCTTTCTTGTAGTAGTTACGGAAAGGTTTCTCAAGAACACCGTAGATGAATTTTGCTTTCTGTTTTTCTCTTAACTGTAAACCGTACTCAGACATTTTTCTGTTTGCACGTTTTAACTGTCTTGTAGATTTTTTATCAATTCCTAAGTAGATTGGATCCAGACCAAGGGATCTGCATCTTTTCAGTACAGGCACTCTGTTTACTGCCATTTCAAGCTTCCTCCTTAATTAGACTCTTCTGCGTTTTGGTGGACGGCATCCGTTGTGCGGAACCGGTGTTACGTCACGGATACTTGTTACTTCAAGACCACATGCCTGAAGTGCACGAATTGCAGCTTCACGGCCTGATCCCGGTCCTTTTACCATAACATCAACAGTTTTTAATCCATGGATCAGAGCAGCTTTTGTTGCAGTCTCTGCTGCCATCTGTGCTGCATAAGGAGTAGATTTCCTTGAACCTCTAAATCCCAGACCACCGGCACTTGCCCATGAAAGAGCGTTTCCTTCACTGTCAGTCAGAGTAACGATAGTGTTATTGAAAGAAGACTGGATATGTGCCTGTCCGTGTTCAACGTTTTTCTTGACACGACGTTTTGTTGTCGTTTTTCTGGTTGCTTTTGCCATTTTAAAACTAACCTACGCTTTCCTTTATTTGAAATATACTATATGTTACGAATTATTTTTTCTTGTTTGCTACTGTTCTCTTCGGACCCTTGCGTGTTCTCGCATTAGTCTTGGTCTTCTGACCACGAACCGGAAGTCCTTTACGATGACGAATTCCTCTGTAGCATCCGATTTCCTGCAGTCTCTTGATATTCAGAGCGATTTCACGACGAAGATCACCTTCTACCATCATTGTCTCATCAATGACAGCGCTGATTCTCTTTACTTCGTCATCAGTAAGATCTCTGACACGTGTATCAGGATTTACATTTGCCTGCGCAAGAATCTTGTCTGCGCTTGGTCTGCCGATACCATAAATATAGGTAAGGCCAATTTCAATACGTTTTTCTCTTGGTAAGTCTACACCAGCTATACGAGCCATGTACTGTTTCCTCCATTTTCTGTTTTGAAAGCTTTCCAAATGTACACCACTTGCTCCCGCAAGGTGAAATGGGGTGCATCTATCGTCCTGCTTTCTGTTTCTAGTTTCCTAATTGGGGTGCCTCGGTAAAACACCCAGCCGTCTTTGGCGTAAGACAGCCTTTCCGAAATTGCAGCAATATAAGCCGCTGTTGCCTCTCGGTATTAGGCAATACATGCTTTAAAAAATTCAAACAGTCCGAACAACCCTTCCGGGTGTATCAAACTGCAGCCGCACGTTTCACAAACCACCGGCATTAGCCCTGGCGCTGTTTGTGTTTTGGATTTTCACAGATTACTCTGATAGATCCTTTTCTTTTGATGATCTTGCATTTCTCGCAGATCGGCTTTACAGATGATCTTACTTTCACTGGAAATCCTCCTCTCATAGTTTCGACTTGAATCTGCAGTTACGGACGCACTCATAGCGCGTTCGCATTATAGTGTAGCACCAATGTATGTGGATTGCAAGCACTTTTTTTATTTTTTTCAATTCTGTGCTTTCTATTCTACAGTTCCTGTATTCCCCTGAAAGATCTGTGCAATCGGGGAATCCGCGGAAAGAATCACCGTTTTATCCTCTCCTGTCATGGAATTTTTCAGTGCATCCAGGCTTCTTACAAAGGAATAAAAATCACTTCTTCCTTCTTCCCCATAAGCGCTGGCAAGAATCTTCATATATTCCTGCTCGCCTTCCGCTTCCAGGATCTCTGCTTTTTTCTTTGCTTCTGAAATCTGGATGGCAACTTCTTTATCTGTTGTATTACGGATCACCTTTGCCTCGGAATTTCCCTGTGCCGTATAGGTGGCTGCAATATTATCTCTTTCAGAAACCATCCGTTCATAAACCGCATCCTTATTATCCTCCGGCAGATCCAGCTGCTTGGTATCAAACAGCATCACAGAAATTCCATACTGCTCCATGTTGTTTTTCACAGATCCCATAACCATTTCTGCAAGCTCGCCGTCCCGGCTTGTGATGACTTCGTCCTGAGACATGCTGCTGATCGCATTTTTTGTCGCATTATAAATGGCTGTGTTGATACGGCTTTCTCCATTTTCAATAGAAGAATTCAGGGTTCTTGCAAATTTCAGCGGATCAGAAATCCTCCATATTACATAGCTGTCTGTGATCATGGTCTTCTTGTCTCCTGTAATAACATCAGAAGGCGCCAAATCATAAAGAAGGGTCTGCTTTGGCAGGGTTGCCGTAGTTTCCACCACCGGGATCCTGAGACTGATGCCTGGTTTATCAATCACTCGCTGTACCTTTCCAAACTGCCGGATCAGCTTATATTCGTTTTGTTTTGTCACCGTAACGGATGTAAGTGCTGCTGCAAGTACAAAAACTCCGGCTATACCTATCAGAACTTTTTTCTTTTTCATATTATTTATTCGCCTCCTCTGCGCTCTGGACAGATTCTGCTTCCTGTCCGCTGTCCCCGGTAAAAGAATCCAGAGGAAGCACCTTCTGGGTACCGTCTCCATTATCGATCACAATCTTCATTCCGGGAAGTACATCCTCCATAGTTTCATAGAACATACGAAGTTTCGTTACCGTAGGATTTTTTACATATTCCTCATACATGGCATTAAATCTTGCCACCTCTGCTTCCGCCTCGTTGATGCGGACCTGCTTCTGGGCTTCTGCATCCTGAACGATCTGGTCTGCCTGTGCTTCGGCTTCCGGAAGCTTTTCGTTTCTGTATTTGTTTGCGTTATTGACTGCCGTCTCTTTTCCCTGCTTGGCTGTCTCAACGGCTTTAAATGCTTTCATGACCTCCTGTGTCGGCGGTTCGGAATCCTGTATGGTAATATTCACAAGCTGGATTCCCACGTCCTGCTCTTCCATTTTTTTCATGATCATGTCCTTGATCTTCGCCTGGATCTCACTTTTTCCTGTTGTAAGGACATCATCTACTGTATAGCTGGCGATCACTGTACGGATACAGCTCTGTGAGATGCTTTTCAGGATATCCTCCGGCTGCTGGGAGGTATAAAGATACTTCACCGGTTCGGTGATCCTGTACTCCACAAAAAAGTCCACGTCAATAAAATTATAATCTGAAGTGATCATGATCCCTTCGTCTGCCACCACATCATTGTTCTGCTGGTTATACCCAATTGGGAATCCCTGAATGGTGGTATTGACCTTATGTACCTTCTGGATCAGAGGCAGTTTAAAATGAAGTCCGGTTTCCGTTACCGCCTTGGGAACGCCAAGGGTGGACAAAACTGCCTGTTCCTGCTCCTGGATCTGATAAGTACAGTCTGTTGCAAGCAGCCCCACCACTGCCACAGCCGCCACAATGACCACTGCCTTTTTTGCATGCTTTCTGGCTTTCGGTCTTCTGGGGAACCATTTTTTTTTCATATTCATACTGTTGTTATTATTAAATTCCTCCATCTGCATCCTCCTTGCTGCCCGTTTATGAACATACAGATATATCTTTTCTGAGGTTCAGATATGTCCCTTCAGGGCTTTCTGATGTTTAAAGAAAAGAAAAAGACTTTCATTTCGGACAGATCATATTCTGCCTCAAAACAAAAGTCTTGCTGCTTACTTCATATCGCGGATATCCGAGATCACCCGGATACCGTACTGACGCAAATATGTACCACCTTCTGAAAAGCAATCCCGTTTTCATTAAATGGCCGCTACTCCCTTTTCTTTGAATGGAATATTATCACATTTAGGAAGCTGTTGCAAGTTAATTTTTTCACTAAATATAAAATCAGAATATTGCACGAAAACCTTCTGATGTTTTTGTAATATTCTCTGAAAATAAAAAATTTTTTGTTTGGTTGAATTGCCTGTATACTTCTGCTATAGTATTATCCGGTGCGCTTATCCGCACACTTTTTCATTGGGGGATAATACTGAATTATGAGAACTTCAACTGATCTGGGGAAGGACCCAGTTTCTTCTCCTGTTTTTCGTCTTGCCATTCCG
The DNA here is from genome assembly GCA_900541985.1 of uncultured Blautia sp. Classification (GTDB taxonomy): domain Bacteria; phylum Bacillota; class Clostridia; order Lachnospirales; family Lachnospiraceae; genus Blautia_A. Next base: position 182,466 of record UQLX01000001.1, on the reverse strand, counting down.
GCAATGATCGCACAATTTGTCAATGTACTGTACAGCATCATTGACCGTATGTATATCGGCCATATTCCGGAAATCGGAGAACTGGCGCTGGCCGGAGTCGGTGTCTGCGGACCTGTTGTGACGCTTCTTTCTTCCTTTGGAACCCTGGTAGGGCTTGGAGGCTCTATTCTTCTGGGAATCCGTCTGGGAGAAAAAAACATGAAAAAAGCACGGCAGATCCTTTCCAATTCCTTTTTAATGCTTTCCGTGATCTCCGTAGTGCTGACCATTGCCTTCCTTCTTATGAAGGATCATCTGCTTATCTGGTTTGGGGCAAGTGAAATTACCTTTCCCTATGCCAATACCTATATGACGATCTACACTGCCGGAACATTTTTTGCGCTGATGGCAGCCGGACTGAACTATTTCATCAACTGTCAGGGATTCCCTGTTGCCGGAATGACCACCGTCCTGATCGGGGCCGTCTCCAATATTATTCTGGATCCGGTTTTTATCTTTTTGTTCCATATGGACGTGGCCGGAGCAGCCATTGCAACTGTTATTTCCCAGATGGCATCCTGCAGCTTTGCTATCCTTTTTCTTTTCAGCAAAAAAGTGCATGTGCCCATTTCTTTTGGAAATTATGACAGATGTCTTATGCTGAATATTGTTTACCTTGGACTTTCACCTTTCCTGATCCTGGCAACCGACAGCATTCTCCTTATCGTTATGAATGCTGTCCTTCAAAAATACGGTGGGCCGGAGCAGGGAGATATGCTGATCACCTGCGCCACCATTGTCCAGAGTTATATGCTGATGATCACCGCGCCTATGATCGGCATCAGCGGCGGTACCCAGGCAGTAATCAGCTACAATTATGGTGCTCAGGCAACCGAACGGGTAAAAAAAGCAATCCGTACTATTTTGAAGCTGATGCTTGGCTTTACAACAGGCATGTTCATCCTGTCCCAGTTCCTCCCAAAAGTCTTTGTACTGCTTTTCACTTCCAATCCGGAGTATATTGACTTTTCTATATGGGGGATCCGGGTCTTTACCATGATGGTGATTCCTCTGAGCTTCCAGTATGTATTTGTGGACGCGCTGACCGCCTTGGAACGTACCAAGACAGCCCTTACCCTGTCCATTCTCAGAAAGTCCCTGTACATCATAGGAACCGTTGCACTGCCGGCTTTTTTCCAGGCTTCCACAGCCTTTTATGCAGAGCCGCTTTCCGATGTGATCAGCGCAATTGTATCCACCATTGTTTTCCTGCTAATCATTGATAAACACCTTCTCAAACGAGAGCAGGCGGTTATTTCCTGAAATTTACAATCACGACCACCGGCTTAGACCAGCATCATAAACTAAAGAGAACCTGCTTTGACATAGGCAGGTTCTTTTATTTATGATGTTGTGCATAGCATGTGATTTATTTTATTGCAATAAAATAAAAATCCCCCGGCAGCACCCACAAACCAGCGGGTCCACAGGGGGAGTGTGGGGGGAGCTGCGAAGTCCCGCAGCTCCCCCTCACATATTATCTATGGAACCTGCTTGACCCACTGTCAAGCAGTATCGACAACCTGAATCACCTGGATTCAGGTTGTCTTTATTTATCTCTCCAGATAATTCTGCCCTTGGACAGATCATACGGAGAAAGCTCGATTGTCACTTTATCTCCCGGAAGGATACGGATAAAGTTCATACGAAGCTTACCGCTGATATGAGCAAGCACTACGTGCTTATTCTCCAGCTCTACCTTGAACATAGCGTTCGGCAGCTTCTCCAGTACAGTTCCTTCCACTTCAATCACATCTGCTTTTGACATTATTAACCTCCTGTGTCATCTGTCATTTTGTAAGAGTCAGAATCTCCGGCTCGCCGTCTGTGATCAGAACGGTATTTTCATAATGAGCGGAAAGAGATCCGTCCATTGTGACTACAGTCCAGTCATCATCCTCCCAGGCCACATCTGCGCGGCCTATATTAATCATCGGTTCAATTGCCAGAGTCATGCCCGGCATCAGCTTAATTCCACGACGTTTCTGTGGAAAATTCGGTATCTGTGGATCCTCATGAAGATGAGTTCCGATACCATGTCCAACCAGATCCCGCACAATACCATAATTGTATTTTGCAGCATATGCTCCGATTGCCTTGGAAATATCATTGAGATGATTTCCTGCCTTTGCAAATTTGATTCCCTCAAAGAAGCTCTGCTTTGTTACCTCCATAAGCTGACGAGCCTCAGCAGATACCTCCCCTACAGCGTAGGTACGGGCAGCATCAGAATGATATCCCTTGTAGATCAGACCTGCGTCAATCTTAACGAGATCTCCTTCCTGAATGATCTTCTTTGTTGACGGGATCCCATGTACCACTTCATCATTAAGACTGATACAAAAAGATCCCGGAAATCCATTATAATTTAAAAAGTTTGGAGTGCAGCCCAGAGAGCGGATCATTTCCTCTCCGATACGGTCCAGTTCCTTGGTACTGATTCCCGGTCTAATGTGAGAAGCCAGCTCATTGTGAACTTTTTCCAAAAGATGGCCTGCTTCTCTCATAAGTTCTATTTCATGTTCTGACTTAATTGAAACTGACATTTCTTATTCTCCTAAAACTCCCACGATCTCCTGGAATACATCATCCAGAGCACGTGTTCCGTCTACTGTTCTTAATACGCCCTGTTTTGTGTAGTAGTCGATCAGCGGCTGTGTCTGCTCATGGTATACATTCAGACGTTTCTGTACGGTTTCCGGTTTGTCATCCTCGCGCAGAACAAGTGCTTCTCCGCAGGTATCACAGATGCCTTCTGTCTTTGGAGCCGCATATACAACATGATAGGTAGCTCCGCATTTCAGGCAGGCACGTCTTCCACCCATACGGTTTACGATGTTTTCATCCGGAACATCTACATCAATGGCAAAATCAATCTTGCTTCCCAGTTTTTCAAGTGCCTCTGTCAGACACTCAGCCTGAGGAATTGTTCTTGGAAAACCATCCAGAACATAGCCATTTTTTGCGTCATCCTGCTGGATTCTGTCTACTACAAGGTCACAGGTCAGTTCATCCGGTACAAGAAGCCCCTGATCCATGTAGGTTTTTGCTTTCTTTCCAAGCTCTGTGCCGTTTTTGATGTTGGCACGGAAAATGTCTCCTGTAGAAATATGGGGGATCCCGTATTTCTCAGCGATTTTTTTTGCCTGGGTTCCTTTGCCGGCACCAGGCGCACCCAACATAATGATTCTCATAAAACACCCTCCTTATATTTAAAAATGGCTGCAGCATGCAAAAGCACACCGCAACCTTCGTTTCCCACACGCAGATTCACAGCTTATTCAAGCCGTCTGCGCATTAGTCAGCCAGAAAGCCTTTGTAGTTGCGGACAAGCAACTGAGATTCAATCTGTTTCACAGTTTCAAGGACAACACCAACCACGATGATCAGTGAGGTTCCTGCGAAGGAAACCTGTGCCTTAAATACACCGTTAAAGAAGAACGGGATCACTGCTACAATGATCAGGCCAACTACGCCTATAAATATAATGTAATTGAGTAGATTCTGTAAATAATCTGATGTAGGTTTTCCTGGACGGATACCTGGAATAAAGCCGCCCTGTTTTTTGATATTATCAGCAACTTCCAACGGATTGAAAGTAATGGAAGTGTAGAAATATGCAAAGAATACACAGAGCACAATATACACGATCAGTCCCCAGCTGTATTTCAGCTGAGCCGGATCACACCAGTTACTGGAAGAAAGACCTCTCAGAATCTCGCTTCCGATTCCTGTTCCATTTCCTTTACCTGCAAACTGAGCAATCAGTCCCGGGAAAGACATAATGGAAGAAGCAAAAATAATCGGAATTACACCTGCAGTATTTACCTTAAGAGGAATGTTGTTTGACTGTCCGCCCATAAGCTTACGTCCAACCATCTTCTTGGAATACTGTACCGGAATTCTTCTTTCTGCTCCATTAAGAATCAGTACAAATACAACAACTGCCAGAATAATGGCAATAATGATCACACCTGCCAACATTCCTTTTGCAATTGTTTTACCTTTGATAAAGTTCTCATAGAGAGTCATCATATCACTTGGAATTCTGGAAACGATATTTACTGCCAGTACGATAGAAATACCGTTGCCCACACCCTTTTCTGTGATACGCTCACCGATCCACATCAGCATAGCAGATCCTGCTGTAAGAGAAACTACTACTACCAGTCCCTTCATGAAGTTCATGTCCTGAACAATATTGCCTTTTGCAAATCCGATTGTCATGGCAACAGACTCGAAAAGAGCAAGACCGATCGTTACATAACGGGTGATGGCAGTCATCTTCTTTCTACCCTCTTCACCGTCTCTGTGCATTTCTTCCAGAGCCGGGATTGCGATTGTCAGAAGCTGAATGATAATGGATGATGTAATATATGGTGTGATGTTCAGAGCAAATACGGACATACTCTCAAAGGAGCCTCCGGTGAACGCATCAAAAAAGTTGAATGCATCACCAGTGTTGCTCTGAAACCATTGTCTGAATACGTCGCTGTCCACACCAGGAACAGGAAGCTGAGAACCGATACGGATAATAAAAATCATACCGATCACATAAAACAGCTTACGGCGCATCTCTTTTACTCTAAAAAGACTTTTGAGAGTTTCAAACATTAAATCACCTCTACTGTACCACCAGCAGCTTCAATTTTAGCTTTTGCGGTTTCGCTGACAGCATTTACTTTTACATTAACTTTCTTAGTCAGCTCACCATTTCCAAGAATTTTAACGCCGTCACCAGCTTTGGAAATTGCGCGGCTTTCCAGCAGGCTCTCAACAGTAACATCTGCTCCGTCCTCGAAACGGTTCAGAACGTCAACATTGATTGCAATGATCTCTTTGGAGTTTCTGTTTTTGAAGCCTCTCTTCGGAAGACGTCTGTATAAAGGCATCTGTCCACCTTCAAATCCCGGTTTCTTGTGTCCGGAACGTGCTAACTGTCCTTTATGTCCTTTTCCGGCTGTCTTTCCGTTTCCGGAACCATGTCCACGGCCTCTTCTGAAGTTATCACTGTGCTTGGAACCTTCTGCAGGTCTCAGATTTGATAAATCCATGTTTGGCACCTCCTTTTATTTATCTTGACTGTCTCGAATTACTCTTCTACTTTAACCAGATGCTGAACCTGCTTGATCATGCCTCTTGTAGCAGCATTATCAGGCATTTCAACTGTTTTGTGCATTTTTGTAAGTCCCATTGCAACGACTGTCTTTTTGTGTTTCGGAACTGCGCCGATCGGAGACTTAACTAATGTAACTTTAATTGTATCTGCCATTTTTCGTTTCCTCCTTATGCCAGAATCTCATCTACAGATTTTCCACGAAGCTTTGCAACTTCTTCCGGAGTCTTCAGCTGGCTTAACCCTTCGATTGTAGCCAGGACAACATTCTGTTTATTTCTGGAGCCCATACATTTCGTACGGATGTTCTTGATACCTGCAAGCTCAATAACGGCACGAGCCGGACCTCCGGCGATAACACCAGTACCTTCCGGAGCACGTTTCAGAAGCATTTCAGCGCTTCCGAATTTTCCGATGAAGTCATGTGTAATAGAACCGTTCTCATCTCTTGCTACTGTTACGAGTTTTTTCATAGCATCTTCTTTTCCTTTGCGGATTGCTTCCGGAATTTCAGCTGCTTTTCCTAAACCTGCACCAACATGTCCGTTGCCGTCACCTACAACAACCAAAGCTGTGAAACGGAAGTTACGGCCACCTTTAACAACCTTGGTAACACGTTTGATTGACACTACTTTATCTTCTAATTCTAACTGACTAGCATCAATAAGATTATGTTTCATGTGTCTTTTTCCTCCCTTTTAGAATTTCAGTCCAGCTTCTCTTGCTGCGTCTGCTAATGCTTTAACTTTACCGTGGTAGATGTAGCCTCCTCTGTCGAAAACCACACTCTCAATACCTGCTTCAACTGCTTTCTTACCGATTACAGTTCCAAGATATGCTGCTGCTTTTACATCATCTGTATGCTCAAGCTCTGCTTTTACATCTTTCTGAAGAGTAGAAGCTGATACTAAAGTTTTTCCCACGCTGTCATCAATGATCTGTGCATAGATATGCTTGTTGGAACGGAATACTGCCAGTCTTGGAGTAGTAGCTGTTCCATTCAGATGATGACGGAGTCTTCTATGTTTCTTTTCACGAATTTCCGCTCTGGATGCTTTCTTAATCATGTTCTCACTCTCCTTATTTATTTCTTACCGGTCTTGCCGACTTTACGTCTGATTACTTCATCAGCATATTTGATTCCCTTGCCCTTGTATGGCTCAGGTCTTCTCTTATCTCTGATCTCAGCTGCAAACTGACCAACTTTTTCTTTGCTGATACCGGAAACAATGATTTTGTTTCCATCAACTTTGGATTCAATTCCTTCAGGATCTTCCATCTCTACCGGGTGAGAATATCCAAGAGAAAGCACAAGTTTTTTGCCCTGCTTCTGAGCTCTATAACCTACACCGTTTACTTCAAGAGTTTTTGTATAACCTTCGCTTACACCAACAACCATGTTGTGGATAAGGCTTCTTGTTAAACCGTGCAAAGCTTTCATTTTCTTCAGGTCGTTTGGTCTTGTAACAACTACATGACCATCTTCTACCTTGATTTCCATCTCTGTTGGAAGCGCTCTTTCAAGTGTTCCCTTAGGCCCTTTAACGGTTACTACATTGCCTGCTGCTACAGTTACTTCTACGCCTGCAGGAATAGCTACCGGAAGTCTGCCGATTCGTGACATAATATTGTCCTCCTTACTTAGATTGTCGGAGAGGGAATTTTCCCTCTCTGTTTTCAGTTTAATTCTTTATTAAAAACCTGCTTGCAGATTCTTACCAAACAAATGCCAGAACCTCGCCGCCTACATGAAGCTTACGAGCCTCTTTGTCAGTGATTACACCTTTGTTTGTGGAGATGATAGCAGTTCCAAGTCCGCCAAGTACTCTCGGCAGCTCATCCTTGCCAGCATATACACGAAGACCCGGTTTGGAGATTCTCTTCAGTCCTGTGATGATCTTCTCGTTTTTGTTCTCACCATATTTCAGGGTGATGTGAAGTGTTCTGATCACACCGTCTTCTACTAAATCATACTTTGCAATATATCCCTCGTCAAAAAGAATGTTTGCAATTGCAATTTTCATTTTGGATGCCGGAACATCTACTGTGTCATGTTTTGCAGTGTTTGCATTACGGATTCTTGTAAGCATATCTGCGATCGGATCGCTCATTGTCATGTTAGTTTCCTCCTCTTATCAGACTTGACATGTTTTATTGTTTATAAATTTTACCAGGATGCTTTTTTAACGCCCGGGATCTGTCCCTTGTAAGCCAGCTCACGGAAGCAGATACGGCAGATACCGTATTTTCTTAAGTAAGCGTGAGGACGTCCACAGATTCTGCAGCGGCTGTATTCTCTTGTGGAGAATTTCGGTTTGCGCTGCTGTTTGATTTTCATTGCTGTTTTAGCCATTTGAATTCTCCTCCTTATTTAGCGAAAGGCATGTTGAACTGTGTAAGAAGCTCGCGTGCTTCCTCATCAGTCTTCGCTGTTGTAACGAAGATGATATCCATACCTCTTACTTTGTCTACCTTGTCATACTCAACTTCCGGGAAGATCAACTGCTCTTTGATACCAAGAGCATAGTTTCCTCTTCCGTCGAATGCGTTAGGATTAACGCCACGGAAGTCACGTACACGAGGAAGTGCAAGGTTGATCAGACGATCAGCAAACTCATACATTTTTTCGCCTCTTAAGGTTACTTTACAGCCGATTGCCATACCCTCTCTGATCTTGAAGTTCGCTACAGACTTTTTAGCCTTTGTAGCTACTGCCTTCTGTCCTGTGATCAGCTCCATATCTGCGATAGCTGCGTCGAGAAGCTTAGCGTTTTCCTTTGCTTCACCAACACCCATGTTAACAACGATTTTTTCGAGCTTCGGCACTTCCATAACGTTCTTGTATCCGAATTTTTTGGTCATGTTATCCATGATCTCGTTTTTGTAAAGTTCTTTTAATCTACTCACCTGTCATGCCTCCTCTCTTATTTATCGATAACCTCGCCTGTTGCTTTTGCAACACGGACTTTTTTGTCGCCGTCCATCTTGAATCCGACTCTGGTTGCTTTGCCATTTACTACCAGCATCACGTTAGATACGTGAAGAGCAGCTTCCTTCTTGATGATTCCACCATTCTGGTTTGCTGCAGAAGGTTTGCTGTGCTTAGTAACCATGTTGACGTTTTCTACGATCACGGTGTTGTCTTTTACGTTAACGGCAAGGACTTTGCCCTCTTTGCCTTTATCTTTACCAGCGATAACTTTTACGGTATCACCTTTTTTAATCTTCATAGCTGACATTAGGCACCCTCCTATAATACTTCCGGAGCTAAGGAAACGATCTTCATGAATTTTTTCTCACGAAGCTCTCTGGCAACTGGTCCAAAGATACGTGTTCCTCTCGGAGTTAAATCGTCTTTAATGATTACGGCTGCATTCTCATCGAAACGGATATAGGATCCGTCTTTACGACGTGCGCCTTTTTTGGAACGGACAACAACAGCTTTTACTACATCGCCTTTTTTAACAACGCCGCCTGGTGTTGCATCTTTGACAGTAGCAATGATTGTGTCTCCGATGTTTGCATATCTTCTTGTAGAGCCGCCCATAACACGAATACAAAGGATTTCTTTTGCACCAGTGTTATCGGCAACTTTTAATCTAGTTTCCTGCTGAATCATACTGGTTTCCTCCTTATTTAGCTTTCTCTACGATCTCAACCAGTCTCCATCTCTTGTCCTTGGACAGCGGTCTGGTCTCCATAACTTTTACGGTATCACCGATATTGCACTCATTCTGTTCGTCATGAGCTTTTAATTTATATGTTCTCTTCACGATTTTTTTGTAAAGAGGATGTTTTACATGGTCTTCAATTGCAACTACGATGGTCTTGTCCATCTTATTGCTGACAACCTTACCCACACGGGTTTTTCTCAGATTTCTTTCCACGATTCTGTCCTCCTATATTCACTATTTCACAGCGTTAGCCTGCTCAGTGATTACTGTCTGGATTCTGGCAATATTTTTGCGAACCTCTTTGATTCGGCTTGTATTGTCTAATTGATTGGTTGCATTCTGAAATCTCAGGTTAAAAAGTTCTTTTTTAGCAGCTACTAATTCTTCGTTTAATTCTGCAGCTGATTTTGCTTTTAAATCTTCTACGAATTTATTAATTTTCACTGTTATCACCGCCTTCTAAGTCTGCACGAGAAACGATTTTACATTTACATGGTAACTTGTGCATTGCAAGACGTAATGCTTCACGGGCAATCTCTTCTGATACGCCTGCAATCTCAAACATTACACGTCCTGGCTTAACAACTGCTACCCAGTATTCCAGGGAACCTTTACCGGAACCCATACGTGTTTCTGCTGGTTTCGCTGTTACTGGTTTATCTGGGAAAATCTTGATCCAAACCTGACCACCACGTTTGATATAACGTGTCATGGCAATACGGGCTGCCTCGATCTGATTAGATCTGATCCAGCACGGTTCGGTTGCAACAAGACCGAATTCACCATAATTGATTTTGTTGCCTCTAAGGGCTTTACCTCTCATGGAGCCACGGAATTGTTTACGACGTTTTACTCTTTTTGGCATTAACATTATTTATCGCTCCCTTCCTTAGTTCCTTTTGTGGGAAGTACTTCACCATTGTAAACCCATGCTTTTACGCCAACTTTACCATAAGTTGTATCTGCTTCTGCAAAACCGTAATCGATGTCAGCACGAAGTGTCTGAAGCGGAATTGTTCCCTCGCTGTAGAACTCTGTACGAGCCATATCAGCACCGCCAAGACGTCCGGATACAGATGTTTTGATTCCTTTTGCTCCGGCTTTCATAGTTCTCTGCATTGTAGACTTCATTGCACGACGGAAAGAAATACGGTTCTCAAGCTGAAGTGCGATGTTCTCAGCAACCAGCTGTGCATCTCTGTCTGGTCTCTTAACTTCTTTGATGTCTACGATAAGCTTCTTATCTGTAAGTTTCTGAAGCTCAGCTTTTACTTTCTCGATCTCAGATCCGCCTTTACCGATAACGATACCCGGCTTAGCTGTGTAGATGATGATCTTCACTCTGTCAGATGCTCTTTCGATTTCAATCTTGGAAACACCTGCGCTGTAGAGTTTTTTCTTCAAAAATGTTCTGATATTGTAGTCCTCAACCAGACAATCTGCGAAGTCTGCTTCTGCATACCATCTGGAATCCCAATCCTTAATAACACCGACTCTAAGGCCATGTGGATTAACTTTCTGTCCCATGCTTTTCCTCCTTATCTTTCATCCAGCACGATGGTAAGATGGCTTGTTCTCTTCTCGATTCTGTAAGCTCTACCCTGTGCTCTTGGCTGAATCCGCTTCATTGTAGGTCCTTTGTTTGCATAGCACTCTGCAATGTAGAGGTTATCTGCGCTCATTCCGTTGTTGTTCTCAGCGTTTGCGATTGCTGACTCAAGAAGTTTCTTGAGAACGCTGGAAGCATATCTCGGATTATATGTCAGGATACCAAGCGCTGTCTGCACATCTTTGCCACGGATCGCATCTAATACATAGCATGCTTTCTGAACAGAAATTCTTGCATAAGATAATTTTGCAGACGGTCTTGTCTCTTTATTATTCTCATTTCTGGCTCTCTTAATCTGGCTTCTATGTCCCTTTGCCATTTTAAAGTGCCTCCTTTCTTGTATTCGATCTCTGGGTAAACCCGCCGTGCTGCCCCATGAGGGACAACAGGCAGTTAATACTTATAATTATCTGACACCGGATCTCTTTTCGTCTTTTCCGTGTCCTCTGTAAGTTCTTGTAGCAACGAACTCACCGAGTTTATGTCCTACCATATCCTCTGTAACGTATACCGGAACATGCTTTCTTCCGTCATGGACAGCAATTGTATGTCCTACGAAAGAAGGGAAGATGGTGGAACGACGTGACCATGTTTTGATCACGGATTTTTCGTTAGCAGCATTCATAGCGTCAACCTTTTTAAGCAGGCTTGCATCTGCGAAAGGTCCTTTTTTCAATGAACGAGACATTCTGTACCCTCCTTATTATTTCGCTAAAGCTTTTCCATCGCGTCTTCTTACGATGAGCTTGTTGGACTGTTTGTTTTTCTTTCTGGTCTTCAGACCAAGAGCAGGTTTGCCCCATGGTGTGCACGGGCCAGGACGACCGATACCAGTCTTTCCTTCACCACCACCGTGCGGATGGTCATTCGGGTTCATTACAGAACCACGAACTGTAGGTCTGATTCCCATGTGACGTTTACGTCCAGCTTTACCGATGTTTACAAGGTTGTGGTCTCCGTTTCCAACTTCACCGATTGTTGCACGGCATACAAGCGGAACCATTCTCATTTCACCTGACGGTAATCTTAATGTTGCATATTTTCCTTCTTTAGCCATTAACTGAGCGCCGTTTCCAGCAGAACGAACCATCTGTCCGCCCTTTCCCGGATGAAGCTCAATGTTATGGATCATAGTACCAACCGGGATAATTTCCAGCGGCAGGCAGTTACCAACACGAACCTCTGCTTCCGGTCCGTTCATAACTTTCTGTCCAACTTTCAGTCCTTCCGGAGCAAGAATGTAAGCTTTCTCGCCGTCTGCATAGCAGATCAGTGCGATGTTAGCTGTTCTGTTCGGATCGTACTCGATTGTTTTAACTGTTGCCGGGATACCATCTTTTCTTCTCTTGAAGTCGATGATTCTGTATTTTCTTCTGCTTCCGCCTCCGCGGTGTCTTACAGTGATCTTGCCCTGGTTGTTACGTCCGGCATTTTTCTTTAAAGACACTACTAAGGATTTCTCTGGGGTGCTTGTTGTGATCTCAGAGAAGTCAGAACCAGTCATATGTCTTCTTGACGGTGTATATGGGTTATAGGTTTTGATTCCCATGGTGTTTCTCCTTTCGAATATTAGTCATCATGCTTTCCAGCATATAGATCGCAGAGGATTAAAGTCCTTCGAAGATCTCGATGTCCTTGCTGTCCTCTGTAAGAGCTACGATCGCTTTTTTAGTCTTAGCGGTTTTTCCAACTACCATACCGCGACGTTTCTTTTTACCATCGTTGTTCATGGTGTTTACGCTCTTAACCTTTGTTCCTTCAAACATCTTTTCTACAGCCTCTTTGATCTGAGACTTGTTTGCTTCCGGATGTACGAGGAATGTATATTTCTTTTCGCCCATGATGTTCATGGATTTCTCAGTAATCACAGGTTTCAGGATTACGTCATAATACTTGATATCTGCCATTATGCGTACACCTCCTCAATGGATGCTACTGCGTCTTTTGTAAGCACTACAGTATTGTGTTTCATAACATCATATACGTTCATAGTGTTTACAGTTGCAGTCTGTACATCAGCGATGTTTCTTGCGGAAAGTACTACATTCTTATCATCAGCTGCTGTGATAACCAGAGCTTTCTCTGCTTTCAGATTTGTAAGAACTCTCTGCATTTCTTTTGTCTTAACCTCAGCAAGTGCGAGGCTGTCAACAACTACTAATTTATTGTCCTGAACTTTGGAAGTCAGAGCAGATTTAAGAGCAGCTCTTCTTTCTTTCTTGTTCATTTTTACTTCATAGTCTCTCGGAACCGGAGCGAATACAACACCGCCGCCAGTCCACTGTGGTGCACGGATGGAACCCTGTCTTGCATGACCTGTTCCTTTCTGTCTCCACGGTTTTCTTCCGCCGCCGCTTACTTCAGAACGAGTTTTAGCTTTCTGAGTACCCTGGCGTTTATTTGCAAGCTGACGAACAACAGCAAGATGAACCAGATGCTCGTTGATCTCTACACCGAACACTGCGTCGTTCAGTTCCATTGTTCCAACTTCATTGCCTTCCATATTATAAACAGTTACGTTTGCCATTCTGATGCTCCTCCTTTCTCAATTATAAAGACTTTACTGACTCTTTGATTGTAACCAAAGATTTCTTAGGCCCTGGAACAGCACCTTTTACTAACAGTAAATTATTTTCTGTATCTACGCGTACGATCTCAAGGTTCTGTACAGTAACCTGAACATTACCCATCTGTCCTGGCATTTTTTTGCCTTTAGCAACCTTGCTCGGATCAGATGCAGCACCGTTGGAACCAGCATGACGATGGTATTTGGAACCGTGAGTCATAGGTCCTCTGGACTGTCCATGTCTCTTGATCGCGCCCTGGAAGCCTTTACCTTTGGAGATAGCAGTTGCATCGATGTGATCGCCTGCTGCAAAGATGTCAGCCTTGATTTCCTGTCCTACTTCATATTCAGCAGCGTTGTCAAATTTGAATTCTTTCAGGAATCTCTTTACGTCAACGCCGGCTTTCTCAAAGTGGCCTTTCTCCGGTTTGTTTACCAGTTTTTCTCTAATCTGGCCAAAGCCAACCTGAACTGCTGCATATCCATCATTGTCCTCGGTCTTAACCTGAGTTACAACACATGGGCCAGCCTGTAAAACTGTTACCGGGATCAGAAGACCATCTTCATTGAAGATCTGAGTCATTCCGACTTTTGTAGCTAAGATAGCTTTCTTCATTACATTTTCCTCCTTATAGCGGATTACCCGTTCGGGCAATCATATAGTTTTTGAAGCATTCGTTTTACCGAATGGACTTACCTTATTTAGTTTTCATCTTGATATCGATGTGAACACCAGCCGGCATTTCCAGTCTGGAAAGTGCATCTACTGTTTTCTGTGTAGGTGTCATGATATCGATGAGTCTCTTGTGAGTTCTCTGCTCGAACTGCTCTCTGGAATCTTTGTATTTGTGAACAGCTCTTAAGATTGTCACTACTTCTTTCTTTGTCGGAAGCGGAACCGGTCCGCTTACCTTTGCACCGTTTTTCTTAACAGTGTCGATGATTTTTGCTGCGGATGCATCTACTAACTGATGATCATAAGCTTTTAATGTGATTCTCATTACCTGATTTGCCATAAAAAAAGTCTCCTCCTACTCGTACTCAATTATGCAGTACGACAAGCGGCGACTGTACACATCTCCGTGTGTGTCCTAAGACATTTTTCCACACGCCCATCCCAAGATGGCTATTGAACTCTGTACAGTGACTTGTCGTCAGTTTCCTAACTTGACATTCGCTCCACGGAAAACCTGCTATTTAAAGCAGCAACCTCGCGCTTCATTGCTATCATGTCACAGCAATTGTTAGTATACACAATGATTCCCCGCATTGCAAGCACTTTTTTCAATTTTTTTATGTTTTTTTTACAAATACAAAAAAACAGTGCGGATAAAAGCATTTCTGCTTTCTGATCCACACTGTATGTAATCATTCTCTGACGCTTATTCCTCTTCGCTCTCTTCGTCATCACCGCCGATGATATCCGAATAGTCAAACAGAGTTACCTTTGTGATAGAGTCTCTCACAATGTCAGGAGTATCTCCTGCTTTTCTTGCTTTGTCTGCAAGCTGGGAAGCGGACCATACCGGCATTGCCATCTTTCTGATCTCTGTCGGTTCCTCTTCATCCTCCCATTCTTCTTCTCTCTGCATCCGCGCGCGTTCCACCTGAAGCTCACGGAAGCTTGGAAGGCGGCCGGTCTGTTCTGCTGCTGTATCCTCCTCATCTTCTGCGGTAGCAGCGGCAATTTCTTTTTTGAGCAGTTCATGCGCCTCGCTGGCAGCTGCCTGCATGTTTTCCGGTCTAACTCTCGAAGTGCGTCTTACCGGACGGCTGTCTGCCGGTTCCTCTTCCAGGTCCTCTTCATAGATTTCATCTACAAATCCACCTGTACGGATTTTTTTCTTTCTTTCTTTTTCTTCTTTTCTGGATTTCCTGCGGCGGGCCTTTTCACCATAAAGAAGCTCTCTGTCTTCCTCCTGCATCCTGCGCTCGCGTGCTTTTTCTTCCATCTTCAGTTCTTTCTGTGTTTTCAGGTATCTGCGATCTCCCTGAAGATCCTCATACTCATCAAGAGTTTCCGGCTTCTTGCACAGTTCCGCAATAACATAAAGAATAATCAGAAAAAGAACAGACAGTACAATTGCGATCAGACCCTCTGTGCTTTCTGTTGCTGCAAGAAGATATCCAATCAGAGGAATAGTGATCACAACCTTCGGCACCCAGTTCTTTACTGATACGTTGATGCTTTCGGATGCGGAAGCTTCCGGATCGATCACAACACCCGTGTTTGTTGTACGGTCAACGCTGACAAGATTATAACGGTAAGTACCTTCTTCATCTTTTACAATGATCGGAGAGCCGGCATTGACTTCCTCTGTCCTGACAGGAATCGCATAGGTCACAGATCCCATGGACAGGTTGGTTTCTTTGTCCGGTCTGTCAATAATAACTGTAGTAATTCCAAAAAATGGCGGCAGTGCAAGTCCCAGCACTATCGCGATTGTACATACGATCACGAAATGTACAATAAACTTCAAAAATTTAGACATTTGTATATCCCTCACTTCTGTTTTGTGGTAACAGTTTTATCAATACTCTAGTTATTATACCTTGTTTTTTTGCTACGGTCAACTTATAATCTAAGTTATCAACAGGAAATTGGTTACAAACACAGCACGAATTTCCTTTGTCCGAATAAATAACTTAATATAGTAGAAAGGATATCTATTTATGGAATTTCTGAATTTTCTGATGCAGCATCGTACACCTGCAGGAGATGTCTTCTTCCAGATGGTCACTCTTCTTGCCCAGGAGACCTTTGTAGTTGCTGTGATCTGCTGGCTTTTCTGGTGTTCCGACAAAAAGCTTGCCTATTGTCTTGGTTTTACTTATTTCTCTTCAGGACTTCTGGTGCAGGGATTAAAGATTACTTTCCGGATTCCCCGTCCCTGGATTCTGGATCCCGGATTTCAGCCGGTGGTCTCAGCGGTTCCCGGTGCAACCGGCTATTCCTTCCCCAGCGGTCATACGCAGAGCATCACTGCCCTTCTGGGAACTCTGGGATTATACACTCCTAAAAGGATCCTGAAATTTCTCAGTTTTCTTTTTATTTTTCTGGTAGGTTTTTCCAGAATGTATCTTGGCTGTCACACACCTCAGGATGTACTTGTCTCTTTTGGCGTCACGATCCTCTGTGTTATCCTCTGCTATTTCCTTTTATATAGGAAAGAATACTTCCGTAAAAAAGAGGGACTGATATCCATATGCATGGCTGTCATCTGTATATTCCTTGTGATCTATACAGTAAATCTTTATAAAAACAACATAATAGAACTCCATTATGCGCAGGACTGTATAAAAGCCTGCGGCGCCGGCTGTGCATTTGCTGCCGGATATTACATTACGGAATCCTTTATCCCCTTTGCGCCGCCAGCCTCCCGCAAAGGGAAGGTCCTTCGTTTTTTCACAGGTCTTCTGGTGACTCTGATCCTCCAGACAGATCTGAAGCCCATACTTGGGACAGGACTCCCTGCCTCATTTATCCGATATTTTATCGTTGTCTTCTGGATCATCACCATCTACCCTTTCCTGTTTTACAGAAAAGGCAAAAAGCTGCACTGCAGCTGATCAGAACGCATGAAAAAAGCACTGTCCCTGAATTGGTCTTCCTTCCGGACAGTGCTTTTATTTATTCATTTATTTAATTTTGATTGCTTAAATACTGTTCCAAGCTGCACATTGCAGCCTCCTCGTCCTCTCCGTTAGCAGAAAGAGTGATCTCTTCACCTGAATCCAGTCCAAGAGTCATCATACCCATAATGCTCTTTGCATTAACCTTCTTCTTGCCGATTTCTACATAAATCTCGCTGTTAAACTGACTGGCCACCTGTACCAGCTGCGCCACCGGGCGTGCCTCAAGTCCCGTAGACAGTTGAATTGTGACAGGTTTTTTAATCATAATTACTCCTCCTTGTCGTCCCGCAGTTCATCTGCAATCTCACTGAGCTTCCTGAGTCTGTGATTGACCCCAGATTTGCCAACCTGCGGACTTAGCATCATACCTAATTCTTTTAATGTAGCTTCCGGGTACTGCAGTCTCAGTTCTGCAATCTCTGCAAGTCCGTCGTTCAGGGAATGAAATCCCATTCTGCTCTCTATGAGCCTGATGTCTTCGGTCTGCTTCACTGCCGCATTCACCGTTTTATTAATATTTGCTGTTTCACAGTTTACCTTCCGGTTTACAGAATTCCTCATTTCCTTTAGTATCCGGATATTTTCCAGATTCATCAAAGCTACGTTTGCCTCCATTACCGCCAGCATATCTACAATCTGTGCCCCTTCCTTCACATAGACCACATATGACTTTTTACGCAACACGATCTTGGCGTCGATCTGAAAACTATGTATGAGTTCCTGCAACTGCTCTGCTTTTTTCAGGTCCGGACATACAATTTCAAAATGATATCCTTTTTCAGGATCACTAATAGATCCGGACGCAAGAAAAGCTCCGCGAATAAAAGCCCGCTTACAGCAGCTCTGTTGTGTTATCAGCGTATTATCTGAACATAGAGCACCTCTGTTTACGGACAGTTTCGTCCCCTGAAGAATGTTCCGGATTTCATCAGAATCCCTGATCTCTACAAAGTAGACATTCCCTTTCTTCATTTGACGACTTTCTCGGACAGCAATCTCTGTCTCTATATTAAATGTTTTTTGTAATAATGTAAAGCTTTTTCTTACGACTGTTGCATTTTCTGTCTGCAGTCGCAGATTCCCTTCAGACGTGATCCTTCCTGCCGCACACAAAAGCGCGGCGGCTTCTGCAATTCTGCAGTGTCTCGCCGGACTGATCTGCCTGGAAAGTTCTTCTTTCACCATCCCTGAAAAAGACAATTTCCGTTTTCTCCTGTCCTGTTATTCTTCCCGGCTGCTATTTTTTCAGGAGAGCATCTTTTACAATGTCACGATGCTCCAGCCGGATCCCATATTCTCCCGTTTCCTGAAGCCGGTCATAAAGCACTCTGGCAAGCGTTACTGATCTGTGCTTGCCCCCTGTACAGCCAATTGCGATCACCAGACTGGTCTTCCCTTCCTTTACATAATTGGGAATGAGAAATTCAACCATATCGGTAAGCTTGGCAGCGAATTCCCCTGCCGCCGGACAATCCATCACATATTGATACACATCCTCATCCATTCCTGTATGGGGACGTAATTCATCAATATAATAAGGATTCGGAAGAAATCTCACATCAAATACAAGATCCGCATCATCAGGAATCCCGTATTTGAATCCAAACGAAAGGACCGAAATCACCATATTCCCGAAATTTCCGTTATCCACAAAAATACGGTTGACCTCTTTTTTCAGTTCTCTTGTAAGAAGGTGTGTTGTATCAATAATATAGTCCGCACGTTCTTTAAGAAAACGCATTTTTTCCCGTTCCCTGCAGATCCCCTCATCCACTCTTCCGTTCATGGACAACGGATGGCTTCTCCTGGACTCTTTGTATCTTTTAACCAGAACCCTGTCATCTGCATCCAGAAACAGAATTTCAAATTCATGCCCCATCCGGCCAAGCTGGTCCAGCACATCTTCCAGCTCTCCAAGGGATCTTCCACTTCTGGCATCGATCCCTATGGCAGCATTCTGTACGTCTTCCCCCTGCATGCCTGCCATCAGAGATACAAATTTACTTACCAGCGGAATTGGAAGATTATCCACACAAAAGTAGCGGGCATCCTCCAGCATTTTCAGAGCAGTCGTTTTTCCCGCTCCGGATAAACCAGTTACAATTACAAGCCGCATCTCTTATCTCCCGTAAAAAAGTTAAAAATCTCCCAGAAATTTCACTTCCGGTTCCAGTGTCACTCCGTATTTCTCCTGTACGGTACTGATCACATGATCCATCAGCGCTCTCACGTCCTTCGCTGTTGCTCCCCCTGCATTGATCACAAAGCCACAGTGTTTTTCGGATACCTGCGCTCCACCGATACGATACCCCCGGAGTCCGCTGTCCATAATAAGCTTACCTGCAAAATATCCCTCCGGACGTTTAAAAGTACTTCCGGCGCTTGGACAATCCAGAGGCTGCTTTTCTGTCCGTCTGTCTGAAAGATCTTTCATTGTGGCGCGGATTTTTTCAGGATCTCCTTTTTCCAGGGCGATCACTGCCTCCAGAACAAGATATCCCGCTGTTTTTATCACACTGGTCCGATATCCCATTTCCAGCTTCTCCACAGGAATCGTAAAGATTTTTCCCTCACGGTCCATCACAACCGCCTCTTTCAGAACGTCCTTCAGTTCTCCGCCATAGGCGCCTGCATTCATAACCACAGCCCCTCCCAGCGTACCCGGGATTCCGCCTGCAAACTCAAAGCCTGTCAGAGAGGCATTTCTGGCAGCAACGGCAATGGAGGAAAGGAGGGCTCCCGCACAGGCATGAATTTCATTTCCCTCCAGGCGTATTTCTTCCATATTTCTGTCCATCTGAATGATAACGCCTCTGTACCCGCTGTCACTGACCAGCAGATTACTTCCGTTTCCAAGAACGAAATAAGGAAGCTGTTCCTGATCGCACAGCGTCAGCACCGCCCCGATCTGTTCGTAATTCTCCGGCATGGCAAATACCTCTGCCGGGCCTCCGATCCGAAAAGTGGTATGACTGCTCATAGGCTCGTCAAAAAGTACTCTTTCATTACCCAGAACGTCAATAAACTTCTGTCTGATTTCTTCTCTCACAGATTCTATTCCTCTATCTTTCTATTTATTTGAGTTATTCTTCTTTTCCATAAGGAGGTCTCTTACCACCTCTCCTGCGATCAGCATCCCTGCAACCCCCGGAACAAAAGAAATACTTCCTGTCATATAGGATTCTCCCTCACTTCCGGTTCTTCTTGGACATTTCTCTCTGGAATAAAGGACTTTGACCTTTCTGATTCCTTTTTTCCGAAGTTCAGAGCGCATTCTCTTCGCCGCCGGACACACATTCCCAGTTCTGGAAATATCCGCGATTTCAAATCTGGACGGATTGATCCTGCCTTCCGTTGCCAGACAGGAGATCACAGGGATATGACCGGCTTTGGCCTGCTCGATCAGAAGAAGCTTGGACTCCATTGTGTCAATTGCATCCACTATATAATCATATGCCTTCAGATCAAACATCCCTGCTGTATCTTTATTATAAAAAGTTTCATAAGTGTGTACCAGAATATTTTCATCAATATCCCTGATCCGTTCCTTGGCAATCTGTACTTTTTTTCTTCCAATAGTGGAATGCAGGGCAAAAAGCTGTCTGTTGATATTTGTCGGTGTGACCACATCATGATCCACCAGAGTCAGACTTCCCACACCACACCGCGCAAGCGCCTCCACAGCATAGGATCCCACACCGCCCAGTCCGAACACTGCAATCTGCGCTCTTCCCAGTCGATTCACACCTGTCTGTCCTAACAATAATTCCATTCGGGAATAGGCGTCGTACATACGCAAACCTCCTGCGTTTTTAATCATCTTTTCTAATTATACTATCCGGGGTAGGAAAAGTACAGGCTTTCATAGTTTTTTAAGAATTAGTGTATATTTTTTTTGTTTTTTTACATAATACACTTTAAACCCATAAAAAAGGAGGCTGTATTATGTGGCAGCAGATTTTTCTCGGTATTGTCGGACTCAGTTCCGGGATCGTAATCGCCAGCGGCGTTGCAGGACTTCTGATTGGTCTTTCTATTGTCCCCCGCTATGCCGGGATCACACATACCGCTGACCACATTCTTCTCTATGAAGATATGTCTCTTCTGGGAATCGTTCTGGGAAATCTTTTTTATCTGTTTCAGATACCGCTTCCCATGGGGACTCCCTTTCTGGCGGTTTTCGGTATCTTTTCCGGTGTCTTTTTGGGAGGATGGATTCTTGCTCTTGCCGAAGTCGCAGATATGTTTCCTGTTTTTGCCCGGAGGATCCGGCTGACACAGGGGCTTCCGGTCATCATAATTTTTATTGCGGCAGGAAAGCTTACAGGCGCACTGCTTTATTATTATTTTGGATAGAAAGGAAAAATCATGCCTACTTCTGAACAAATAAAAAAACAGAAACAATATGAACAATATGTAAAACAGGTCACTCCCACCCACAGCCTTCCTGTAAATATGCTGAAAGCCTTTCTGACCGGAGGACTGATCTGTATTCTGGGACAGTGGATTCTGAATCTGGCCTCCAGCCTCGGAGCAGACAAAGAAACCGCCGGAACCTGGTGTTCTCTGCTCCTTATCCTTCTCAGTGTTATACTTACCGGTCTTAATATCTATCCGAAGATCGGTAAATTCGGAGGCGCAGGAGGACTTGTTCCCATTACCGGATTTGCCAACTCTGTTGCTGCTTCGGCTATTGAATTCCAGTCTGAGGGACAGATCTTCGGGATTGGATGTAAAATCTTTACGATTGCCGGTCCGGTAATCCTTTATGGGATATTAAGTTCCTGGGGATTGGGAATCATTTATTATATTCTGAAATTTATGGAGGTAAATCTATGACAGCAGGAAAGATTACCGGAACTGCAAGTATTGAATTTCTGCAGCCGGTATATATAGAAAGCGCCGCCGCTGTAACCGGTCAGAAAGAAGGGGACGGCCCTCTGGGAGCGCTTTTTGACATGGTCTCCTCAGATCCCATGTTCGGTTCCCCAACCTGGGAGGCTGCAGAAAGCACTCTTCAAAAGGAAACCGCCTCCCTCGCCATTGGCAAGGCCGGTCTGAGCCCTTCCGATATCCGTATGGTTTTTGCCGGAGATCTTCTGGCACAGACCATTGCCTCTTCCTTCGGGATCGCAGAAATGGGAATTCCCTATTATGGCCTTTACGGAGCCTGCTCCACTATGGGAGAAGCCCTTTCTCTGGGCGCTATGTCTGTTTCTGCCGGATATGGAGACCATATTCTCTGCGCTGCCTCCAGTCACTTTGCCACGGCAGAAAAAGAATTTCGTTTTCCTCTGGGTTATGGAAATCAGCGCCCTCTGTCCGCCACCTGGACCGTAACCGGAAGCGGGGCCTGTGTGATCGGGCCTGTCCCTCCGGATCCCGGTTCCGGCGGTTCTCCTCTCCGGCACAAAAACGGCTGCGCCGTGATCACGGGGATCACCACAGGAAAACTCATAGACTTCGGACTGAAGGACTCCCTGAACATGGGAGGATGTATGGCTCCGGCTGCCTGTGATACTATCTGGCAGAACCTCTGCGACTTCAAAAGAACGCCTGCCGATTATGATGCTGTATTTACCGGCGATCTGGGTATGGTCGGCCAGCGTATCCTTCTGGATCTGATGACCGAAAAAGGTCTGGATCTCAGTGGCGTCCATCAGGACTGCGGTCTTCTGATCTATGATAACCAGACACAGGACACACATGCCGGCGGCAGTGGATGCGGCTGCTCTGCCGCCGTCCTTGCTGCCCGTATCCTTCCGGAAGTTGCCCGGGGAACCTGGAAGCGGATCCTCTTTGTCCCTACCGGAGCCATGCTGTCCAAGGTCAGCTATAATGAAGGCTCCTCTGTTCCGGGTATCGCCCATGCGGTTGTCATCGAGCACAGGGAAGTCTGAAAGGAGATACACATGGATTACATTAACGCATTCTGGGTGGGAGGCGCCATCTGCGCCCTGGTCCAGATCCTGTTGGATAAAACAAAACTTCTGCCCGGAAGGGTCATGGTTCTTCTTGTCTGTTCCGGCGCTGTATTAAGTGCAGTCGGCGTATATCAGCCTCTCAGTGATTACGCAGGCGCAGGCGCCTCCGTTCCTCTTCTGGGTTTTGGTCACCTTCTCTGGAAGGGCATGAAAAAGGCCATTGACCAGCAGGGATTCCTCGGGCTTTTTTCAGGAGGGTTTACTGCCTGTGCCGCAGGAGTTTCCGCTGCCCTGATTTTTTCCTGGATCGCAAGCCTTGTCTTCCGTCCAAAAATGAAAACCTGACCCCCAGAAAGGAGTTCTGTCATGAGCGACATACTTTATCTTCAGCTTGACCAGAACATCCAGGTACAACATCCTCATGTATATCTTCAGGACATCGCCCGGCTTTCCTGTACAAATCCCAAGATTCTGAACCGGCTTCGCGTTCTCCCGGTTCTTGATCTGGATCCTGAAAAACCCGGCCGGTATGTGATGTGCGCCATGGATCTCATCGAGCTGATCCGCAAAAAAGAACCCAATCTGGAGATCACGCACATTGGCGAACCGGATTTCATCCTTTCCTATGAGATTTCCAGCTCGCCTCAGATTTTTTTCCGGTGGCTGAAGACTGCCATTGTCTGTCTTGCTTCTTTTTTCGGCGCCGCCTTTTCCATTATGACCTTTAATGCGGATGCCGATGTAAAAAATCTGTTCAATCAGATCTATCAACAGGTTACGGGGGAAATTTCCAGCGGGTTTACCATCCTGGAGATCTCCTATTCCATTGGTCTCGGTATCGGGGTACTGTTTTTCTTCAACCATTTCAGCCGGTTCCGGCTCAGTGCGGATCCCTCTCCCATGCAGGTGCAGATGCGTGCCTATGAGGATGATGTCAACAATACAATTATTGAAGATATTCACCGCAAACAGGTTACTCCCAAAAAATATGAAAATTAATTACAAAAAAGATCTCAGCCTGTTCAGGATCCTTTTTTCCATTCTGGAAACCTGTACCTGGGATACACCCAGACGGCCGGCAATCTCCGTCTGGGTCATATCCTGAAAATAACGCATACAGATAAGTCTCCGCTCCTCCTTTTCCAGTTTCTCCAACATTCCCTCAAGCAGCAGCCTGTTCAGAAGCTTTTCCTGATGATCTCTTTCTTCCTCCAGCCGGTCTGCCAGTAATACTTCATTTCCTTCTCCCTGATGTACCGTTTTATAGATGGATTCTACCGGAGCTGCCGATTCCATTGTCATGGCGATCTCTTCCGGCTCCATGCCCAGCTTTTCCGCCAGCTCCCCCATGGTAGGTTCCCGTCCAAGAGTCCGTCCCAGAGTTTCTTTTTCCTGAGCAATCCTGAAGCAGTTTTCTTTCATGGATCTACTTACCTTCAACATCCCGTCGTCCCTCAGGAAACGTCTGATCTCTCCTGCGATCATAGGCACTGCATAGGTGGAAAATTTCACTTCAAACGAAAGATCAAATTTATCCACAGCCTTGAGAAGTCCAATACTGCCGATCTGGAAAAGGTCTTCCATTTCCACACCCCGTCCAAGAAAACGTTTTGCCACGCTGTAGATCAGTCCTGTATTTTCTTTAAATATCGTATCTCTTGCCTCTTTATCTCCCTGGTGCGCACGCCCGATCAGGGCAAGAGTATCTTCCATTCTCCCTCCTTTTACCTTCTGATGGTCTTTTTCATATGAACCGAGGTTCCCACACCCACTTCTGAATCTACCGTCACCTCATCCATAAAGGCTTCCATGAACGTAAAACCCATTCCGGACCGTTCTTTTTCCGGCTTGGTTGTATAAAGAGGTTCCATGGCTTTTTTTATATCCGCAATCCCCACACCCTGATCTGTAATGTCTACAAAAAGTTCCTGGCCTTTCAGCTTCATATCCATCCGTATCTTATGTACCTCTCCTTCATATCCATGGATGATACAGTTTGTGACAGCTTCTGATACCGCTGTCTTCAGATCCGCCACCTCTTCCAGAGTCGGATTCAGCTGGGTACAAAACGAAGCTGCCGCAATACGGGCCATCCCTTCATTTACCGGACGGCTGTCAAAGATCAATGTCATTTCATTGGTATTTTTCATTCTTTTTTCTCCTCTCCTTCTGATTTTTGAATCTCAATATACCGATGAACGCCCGACAGGTGCAGCAGCCTGTCAATATGACTGCTGACCTGCACGGCGCGGATACACCCCTGGCGCATCCCCAACGCACGGTATCTGCCCATAAGAAGTCCGATTCCGGAGCTGTCCATAAAATCTGTCTTATCAAAATCAAAGACCATGGTTCTGACATACATGCTTCCCATGATCCTGTCCGACTCCCTTCTTACCTGATCCGATACCGGGTGATCCACATCTGCAGGAAGATGGACCGTAAGAACCGCTCCCTGCATGTCAAACATTGCATCCATTCTATATTTCCCCCTTATTTTTACCTTTATTCCTTTTTTCCCGTTTTTGCGCAGAAAAAAAGGACATGCATTTCTGCACGTCCTCTGCTCCGAGGCTTCTCTTCTCAGTATTCTTCCTCATAGCCTTCGTCATGGTAACTTTCGTCTTCATAACCTTCATCGTAATAGCTCTCGTCGTAGGATTCGTCTTCATAGGATTCACCCTCTCCGGTATCTGTCTGAGGCTGCTCTTCGTCCCCGATTCCGGCTACTCCTGTGGCATCCCGTATCGTAACGTATACAGCCTTCATAGAATCCGAGAGCACATCTACCTGGACGTTTTTGACCGCCATTGCCGCCTCATCCAGGTTTTGCTGCTGATAACTGGTATAAGCGGTCATAAGAGCCTCATAGCTCTGGCTTCTTGCTTCCTCTTCTTCCAGCCTTGCAGATACTGCCTCAGCCGTATTACCTGATTCCTGTGCCTCTCCCTGTGCTCTGGTAAGCTCAGCGCCCTGTGTTGCCAGAGATTCACTGTACTGAACGATCTGTTCATTTGCCTGCTGATAAATTCTCTGCTTAATAGCGGGAACCGCCAGAAGCCAGAAAGCCACTGCACCTGCGATCATTCCCGACATAAGGAGCAGAAAAACAGGAAGTCTGGATCTTTCTCTGTATACCGGAGCCTGCACTGCATACTCACTTTCTGCCGGATCATATTCCGGTTCTTTATTTTTGACCACATGGAAAAATCCTTTTTTCTGTCGTTCCAGCCTGGTTGGAACTCCTGTCTGCTCCTCCACTTCCCGCAGGAAACGGAGAGTTGTTGTGTTTGTTTTGTCAATCTTTGCCGCTTTTTTCAGTGTTCTTCTCGCTTTATTCCACTCCTGATTTCTGATCTGAATCAGTGCCAGAAGATGATATCCCTTGATCAGCTTGGGATTCTGAGACAAAATTCTCCTGAGCTGAATGGCAGCCATATCCTCATGACCTTCCCTGCACAGAAGAAGGGCATGGTTATATTTCTTGATCGTCACATTAATAGCCTTCAGTTTATTGGAATTTGCCTGAAGTCTGGCAATATATTCGGAGGCCAGATTTCTGGACGGCTGAAGATTTTTGCTGATGACCCACTCGCTCAAAGCAGCCACTACTTCACCAGTTTCAAAATAAACCAGTCCCAGAAGATTTCTGGCCGGAATGTTCCTTTTGTCATAGATCAGGCTTTGCTTCAGGCATGCAATCGCGCCGGAAAGATCACGTATGCTGGCCTTTTCCAGGCCCTGATTGTACAGGCTTTTGGAAAGATAATCTATTTTTTTCTGGATCAGTACATTATATCCGCAGTTTGGACAGTAATCCAGATCCGCATCTGTCAGAAATGCACCGCAGTTCACACAATTCATCTGCAGAGTTCTCCTTATCGTTTTACGCGTCTGCCGCTTTTTGCTTCACGCAGTACCTCCTGAAGCACATCAAGGATGTCCGTCAGCTCCTTTTCATAAATAGCGCTTTCGGCATCTGTCACATCCAGACACGGTTCAAACTTCTTCAGTTCCTCTTCGTAATCTAACAAAATTTTCCTCCTTACCGCTCTCTCTGAAGGATCGCCTTGATCTCTCCAACCAGATAAAGAGAGCCTACACAGAACAACATTCCGTCCTCTCCCTTACATTCAAGAGCCTTCTGAAATGCCTCTTCTACATTTTCACAGCTTCGGGCAGAGGCGCAGCCCTCTTCCCGGAATATTTCTGCCAGCTTCTCTGCCGGAACCTTACGATAACCGCCCACCTGTGTTACTATCACATGGCGGAAGCGAATCCTCCCCAGAACAGTGCGGATCATGTCTGTATAGTCTTTATCATCCACTGCCGAAAACAGCAGGGTAAGAGGATATTCCTCCTGGAAATGCTCTGCCGTTTCCACAAACTTCTCCACACCATCCTCATTATGTGCCCCGTCTACGATCACACCGGGAAGAATGGTTTCCATCCGTCCCTGCCAGCGTGTTTCCCTCAGTCCCTTCTGCACCGCTTCTTTCGGGATCTCCACTCTGTCTTTCAGAACCTCTGCCGTCTTCAGAGCCAGAGAAGCATTCATCACCTGATAACCGGCAATAAAAGGAATCGAGAAGATGGTATTTTCATAATACTCATTCTCCATGGAAAAATCAATGCCTGCATTTGTATTTCGCAGGATTTTCGCATCTGTTTTCTTTACTTCATAATAAGGGCTTCCCAGAGAAACTGCATGGCTACGGATCACCTGTGCGGCCTCCGGATCATTTCCGTCATAGATCACAGGCACTCCCGGCACAATGATTCCGGCTTTTTCCGAGGCGATCTCACCTATGGTATTCCCAAGATACTGCATGTGGTCAAAACTGATTGAGGTAATCACACAGGCAGCCGGATCTTCCACTGCCGTCGTGGCATCCAGTCTTCCTCCAAGGCCGGTCTCCAGCATTACATAGTCCACCCCTGCGTCTGCAAAGATCACCATTCCCATGAGAAACAGCATCTCAAAATATGTGGGATGATAATTTCCCTCCGCTACCAGTTCATCTGCAAGAGCCTTTACCTTCTCAAAAGCATTTAAAAAAGCAGCGTCATCAATATTTTTCTCATTGATCTGAAAACGCTCATTGATCACTACCAGATGAGGAGAGGTAAACAGTCCGCAGGAATAGCCTGCTTCTCTGAATATCGATGCCAGAAAAGCACAGGTACTTCCTTTTCCATTCGTCCCTGCCACATGGATGACCTTAAACTGCTTTTCCGGATGCCCCAGACGCTCCAGGCACTCCTTCGTATGAGAAAGCTTGTTTTTTGTTGTAAATTTCGGAGTTTCTTCAATATACGCAACTGCTTCACTGTAATTCATAAAAAAATTCACCACTTCATCTAATGTATTCGCAGCGGCCGGGGCTTCGCCCCGTAACAGACCGCTACGATATCATTATATATGAGTGGTGAAATATGTCCAGTACCAATCGTAATCTTTTATTCGCCAGAATCAGTTATCTTCCGTCGGCAGTTTCCATTTGTTTTCATCATACAGCATATAGCAGGAACGGTCATAGCTCTTGCTCAGTGCTTTTCTGGTGGAACTGTTGCTTCTCTGCACAACAGAGATCCTGTCGAAATCATTCAGCTCTGTGCCGGATATCATCAGGGTTGTCGGATTCACATAAACTGTTTCATACCATTCCCCGTTGAGCTTTACCTGACTGGAAGGTGTAAAATTGGTTCCTGTGACCCGGTAGGTATGATCCCAGGCAGATACCAGGGAAATGCCGTCCAGGGTCGTATCATAAAGACCCAGACGCATTTTTGTTCTCTTAAAAGGATTTTCTCCATCATAGGAATAATGTTCCCCGTAAAGCAGGTCATACTGAAGAGTCTCCAGATCCACCTGATAGTTCTTGGTATTTCTTCGTGCCTGATGATAACGGAAAACAGTTCCTTCATGAATACCCACACGATCCATGACCTCTGCAGCCATCTGGTATGCGGCAAGGTTTACGTCTTTTTTCTCCAGACCAAAGTTGTCCCACATTACATATTGTGTCTGGAAAAGATATCGATTCTCCACATCCTCCACAGTTAGATCCATGGTAGGAAGATGGTCTCCATACATAACCAGAACCACATCCTCCGGATATTCCTCCAGAGCATCGGTCAGTTCCTTCACAAAGTTATCCATCTCGCGGAGCTGATTCACATAATACTCCCACTGATTGTTTTTCACCTCTGTAGGAGAGCCTGTCACTGTGATCTCCGGTTCCTCCAGCTCCGGCTCCTCCGGATAAGATCCATGTCCCTGAACAGAGATGGTATATACATAATCCGACTGAGCTTCTGTAGAATCCAGACATTTGATGATCTCATCTGTAAGGACACGGTCTCTGGTCCATCCCAGTGGGTTCTTATCATCTTCCTCCGGCATATATTCTGCGGAAGTAAAGGTGTCAAATCCCAGATTCGGGAAAATGGATCTTCTTCCATAGAAGTTCGCCTCATTGTTATGTATCGCATGGGTGGAGTATCCCAGATCCTTCAGCACATAAGGCGCGCTTTCACAGGTTGTTTCCTTCAGGATACTCTTATAGGGATATTCTCCCGGTCCGAAATAATGAAGGCTCATTCCGGTAATGGATTCAAATTCCGTATTGGCTGTGCCGGCTCCTACAGACGGTACCTTATAATATCCTGAAGTATATTCTTTCATCAATTTTCGGAATACCGGAATCGGATCCTCTGACATTTCCAGATAATCTACCAGCTCCGGATCAAAAAAGGATTCCAGCTGCAGGAAAATGATATTCGGATGCTCTCCTTCCTTTGTTTCCGGCAGATTTTTTTCTGTATTTTCAATCCGCCTGATCTCTCCTTCCGAATAATCCCGGGGGCAGGTGATCCCTGTATCAAAAATGGTAACGCCCAGACAGTAGGGATATCCATAATCCTCATAGGCAAAAGCAATATTTCCAAAGTAATTGGAAAGCACTCTTTTTTCAAGCGCCAGCTGTGTCAGGCCTGCAAATGCCAGGATACCGGCCAGAACCAGCGGAATATTCCAGCGATATTTTAGTTTGCCCTTGAATTTCGGTCCTTTTACAATCAGACCAAGGAGGGTCAGGGCAAAAGATCCCAGAACGATCAGCGCTACGATCACTCCCCATTTGGGAAGATATTTTTCCAGAAGCGCCATTCCATCTGTCAGAAGATGGAGATCCGGACCGGTAAACGGTGTCACACGGGTAGCCAGTATCACACCGTTTATAATTCCCAGCAGAAGCCAGAACATACATAAAAGTACACGGATAAAGCATCTTCTCCTGAACAGGTATACGATCAGGGACGTCGTAAAGATCAGTGCTGCATTATAGGCAAATACCAGCGGTCTGCCCGTCATAAAATCCCATGCTTCTGTAAAGGAGTGCCTGCTGATCGCTTCGATCAGAAAGTACCCCACTGCACTGACCAGCGCATGAAGCAGCAGAGAAATCTTGTTGCACACATCATACCATTTCATCTTAACGCTCCTTTATCACTTCTGCATCTGTGAAAGCTGTACGTTTACCTTTTCCATCATTTCTTCGTATTTCTGAAGCTTTTCTTTTTCTGCATCCACCTTAGCTGCAGGAGCTTTGTTGACAAAATTCGGGTTGTTCAGCATCCCCTGGCAGCGTGCGATCTCTTTGGTAAGACGCTCCTGCTCTTTTTTCAGACGTTCAATCTCTTTTTCTCTGTCTACCAGATCTTCCAGCGGCAGATAAACGACTGCGTCGGAAACCACTACGGAAACCGCATCCTCGCCGATTCCTTCTTTGTTCTCCTGTACATGGATCTCCTTGGAAAACGCCAGGTTTACAAAAGATTTTTTGCAGGCTTCATATCTTACACAGGTGTCTGTATCTCTTCCTACAATATACAGGCTTGTTTTGCGGTTTACCGGTACATTCATTTCTGTACGTGTATTACGGATGCCTCTGACAATCTCTTTAAATCCTTCTACCGCTTTCTCGGCTTCAGGGAAGCTTCTCTCCGGTGTGTATACCGGCCATTCGGAAATCATGATCGAATCTTCTTCCGGAAGAAGTGTACAGTAAATTTCCTCTGTGATAAACGGCATAAACGGATGAAGCAGCTTCAATCCTTCTGTAAGAACGGTACGCAGAGTCCACAGAGTCTCGCCTGCTGCCTTCGGATTTTCATCTGCTTTCCACAGACGAACCTTTGCCATCTCAATATACCAGTCGCAAAGCTCATCCCACAGGAAATCATAAACCTTCTGTACAGCAATACCCAGCTCATATTTTTCCATGTTTTCTGTTACTTCACGGACAACCGTATTCAGTCTGGACAGGATCCACTGATCTTCCATACACAGAGACTTCAGATCTTCCGGTGCTTCTGCATCATGGCCTTCCAGATTCATCATGATAAATCTGGATGCATTCCAGATCTTGTTTGCGAAGTTACGACTGGATTCTACTCTCTCCCAGTAAAAACGCATGTCATTTCCCGGAGCATTTCCGGTAATCAGAGTCAGACGAAGTGCATCTGCACCATATTTATCAATGACCTCAAGAGGATCAATACCGTTTCCAAGGGATTTACTCATTTTTCTTCCCTGAGAGTCTCTTACAAGACCATGGATCAGAACATGGTGGAAAGGAGCCTTTCCGGTCTGTTCCAGAGCAGAGAATACCATACGGATAACCCAGAAGAAAATAATGTCATATCCGGTTACCAGTACATCCGTAGGATAGAAATACTCCATCTCTTCTGTCTTGTCCGGCCATCCTAAAGTGGAGAACGGCCACAGTGCAGAGCTGAACCAGGTATCCAGTGTATCTTCATCCTGGTGGAGATGAGTACAGCCGCATTTCGGGCATTTCTCCGGCATCTCACGGGCAACAACCACTTCACCGCATTCATCGCAGTAGTAAGCCGGGATCCTGTGTCCCCACCACAGCTGACGGGAGATACACCAGTCACGGATATTTTCCAGCCAGTGAAGGTAAGTTTTTCCAAAGCTTGCCGGAACAAATTCCAGGTCTCCGTCGTTCAGAGCGTCAATGGCAGCTTTTGCCATTTCATCCATGCGTACAAACCACTGAGGCTTGATCATAGGCTCTACGGTAGTTCCGCAGCGGTCATGCGTTCCAACACTGTGAGAATGAGGAACTACCTTAACCAGAAGTCCCTGCTCCTCAAGATCGGCAACCATTGCCTTACGAGCCTCGTAACGATCCATTCCGGCATATTTGCCGCCAAGAGAATTGATGGTGGCATCATCATTCATGATGTTGATCTCCGGAAGATTGTGACGTTTCCCTACCTCAAAGTCATTCGGGTCATGAGCCGGTGTGATCTTTACACATCCGGTTCCAAATTCTTTGTCAACATACTCATCTGCCACAACCGGGATCTCACGGTCTGTCAGCGGCAGCTTCAGCATTTTTCCTACCAGATCTTTGTATCTTTCGTCCTCAGGATTTACGGCAACGGCAGTATCTCCCAGAAGTGTCTCCGGACGTGTGGTAGCGATTTCTACAAAACGTCCCTCTTCTCCAACGATTGGATAATTGATGTGCCAGAAAAATCCGTCCTGGTCCTCATGCTCTACCTCTGCATCAGAAATGGAAGTCTGGCATACCGGACACCAGTTGATGATTCTGGAGCCTTTATAGATATAACCTTTTTCATAAAGCTTGATAAACACTTCCTGAACAGCCTTGGAGCAGCCCTCGTCCATGGTAAAGCGCTCCCTTTCCCAGTCTGCGGAAGCGCCCAGTTTCTTCAGCTGATTGATGATCTTTCCGCCGTACTCTTCCTTCCATGCCCATGCATGCTTCAGAAATTCTTCGCGGCCGATCTCGTGCTTGTCAATGCCTTCCTGTTTCAGCTTGTCAATGACCTTCACCTCTGTAGCGATCGCAGCATGGTCTGTTCCCGGCTGCCACAGTGCCTCATAGCCCTGCATTCTCTTGAATCGGATCAGAATATCCTGCATTGTCTCGTCAAGAGCATGGCCCATATGAAGCTGGCCGGTAACGTTCGGCGGCGGCATCACAATGGTAAAGGGTTTCTTATCGGGATTTACTTTTGCATGGAAATAACCGTTATCCATCCATTTTTTGTACAGGCGCTCTTCCAGTCCTTTCGGATCATACGTCTTTGCAAGTTCTTTGCTCATAATAACCTCCTGAATGCTTTTTTCTAAACGGTGAGGGGAATAAAAAAGGAAGCCCCTCACACCTAAGTGTGAAGGGCGAATCTTATCGCGGTACCACCTTCATTATGCAGAATTCTGTAAAAGTCTTACGTTCCCTGCACATCTCATTGTCCTTTAACGCAGGATCTACGTGAAAGCCTGCTGCCGTTCCCGGATTTCTCCCTCCGGCCATCAGCCTCCCGGCTCCAAAGCTACCTTCTGCCTCCTCCTTCTGAGAGCTCCTTACAGCCAGCGGAAGCTCCTCTCTGTCAGGGAAAAAAGCGTACTCCTCTTCTTCCTCGCCTTTGCTATGTTTCCTACTATAATTACATTTTTTGCGGTTGTCAAGCAGGAACGCGGAAATTTCACAGTTAATTTATTCCACAGATTTCAGGGATTCTACCATGTCGATCTTTTTCAGCTTCCTGTGCATGAACAGATTAACGATCGCCGAAAAGATACAGGTGATCACTGCACAGTAAAGGAAACTGACCGGTCGGATGTTCCGTCCGAACATAACCGCATCCACCTCTACGGTAACAATAATGTATCGATGAAGGATCACACCGAATCCGGATCCAAAAATGATTCCGGCTATTGTCAGAAGGATGTTTTCTCTCAGCACATACTGAGAAACCTCCTTATCATAAAATCCCAGAACCTTTAAGGTTGCCAGCTCTCTCTGGCGTTCTGTGATATTGATGTTATTCAGGTTATACAAAACCACAAAGGCAAGCATCCCGGCGGAAACAATCAGGACTACAATAACAATTCCCAGAGTACTGAGCATACGGTCCACCTGGGCAGCCAGACTGTCTGTATAGCTGATGCTCAATGCCGCAGGCTGCGAAAGTATTTCTTTTCCCACAGCTTCTGCCTCATCCAGATACTCGTCTTTCAGCGAAAAGACGGTGTCTTCGTAAGCAGGCTTTTCTCCAAAGGTCTGCTCATAAACCACAGGAGTCATATAAATATAATGGCCCATGTAGTTTTCTGTGATCACCGCTACCTTTACCTGATATTCCTCATAGTCTTTTTCCAGAGTAATGGTATCTCCTGTCCGGAGTTTCAGAAGTCTGGCTGTTTTTTCGCTGATCACAGCTCCCTCGTCTGTAAGTTCATACCGTTCCTTTGTAATGCGGTTTCTCAATGTCACATCTTCCCGGAAGGTATCCATATCTTCCGGCACATAAAGATAACAGCTGATATTGGATTTTTCTCTTGGTGCCGTGATCTTGGTAAACTGAATATTTGTAAAACGCTGGAGTTTTTTGTTCTGTTTTAAATATTCCGAAAGCTTTTCCCTCTCCTCCGGAGTGGCATCCTCATCTGTGATAATAGTTCCGTCATAGTGCTGCAGCTCCTCATACTGCTTCACCACAATGTCCGAGATAGAATCCCGGATTCCAAAGCCTACCAGCATCAGCGCCATACTTCCGGAGATACCGAAGATCGTCATAAACAGACGTTTCTTGTAGCGGAAAAGATTTCTCAGACAGGATTTCCAAGTAAAATTCAGGTGCTTCCACAAAATCGTGATCTTTTCTGCAAGAACCCGTTTTCCCTCTTTCGGCGCCGGCGGACGCATCAGGGAAGCCGGAGTCTCTGCCAGTACCTTAAAACAGGAAAATATGGTTGCCCCGACAGTACAGACTACAGCTGCAACTGATGCCGTAAGGGCAAATTTTAATTCATAGTGGATTTCCAGATTATTCCCCACATTATGGTACATGATCCCATAAGCCTTGATGATGATATAGGGAAGAATCTTTTCACCAATCAGGATACCTGCCGCACTGCCTCCCACGGTTGCCAGAAATGCATAATTCAGATATTTAGAGGCAATATCATACTTGCTGTAGCCCAGCGCTTTCAAAGTTCCGATCTGCGTTCTCTGCTCTTCTACCATTCTGGTCATAGTGGTAAGACTGATCAGGGCTGCCACCAGGAAAAAGATTACCGGGAATACTTCTCCGATGCTTTTGATACGGTCTGCGTTATCCCCGTAATCCGAATACTCCGGAAGATCATTTCGATCTGTAATGATCCACTCCGGCTCTTCTATATCCTGAATTTCCTTTCTGGCGTCTGCGATTTTCTTTTCGCCGTCTGCAATCTCCTCATCCGCTTCCTTTTCACCGTCGTGATATTCTTCCCATCCATCTTCCAGCTTCTTTTTTGCATCGGCAAGTTCTTTTTCCGCATCTATGAGCTTCTGCTCATTTTCTCTGATCTCAGCCTCTCCCTGTTCAATTTCCTCCTGACCGGCGGCAAGCTCCCCTTCACCGGAGATCAGTTTCTGTTCATTTGCACTTATCTCTGATTGCCCGACATTCAGCTTCTCTATACCGGCATTGATCTCTTTTTGTGCAGAATCCAGCTTCTTTTTATTTCTGTCAATCTCTGACTGTCCGCTCTGAAGAACTTTCAGGCTTTCCTGAATCTTTTTTTCACTGTCAGCGATTTTCTTTTCATTGGCTGCAATCTCTTTTTCTGCAGCCGGAAGTTTTGCTTCCTCTGCCGTAAGTGCCTCTCTTCCCTGGTCAATGGCGGACTGCCCTTCTTTTGCAGAAGCGATTATCTGGTTCAGCTCTGTCTTTTTTGCTTCTGCCTGGATGATACCGTCCTTTGCCGCTGCCAGAGTGCCTTCCAGTTCCGCTTTTTTTGCTGCTGCCGCATTGCAGGCATCCAGGCCTGCCTGTGCCTTTTCCACTGCTCCATTGGCAGCATCCGCTCCTGCCTGTGCCGCTGCCAGAGCCTCCTGATAGGGAATAAGCTCTTCTTCCATGATCTCGCCTGCCTCCAGCCTGCCCATTGCTTCATTCAGAGCAGCCTGAGCAGCTGCAAGCGCCTCCTGGGCCTTGGCTGCCCCTTCCCGGGCTGCTGCAAGAGCTTCCTGAAGAGCAGGAATCTGAGCCTCGGCTTCTGCTGCCTGGCGGATTCCTTCTTCTATCTGCGGTATCTGTCCATTGATTTCGCTGATCTGCGCATCTATTGCTTCAATTCCGGTCCTGGCCTGGGTCACCCCGTCGTCCAGCTTCTTCTGCTGCTCGTCCAGAGCAGCTCTGCCTTCTTCTATTTTTTTCTTTCCTTCATCCAGCTTCTTTCGGGCATCGGCAAGCTGTGCTTTTCCGGTGTCCAGTTCTTTCTTTCCGCTGTTATACTGCGTCCATCCCTGGTTCAGTTTTTTTTCTTCTTTTTCCAGCTGACTTCTTCCGGCAGCAAGCTCCTGCTCTGCTGCATGAATTTCACTCCATCCTGAAGCAAGCTCATTCTTTGCTGCAGTCAGCTGATTCCATCCGTCGGAAATAGTCTGGGCGGCAGAAGCAGACTGATCCCTTGCATCCTCAAGCTTCTTTTTTCCATCGACAAGCTGCTGTTTGCCATCTTCATATTCTTTTTGTCCGTCCGCGTATTCCTTTTCACCGTCTTCCAGCTCTTTTCGGGCATCGGCAAGCTCCTTCTGAGCCTCCGCCTTACCGTCTGCAAGCTCCTGCTCTGCATCGGCAAGCTTTTCTTCTGCCTCGGACATAATATCCTCATATCTGACCAGACAGCGTTCCTTCTGGATTCCTTCTACCTTGTCCTGAAGTTTTTCTATCAGATTGTCATAGGCATCTGTATAGCTGGTCACCTGGTCTGCCCCATGCGCTCTCACGTAAATCTGGGTAAAGATCTCCTGTTCAAAATCCTCCGGAAGTACATATGCAAATCCGTTGACTTCACCAGAGCCCAGCGTCGTATTTCCCCGGTTAAAGGATATGTAAAGAGGCGTTCTTCCAAGACCTGTGACTGTATATGTTTTCTTCTTGAGAAGAGGGTCTTCCGTATCCTCCCTGAGTTCGATCTCATCGCCAGTCTTATAGCCCATTCCTTTGGCAAACGTTACATCTAGAAAACACTCTCCGCTTTTTTCCGGAAGACGGCCTTCTGTCACAGTCAGTCCGTTTACATCCTCATTCACAGATTCCACATGAAGCACCTTCTGCGTTTCCGCTTCTCCGCAAAGGACATCCGTAGACCAGGCACCTTCCGCCCACTCTACACCGTCTACTTTTTTCAGTGCATCTACATCCTCTTCTGTCAGGCCAAGGGTTCCCATCACCTTCAGATCCATCATCCTGTTTTCTGTATAGTAGGCATCTCCCGACATTCGCATATCCGGAGAGCTTGCCTGTATTCCGGAAAAAAATGCCACTCCCAGAGAAACAATACAGAAAATAGAAATAAAACGCGCTCTGGTTTTCCTGATCTCCATCCAGAAATCCTTATGCAGTGCCTTTTTCATAGCCCTCACCTACCATTCGATTTTTTCCACAGAAGCAGGATTTTCATTCTGAACCATGGAAGAAACCTTTCCGTTTTTAATCTTGATCACTCGATCTGCCATAGGAGTCAGTGCAGAGTTATGTGTGATGACGATCACTGTCATCCCCTTCTCTCTGCACATATCCTGCAAAAGCTTCAGGATTGCCTTTCCGGTCTGATAATCCAGGGCTCCTGTAGGCTCGTCACAGAGGAGCAGCTTCGGATTCTTGGCAAGCGCTCTCGCAATAGACACTCTCTGCTGCTCCCCGCCGGACAGCTGTGCCGGAAAATTTCCCAGACGGTTTTTCAGCCCAACTTCCTCAAGAACGGTTCTTGCATCCAGCGGTTCTTTGCAGATCTGGAGAGCAAGCTCCACAT
This sequence comes from uncultured Blautia sp., assembly GCA_900541985.1. Lineage (GTDB taxonomy): Bacteria > Bacillota > Clostridia > Lachnospirales > Lachnospiraceae > Blautia_A. Next base: position 145,033 of record UQLX01000001.1, on the reverse strand, counting down.
TTTCCAGTGCCGTAAGATTGGGAACCAGGTTGTAAAATTGAAATACAAATCCGATATCTTCTCTTCTGTAGCTGGTAAGCTGTTTGTTGTTATATTTCGCAATATCCGTCCCATCCACCAGCACCTTACCGGAGGTCGCCTTGTCCATGCCTCCCAAAATGTTCAGGACGGTGGTCTTTCCCGCTCCACTGGGACCTACCACCACTACAAATTCCCCTTTGCTGATTTCAAAACTTATCTCGTCCACGGCAACGATACGCACTTCCCCGGAGCCGTAGATCTTGGATACATTTTCCAGCTTTACATATGCATTATTCTGACTCCTCATATTTTTTCCTGCCTTTTCTTACTTTACGAAAAGGAGGTACCAACAGACTCATAGATTTATGAAGTCCCGGTGCCCTCCTTCCATAGGTTCAGTATATCAGTTTTGTAAAATTTCTTCAATCAGTGCAGAAAAAAAGATGTGAAAATTGTATAAACTCGTGGCTGTTTCTGTATATTTATTTAATGAAACCTACCTGACTGCAGATTTCTTTTATGGCTTTTTCTTTTCTTTCATTAAAGATCACTTTTTTTTCCTCAAATAAGTTCCTCCCTTCTGTATCAATTGATACGATCAGAGGACCAAATTCTTTTACACGACAATGCCACAAGGTTTCCGGCATCCCCAGATCTCTCCACTGAGCATCAATGATCTCTTCTACTTCGGTAGCTGCCACTACTGCATTTCCGGCAGGAAAAACACAGTGAATCGCCTGATAATTTTTGCATGCATATTCCGTATTCGATCCCATTCCTCCTTTTCCGATGATTACTTTTACACCGGTTTTTTCTACAAATTCTTTTTCAAATTTTTCCATTCTCATACTGGTAGTTGATCCTACAGATACCATTTCAAACTTATCATTTTCCAGCGGGCGGATAATCGGACCTGCGTGAAAAATTGCAGCATCTCTTACATCTACCGGAAGCTTCCGTTCTCCTTCTACCAGACGTCTATGAGCCACATCACGACAGGTTGTCATACTTCCATTCAAATTCAAAAAATCCAAAGCCAAGCCCCATCTCTTCCAGTGCACTCTGGGCAATCAGATTACCCGGTGCTCCGATCAGAGAAAGATTTCCTCCCATTGCTGCCGCAAAAACCAGCGGCATAAGCAGACGCGATCTTTTATAGCCGGATTTTGCTGCAATCCCAATCACCACTGGTATCAGAACTGCCGCTGTACCTGTATTTGACAGAACCCCGCTCATCAGACCAACGATGACCATAATGGCAATGATCAATATTCTTTCTGTTTTCGCAAATTTTGTAACAATACCGCCAATTTTGTTGGCTATTCCTGTTTCAAACAGAGCGCCTCCCACGATAAACATTGCTACAAATAAAATCACATTATTGTCAATGAAGCCTGCAAAAGCAGATTTGATATCCAGCACTCCAGTCACAATCAGACCAATACAGACAATCATTGAGGTTACTCCCAGCGGTATCTTTTCCCAGACGAACATGACTACCGCAAATACTAGAAATAACAAAGTTATTGTTGATGGACTCATTTCCTTTCCTTCCATTTTTATCTCTGTAATAAAACGGCCGGTTTATTACTTTCCTGATGTGCCTTCATTATAGCAGTCAGTTTTTATCCTGTATATTTACTAAAAATGATACCTGCATAAAAAATAATTATCAGATTCGACTTTTTTGTTATTTTTACCCAAAATTATGTTTTACTTAAAAGCAAAACAATTGTTTTTTCATGCATATTCACCAGAATCTGCGCTATTAATTTTTTTTATAAAAGGGAATAGATATTATGAAAATTGTACAATTAGAATATTTCTGTGCTGTCAGCCAGTACCACAGCATCACTCAGGCTGCTCAGAAATTATATGTGACCCAGCCGGCTGTCTCAAATGCCATACGTGAACTGGAAAAAGAATTTTCTGTCAGTCTGTTCACCCGCTCCAAAAATCATCTGACACTGACCAAGGAGGGAGAACTTTTTTACCAGAAGGCTACCGCTCTGCTCCGTCAAATTCAGCAAACCTCTTCCGAGCTTTATGATCTCGGAAAACAGACTTCTCCTGTGCGTGTAGGGATCCCACCCATTCTCAGCACCATCTTTTTTCCGGATATGCTGACAGAATTCCGGAAAGAGTACCCGGAAATCCCTGTGGAACTTTTTGAATATGGCTCTAGAAGGGCTGCTGATCTGGTACAGGAGGAAACTCTGGATCTTGCTCTTGTGAATATGAATTTTTATGACATTGACAAAATGAATTCCTGCCGAATCCTGGGAGACCATATTGTATTCTGTGTATCCCCGAAACATCATCTTGCCAATGAGAAAAAAGTGACTCTTGAAATGCTGCAAGGCGAGCCACTGATCATGTACAATACCGATTCTGTACAAAATTCCACTTTATCTGCGCTTTTTGACAGCATCGGATGCAAACCTGACATTATCCTTCATGCCAGTCAGCTCCATACCATCCAGAAATTTATTTCTGAAAATCTTGCCGGAGCCTTTCTGTATTCTTCCGTATTGCCCTCCAATACCGAAATCATAAAAATCCCGGTCATTCCTCTGATCCAGCAGGATATCGGCATTGTGTGGAAAAAAGGGCGATACATCAACAACAGTGTGGAGAAATATCTTTCTTTTACCAAAAAATATACCAGAGAACGATTTTCCCTTTAAAAATGTATGCCGCCACAGCTTCTGTGACGGCATACATTTTTATACTATTCTTTCTATATTTTGTTTTTACAGCTTATCCACATCCGGCTGCTGTCCATCATGTGCTTTCCACATACATTCTGTGATTTCCATATCTGTAAAAACAGCGATAAAGCTGGAATCCTCCGGACTGCATGCATAAATTCCACAGAACCTTTCAGCCAGTTATCCAAGTCCAGATACATAACGATCCCGCACTGGTCAAATCTGTGTGCGGTTTCGTTGTGATCTCAATACGCTGCTCCTTTACAGAGTATTTTTTTGGTTCTCTTGTTCACTGAAATTCCTTTGTATCCATAGTATTCTCCTGTCTTTTCTTTATGTATATTCGTAATATACTTTTCATCCCAAAATAACCTTATCGTTTCTTATATTTTAGGCCGATATCTCACATCAGACACAGTATACACCGTGATAAATGCATCCGGATCCTGATGGTTCATATAGTCCATCAGCTTCTGGTATTCGCTTTTATCTACAATGGTAATGATCTCATTGCGTTTCTGCATATTATAAGCGCCAATGGATTCATAAATAGTGGCGCCGCTGTGCAGATGGTGAAGGATAAATTCTCTAAGCTCTTTTTCATGCTTTGTGATAATGCAGACCCTTCTTTTGATGTTCTGCCCGAAAATAAAATGATCCAGTACGATCCCGTTAAAATATGTTCCCAGAACACTTAAAACAACTGCTTTTTTGTCATAGACAAGAGCAGACGACAACGCAATACACATACCGGACAGAGACATGGCCTTTCCCAGTTCCATATGAAGGTACTTATTCATGATCTTCGCCACAATATCCAGTCCCCCTGAGGAGGCATTCCTGTTAAAAAGAATACTGGAGCCTGCGCTGACCACCAGGATATAACAGATCGCATCCAGCTCCGGACTGTCTGTCAGGGAATGAAAATTCGGAAAAAGCTTTTCGTAAATTCCCAGAAATACCGGAAGCATGATACTGGTATATACTGTTTTGACACCAAATTCTTTACCGCAGGTCAAAAATCCAATGATCAAAAGCACAACATTTAAGATCATCGTAATCACAGACAACGAAAGGGGCACAAAATGAGACAGTATGATTCCAAGACCGGAAATACTGCTGATAGATGTTCCGCTTGGTACCAGAAAGAAATAAACCGCAGCAGAAATAATCACCATGGCTGCAGTCAGGATCACAATTTCCCTGGCAAGCTCAACTGTATTGTTTTTCTTTTTCATGTCAAATCTCACTTTCTGTCAGGCGGTTCCGCCTGAAAAACTATTCACAATTTTTCTTCTTTAATTCCAGCATCATCCAGTCTGTATCTTCATAGGTTCCGTCTGCATATTTCATATTTCCTGGAAAGGTGCCATATTTTTGGAATCCAAATCTCCTGCAATAATCTTTATGTATCTCAGAAAAACCTGTACAACAGAAGATCATCTGTGAAACTGTTTCAGATACTCCTCCACCGACCGGGTCATCTCCCTGGAAAAATCCGAATCATATTTCCGGTTACAGAAAGCCTCTGTCCACTCCTCGAAGGATTTCTGTCCGCAGCGATCTGTAAACATCTGCCGAAGTTCTTCTCCCTCCATACTGCGGTAAGTATTTTCATGTACAATATGCTTCTGTTCAAAGCGCGATGGTTTCGTTCTCTTTTTCTGCTGCTCTGTAGGCCACCCAAACACCAGCATCACTGCCGGAAATACATATTCCGGAAGATGAAGAAGTCTGCGCTGTTCTTCACAGTTTTCCATAATATCGCCGATATAGCAGGAGCCGATCCCAAAGCTCTCTGCTGCTACAACTGCATTCTGTGCCGCAATAGCCGCGTCTGTCACAGCCAGCATCAAATCTCCCGCCCCGGGTTTCCGGGGACTGCATCCAGCTTCCAGATAGGTGTCATACCATTTTTTACAGTCTGCACAAAACACCAGAACCATGGGCGCTTTTGCAATAAAAGGCTGGTGATCACAGGTTTCAGAAAGTGCTTCCTTCAGTTTCTCATCTGTAATATCCAGAATGGTATAAAGCTGCTGACATCCGGCGCTCGGCGCCTGGGCTGCGGCCTCCAGAATAGCCTGTTTCATTTCCTCCGGAATGTTTTTCTCCTCATAAACTCTCATAGATTTTCTGTTGTATAAACTTTTAATGATCTCGTTCATAGTTTCTCCTTTTATTTCTGCTGATAATTCCATCCGCAGTCATCATGATAAATCATCTGTCTGGTCATACCGCCGTCAATACAGATATTTTCTCCTGTAATGAACCCGGCCTTATCTGAACATAAAAATAAAACCATTTCCGCTATGTCCATAGGATTTCCCACTCTTCCTGCCGGATGCTGATCTGCATCTGCTCCTCGATATTCTTTATATTCTGTGTCGATCCATCCCGGAGAGATTGAATTGACTCTCACCTTCCCGGACAGACTCACTGCCAGAGCATGTGTCAATGCTGCGATGCCTCCTTTTGCTGCTGTGTAGCTTTCTGTCTGAGGCTGACTCATTCGATCTCTGGATGAAGAAATATTAATGATCGATCCTCCCTGACAAAAATAGCTGCCAAACAGTCTGGAAAGATAAAAAGGAGCTGTCACACCGACCGATAATGCATTCTGAAATTCCTCATAAGAACATTCTTCAATCCCCTTCATGGCCGGAGGCGCATTGTTGATCAGATAATCTACATGTCCGTGCTTTTTGAGCACATAAGCAGCAAATTCTTCCAGAACTTCTTTTTTCCCGATATCTCCAACAAAGTGGCTGCCTTCTGAAATATCAATCACTTCCACCTTTGCACCTTCTTTTCGGAACAATTCCGTTATCGCTTTTCCTATTCCATGCGTTCCGCCTGTAACAACGACTATTTTATCTTTAAATTCCATATTTGCCCTCATATCGTGATTTTTTATCAAAATACATAAAGTAATTTATGCTTTTCCATCTGATTTTTCAGTTAATTCAAGAATATCACAGCAAGATTGTTTTTACAACTGTACCTTTTTAGAAAAAGAAAAATCCTGCCGGCCTTTTCAGACAGCAGGATTTTCCCTGGAATACATCACTTATTTTGTTGTTTTTTTCTGCGGGTCATCAGTCCGCCGATTCGTCCGGTTTCCTTGGCGGACAGGCTTCTCCATCCATTCTCAAGAACCCTGTCCAGAAGCCCCAGTTCCCCGGCAATCTCATATTTCAGCTTTTCTTCCTCAGAAAGCTCTCCGTTCAGATAACTTTCTACTTCTTTGTCCTTATTCACTCTGTCCTCACACTCCTTATTTCTGTTCATAAGGAGTATTAACAGATTCCTGAAAAATATACAGCTGTGTCTCCTACCCTCTCGGAATGATAATAGCTGCAATGAGATATGCCCAGAATCCCGCACCGCCAAAGCAGGTAAGGATCACCCATGCCAGGCGCACCAGAGTGGGATCGATATCAAAGTATTCTGCAATTCCTCCACACACACCGCAAAGCATACAGTTTACTGATGATTTATAAAGGCGTTTATTGCTCATTTCTATTACTTCCTTTCTGTTATTCCTCAAAATCCACTTCAAGGGTTCCCATACCGCACTCCAGCTGCATCTTACGGGAAGCACCGTCATGATCCACTTTTTTTGCTGCACCAAGTCCGGTAAATTCATCCTCTGCAAGAAGAACGCTTCCCACTCCGCAGGCAATTCGATAGTTGTAATCTTCCTTTTTGCCTGACACATCAAGAGACATCATCCCCACGCCGCATTCCGCTTCGATATAGTCTGCGTCAAGGTCTGTTAATTCCACAGTTCCCACTCCAACCTCGACCTCTGCCTGTCTCGTTGTCACGATACCGTAGTTTTCCAGAGTTCCTGCTCCTACGGAAACGCTGAATTCGCCTGCTTTCAGATCATCCTCCAGAGTTGCCGTTCCTGCGTCGATATCAATGTTCACTTCTGTAAATTCTGTTCCTGCCGGATAAGTAACTGTGACGGTTCTTTCCTTCGGTCTGGAATCATTTTTGTTTTCAATCTGAAGTTCTGAGCCTTCTGTGCTGACTCTTATCTTATCCGCTGCGTCTCCGGAAACGGAAACCGTAATTTTCTGACCTTCATTTTCCTGAAGGATCAGTTCATCATAGTTAAGCTCAATGTCCATGGAAGAAATATTGTCAAACTCGTACGTATTGCCGTCTCCTGTAGGAGCGGCCGGCTTTTCATCCCAGTCATCCTCCTCGTCCCAGTCATCATCTTCATCCCAGTGATCCACCATTTTTACCATACTGTTCACTGCTTTCTGCATGGAGCTTCCTTCATACTTCATATCTTCTACAGAGGCTCCCATAGCGGCTCCTGCAACTGTGAAACCACATCCCAGAATACCAAGACCTGCGGCTGTTCCTAAAAGAATCTTTGAAAATTTTTTCATATAGTCTTACCATCCTTTCTTTCTCTGCTCAAAAGTCTGTGACACCAATCTGTAAACCATCTGAGAAACCTCGGAAGCAGGCTGCCTACGATCCATACTACAAATACAAGTCCTGCGAGACCTATTGCGGTAAGGATACATCCGATTCCGACAGCCATGATCCCTGCCGCTACCGTACTGAAGCAAAGGCCAATCCCTGTAAAGATCAGAACAATACCACCGATCAGCATAACGATCACTCCGGCTCCTGCACCAAAGGTCACTAAAAACGGAAGAAAGATGACGGTTAATAAAAATCCAATGATACCGCCGGTAGCTCCCGCAAGAAACGGCGAAAGAAAGATCAAAAGGATCAGCACCAACGTCATTTTTCCCCGACCGCGTTTTTCCCTGGGCTGATAGCCTCTTTCTTTTCTGTCTGCTCGGCGCTCTCCCGGCATCTGTCCGGGATCTTCCACCCGTTCATCATAATACCCGTTTTCTGTATAAGTTCCTGAAGCGTCGCTGTTTTCTCTTAAATCTGCTTTAATAATAGCCGCTACCTTGCCCGGGCTTCCCAGCTTCTGTATCACCGAAGCCTCCTCTTCTTCTCCTGCTTCGTCAAAATAGCTTTCATAATAGTCAAGGGCTTCTCTTCTCTCATCCTCTGAAATATCGGAGAGAAGAAGTTCCAGTTGTCTCATAAACTCTTTTCTGTCCATTATCCAATTCCCCCTTCGAACAGTCCGGAAATTTTAGAAGAATAGTTTTTCCATTCCACTTTGTATAAATTCAATTGTGCAGATCCTTTTTCTGTTAATTTATAATATCTGCGGTTCCGGCCCTCATATGCCATATCATAGGTTTCCAGACATTCATCTTTCTGGAGCCTTCTCAGCACCGGATAAAGTGTGGATTCCGAAATATCCAGAACACTGCGGACATCCTGAGTGATCTTATAACCATAGGTTCCATCCTGTTCCTTGGACACGATAGCCAGTACAATCGCATCCAGAAGGGCTGCACCTGTGTTGAATACCATAGAGTCACATCCTTTTTATTGTTTGTGTAATATTGTTAATTCATACAATATTATTTTGATAACAATACTATATATCATATAATATAGTTTTGTCAATAGTATTAAAATAAAAAAACAGCTTTTTCTCAGCCATTTTATAATTTTCTTTTTTCGAATATAAGGAACATGGAAGCTGATTATCTGTAATAAACAGAATTCTATTTCAGTTCATTTTTAAAGTTACGGATTGTGGTATCCTTGTCAATGTATACAGCCTCGATACCCATTGCATTTGCCCAGTCACCCATCTGCTCTGCAGTAAGGTCATAGGAGAATGCTGTATGATGTGCGCCGCCTGCAAGAATCCATGCCTCAGCTCCTGTAGCAAGGTTTGGCTGCGGTGTCCAGAATGCAGATGCAACCGGAAGGTTTGGCATTGTCTTTTCTGTATGCTTGCAGTCTACATCATTGATGATCAGACGGAAACGATTTCCAAGATCGATCAGGGAAGTTGCTACTGCCGGTCCCTCTTTTGCCTCAAATACCAGACGTGCCGGATCCTCGCGATCACCCATGGAAAGCGGATTTACACGGATGCTGACAGGACCGTCTGCGATTGTCGGACAAACCTCAAGCATATGTGCCTGCAGGATTCCTTCTTTACCGGTAACCAGATTATAGGTGTAATCCTCCATAGTTTGCTGTCAGGATGTTCTCGCAGTTAGCCTGAGCTGTTTCCTGAGACCATCTGAGGATACATGTGTCCTCAAAAGAAGTTCTTCCGGATTTACATACCAGAGTTCCGTCATCCAGATACTCCTGAAGTACTTCCATGATACCATTGTACAGGAAGAGCGCGTTATTATCATCCGGAGATCCCATGAAGAACTCGATGGTATAGGACTCACCAGCCTCGCGAGCTGCATCAAGATCTTTGTTCTCTTTGATGTAGTTACCGATAACAGTACCAACACCCTTGTTATCGAAAGTTGCGTAGTAAGAAACAGCGTCTGTGTCCATCAGAAGACGGTTGTAAGCGATGATCGGGATACCTGCTTCCTTAGCCTGTGACTCAGCGTTTACAAGTACACCGGAGTCGATTGCTGCAATAACCAGACAGTCAACACCTTTTCCTACATAGTTCTCAAGCTGAGAAACCTGCATGCAAATAGAAAAAGGCAGATGTCAAATCAGGCCATCTGTGATATGATGAACATTAGATGCCAGATCCCCGGCAGATCGTCCTGCATGACGGATCCTGACATTCCAATAAATAATACTGGAGGTTACCATGGGAGAATTATCCAATATCGAACTGCTGCCCGTGCCTTTTCTTGACCGCATGAAAGAAATGCTCGGAAGTGAATATGACGCGTTTTTAGAAAGCTATCATTCCCCCAGAACTTATGGACTTCGTGTCAATACATCAAAAATAAGCTGTGAGGAATTTGAACGGATCGTTCCTTTTCCCGTAAGTCCGATTCCCTGGACAACAAACGGCTATTTCTATACAGAAGAGATCCGCCCTTCCAGATGTCCGCTTTATCAGGCTGGTCTTTACTATCTCCAGGAACCCAGCGCTATGACACCTGCTGCCTGTCTTCCTGCAGAGCCCGGTGAAACCGTCCTGGATCTCTGCGCAGCTCCCGGCGGAAAAGCCACCGCTCTGGGTGCAGCTCTGCAGGGAGAAGGGCTTCTGATTGCAAATGACATCAGCGCTTCCCGAACAAAGGCGCTTCTTCGTAATATGGAACTGTTTGGAATCTCCAACAGCTTTATAACAAATGAGACACCTGCGCATCTGGCAGAAAAATTCCCGGAATTTTTCCATAAGATCCTTCTGGACGCCCCCTGCTCCGGCGAAGGAATGTTCCGGAAAGAAGAGGCTCTGGCCAAAGACTGGACTCCTCAAAAATCCAGCGAACTGGCTTCCATTCAGAGAGAACTGATTCTCCAGGCTGCAGACATGCTCCGTCCCGGAGGGCTCCTGCTCTACTCTACCTGTACCTTTGCTCCGGAGGAGGACGAAGGTACCATTGGTTATCTTCTGGAAAACAGGACAGACATGGAACTTCTGTCTCTTCCGGAATATGAGGGCTTTTCTCACGGGGTACCGGAATGGGGAAACGGAAACAGAGAATTGGCAAAATGTGTACGCCTCTTCCCTCACAAAATGAATGGCGAAGGTCATTTCCTGGCTCTCCTCCAAAAAAAAGGTCAGACGGACCGGATTCAGCAGCCGGCTTCTGTCCGCCCTGATCCAGATACAGAAAAATGGCTCCGTCTGTTTTTTGAAGAGATCGGACTAAGGTCTCTGGGAGGGAAACCTTTTGACCGGAATCGTGTGGAAACAAGAGGCGATAAAGTCTATTATCATCCTCCGGTAAACAGTAATTTCCGCGGGCTTACCTTTTTACGGAACGGTCTCTATCTGGGGGATCTGAAGAAGAACCGATTCGAGCCGTCACAGCCCTTCGCCCTTGCTCTTCACAAAGGCGATGCAAGGGCTGTGATCTCCCTTCCTGTAGATGACCCTCGTCTTACCCGCTATCTGAAAGGAGAAACTCTTCTTATTGAAGAAGGGGAAGCCGCTAACAAAAAAGGCTGGCATCTTCTCTGTGTCGAAGGCTATCCTCTGGGCTTCGGCAAGCTGGTAAACGGTACCCTGAAAAATAAATATCCCGCCGGGTGGAGAGTCTGAGCGGCGGCTCTCCGCACCTTTATCTTACCTGTATTGCCTTATCAAGTGCAAAGGAGTAGATCAGACACTCCTTTACTTTTTTCTTTCTCATCTTCTGAAGCGCCCGTGCATAATCCTTAAGCTGACTGCGGTAACGGGCGATCAGAAGAGGCTCCTCCCCTCTCTGAACACGGTCTGTCTTATAATCTACAAGTACGATCTCATCTTCTTCCAGAAAATACGAGTCAATGATTCCCTGTATAAGAATCTTCTCTTCTCCATCCCACAGCTCATCTAATTCGGAGGCTTCTACCGCAATTACAAAAGGCTGCTCCCGGAAAAGACAGCCTTTTTCCGCTGCCGTTTTCATTCTCTGTCCCAGATCGGAAGCCGCAAATTCCAGGATATCTTTAATATGGATACTGGAAGCCTCTTCTTCCGCCAGTTTTTTCTGTTCCTTCAGACGAAGGAGCTGTGCCTTGATCTCCTCATAAGATCCTGTTTTCTTATAATCCAGACATTCCATTACCCGATGATAAGCAGTTCCCCGGGCAGCCCCCTGGCAGCTCTGTGATTCTTCTGAAATAAATCTTGGGATCAGAGGAACAATATCCGGTTCTGCAAGCGTATTTTCTTCCAGTTCCATTTCATCCTGCCAGCTTCTTTTTTTCAGATCCGAAACACTGACTTTCACCGGCATTTCCTCCAGATAGCGGTAAGGATAACGAAAGTCAAATCTTTTTTCCAGGATGTCATGGATCTGCTGGTCATAAATTTTACTGCTGTCCCAGTTTTTCAGCACCTGTTCCCGTATCTGCTGTTCTATCATATCCACAATTTCATTCTGTATCAGATCTGCCGCTGTGATTTTTCTCACAATAAAATCTGTTTTTCCGTCACACCAGCCTTCCTGTGTCTCTGTACAAAAAATATATTCCATATACAGTTCTTTCATGGCAGGATGAAGGCTCAGAGCAGGAAGAATATAATCCCAGAAGGTTTTTGCCCGTGTACGCTGTCCCAGAGGAATACGGTTTTCTGCATCTTCCCTTCCGTTCCAGAGATTTGAAACTTTTTCTTCCATCCCCGCTATGGTGCCTGTGATATATAATTTTTCCTTTGCCCGGGTCAGTGCCACATACAGCACACGCAGTTCTTCTCCGAGACTTTCCCTTTTCTGAACATTCCGGATTACCTGTTTCTGAGGTGTGGAAGCCATCAGCCTTTTTTCCGGAAGGATCACATCCGTTCCAAAGCCAAGATCCGGATGGATGAGAAACCTGGCATTGATGTCCTGAAAATTAAACTGTTTTCCCATACCGGCCGCAAAAACAACAGGAAACTCCAGTCCTTTACTTTTGTGTACTGTCATGATCTGTACGGAACCTTTTCCGGCATCGATCACATTGACTTCCCCGAAATCTACCTCATATTTCTGAAGATTTTCAATATAACGCACAAAATTAAACAGTCCCCGGTAACTGGTTTTTTCATAATCCATGGCTTTTTCCACCAGCATACGGAGGTTAGCCCCTCTCTGGCTGCCTCCCGGGAGCGCCCGAACGTAATCTTCATATCCGGTCACTTTCAGGATATGCAGAATCAGCTGGTGAACCGGAGTATAGGCAGACATATCCCGTATTTCCCGAAGCTGTTCCAGAAAATCGGCCAGCTTATCCCTGAGCTTCTCTTCCTCTTCTGTCTCAAAGCTTTCTCTTTCCACAAACTGGCAGATACATTCATAGATCAGCCCCTTCGGACATGCTTTCCTCAATTCTCCCAATTCCTGTGTACTGCATCCTGCCATCGGAGAATGAAGCACACCGGTAAGAGGGATATCCTGAAGAGGATTGTCGCATATCCTCAAATAATTCAGAAGATTCACCACCTCCTGCGCAGAAAAGTATCCGGTTCTGGATGAAGTATAAGCAGGAATCCCTCTGGAGATCAGAACCTCACGGAAGGTTTCCGCCCATCCGTAAGCAGATCGGAGAAGGATCACAATATCCCCGTATTCCACAGGCCGGTAAGTTCCGGTTTCTTTATCAAGGATCTTTTCTTTTCCCACGATCCGGGAGATCACTCCTGCAATGGCAAGCGCCTCCAGTTCTCTGTCTGTCTGGTTTCCGCTTTCCTCCTCCAGCTCTTCTCCGTCCTTTTCCACCAGAAGGACTTCTGTGGTATAAAAGCTTTCATCCGGACCTTCCGGAAAAACAGCGCCGGGATAAAGAGCATTACTGCTGTCATAATCAATCCCGCCTACCTCAGCTCCCATGATCCTGTTAAAAATATAATTGACCGAAGTAAGTACCTGATGACGGCTGCGGAAATTTTTGTGAAGGTCAATCCGCTGCTCCGGGCTGTCTGAGGTCGAATAACTGTGATATTTTTCCATAAAAAGCTCCGGTCTTGCCAGTCGGAAACGGTAAATACTCTGCTTTACATCTCCTACCATAAAAATATTCTTTCTGTTTCCGGTCCATCCGGATACCAGGGTCGTGATCATCTCCTGTACAGAGTTGCTGTCCTGATACTCATCAATCATCACTTCCTCATATTTTTCAGAAAGCTCTCTGGCCGCCTGACTGGGAATGATCTGATCTCCTTCTTTTTCTGCCAGAATGTGCAGGGCAAAGTGCTCCATATCTGTAAAATCGAGAATGTTTTTTTCTCTTTTTTTCTGCGCAAACCGTTCCTGAAATTCCTTTACCAGTTCCACAAGGCTCTCCAGCGGTGTTCTGCACAGATTTACCATATCCAGTAATTCATCCTCATCCCAGTAAAGGTATTTCTCAATCAGCTCTTTCAGGATTCCCTTTTCTTCGTCCCGAAGATTCTTTACCCAATCTTTTTTTGCCGGATCTACGTCGGATGCTTTTTTACGGGACAGCGCCTGAAAGGACAGTTCCTCTGCCATCTGCTTTAATTTCCCGTAATCTCTTTCTTCTATTGCTTTTTTCAGGACAGTCACCATTCCAAGATCACTGTCCAGGGCATCCAGATAAGGAAGAGGACCGTCTTCTTCCAGACATACCGATCTGGCTTTTTGAATGAGATGCTCCGCCTCCTGAACATTCTCTTCCATTTCATTCCACAGGACTGTGATCCACCGGGACTGATAGATTTGCTCAGGGTTATCCACCTGATATGCCTGCAGACAGGTTTCCAGCCACTCTTCCGGGAAAGGATGACTCATAGCTGCTTCGTACACCTTCAAGATCAGGTCCTTCAGCCCCTCATCTGTTTTTCCCGGCGCATAACATTCCACCAGCCGGAGAAATTTCTCTTCTTTTTTTTCGTAGGCATCCTCCAGAACTTCTTTGACCACATCTTCCCGAAGGAGCTTCAGCTCTCCTTCCTCCGCTGTACGGTAGCCCGGATCCAGCCCGATCATGTGAAAATAATTCCGGATGATATAAGAACAGAATCCATCTATCGTTGTGATCTGAGCCGTATGGATCAGCGTCATCTGCTTCTGGAGATGGGCATTGTCCGGATCCTCATAAAGAGCCTTTTCCAGTGCTGCAGACAGTCGTTCCTTCATTTCCCCTGCAGCCGCTCTTGTAAAAGTCATGATCAGCAGCCGGTCTACATCTACCGGATGCTCCCTGTCCAGGATTTTGCTCAGGATCCGCTCTACCAGAACCGCTGTCTTACCGGATCCGGCTGCTGCAGAAACCAGAATATTCCGGTTTCTGAGGGAAATTACTTTTTGCTGTTCTTCCGTCCATGTGACCGCCATTTCATTTCGCCTCCATTTCCATATATTTCCAGATTTCCTCATCAGCAAACTGTCTCAGACGTCTGTATTCATAACCCGGGATCTTTTTGTCAAACCCGCACACCCCCTGATAAGCGCAGTAGGCACACGCATTTTTCTTTCCCATTTCATAAGGAGAGACCTCCGCATCTCCGGAAAGAATGTGCGAACGGATCTCTGCGATCTTGTTTTTGACATACTGGTTCAGAAGCTGAAACTGCTCTCTGGTCGCCACAGAAGATCCCTTTCTGAAACCTCCGTCTTTTTTGAAGGAAACAGGCAGAGAAGAAGCTCCTGCATCTATTTTATAAATGATATCATCCGAAGAATTTACCAGCCCGTTCATTTTCAGCTCCTTATAGATTTTTTTCTCAAGATTCTGAAGATCATCCCGGATAGCCGTCTGGATCATGGGATCCTTGATGTTATAATAAAAGATTCCCGCAGGCTCGATCTGACAGTCCGGATGTTTGTTTTTTTCTGTCTCCATGGCAGCATCCATATAAACTACAAGCTGAAGCTGAAGACCATAATAAACTCCCACCAGGTCAAACGAGGTATTTC
The DNA here is from genome assembly GCA_900541985.1 of uncultured Blautia sp. GTDB lineage: Bacteria > Bacillota > Clostridia > Lachnospirales > Lachnospiraceae > Blautia_A. The sequence goes on along the minus strand of UQLX01000001.1, from coordinate 129,888 downwards.
CGGACTTATAGTCAATGACCTTCACATAAACCTTCCTGTCCTCTTTCAGGACATCCAGACGGTCAATCCTTCCGCCGCCGATGGAAACCTCGAAGCCCTCCGGTACAAACTTCCCACAGCGCAACTGTTCCTGCAGCGCCCATACGGTACGCTTGAGAATACGGAGCGTACGCTGGATCATATACTGGTTTCTGGCGCTGCTTTTCAGGATCGTATTTCCATAATCTGCCGCCACCTGCTCCATACAGTATTCTGCGATCCGGTCTCTCTGCTCTTCCTCCAGTTCTGCCCAGTCAAGGCCTTTTCTCCGAAGCTCTGCCGCAAATTTTTCCAGAGCCTGATGAAGTACGTTTCCCATATCCATCGCACGAAATTCATATTCCGCCCGCTCTGTCACAACAAGGCCATACTGAAGGAAATGTGCAAAAGCACAGGCGGAAAACCGTTCCAGGCGGGTGGCACTGTACTCGGAAATTTCACCATACAACGCCTTTGCCACACTTTCACTGATTCTGTCTGCCGGTTTCCGGGCAAAGGCAGCCTCTGTAAGCTTCCTGGTAAGATCCCGGTATTCCGGGCTTCTCAGATACCAGCTGTATAATTCCCGGAACAAAGGTTCCCGCTGCATTTCTTCATTCTCCAGACCGGACAGAAGAAATCCAAAGCCTGTGGAAGGGGTTTCCAGAAGATCCAGAAGGTTCTCCGGCTCCTCTGCCCGTTCTGTCGAAAGCTCCGGAAACAGTTTCCGGATGGTGCCGATCAGATAGGCAGGGCTGACCGCATCTCCTTTGGCATTGGAACAGCTGTAGGAAAGATACAGATACTCAGAAGGCCGGGTCAGATTCAGATACAGATAAAATCTCTGCATATTCATCAGTTCTTTTGGACCCGGAGCAAGCTCCACACCCTGATCCTCAAAAAAATCTCTGTCCAGCTCTGTAAGAAGTCCGCCGGATTCTGTATTCTTGGGAATATTTCCCTCATTCATCCCCACAAAAAACAGCGCCCGTATATCCTTCAGTCTGGTTCTCTCCATATCTCCAATGAGAACCTGATCGATTCCCGGAGGGATCAGCGCGACTTTTGCCTGAGACATTCCGGTTTCCAGAATCTGTCGGAATTCTTCCGGAGATACCGTTTCCTCTCCCAGAATCTCCGCCATTTTATCCAGAAGCTCCATAACGATCCCATAAATCTGAGCATACTCCTTTTCCATTGCGCGGCTGCCTTTTTGTGCAAAAATCTCCTCCTGGATCTTTAATTTTTCCTGAATACGGCTTTTTACGATAAACTCATAAAGATACTGGCAATATTCCCTGACTGTTTTCTTTTTTCCTGAGAACCCCACAGCCAGCGCCTCGGTTTCTTCTGTAAATTTCTCACGGATCCGGTTGATCTCCAGAAGAGATTCCTCCTTCATTCCCCGATAAACGCGCACCCACTTTTCCTTCCACCGTTTGAATCCGCGGATTCCCAGAGCCACTGCGTAGTTCTCCAGCCAGTCAGTCTCTTCTCTGGTCACATCAGACATACCACATCGAAGATATCGAAATACACTTTCATAAGAAAATCCCTGAGCAGCCATTTCCAGGGCAGCCCGTATATATTCCACAAAAGGATTCATAAGAATCGAATGTTTTTCATCCACAAAGAAAGGGATTCCGGCATCTTCAAATGCCTGCCGCGCAAGACTTCCGTATGTTTCCAGATCTCCCGTGATCACCGCGATCTCTCCATAACGGCAGCCCTTCTCCCGAACGAGCCGAAGAATCCTTCTTGCCGTCTCCTCCATCTCCCTGACCGGATCTCCTGCACAGAAAATCCTTATGGAATCCTGTTTGCCGGAAAATGTTTTTTTGTGATACCGGAAAATATTCTGCTCCAGAAACGCCAGAGACTCTGCCCGGGCATGGCGGGACTTACTGCCCGGCTCTATCCAGACCGGATCCAGAATATCCTTCGTCAGGTCACAGAGACTCCGGATCATCTTGTGGCTCATATAAAAAAGCTGATGCGATTTTTCTTTATACAGAAACGGCTCCCGCACGTCCATGGTCACTGTAACAGATACCTTTTCACACGAGGCAAGCAGCTCCCGGATCACCTGGATCTGGATCGGCGTAAAACCGGTAAATCCATCCAGCAGCAGAACACTGCCTTTCAGTTTTTCCGAAAAAACAATCTGCTTTGCCAGAATCTCCAGAATCTCCTCTGCCGTTATATAATGGTCTTTCAGATAGTCCCGGAATCCATGATACAGCACAGAAACGTCCTGCAGTTTCATTTGAAGAAGCGTTCTGTCCGACGCATCCTCCTGCATCTTCTGTATTTCCTCATCCCCTACCCGGTACTGCATAAATTCTGAGATCAACGATTTTACTTCATCCAGATATCCCGGCTTTTTCATCTGGTTTTTCAGATATACCAGTTCCTTCTGGTGTTTCTGGACCAGTTTCTGGAGGACCATATTTTTTCCGGTTTCTTCCAGTACGCTTCTGATATCGCCGCCGGTTTCTTCCAGTACACGATAGGCAAGACGTTCAAAACTCAGAACGTCAATATTCAAAATCCCGCCGTCCGGGTGCATCTGCACCAGAGTTTTCTGGGTCTGCATGGTAAACTGCTCCGGTACGATCACATAATAAAGCTTCTCCGGGTGGGACATGGCATCAGAGATCAGGCTCTGAAACGCGGTATAAGATTTCCCTGCACCGGAATTTCCAATGATAAACTGAAGCGGCATAATTTCCTCCCTGAATTTTTTCTTTCATTATAGCACATACGTTCGATTTCTACAATCGCTCATTTTTTTCATAAAGCCGGAACCTACCGCATATGATAAATCATAAGTTCTTTTCCTATCCTGTATGATCCATACAGTCACTATTCGCAACAGTCCTTACATATTCTGACCAGGAGGCAGCCATATGAGTTCCAGAACCAAGATCATTGTTTTACATATGAAGGAGATCATCTACACAGGTATCTTCCTTTTATTTCTTACCATCCTGGGAGTGCTGTTATTTGTCATGTTCGGTCCCGGCAGGGCAAAAACAGCTTCCTCAGATCCGGAAGCCATCTACACTCCGGGAATCTACCGTTCTTCCATTGCGCTGAACGGAAACAGCTTTGACGTAGAGGTCACTGTAGATGCAGACAGGATACAGTCTATCCATCTGGCAAACTTAAGTGAAAGCACAGCCGCCATGTTTCCACTTGTAGAGCCTGCCATTGAAGAACTGGCAAGCCAGATCTACAGTGGCTGCGAGCTGGATCAGCTGGAATATGCCAGCGATCAGAAATACACCTCCCTGATGCTGATACACGCCATCCAGGATGCAGTGCAAAAGGCTGAGATCCATTAAAAAACACCCGTTACCGGATGTTCCAATTTTTCCGATAACGGGTGTTATTCAGATTTTTATCTGATCTGCTTCTCTCACCCACAAGGTTCCACAGGCATCACTCGGCATACGCAGATCTCCTCTTGGAGAAACTGCCACACTGCCCACCTTCGGGCCGTCCGGCAGACAGGAACGCTTAAACTGCTGGGTAAAGAACCGTCTGTAAAAGGTCTTCAGCCATTTCAGTATGGTTTCCTCATCATATTCTCCGGCAAACGCATTCTTTGCCATGCGGAAAATTTTTGCAGGAGGACAGGTCCAGCGGAGCATGTGATACAGGAAAAAGTCATGAAGCTCATAAGGGCCTACCAGATCTTCTGTTTTCTGAGCGATCTTTCCGTCCTTTGGCGGAAGCAGTTCCGGGCTTACCGGAGTATCCAGAATATCCAGAAGAATCTCTGACAGTATTTTTTCTTCGCAGGTATCTGCATAATATCTTACCAGATGACGCACCAGTGTCTTCGGGACAGAGCCGTTGACTCCGTACATGGACATATGATCCCCGTTAAAGGTAGCCCATCCCAGCGCCAGCTCAGACAGATCGCCGGTTCCGATCACAATGCCGCCTTTCTGGTTTGCAATGTCCATGAGGATCTGCGTCCGCTCTCTCGCCTGACTGTTTTCGTATGTGACGTCGTGGATCTCAGGATCATGTCCAATATCCCGGAAATGAAGACTTACAGCCTCCCGGATATTTACCTCACGAAGCTCTGTCCCCAGACAGCGGCTCAGCTGGCAGGCATTGTTGTAGGTTCTGTCTGTCGTTCCGAAACATGGCATGGTCACTGCTGTGATCTTTTCTCTCGGAATTCCCAGCATGTCAAAAGCACGGACAGTCACCAGAAGTGCAAGAGTGGAATCCAGTCCACCGGACAGACCGATCACCGCATTCTGGCAGTGGATATGTGCAAGCCGTCTCCGCAGACCTGCGGCCTGGATATTCAGGATCTCATCGCAGCGGCGATCCCTCTCTTCCACAGATGCGGGAACAAAAGGTCTGGAATCGATCAGACCGGTCAGATCTGTCTCTGTTGTCTGCAGATCAAAAAACACTTCGTCATAAAAAATTTCCTTTTCCTGCTCTCTGTCCGCCGCAAACTGAAAGGTAGTCATCCGTCTGCGCTCATTGACCAGCTTCCTGAGATCCATTACTCCATATACCGCTCCGTTTGTAAACTTCCGGCTTTCTGCAAGGACTGTGCCATTTTCCGCGATCAGATCATGACCTGCATATACTACATCCTGGGTAGATTCCCCGATTCCGGCAGAAGCATAAACATAACCGCATACCAGTCTTGCAGACTGGCTGCTGACCAGATTTCTCCGGTAACTGTCCTTTCCTACCAGCTCGTCACTGGCAGAAAGATTCACGATCAGGGTCGCTCCATGATAAGCGTGACGGGTACTTGGCGGATCTGCCACCCAGAGATCCTCACAGATTTCTGCAGCCACCTTCAGCTCCGGCATCTGCGGACAGGAAAAAAGTAAGTACGGAGAAACCGCAACTTCATAATCCGGATACCCGGTGTCAAAGCTGTCGCTGTGACAGAACGTAACCCACCCGTTCACATCTTTTCCGGATGTAAAATAACGGCTTTCATAAAACTCATTATAATTCGGGATATTGATTTTTGGTACCAGACCAAGGATTTCTCCTCCACTGATCCCGGCAGCCATGTTATAAAGCTTTCCGTTATATTCCATAGGAAGCCCTACAAAAATCAGTCCGTCCACATCTCCTGTTTCTTCTGCAATACGGAGCAACTGTGCCTTTGCCTCATTGAGAAGCGTTTCCTGCCAGAAAAGATCACCGCAGCTGTAGGAGGTGATACAAAGCTCCGGAAACACCATGACCCTGGCGCCTTCTCCTTCCATTTCATGTGCCATGCGGATGATCTCATCTGCATTGTATTCGCAGTCTCCCACTCTTACATCCGGAGTTCCCGCACTTACCTTTATAAATCCATCCTTCATATTTTCCCCTTTCCTGTCCGTTACCACCGGACATCCGCGGCGTTCCTGTTCACACGGCATCTTATCACAGCTCTTATTTACATTTTCTGAGGATTTCTTTCAGTTCCTCCACACTGAATACATAATTGGTATTGCAGAAATGACAGTTCAGTTCCACTTCCTTGCCTTCCTGGATCATCTCATTCAGATCCTTGCGTCCGATACTGATCAGCGCTTTTTCCACTCGTTCCTTACTGCAGTTACAGTAAAACTCTGCCGGAACCTTATCCATGATCTCCACATCAAAGCCTTCAAATACTGCCTCAAGAAGACTTTCCGGTGTGTGTCCCTGCTCCAGAAGTGTCGTAACGGACTGGATCTTCTGGATATTCTCCTCCAGCTTTGCAATGGTTTTTTCTTCTGCAAAAGGCATAACCTGCACAATAAATCCCCCTGCCTGCTGTACCGTGTTGCCCTTGTTCATCAGGACTCCAAGGCCTACCGCTGACGGAACCTGCTCACTGACTGCAAAATAATAGGTCAGGTCCTCTGCGATCTCTCCGGTCTGCAGATCCACCCGTCCGGAATAAGGCTCTTTCAGACCCATATCCTTGATCACATTCAGGAAACCATTCCCCACAGCGCCGGACACATCCAGCTTTCCCTTTGCATTTGCAGGAAGGATCACTTCCGGATTTCCTACATAGCCTTTCACTCTTCCCTGGGAATCTGCGGTAACAGTGATTCCATTAATCGGGCCATCCGCCTTGATCTGAAGCGTAAGGATATCTTTTTCTCCCTTCATCATCACACCCATCATTGCGCCTGCCGTAAGAAGCCGCCCCAGAGCAGCCGTTGCCACCGGGCTGGTATTATGTGCTTTTCTGGCTGCCTCCACTGTCTCTTTTGTCACAGCTGCAAATGCACGGATCTGGCTGTCTGCAGCAGTTGCTCTTACAATATAATCTTTCATTTCTTTCCTCCTGGATCAATCTATTCTGAAATTATTTTCTTAAACTTCTTTTCCTTTTTCTCTCGCCACAAAAAACAGACGTTCACTGTCCTCCCGGGCAGGTTCCATGGTATAGGCATCATAAACCGCCAGAAGCTCCATCCCTGCCTCCCGGATCAGATCCTGTATCTCTTTCTGTTCATAGGCTTTCTGACAATGCAGTTCCTCACATTTTTCATAGAGGCCATCCTCCCGCGGAAGAAAAACTGCCAGCTCATAAATATTGATTCCGTTTTCCGGATCATAGCTGTTTTCCCAGATAAAACTTCCCTCATCACGGTTTTCCGCAATCGTAGTCTCTCCAAGAATATCTCTGTACTTATGTACGGTATTCATATCAAACAGAAAAATCCCCTGCGGATCCAGATAATTATTTACCAGACGGAATACCTGAAGAAGTTCCTCTCTGTCCGTGATATAGTTCAGGCTGTCGCAGACGCTTACCACTGCCCGCACCGTCCCATACAGTTCAAACTCCTGCATATCCTGCAAAAGATACAAAATATCCTGTCCGGTCTCCATTTTCTTCTTCATGGCTTCTGCCAGCATTTCTTCAGAATTGTCCACACCGATCATATCATATCCTTTTTGTGCCAGCAATCCTGTCATCGTACCTGTGCCGCAGCCCAGCTCCAGCACAAGCCCCTCTTCTATCCCCCGGGCTTTCAGATGTCCTTCTATATATTCCGCCCAGATTTCATAATCTATATTATCCATGAACATATCATAGACCTGCGCAAATTTTCCGTATGATTCCACTGTCTCACTCCTTATAAAAAGGCAGATGATCTCTCACCTGCCTTTACTGTCTGCCATATGATACTCCTGCCGTAATTACTGAACTGGCATATAGTATACGTCTGCAGCCTCTCCGTGCCAGTAATAATCGGTTCCGTCCTCTGCATAAACGTCCTCGTCATTTGCAAAGTTATAAGTATTACCGTCAAAGTCTACCCAGCTTCCATTTCCATCCGGCTGGATCACGATCGGATGTCCGTCAGAGTTTCTGTAGATCGTTCTCGTAGCATCTGTACTGCTGAGCTGTTCCTCTGTAAACCCACCGGAATTGGTAGTTCCGGAAGAAGCACCTGCATCAGCTCCTGTATCTGTTCCTGCTGTATCTCCGGCTCCTGCATCCGTTCCTGCCGCTGCATCTCCGGTTCCTGCATCCGTTCCTGCTCCCGCATCGGTTCCTGCTGCTGCATCCCCGGCTCCTGCATCCGTTCCTGCCGCTGCATCCGTTCCTTCAGTATTTCCTGCAGCCGGAGCTGTTCCCGGCGCTGCTTCCTTCAGGGAAGAATTTCCAAGGATCCTGAAAGAATCTACCGCACTCTTAACAGAGGCAAGAGCCTCCTCTTTCTTTACAGAAGCTTCAATGGTATAAAACTCACCTGCATTGGCAAATACTTTATGGATCACATAAAGAGAACCGCCGCTCTTTTCTGTGTTCAGCATCTTCGTTACATAGCTGTAAACGCCAATACCGTTTACATCCTCTGCCTTATAATCCTGGATTTCAAAATCTGTCCCCTGAACCTTGTCTCCATCTGCCTGTTCCAGAGAAACTGCCATATCCTGGGTGCTTGGGATCACAGTTGCAGCCATAGTCTCCTCACCCTGTCCATGAAGGATCAGGATATTTCCGTTATCCGGTGACTCAAAACTGATCGTATCTGCTTCATCTGTCTTGTTTGACCAGGTAGCATCCGGAAGATTGATAGAAACAGACTTATCTGCAGAGGTATATGTGGTATTCTGCACATCAGGCGCAATGGTCGGTGTTGCTGTAGGAGCCTTGGTCACTTCCGGAGCCGGTGTAACACTGACTACCTTCTGTGTCTCCGGTTCATCACCGCCAAAGCTGCATCCTGCCATAAAAACTGATGCTGATATGGTAACCGCTAAAACAGCAAGTATTTTTTTGTTCTTCATAATATCCTCCTTAAGAATTCTGGATCCTTGCAGACCCTTTGTACCATATTTTACAATTTTATTACATGCCTGTCAATAAAATTTCCCCACCGCAATGTGAAAATCCTATGAAGAAAATATAAACTTCTGTCATATTTTCTGTTTCATATCCTGTACATGAACAATTCATGGAGTGCTCTGGTTGCCGTAATATATTCTGCCTGTGTCCTTAACGGACTCTGGCCTTTCCCACTGAACACACCATAAACTCTGTCAAATTCCAGTCCCTTTGCCAGATAAAAGGTTGTCACCGTCAATCCCTTCTGAAATTTACCGCTGTTCCTGTCAAGATAGGTCAGTCTGTCTGCTTTCTCCGGTTCCAGATCCTCCAGACGTTTTTTCAGATACAGGAAAGCCTCATTGGCCTCTTTTTCTGTCATCAGGATCACTGCCGCCGTTTCCAGACGGTCCTCTGCCTGCAGCCAGCCTTCAAGGACAGCATCCAGAGCCGCCTCCTGTGATATAAAGCTTTCCTCCCGAACCGGCGCTCCATGGCGTTCAAACAGTTCCATATCCGTGATCCCCGCCAGACGGTTGGCATATTCCGCGATCTCTACGGTATTCCGATAGCTTCTGTTCATATAGATCTTCCGGATATTTCTTCCAAAAATCTTCGGCAGGAACTTCATCACATCCTGCTGCTCTTCCTCCATGGTCTGAGCCTTGTCTCCCAGGATCGTCATCCTGCAGGGAAAAAGCTTCTGAAGAAGGAGATACTGGATCCAGGAATAGTCCTGCATCTCATCCACAACCAGATGACGGATCTCGCTGTGTGTCCTGCACCGGATCAGATGATGCTTCAGATAAAGAAGCGGGTAGACATCCTCATATTTAAGCGCACGTTTTTCCACAGGACGTTTCGGCAAAGGCCGATACCCCTCTCTGTCCAGAAAACGGCTGTAAAGCACATAGCAGTCTCTGGTGCTGTACATTTTCATAAATTTATCCGTGATCTCCTCTCTTTCCTCTTCAGAAAGATCTCTGTCACGTAGTGTTTCCACCTGATCGATAAAATATTCCGCAATGGCTTCCATCCTGGATAAAAGCGGAATATCCGGAAATCTGTCATAAAACAGCCGGATGATTTCTGATTCTGTCAGAATACAGCCTTTATATTCCACTTCCCGGAAATTCATCAGCTCATCCTCCAGTTCCAGCATGAAGCCGTCCAGCCGGGAGGCAAATTCCGGAGACTGCTTTTCCCTGTACTGCTTCCAGGTGGAAGAATTCTGCACCGCTTTCTCAATCTGGTCGTACTTGTCCTCACAGTCAGCTGCGATATCCTGAAGATCCCTATAAGCAAAAAGGTCAAAGCTCATTTCCCGGATATTTTCTTCTCCAAGTTCCGGCAGGATATGAGAAATGTAATCTGCAAACACACTGTTGGGTGAAAGAATCAGAATGTTGGAAGATTTCAGGTTCTTTCTGTCGTGATAAAGCAGATAGGCGATCCTGTGGAGCGCCACAGAGGTCTTACCGCTTCCGGCAGTTCCCTGGATCGCCATGATCCGGTCTTCCATATTACGGATGATCGCATTCTGTTCCTTCTGTATGGTACGGATGATGTTTTTCAGCTGCACCTCGCCGCTGCTTCCGAGCTCTGCTTTCAGGATGTCGTCATCGATCTTGATATCACTTTCAAATTCATAGACCATTTCTCCGCGGCGGATCTTATACTGCCACTTGGAGCTGATCTCTCCGGTAAGCATTCCCATCGGCGCTTCATAAGATGCCCGTCCTTTATCAAAATCATAAAACAGTCCGCTGACAGGAGCTCTCCAGTCATTAACCAGAGGACGCCCGCCTGCCTGCTCCGCCAGATTGCCGATTCCGATATAAAACTGCTCCGGCTCCTCATCTCCTTCATAGATAAAATCCACTCTTCCAAAAAATGGGGAATCCAGCATATTCCGAAACCTCTTGCGCAGAAGAAGCTGCTCCTGGTTGGCATTTACCTGTGCCAGAAGCGCCTGCCGGTTATCAAATTCCTCATATCCGTACTGGTCCATTTCCGTATAATTTTCCCAGTAGTATTCATGCATGTCTTCAATCTCTCTGGCGCCTGCCTCAATAGAAGCATTGACCTCCTCCAGTCTCTTGCGGAGGCAGGAAAGTACCTGATCCAGATATTCCCGTCCTGTCTTTTCTTCAGGCATAAAACTATGACACTACAACAGCTGTGCCGCTGACTGTGACCATAAGCATCCCATTGTCGCTTCCCAGAACTTCATAGTCTACATCCACGCCGATCACTGCATTGGCGCCCCGGCCTGCTGCCCTTTCTTCCATTTCACGGATAGCTTCTTCTCTGGCATTCTGAAGTTCTTCCTCATAACCGGCTGATCTTCCTCCAAAAAAGTTTCTGACTCCTGCGGTAAAATCTCTCAGCACATTTACACCGCTGACAACTTCACCAAATACGATTCCTTTATATTCTACAATTCTTTTTCCATCTATAGCATTGGTTGTCGTTACAATCATGTTAAATCCTCCTTTATCCTGGATTTTTTATTGGTATCGTTTTTATCATACACGATACCCCGGATCAGACTGTAATATACAATCCCCCAAAGAGCAGATTTACAATCTTTTTTACATGCAGTATCTTTCATTATATCGAAAAGAGCAGCCGATGACAAGGGTTCTGTCATCCGCTGCTCTCTGCCTGCTTTCAGGAACACATCTGGCCTTTTCCGCTGTTCTCAAACTGACTGTAATACAGTTCCGCATAAAATCCGCCTTTTTCCAGAAGTTCCGTATGATTTCCCTGCTCAATGATATCTCCGTCCTTCATCACCAGGATCAGATCTGCATCCTTAATGGTAGAAAGGCGATGAGCGATCACAAAGCTGGTTCTTCCTTTCATCAGATTGTTCATTGCTTTCTGGATCCGCATTTCGGTTCGGGTATCTACCGAAGAGGTTGCCTCGTCCAGGATCAGGATCTTATTGTCTGCAAGAATGGCTCTTGCAATGGTAAGAAGCTGTTTCTGCCCCTGGGAAATATTGCTGGTCTCTTCATCCAGCACCATCTGATAGCCACCGGGCTGCTGCATGATAAAATTATGGATATGAGCCGCTTTCGCAGCTGCAATAACCTCCTCGTCAGTGGCATCCAGCCTTCCGTAACGGATATTTTCCATAATTGTTCCGGAAAACAGCCAGGTATCCTGAAGTACCATACCAAACATTTCACGAAGCTCGCTTCTGTTAAAATCCCTGATATCGTGACCGTCCACCCGGATCTGTCCGCTGTTTACATCATAAAATCTCATAAGCAGTTTCACCATTGTGGTCTTACCCGCACCGGTCGGTCCTACAATGGCAATCTTCTGCCCGTCCTTCACCTTTGCAGAAAAATCATGGATAATGATCTTCTCCGGATCATATCCGAAGGAAACATGGTCAAACTGCACCTCACCGGAAAGATTTTCAACAGAAACCGGATGTTCTGCCTTCTGCACCTCTTCCGGCTCATCCAGAAATTCAAATACCCGCTCGGAAGCCGCAGCAGATGACTGCAGGAGGTTGGTCACCTGGGCGATCTGCTGGATCGGCTGAGTAAAGTTTCGGATATACTGGAAGAAGGACTGGATATCTCCCACCTCAATACTTCCCTTAATGGTAAACACACCACCCAGAAAGGCAACCATTACATAACCCAGATTTCCTACAAACTGCATAACAGGCATCATCATTCCGGAAAAGAACTGGGATTTCCATGCCGACTCATAAAGCTTTTTGTTGTCTTCTTCAAATTCTCTTACTACATCCTGTTCCTTGCTGAACACTTTCACTACATTATGTCCGCCATAATTTTCTTCAATCTGTCCGTTTACTTTTCCAAGATAATTCTGCTGGTCCCGGAAGTATTTCTGAGAATGTTTCATCACAAAATTAATGATCACCATGGAAACCGGAAGAATCAGAACAGCTGCCAGTGTCATCCATACATTGATGGACAGCATCATAAACAGAACGCCAATAATGGTAGTGACTGAAGTGATCAGCTGTGTCATACTCTGATTCAGGCTCATCTGCAGGGTATCCACATCATTTGTAACCCTTGAAAGAATTTCCCCGTTTGTTCTGCTCTCAAAATAATTCATCGGCAGACGGTTGATCTTTTTAGAGATATCCTTTCTCAGATTATAAGTCACATCATTCGATATCCCGGTCATGACAAATCCCTGTATAAACGAGAAGCAGGAACTTACCAGATACAGTGCCATAACGCTCAAAAGGATCATTCCGATTTTTTCAAAATCAATGCCCCCTGTGCCGTTTACCTTTGCAACAAGTCCGGAAAAAAGTTCTGTGGTTGCTTTTCCAAGAACCTTAGGTCCCCAGATATTAAAGATCGTACCTGCTACTGCAAAAAAGAACATCAGGATAAAACGGAGTTTATACCGTCCCATATACCGGAGGATCCTTGCCATCGATCCTTTAAAGTCTTTGGCTTTTTCTCCTCCATGCATTCCCCTTCCATGCCCCATGGGTCCCCCCATATGGCCTCTTCTGTTTTCACTCATTTGCCAGTTCCTCCTCTGATAGCTGTGACATGGCGATCTGCCGGTATACCTCACAGTTTTTCATCAGCACTCTGTGAGTTCCGAGCCCTGCCATTCTTCCTTCGTCCAGTACCAGGATCTGATCTGCCCCCAGAATGGTACTGATACGCTGTGCCACGATAATAGTAGTCGCATTTCCGGTGTGCTCCTTCAATGCCTGTCTCAGAGTTTTATCGGTCTTAAAATCAAGGGCGGAAAAGCTGTCGTCAAAGATAAAGATCTCCGGATCTCTTGCGATCGCCCGGGCAATGGAAAGTCTCTGCTTCTGTCCGCCGGACACATTCGTACCTCCCTGCGATACCGGGGAATCATAGCCGTGAGGCTTTTCCTCGATGAAATCCTGTGCCTGTGCAACTGCCGCAGCCATTTTTACCTGATCCCGTGAAATCTCTGTCTTTCCGTACCGGATATTGGAATCAATCGTTCCGGAAAAAAGCACACCTTTCTGCGGAACATATCCCAGACGGTCCCTCAGATCCTTCTGTGCCATATCCCGGACATCTGTACCATCTACCTTTACCTGCCCTTCTGTTGCGTCATAAAATCTGGGGATCAGATTGATCAGGGTACTTTTTCCGCTTCCGGTGCTTCCGATCACAGCAAGGGTCTGTCCCTTCTGAAGCTTAAAGCTGATATCCGTCAGTACATTTTCTCCTGCATCCGGATAAGCAAAGGATACATGGTCAAATTCTACTGTTCCGGTCTCTGCAGAAGATGGATGAACCGGATTCTCAGGATCTTCCAGAGAATTCTCTGTTTCCAGAATCTCCACAATACGGAGCGCCGCCACATTGGCTCTCGGAAGCATGATAGACATTGCTGTAATCATCAGGAAAGCCATAATGATCTGCATTGCATACTGAATAAATGCCATCATATCCCCCACCTGCATATTTCCGGCATCCACCGCATGGGCACCATTGTATACGATCAGAACAGAGATCCCATTCATGATCAGCATCATGGACGGCATCATAAAGGTCATACACCTGTTTACAAACAGATTGGTCTTTGTCAGGATGTGGTTTGCATCCTCAAAGCGTTCTTCCTCATGCTTTTCCCTGCTGAATGCACGGATCACAGGAATTCCCGTAAGTATTTCACGGGTAACCAGATTCAGCCTGTCGATCAGCGCCTGAAGCTTTGTAAACTTCGGCATGGCAATGGAAAAAAGAAGCCCGATCAAAACAAGGATCAGCACCACTCCCACACCAAGAATCCAGGTCATGGAAGAATCCGTATCCAGAACTCTGAGGACACCTCCGATACCGATGATCGGTGCATACAGCACGATCCGAAACATCATGGCCATGGTCTGCTGAACCTGCTGCACATCGTTGGTGCTTCTTGTGATCAGAGACGCCGTGGAAAATTTATTATATTCATTGCTGGAAAATCCAATGACTTTCCGGTAAACATCTCCTCTGATATCATGTCCAAGGCTGGCAGCCACCTTTGCAGAAAGAAAAACCACCGATATGGATGCTGCCATGATCAGAAGCGCCATCAGAATCATCTTCAGCCCCGCTTTTCCGATATAGTTCATCTGAATTTTGTCAATATCCTCTCCCAGGGCTTCATATTCCATCTGCACATAAGAAACTGCTGCCTGCGTAATGATCGAATCCGGCATTTCCGCAAATTTCTCTTCCATGGCTTCTGTCATCTGTGCTCTTGCCTCTTCCGGCATCGCTGCAATGGCCTCTATGGGATCTGTATCTTCTGGAAATCCCATTTCTGTCAGCATTTTTTCTGTCTCCCCGCCTCCTGTCATAAGGCCTGTAAGGATCAGCATGGGTTTTCCAAGGCTTTCATTCAGCTCTTCTCTGGTTTCTTTGTCTATGTCTTTATGGAGAGTACAGATATCCCCCTCCTCTGTGTAAGCCGCCTCCATCCCGGAAGCCTCCTCCTCACTCATAAACAGTTTCAGACTGTCCATGGAGGATTTCCGCAATTTCTCAGGTACACCATCTTCAATCCCTTTCTGCTGGATTCCCACATTCACGATTCTTGAAGTGTAATCCGGCAGCGACAGATCACAGTATGCCTGCAGAAACAGCAGAGCAATGATCAGCACCACATATCCGGCTGATCTTTTCAGATATTTCATTAACTTGATCAATTGTCAGCCTCTCCTTTTTCCTCAGTTTCCCCTTCGGCATCCTCCGGGATATTGTGAATATTTTCTATAATCTGCTCCAGAAAACGACGGAACAGACATTTTTCCGTATCGGTGAACCCCTTCTGCACGTAGCTTTCGTTTTTCTCTACCTGTCTGGCAACAAGCGTCTTCATCTCCTGTCCTTTTTCTGTGAGAAAAACCCTGGTTACTCTCTGGTCATCCGGATCGTGCTTCCGTCCGATGATTCCGGCTTTTTCCATACGCTGCACCATGACATTGACTGTGGGCGGCTTTACCTGAAGCTCCTCCGCGATCTCCTTCTGACTCATATCCTCATGCTGGGACAAAAGCATGATAAAGGGGATCTGGCCGGGATGAAGTCCCAGAGCCGCCATCTGCCGGAAACATTTGGATGCGTAGGCTCTGTTCAGCTGTACAAATAAATCCTGGAATCCGGTTTCCTCTGGTTCTTTTTCCGTTTTCATTTTTTATCTCCTGTCTTTTAATTAGTCGACTAATTTTATATGATACTCTTTTGCACAAAAAAGGCAAGTAATTTTTGTGCACTTTACACTTTTTTCATCTTTTGAACACATTATTTTCACAATATAATCATTAGACGAGTAATTATAAAAAACAGCTCCTCTGCTATTCAAAAAGTAGAGGAGCTATAATCAGTCTAAAAACTCTACGCTGTCATCTTCACCGATGGCAAGTTTGATATATGTAATTGTGCTGTCTTCATAAATGCTATATACGCCCAGAAAATCGGTATCTGGAGCAAGCTCTTTTTTGCTGTAAGTTATACCGTTCAAAATAATATCAGGACTATCCGTAATTACCCCCATTGCCGATTCCGTATTTACAGTAACTCCTTCACAAGACACAAACAATTTCACCAGGTTATCTTCCAGTGTTGTTTCTTTTGCAGTTCCAGATGTAGCTTCTTTACAAATAACAGTAGAATCATCACCAAAAGTACAACCGCCCCCCAAGCTGACCATAGCATGATAGTCGCCTACGATAGTAAGACCTCCGTCAAAGGTGCAGTTGTCAAAAAAGAGATTACTGCGTAAATCATTTGCTCCATCTCGCGTGCTGTCTGGATCTACAGTGACCGTAACCATTTTATCAAAAGTCGTATCATAAATTTCGGTCACTTCTCCGGCCTTCAGTTGGTAATCATATTGTATCCAAATTGCTCTGGCGGAGCAGTCGCCTGAGTTCCCAGGAACACAGTATCTCCCTTTTTTTCTGGCCGATGGCGGCGGGCAGTTCCCAAATCTATGAGATGACAGCAGCCAGACGAATCCAAAACTACATTCTGAGGCTTCACATCCCGACATATAACTGGCGGACTCTGACTATGTAGATAGTGTAATACCTGACACAGAGATTTGGCAATTGACCGCACTTTGTCTGGTGCAAGAGCCCCCTTAGCTGTCACCAGCTCATAAAGACTAATGCCTTCCACATATTCTCGAACCAGATACTCTACTCCTTCCCACTCCAGATAAAGCAAGGGGCGGGGAATTTGCGGATGACTTACCCCCTGTAGCAAATCATATTCTTGTCTTAAGGCATCCTCTCGTCCCGCAGGCTGCATTTTCAATACTGCAGGCCAGCCTGCTCGATCCTGTATAAGATATACCTGCCGTTCTCCATCCTTTAAACAAGATAAGGTGCTATACTGGCTATGCAGGAGAGGGGGAAGTCTAAGAGAATCTATTACCTGACTCTGGTATTCCTGTAAAAATTTTTCTCTTACGTTCATATCACTTCTCCTTGTCAAAGAGACTCCGTTCCGGCAAGGAGGAAATCAGCTCTTCCGTTTCCAGGAGGGTCATTTTCTGGTTGAGCGCAAAAATGACTACGGCATCCCGGCGCA
Source organism: uncultured Blautia sp. (assembly GCA_900541985.1). GTDB lineage: Bacteria > Bacillota > Clostridia > Lachnospirales > Lachnospiraceae > Blautia_A. The sequence goes on along the minus strand of UQLX01000001.1, from coordinate 112,968 downwards.
CTTTTGGATAGAGTGCTCCACATCCCCCTACCGCCAGCAACCGCTGAGTATCTTTCAGAGAAAGCTGCACCACAAGTGCTGTACGCAGTAATATATCCCGTCCAGGCGTCCGCTCTCCTCTCAGTATTTGATATCCATATGATTTACTGATATTTGCACCGGCAATCCATTCCGAAACCGACATTTTCGCTTTCTCCAGTATTTCCCGCAAAAGTCGGGCACAGGTAGGAGCCGTCTGTTTTTGGCTCAAAAGAGCCTCGCCATTTTTACGATTATTCAGTTTGTTAAACAGTGTACCTGTAGTTTCTATCATCTGTTTCCCTCCTTTTAGAACTGTATTATTTAAAAAGTATAAGAAAAACTCTATACAAATGGTTGATCCATTCACATAGAGTTTCCTTCTCTCCCGAAAATCAAACCGGAAGAAACCGCTTCTTATATGAACTGGTTTGTCTGTTGATCATACTCATAATCTATAGACTTAAGCTTCTCCACCAGTTCCTGTTTTTTAAGACCTCTGCAGGTACAGAGTGCCTCCAGGGATTCATAATAATCCCGAAGCTGTGTGTTTACATAACTCAGTAGAATTACCGGGTCCTTGGGTATCATCTGTTACCATCCTTTACATTGATAATAAACTTCCCATCCCGGACATCCAGTTCCAGCGTATCTCCTGCATGGACATCGCCGGAAAGAATTTTCTTCGCAGCAAGTGTCTCCACATAATTCTGCAGGTAACGCTTCAGCGGGCGGGCGCCGTATACCGGGTCATACCCGTTTTCGACCACCTGTGCCTTGGCTGCTTCTGTCAGGGTCAGGGAAAGCTCCTGGTCGGACAGACGCTGATCCAGCTCTGCCACCATCAGGTCTACTATGTTACCAATATTATCTTTTGTCAAGGGTTTAAACAGAATTATCTCGTCAAGACGGTTCAAAAATTCCGGACGGAAATGTCCTCTCAGGTCATTCATGACCATATCCTGTGCCTCCGGCTTAATCTCTCCGTTTTCATCAATTCCATCCAGAAGGTATGGGGAACCGATGTTGGAGGTCATGATCAATATCGTATTCTTAAAGTCTACCGTACGTCCCTGAGAATCCGTGATTCGACCGTCATCCAGTACCTGAAGAAGTACATTAAATACATCCGGATGGGCTTTTTCGATCTCATCAAACAGCACAACGCTGTACGGTTTCCGGCGCACTGCCTCTGTCAGCTGACCGCCTTCTTCATAACCTACATATCCCGGAGGCGCTCCGATGAGGCGGGATACGGAATATTTCTCCATATATTCACTCATGTCAATACGAACCATATTCTGTTCATCATCAAAAAGTGTGGCTGCCAGAGTCTTGGCCAGTTCCGTCTTACCTACACCGGTAGGTCCAAGGAACAGGAATGAACCAATGGGCTTGCTGGGATCCTTGATTCCGGCTTTTGAACGAAGGATCGCATCCGTTACCAGACGTACACCCTCATCCTGACCGATCACGCGTTTATGAAGCTCATTCTCCAATGTAAGAAGCTTGGCTCTTTCGCCCTCTGTCAGTCTGGTTACAGGAATTCCTGTCCATCTGGAAATGATCCTTGCGATCTCATCATCCGTCACTGCCTCATGCACCAGCTGATGACCGCTTTCTCTCGTGTTGCGCTCCTCGATCTCAAGCTGCTGCTGAAGTCTTGGAAGCTCTCCGTACTGAAGTTCTGCCGCCTTCTCCAGGTCATAGCTCTGCTGTGCTTTCTGAATCTGTTTATTTACTTCCTCGATCTGCTCGCGGAGCTTCTGGAGCTTTTCTACAGAATGTTTCTCGTTATCCCACTGTGCTTTCTGTGTGTTAAACACATCCCGCAGATCTGCCAGTTCCTTCTGGAGGTCTGCCAGTCGTTCCTTACTCAGATTATCCGTTTCTTTTTTCAGGGCAGACTCCTCGATCTCCATCTGCATGATCCTGCGTCTCTGTTCATCCAGCTCGGTAGGCATGGAATCCAGCTCTGTCTTGATCAGCGCGCAGGCTTCATCCACCAGGTCAATGGCCTTATCCGGAAGGAATCGGTCTGTAATATATCTGTGAGAAAGAGTTGCCGCTGCCACAAGAGCACTGTCTGTGATCTTTACTCCATGGAATACCTCATAACGTTCTTTCAGTCCACGAAGGATGGAAATCGTATCCTCCACTGTAGGCTCGTCTACCATAACCGGCTGAAAACGACGTTCCAGTGCTGCATCCTTTTCAATATACTGACGATATTCATCCAGAGTCGTTGCTCCAATACAGTGGAGTTCTCCTCTTGCCAGCATAGGCTTCAGCATATTTCCAGCATCCATAGCACCGTCTGTCTTGCCGGCACCTACAATCAGATGAAGTTCGTCAATAAAGAGAATGATGTTTCCCTCGCTCTTTTTCACTTCTTCAAGAACCGCTTTCAGACGTTCCTCAAACTCGCCTCTGTATTTGGCTCCTGCAACAAGCGCACCCATGTCCAGAGCAAAAATCTTTTTATTTTTCAGTCCTTCCGGAACATCTCCCGCCACGATTCTCTGTGCAAGTCCTTCAATCGCAGCTGTTTTGCCGACACCGGGTTCACCGATCAGAACCGGGTTGTTTTTGGTTTTACGGGAAAGGATCCTGACAATGTTACGGATTTCTGCATCACGGCCGATCACCGGATCCAGCTTCTGGTTTCTGGCTTTTTCCACCAGATCCTCTCCGTATTTATTTAAAGTATCATAAGTTGCCTCCGGGTTATCGCTGACCACCCTCTGATTTCCCCTTACGGTAGAAAGTGCCTGTAAAAATCTTTCCCGGGTGATTCCGAATTCATCGAAGATTTTTTTCATGCCGGGGCTTGGCTGCTTCAGAAGAGACAGAAACAGATGCTCTACGGAAACATACTCGTCTCCCATTGCCTTTGCTTCATCCTCCGCACTGACCAGCGCTTTGTTCAGATACTGTCCAAACCGCAGATCTCCTCCGCTGACCTTCACTCTGGCATCCAGTGCTTTCTTCACTGTGTTTATAAAATATTCCTTATTGATCTCCATCTTCTCGATGAGCTTAAGGATCAGGCTGTCTTCCTGAGTCAGAAGTGCATACAGAAGATGCTCCTGTTCCACCTCCTGATTCCCGTATTCGTAGGCGATCTTCTCCAGATCCTGAACAGCCTGTATGGATTTCTGTGTAAATTTACTGATATTCATAGGCTCTCCTCCTGTATCTATACAAAAAGTAATGGATTGCTGCCTGAAAACTGCAGCAATATTTATTTTGCTGTTCTAGTTCTTGTATAACATATCACTTTTTGCTAGCACTGTCAAGCATTGAGTGCTAATTATTTTGTGAAGAATTTGTGAAGCCTTGATTTTACGGACTTCACAGGGATTTTTCACTTGCTTTCGCACTCGATTTTCTTGATTTGACCACATTTTTACGACAAATCTTTGGAAAAATATATTCGTCTGATTTTCTTACCACATTTTACGACAACAACTTATGGTTTATACCACAGCAGGTACAGTTTCCGGCAGGTTCATTTTAGACATCTCATTCTCCACGTGAGACTTCTCTGCAATATGATTGTAGACATTCATTGTGATCTGTGCATCTGAGTGACCCATCACATACTGCATAACTTTGGGATTGACATTGTTCTCACCCAATCTGGTACATCCCGTATGACGAAGGGTATGCGATGAAATGGGCGGCATCAGCTCCGGCTCTCGCTTCTCTTCTTCTGCCAGTTTGCTTTCTTTCTTATTATAGGCATTAACAATGTTTTTCAGAAAGCTGTTCACTCCCGCCGGCATAATCGGACGTCCATGCTTTGTATTGAAGATGAATCCACTGCGTCCACCTATCTCTACATTACTCTGTAAACCAAGCATTAGGTTCAGTTCTCTCTGCTTACGGAACGCATCATATACCATCTGTGTCATAGGAATATTTCTGATTCCTGCATCCGTTTTGGTTTCTGAATCATGGAAACAATATCCTTCATCACCTTCATAATACACAAGCTGTCCACCTACATGAATCTCCCGATTCTTCATATCCACATCTGACCAGGTTAATCCGATGGTTTCACTCACTCTCAGGCAAGCCCCAAACATAACCTGCATCATTGGAAGATGAGGCTTATACACATTACTCTGTTCCACAAACTTCAGAAGTTTTTCCTGCTGCTCCAGCGTCAGTGCTTCTTTCTCCTTTGCCGGAGTCCCATAATCTCCAAGTGTTCCTGTTACCGGATTCTTGCGGATAATCCCATCTTCCACTGCCAGTTCAAAACTGGGATTCAATAAGCCATAAAGACCTTTGATTGTACTGTGTGCCAGTCCTTCATCTGACAATGCGGAAAAGAACGTTCTTACGTGAGATGTCTTAAAATCCAAAACACGAATATTTCCCAAAGTATTTCGTATCCGATAATCCCACATACGTATATAATTCTTTTTCGTTCTTTCCTTGATATTCTTTGTTGCCATGTATCGCTCAAACAACGTATTTACGGTCAGCTTCTTGACTGATGAATCTGTAATAAGCAGATCATCCATATCCTTATTGATCTTCTTTTCCATTTCTCGCAGACTCGCCAGATCAGCTGCATAAACCGAATTACGTTTTCCGGTAATTTCATCCTTGTAGCGATACTCATAACGTCCATCCGGACGCTGATATTCACCTGTTTTTAAATTTCTGCCTTTATTATCTTTTCTTGCCATATCAATCATTCCTTTCACTTTATTTTTCGTTATTCGGAATGATTTTTGTCCTGACGGTATCAGTCATATACTGTCTGATATCTGCTCACAGATTAACATAATATTTTATGATTTCCAAGGGTAAATTCCTGCAAAATGCTAATTTTTATTTGCCTGTTTTACAGGAATATTTTCCCTTTTTTACTTTTCATTCCGAAGGAAAGTTGTTGTATTTTATCTTCTCATCTTTCATTACACTGCCATTGCATCAAGATATTTTTTTATCTTATCCACGTTATAAAGAACACGTCTTCCAATAATCATTTCTGGCTGGATGAATTTAATCCATCTGCCCTGCACCTGTTTCTTCCTCGGAAATTTCCTGGTGAAAAATGCAATGAAGTAGCAGACACTTCCGTTTACTACCATGATAACGATAGCTGGCCTGCCCATGCTCCTGTCTGTATGTGGTTTAATTATGGGGTTCTGAATGATTTTCTGAAAGAATGGGTGGTTCGGATGGATGAACTGAAATCCGGTGTGATTACCAGAGATAAGTATTTTGAATGGAAAATCAACTGGCCACAGACTTGTGATGGTTGTGGAAAATATGACCCACATAAGAAATGGCGTACTTCTCCTTCTCAATAATAGAACAGGCTCACAATCTCCTATCAACGGTGATTATGAGCCTTTATTTTTTGAACGAATTTCTTACTTTTCTATATTTTTTTATATTTTCGATTTTTCGTTGCTGCTGTAAAGCATATTTTTCCTTTATCAGCCAGTTCTTTTAACAATTGTCTTGTTCTTGAGCCTTTCAGACCAATAAACTCTGCAATTTCTTCCGCACTATACTCTACATTTGTATCCATGAGAGACAAGATTTGTTTATGACGATCTGATAAATTTACTTCTAATCCTACGGTTTTATCTGTCAATTTTTCTGCCGTTTCTATTGATTCTGGATTAGAGTTTCCTTGTACTTCCTGCGACTTGGAAATCATTTTTAGCGTCAGAGTCACCTGATTTAATCCAGTATCCTCTTCCAACACAGGTTCTATCCACCCTGCATTTTTCCATGTAGCAAGAATCGCTGGGAATCCGGAACCGGCATTGTCCCCAAATCCTACCATTCTCAACATCGTCTGCATACGTGGATTCCTTGATTTTGAATTACCGCCACGATAAATATCTTCCACAGGAAGTTTTAAGATTCCCGGATTCGTAAATTCAAATTCATTCGAGCGCTTGATTACTTTTAATGTACCCGCATCAGGGAGATAATCTGCATGTATGATCTGATTTACAAAAGCTTCTCTCACAGCCTTATGAACAGGCGTTTCATCAATACGCTGTATTCAGAAGCTCCATCTGTTCCCCGGTCACTCCACATTCGTTCATCGAATCTTCTGCCGCATCCCCTTTGGGTGTTTTTACGGGAATCGTATCTGTACAAGCGATTTCACTGTACCGTCTTTCCATAGGATTGTTTTTATCTCCTGTCACTTCTATAATTCCGAAAACTACTCCTATTTCCTCAAATTCTTTTATTTGAAGTTCATCCAGTTCAAACAGATTTCTGTTCACCTCTTTTTCTTCTCCCGATGCAGCCCCCGTTTCTACGACACTGAGTCCCTGATAAACGGAGTCTTTTTCATTTGATATGTCACGTATCACCTGACCGTTTACTTCGATTTTGATTACCTGCAAAAATTTCTTTTTCGGATTCATTTTTTACAGTATAATATAATGTGTTGTGTTTAATAAGTATTAATTAGGTGATTTTTGTCTTATCTCTCTGTCTTTTTCGCCCATCCGTAAGCATATTTTACTGCCTTTTTCCATCCCTGGATCCGCTCTGTCCGTGTCTTTTCTTCCAGAACCGGAACAAAAGTCCGATCAACCATCCAGTTGTTTTTTATATCCTCCAGATCCTTCCAATACCCCACTGCAAGTCCGGCCAGATATGCAGCTCCCATAGCTGTTGTCTCTACACACTGAGGGCGGTTCACCGGTACATTGATAATATCTGACTGTGTCTGCATCAGGAAATTATTCGCGCTGGCTCCTCCATCTACCTTTAAAGAAGAAAGTGCAATTCCGGAATCAGCTTTCATGGCGACAAGAACATCATTTACCTGATATGCCAGTGATTCCAGAGTTGCCCGTATAATATGATACTTATTTACGCCTCGGGTAATACCCACAATTGTTCCTCTCGCATACTGATCCCAGTAAGGCGCTCCCAGACCGGTAAATGCCGGAACCACATAACAGCCGTTAGTGTCTTTTACTTTTTTTGCCATATACTCAGAATCTTCTGCAGAATCAATAATCCGCATCTCATCACGAAGCCATTGTATGGCTGCGCCTGCTACAAAAACAGAACCCTCCAAAGCATATGTAACTTTTCCATCCAGCCCCCAGGCAATCGTTGTGATCAGACCATTTTCCGAAAATACCAGTTTCTCTCCGGTATTCATCAAAAGAAAACAACCTGTCCCATAAGTACTTTTTGCATCTCCTGCCTGAAAACAGGTCTGTCCAAAAAGAGCCGCCTGCTGATCTCCCGCTGCTCCGGAAATAGGGATTTCCCCTCCCAGAAATGCCGGATCTACCATTCCATATACACAGCTGCTTGGCATTACTTTTGGCAGAATTGCTCCCGGAATATCCAGTTCCTGCAGTATTTCATCGTCCCATTCCAGCGTATTGATATTAAAAAGCATCGTTCTGGCAGCATTGGAATAATCCGTCACATGAGCTTTTCCTTTTGTCAGTTTCCAGATCAGCCAGGTTTCCACTGTACCAAATAAAATGTCGCCATTTTCCGCTCTCTCACGTACGCCCGGCACATTGTCAAGAATCCATTTAATCTTTGTTGCTGAAAAATAAGCATCAATGACCAGCCCTGTTTTCTTTCGAAATTTCTCAGTCAGGCCTTTTTCCTTCAAAGAATCACAATATTCCGATGTCCGGCGGCACTGCCATACTATGGCATTATAAACCGGCTCCCCTGTATTTTTATCCCAAAGGATCGTTGTCTCTCTCTGGTTTGTAATCCCAATCGCAGCAATATCTGCTGCTGACGCATCGATCATGTTCATAGCTTCCACAGCTACTCCCAGCTGACTTGCCCAAATCTCATTGGTATCATGCTCCACCCATCCTGGCTTTGGAAAGATCTGTCTGAATTCCCGCTGAGCGACACTGCACATCTGCCCTTTTTCGTTAAACAAAATACATCTGTTACTGGTTGTCCCCGCATCTAATGCCATCACGTATTTTGCCATACTTCCGCACCTTCGTCCTTCTTATTTTACATAAACCAGATACTCTTCCTCTCAACTTTCTGTCATTCTCTCTTTTATGCCTCAAAAGGAAAACTGAATTCTGTCAATCCCAGTTCATCTCTCAACTGTATAAATTCCTTCTGTACAGCCTCTGTTACAGGAATACCTTTGTCCTTCCGGTACATCCATACATCATGTTCCTTTTCTCCTGCTGTATAAATACGATCCTGTCCAGGTGCCTTCTGAGAATCTCTCAGCTTTCTCAAAATATCTCCTGCTGTCTTTTTAAATGCCTCAGCTCCCATAAACGCATCTGTATCGATCGCAATAAAGAAATGTCCCAAATGATACGGTCGCAGATTTCCGTTTTCATCCTTTCCGTCCAGGTCTTTCAGGAAAATGCCGGACTGCAAAGCAGCAGAAAGAATTTCCACAACAGCAGCATATCCATAGCCTTTATATCCGGCAAGGGTCTCACCGATACCTCCCAGAGGAGCCAGAGCCGCATTTCCGCTGCGAAGATCTTTCAGGATCTGTGCACTGTCTGTCAGTGTAGAACCATCTCTTCCAATTACCATTCCTGCCGGTGTATCTTTGCCGATTCTGGCATAATACTCAATTTTGCCATTCTGGATAATAGACGTTGCACAGTCCAGCAAAAACGGGAATTCTTCATCCGTAGGCATTGCAAAGGTCAGGGGATTGGTTCCCATCATGTTTTCCACACCAAAAGTAGGAGCAATGGATGGCCTTGCATTCGTTCCGGTAATTCCGATCATATTTTCTTTTGCAGCAAGATTCGCCCAGTAGCCTGCAATCCCATAATGAGAAGAATTTCTTACTGCCACCATTCCCATGCCATATTTATGTGCTTTTTCAATACACATATCCATCGCTTTCTTACTGGCTACCATTCCCATACCGTCATTGGCATCCAGAACTGCTGTAGTTGGTGTTTCTTTCAAAACATCTATTTTTGTGACCGGATTCAGGATTCCCTTACGGATACGATCCACATAAATCGGTTTAAAGCGATTACAGCCGTGACTTTCTATTCCCCATTTGTCACTTTGCATCAAAACATCTGAGCAAAGACGGGCGTCGTCCTCCGGCAGTCCCAGTTTTACAAAAACTGCTGTCATAAAATCGTCTACCAGTTCCCACGGAATAAAAGGTCTTGTTTCTTTCTGCATAATAAAATCCTCCTTAACATAACAAAAAAGACAACACAAAAAACACTTCGTGTTCATTGCATTGTCTCTCGTCTCTCTGCAACTATAAAACTATAATATATATACCATTAATTATTCAAAAAGTCAATAGGTCATCAGATTATTTTTCAAAATATGTGCAAAATGCACAATCGATATACCATTCAAACTATATTACCGTCTGTGACAAACTCACAGACTCCTTTCCGCACCTGTGCTATACTGTTTTTATCAAATTTCAGGAGGTCTCACTGTGGAAAAAAAGAGCAGAAAAAAGAAAAAAGCCTTTGTCAGCGCTGACGACTGTGTTGCCTGCGGCAGCTGTCTGAAGGTATGTCCCAGGAATGCCCTCGAAATATGGCATGGGATTATGGCAAGAGTCGATATGGAAAGATGTATTGGATGCGGCAAATGTGCAAAAGAATGTCCCGCATCTGTGATCGTGATACAGGAGGCGGAAGCATGAAAAAACACTGGTATGATTATCTTTGGATTTTATCTCTGACATATCTGGTACTGGGATTTTTTAATATCCTGTTTGCCTGGCTGGGACTTTTCTGTTTTTTTATCCCTCTGATCATCTCCGTGGCAAAGGGAACAAAAGGCTACTGTAACCGCTACTGCGGAAGAGGCCAGCTTTTCAGTTTGTTAGGCGGCAATTTCGGAATTTCCCGCAAAAAAGATATTCCAAAATGGATGAAAAACAAATGGTTTCGTTATGGATTTTTGATTTTCTTTTTTATTATGTTCTTCCAGATGCTGTGGAATACCTGGCTGGTATTCTCCAATGTGCAGGATCTGAAGCAGGTGGTAACTTTATTGTGGACCTTTAAGGTTCCCTGGCACTGGGCATATCACGGGTCCCTCCTTCACCCGGGTGTGGCTCAGTTTGCCTTTGGCTTTTACAGTGTCATGCTGACTTCTACCATCCTTGGTTTTTTCACTATGGTTCTCTTTAAGCCTAGAAGCTGGTGTGTCTACTGCCCCATGGGTACTATGACACAGTTAATCTGTAAGGCAAAACAAAAAGGTCAGGCAGCCTGACCTTTTTGTTTTGTCTCCGTTTCAGTGAATCTCCTGATCCGAAAATTCCAGTGTCACTGCCTGTACCAGATCCATATCTTTAAATTTTTCCGGTTCAAAATAATCCTCAGTGGTATAACTTCTCATACTGTTTCCATTGTCATAAACCAGTACTGATACCGGAATTTCCTTATCCAGCTCAATTTTCTGAGCTTCCTTCAAAAAAGCCTTTCCTTCAATTGTATATTCCTGGTTTTTCCCGATATCTTTTGTGGAAAAAGCTCCCTGCCCGGCCATATTTATGTGGAAATCTATGCTGCGGTCATCTTGTATCTGCATGGTAAAGGTTCCTGAGATCTGCCCCACAGGTTCTTTTTCTTTTCCAATAGACATAGAACCGTCCCCTATGGTCTCCCAGGTGTGATCCTCTTTCAGTCTATAAACCCTGGCAGTGACTGTAATGGCAGTTTCCGGAGCACAGAAAGATATAATCTGCGAATTTTGATCCATTCCAAAAGCTTCCAGAAGCTGTGTCTCACGCTCCGAAAGTTCATAGGGAACTACCTGCTCCTTTGGCAGCGTATGAGGTCCCATCTGTACACATCCTGTCAATGCTGCCATACACACTGCAAGCATGCTCATTCGTATTATTTTCATTTAGCCGCCCTCACTTTTCATATATTTCTATAGTCAGCGGTTCTTTGGCAAATACCTGACATCCAAGCCGGTATCCTTCCTCCAGTTCCTTCTGAGAAAACCAGATCCGATCCATGGTGTTGATCCTGGCTTCTCCTTTCAGTATTCTTACCTTACACTTCGCACAATTTCCACGGCCTCCGCAGGGCGTAAAAATATGGATATCTCCGGAATTTATTTTCTACTGTCAATATATTCACTGATCTCCTGCATCCGAAGATCCAGAGAGTGAATTCCTTCCGCACATTCTTTCAGTTTTTCTGCGATCTCCGCAGTTGAATCATCAATGTTTTTCTTATATTTTACTTTGTGTTCAATACTCGCCCAGAAATCCATGGCAATGGTACGAAACTGTACTTCCACCGGCATCCATTTCTTTTCGTTGGCAAAAAACACAGGAACCTCCAGGATCAGATGAAGGCTTCGATATCCGTTTGGTTTGGGATTTGCAATATAATCTTTCTTTTCCAGCAAATGAATGTCATCCTGGGAACAGATCTTGTCTGCAAGCTTGTAAATATCCTTTGGAAAAGAACATACAACACGGATACCTGCCACATCATGAAGGTTTTCTTCTATACTCTGAAGGCTTACATCCAATCCCTTACGCTTCAGTTTTTCTGCAATACTTATAGGCTTTTTAATACGGCAGGAAATAGACTCGATCGGATTTCTGTCGCTGTCCAGAGACAGTTCTGTATTCAGGACCTCAAATTTTGTCCGTACTTCCAGCATAGCACACTGATACTGCATCATCAGTTTCATAAAAGGATAGGCCGATTCGATAAACTCCTCTGATCGATTTCCGGTAAGAAGCTCATCAAATGTAAAACTCCTGTTGCTTTTCAATTTTCTTTCCTCCGTTTTCAATTTTATAATCCGGCAAAAAACAGCTCGTAAAAATCATCTTCACCTTCCAGCATGGGAGAATTTTCTCCACCGCCGTTGGTGCTTCGCCTCATCGTCGCATAAAAATCCTCTCCGGCGCTGATCAGATCCATTTCATATACAGGATATCCCAGTTCCCGGCATTTCCGGCAGAATGCAGCAAGAGGCTGATCCTCTTTTCTGGTGTCCATAAGCTCTCTGCGAAGCACCTTATCTTTCAGGGCTTTCTGTTTCAGTTCATCAAGCATTTCCGGTATTTCCATTATTTCTCCTCCTCTGCGCTTCCTCATCCTGTCTTTATTTTAGCATATCATAAACTTCGGGAAAAGAATTTTTTCCGGAGCTGTCCGTAAAACAGCCCCGGAAAGTTTTCTTTCCAGGGCTGTTCTTATATGAGTTATAAAATATTGTTTTTCTGATTTTTATTCAATCGGTTCAAAATCAGCAACACCATGCTTGCAAAGCGGACAGATATAATCATCCGGGAGTTCATCTCCCTCATAGATAAATCCGCAGACCTTACATACAAAGCCCTTCTTTCCTTCTGTCTGAGGCTTCGGTTTTACATTTTTCTGATAGTAGGTATAAGTCATGGTATCCTTATCACTCATTACCCTTGCTTCTGTTACAGAACAAATAAACATGCCATGAGTTCCCAGATCCACATACTGCTCTACCTTCAGAGACATAAATGCATTGATATATTTCGGAAGGAATACCAGTCCGTTATCGGAGTGGAGCTTCTCCATACCTTCAAATTTGTCAGCCTGACGTCCACTCTGGAAGCCAAATCTCTGGAAAATTTCAAAAGGAGCCTCTACAGACAGACAGTTTACATTCATAACACCCGTCTGCTTGATCACATGATGAGAATAATTCTCTTTGTTAATGTTGACAGCAACACGATAGGGATTATCTGTAAGCTGTGTAACTGTATTTACGATCAGTCCGTTATCCTTGTTTCCATCATTGGAAGTTACAACATACAGACCATATCCGATTTTAAACAGTGCTGTCATGTCTTTTTTATTTGCAGTTTCAGACTGTGCCACATATTCTCTGCACAGTTCCTCTGCCATTGCTTCCAGCTGCTCCATATTTTCGTCACTTACGGAAGACAGGATCTTTACTGCGCTGTTCAGCCAGGTAATATTTTTGCTCTTTTCAAATTCACCCTTCATGATCTTTGCAGCCAGAGGAGCCCAGCTTCCGTTCTCAATCAGACCAATGGTACGGTTCTGATAGTTTCGCTCTGTCAGATGATCGATAAATTCACGCATGAAAGGATACAGCTCTGCATTGTAGGTAGTGGTTGCCAGTACCAGCTTATTATAGCGGAAAGCACTGGATACAGCCTCTGCCATATCATTTCTTGCAAGATCAAATACTTTAACAACCGGGCAGCCTTTTTCTTTCAGTTTTTCTGACAGAATATTTACTGCTTTTTTGGTATTTCCGTAAACAGATGTATAGGCGATCACAACACCTTCACTTTCCGGCTTATAAGAGGACCAGATATCATATTTCTCAATATAGTGTCCCAGATTTTCTGTAAGTACCGGTCCATGAAGCGGGCAGATTGTCTGAATGTCCAGGGTAGCTGCCACCTTCAGAAGCTTCTGTACCTGAGCGCCGTATTTACCCACAATTCCAATATAGTAGCGACGTGCTTCATCATCCCAGTCCTCTTCCACATCGAGAGCTCCGAACTTGCCGAAACCATCTGCGGAGAAAAGAACCTTATCTGTGCTGTCATAGGTAACCATAACCTCCGGCCAGTGTACCATAGGTGCAAATACAAAAGTAAGCACATGTTTTCCAAGAGTCAGGGACTCTCCGTTTCCAACCTCAAGAGTTCTTCCCTCCAGTCTCATATTGCGGAAGAAGTTCTGCATCATTACAAATGTTTTTGCATTTGCTACAATTGTGGTATCCGGATAGACCTTCATGAAGTTTTCAATATTTGCAGCATGGTCCGGCTCCATATGCTGTACGATCAGATAATCTGGTTTCGCATTTCCGAGAACCTTTGCAATGTTGTCCAGCCATTCATGAGTAAATCTTGCGTCTACTGTATCCATAACCGCAATTTTTTCGTCTTTGATCACATAAGAATTATAGGCCATTCCATTTGGCACTACATATTGTCCCTCAAAGAGATCCACATCATGATCGTTCACACCCACATACAAGATGTCATCTGTAATCTTCATTTTAATACCCCTTTTTATTTGATGTACTTTTATCAGTTGTTCTTATTATATCCGTTCTTTACAGGAAAATCAATAGATTTTCGTTAAATATTTGACAAATTTTATCAAGTTTTATTTTATGAAAAAACCGCAAAGTTTTTAGTTCTTCTTTGCGGTTCTCATATTGTAGATAAACATCCCCAGCGAAGCCAGAATGATCAGTCCATATCCTATAAAACTGTACTTGTCCGGAATCTCGCCAAAAAGGAAAAATCCCAACATCGTGGCAAAGAGAATCTGCGAATAATCAAAAATAGATATCTTCCCAGCCGGCGCATATGTATAGGCAGCCGTAATCGTAAACTGTCCTCCTGCTGCAAACAATCCTGCCATGAGAAGGCTCCCCAGCTGTCCTGCTGACATCGGGGTATAATGAAGCAGGACAAATGGCAGTATCGCAAGACATGAGAAAAGGGAAAAATAAAATACGATCACCGGCCCTCTGACTCCCTGCGTTCCCAGCACCCTTACCATGGTATAAGCGATCCCCGCTCCCAGTCCGCCGCATACACCGATCAATGCCGGAAGAAATGACGCATTCTGAAATCCCGGTTTTACCACAAAAAGGCAGCCTGCAAATGCCAGAAGCACAGCCGTGACCTGTATCGGATTGATTTTTTCTTTCAGGATAAAATAGGAAAAAATAATGGCAAAAAAAGGAGACAGCTTATTCAGGATCGAAGCATCTGCCACCAGAAGATGATCGATCGCATAAAAATTACAGAGAATTCCAATTGTGCCAAAGGCGCAGCGAAGAAACAAAGGTCCCCAATATTGTTTTTTCACTTTTGGTACTTCGTGGTCTTTCAAAAGGATCACTGCTGCAAAAACCACCGCCACAAGATTCCGGAAAAAGCTTTTCTGAAAAGAAGGAAGGTCTCCGGCCAGACGCACACTGACATTCATGCACGCAAAAAAGAAGGCTGAAAGAATGATCATAACCATTCCTTTGATATAATTTTCCTGTTTCATTATCACTCACACTTTCTTTTTATAGTTTAACACATAGTTTTTTATTTTATCATATCTTTTCCTTTAGAAAAAGCTTTATTTTCATATTTCCAAAAACTGTCCCCTGATATTTTATCGTTTTTGCATCTTTTTCAAAGCACAATCATGGTGTAAAGTAAGTTCATCATTAACGGAGGTGAACCATATGACTCAAAATCCAGCAGACAGCAAATTAAAGCTTATGATCACAGCGGCTCTTTTTGCAGCTCTTTCCTGTGCTGCAACCATGTCTATACGAATTCCCACACCGGGTACCGGAGGCTATATCCATCCCGGAGATGCCATAGTCATTCTGTCCGGAATCGTCCTTGGTCCCGTCTGGGGATTTCTGGCAGGCGGAATCGGATCCGCACTTGCAGATCTTCTGGGCGGTTATTTTATCTATGTTCCTGTTACCCTTGCCGTCAAGGGACTGGTTGCTCTGTCCTGCGGATTTATTTTTCAGCATATGAAAAATACTCCCAGAAGCCGCGGTCTGGCAGTGGTTCTGGGAGGCATATCCGACATCGTACTGGTAGCCGGAGGTTATTTTCTTTGTGAAATTCCTATGTATGGAATACCGGGAGCTGCAGCCAGTATTCCGGCAAACCTGATCCAGGGAACCGGAGGTCTGGTCTTAGCCTGTATCCTTTACCCCTTTCTCATTTCTGTTCCGGGTATCCGCCAGATCAGAAATCAGATACGGACACAGCACTGAACCTTTTATCCATGATAATGCTCTATGTAGTCCAGGATCTCAGCCGGATCCTTCATAAAACAGCAGAGGCCGAGGTTTGCACTTTTCATAAACCTCTGCTCTGCTGTATATTCCAGAAGTTCCTTCATTCTGTCATAATAGCCATTGATATTATAAAGCACAATCGGGCGATCGATACGTCCAAGGCTTTTCAGTGTCAGGATCTCAAAGAACTCCTCATACGTCCCGATTCCTCCCGGAGTGACAATGGTTGCATCGGATCTGTCTTCCAGAAGCTGCTTTCTTTCTCTCATGGTTTCTGTAAAAATAAATTCCGAACAGTTTTCATAAAGAACACCTGGTTTGTCAAAAAAATGCGGTGCAATCCCCAGAATATATCCCTTCTCTGCATCTGCGCCTCTGGCAGCGGCTCCCATCATTCCCGTGGCACCTCCGCCAAATACCAGACCATGTCCTCTTCTTCCGATCTCTCTTCCAAGCTCTTCTGTCTTTTTGTAATAAATCTCTTCCAGAAATGCACTGGAAGCCCCATATACACAAATATTCATCCTGTCCTCCTGAAATCTGTTTTACCTGAAAAGTTATCCACATTTCCGGCTCTTTTAAAGACAGTTTACCACAGCATCAGCTTTCTTTACAATCTTTCTTTTTCCTGGTAAGCAGCCAGCCACTTGTAACGGCCGTAAACGGCGCTACGGTTACCAGGCCAAAACTCCCCACCACCGTATCCAGTATTTCTGCAGAAACATACTTATAATTCAGGATATTTTCCACAGGGGTGCCCTGAGCCATAAAGGTCATCAAAAGAGCTATATACCCTCCGGAATAAGCCAGAAGAAGTGTCGTTGTCATGGTTCCCATGGCGGCCCGCCCTACATTCATGCCCGAACAGGCCGCTTCTTTCCATCCAATCTCCGGCTTTTTCTGTACGACCTCATTTACTGCCGACGTGATATCCACAGAAAGATCCATCATTGCGCCGGAGGCTCCGATAAAAATCCCGCTCATAAATATTTTTGTCAGATTCAGATCCTGATAGCCGGAATAGAGAAGACTTTCCGAATACGCCATGACTGCACCATGGATCTTAAATGCATCTGTAAAAATGCAGCCGATCACACAGGTGACCAGAACACCCAGAAGTGCTCCTGATGAAGCCGCTACTGTCTTTCTGTCAAAACCATATACCAGAAATATGATCAGAAGGGTCAGGAAGGCGGTGATCAGAATCCCGCACCACACCGGATTCACCCCTGCCAGATATGCCGGAACAAGAATCTTCCAGATAGTCAGAATTGTGATCACAAACGAATACACAGCTCTCAGCCCTGTCCATCCTGCAAATGCGATCAAAAGTACCACAAACATTCCTGCCAGAAGGATTTCCTTATCCAGACGATAATGATCGCTCATAGTCACAGAGGTGATCTTATCCCCACTGTAGCTTACCACTACATGGGCAATGTCCCCTTCTTCAAAAATTTTGTCCGACTCCAGAGAGCCACTGAGCATGTTCACCGCACGGATTTTCTCTCCCTTAAACCGGCCGCCCAGAAGCTCAATCTGACAAAACTGTTCTCCTGACTGGATCAGGCCAGAGCTTCTGACTGTACTTTCATCGGTGGAAAGCACCTTTGCCTTCACTTTATCTGTTCCCTGATAAATGACAGCATCCTCATAGCCCGTAGGAAGGGCCATGAGGATCACCATCAGACAGATTGCCACAAGAGAAACAGAGCTTTTTTTCAGTCTGCTCTTCATTTTTTACTGCACTCCTGTGATGGCAGCCAGTTTGTTATAAATATCCGTATTATCATAATATCCCTCAAACTGTTCCTGCTCAGCGCCCATTGCAAACACCTCTACCGGAAGTCCTGTATGGGCATAGGATGCAAAGTTAATACCGGATTTGTTGTTCAGAATATGAGTGATGGTCACAGTCAGAGGCTCATAGCTTCCATAGAGGAGATATTCCTCCTGTCCAAACGCTTCCTCCTCACCGGTCCGGCTCATAGTTTCCTCATAAGCAGCTTTCAGTTTGTTGTATTCATAATCCGTCATAACCAGAGAACCGCCTTCTTCTCCTTCCGGATGTACATCCTTGCCGTCTGCCTGATTGGTTGTCTCTGACTCTCCGGATGGAGCCTCCAGTCCAAAAAGCTCTGTAATATCTGCCATAACTGTGTCAAAATCCGTTTTATTTTCTTTGTATCCGGCTACATAATCTGAATCAAATTTTGCATAGGAAATTTTCTGATTGCTGATATTTTCCAGAAAAGTATCGTAATCCGTTCCGGCAAATCCAATCGTCAGACCACCCGTCTCATGGTCTCCTGTAACAAGAATCAACGTCTCGTCCGGATGCTTATTATAAAACTCCACAGCCTTTCCTACCGCCTGATCCATGGCAACCGTATCTGTAATTGTGGCAGCTGCATCATTTGCATGACATGCCCAGTCAATCTTGCCGCCTTCTACCATCATAAAGAATCCTGTATCGTTATTCAGAACCTCGATTCCCTTTTCCACATAATCGGCAAGTCCCCATTCTCCTTCTTCCCGATCCATATCATAGCTCATGGCATCGTCATCTGCCAGAGTCTCATCAATCACGATCGTCTTTCCGTCTTCCGCAGTCAGCGCTTCTGCTTCTTCCTGTGTTTTGACAACCTTATAGCCTGCCTCCTGCGCCAGCTGGTAAAGATCTGTCTTATCACCTTCGTCACCTGTGGTTTTCTTCAGACCGCCTCCTGCAAAATAATCAAACTCACTGGCGATCATTTCCTGACCGATCTCATAGTAACTGTTTCTGGATGCCTGATGTGCATAAAAAGCTGCCGGAGTCGCATGGTTCAGATTCACAGTAGAAAGAATCCCCACCTTGTAGCCAAGCTGTTTTTTCAGTTTTTCTGCAATAGTCTCATATGCGGTTTCCATCTTTTCATCCATGTTGATGGTTCCGCTGTAGGTCTTATGACCGGTTGAAATAGAGGTGGCAGTAGATGCAGAATCCGGACAGAAGGAAGTGCTGTCATAGGTCTGGGCAGATCCTGCTACCGGAAACTTCATCATGTTCAGTCTGCTCTCACTTGTAAGAATATCGTCTCCGTCATCCTCTATGGCATTCAGATAATAATTGGTAGTCTGAATCTGAGGATAGCTCATTCCATCTCCAATAAAAAGAAAAATATATTTTGGTGTCTTTGCTTCTGTTTCCTGAGAAGCTTCCTGCCCGGCCTCCCCTGCCGCCAGTACCCGGACCGGAACTGCACACGGTACCATCATTGCTGCCGCAAGTAATAATGCACTGATTTTTTTCGCGTTCATAGATTGTTCTCCTTTTTCACGGTCAATACTTTGTAATCTGCGTCAGGAATCACTTCTCCCCGACAGAACACAGCTTATCAATACATGATTAAATGCACTTGCCCGGTTATGTTAAATTTATATCAAACATCCTTCCCAAATGTAAAAATTTCTGTTTGGCTGCTATCCACTTTCAGATGCAAAGAGAAGATTATCTTTTCCTGTAAATAACCAGTTCCGGATTTGTACCATTTTGTTCATAGGTACTGATAAGAATGAATTCCATATTAGCAGCAATCCCGAAACATCTGCTACAATCAAATTCACATTCTAATTGATTTCCCAGATATGTTGCTCCATCATAAAGCAAGCCGTCCTCCTTTTATTTTTTTCTGTTTTCAAAGTAAATAAACTGATCTACCGCGTCAAGAATATCCCTGAAATCCTCCCTTGGAGCGATTTCGATATACCGGGTCAGGAGTTCTGTTTCTTCTTTTTTATACCTTCCGTAAAAGATATCATAAAGGTTATGCCCTCTCATGTAAATCCTGATCTCCTCCATATGCGCTTTTACATCTTCTATGGTTTCCAGATCCTTACCCAGTACCTCCCTGAGATTTTTTCCACTTTTGATCCTGTGGAGATACTCCTTCCATTTCTCCAGAAAGATCTCATAAAATTCCTCTTCGGAACTGATAACTCCAAGCTGCGCCATAACCTTTGGATTAAAAAAATAATTTTCAAAGGAATAATATTTCAGGATCAGCACATTCCTTGGCATAACTCTGGGAAGCCTGTCTATATCCTCCAGATTTCTGTCTTCATAGTATTTACACAGCTGACGCTGGAGCATTTCTCTGTCTTTGCCGTCTCCATCCCGGATCATCAGAAAATTATCTTTCAGGTATATCTGATTCATATACTTCAGATTCGCATAGGTTTTGATATTGGTACAGCTGTTTGTTGTAATAATAGCGATTCTCTGAAGATTCCCCTCCTCGTCATGAAGCTCCGAATAATATTTTTTCAAAAGAAGGGGCAGTCTTGTTTTATCCTGCTTTCCTTCCACAATGAATACAAAGTTTACATTCATCAGATCTCCGGCAGAGTATCCCAGATCATCAAGAACCGCGCTGATGTCTGTTTTCTCACATATTTTTGCATACCCGTCTTCTCCCTGAACCATCTGACGGATCTGTCTGCTGTTAAAGTTGGAAAGGAGATTTGCAGAATGGGTAGAAAAGATCACCTGTCCTGATCTGCAAAGACGGTACAGAATATCTCCGGATACTTTCTGCAATCTGGGATGAAGAAATATTTCCGGATTCTCCACAATGATCAGATCCGCCGCGTCATCTCCTGTTTCCTCACAGGTTTCCAGAAGAGACAGCATATAGATACTTCTCATACCTTTTCCCAGACAGCTGATCGGTTTATATTTTTCCTGTTTTTCATCATAGACCTCTGCCGTTACGGAAAGCATTTTTTCAATATCACGATTCATGGAATAAAAGATCTGCTCTTTTCCTCCGTTTTTCCGGAAATTTTCATTAACCCGCCGTGAAAAATCATCCAGGTTCAGCTGATACAGTTTATAGTCCAGAAGCTTGGCAGTCTCAAAGGCATTCAGTTCTTCTGTAGTTTTCTGGTTCAGATATCCAATGCAGGAAAAACAGTGAGTGCATTTTTTGGCCCGGTCAAACATACAGCAGTCGGAACGCATCTGTTTCAGAAGCTCATCCTCCTGAAGGAGCAAAATATTCTCCTGGAGAAAATCCATCTTTCTCTGGGCTCCGATATAATACACCTTTGGAAAGATCTCGGGGATATGACTGTTGTTTTTCTGATAGCCGTCACTGTAGCGGATCCGTCCCTCTTTGTTTGCCACAAACTCAAAAGTAAGTATCCCGTCCTGATAGGAGGGAAGCTTCCGGCAAAAATCCTGATACCAGGCCGTATAGTTCCGATAGGGACTGATGATCCGTTTTTCCTGCATCCGGGAAAGATCCTCTTCTGTGATCCGAAGTCTGACCCCGATCTCAATATTGGGAAAATCTTCCAGAAAATCCTCCAGACAGATCTGATAATCGCCGCTGACTGCCCGAATGGCATCCAGAACCGCTGTCTTCCCTGTGTTGTTCTGCCCCACCAGAATCAACGCACTCTCAATATCCGAAATATGAATATTTTTTATGGATTTGAAATTCCGAATCTGCAGGTCTGTGATCTGCATAACATACACCTCCCCCGGATCAGTTCCCTGTGATCTTCCAGCACCTTCACAGTTACGATCAGTTCTTTACTTTCTATGTTTTCTTTCATTGTAACCCGTGGAGAAGATATGTCAATCTGTAAAATAACTTTGTGTTTGTGAGGGTGGGGCGGAATATTATTTTTTGCCTGTAAAGGATATGCAGGATCAGAGAAATCTGCCACAGACGCTGGTTCGCGATTTGGAAAGTTCTATGTTTCTGCTTCTTTGCAAAATACACTTCCTCTGATGCAGAACTCGTCTTCGACTCAGACAGCAGCATCAGAGGAAGCAAAGCAAAGTCGCAGAAGACAAGAACTTTTGACCAAATCTCTCAAGGCTTCTGAATCAGATTTCTTTGATCCTGCATTACATTTTCCAGACAGCAAATTTATATTCCTTCTATATGTTATGTTCCCGGACGGAAGAGCGCAGGGCGCAGCACTGCACATGATCTGCCTTTTTTCATATGCATCGTCTGTGGAAAACAACAAACAGAAATTTTACTCTGTATTCCTCAGCCGCTCTACGATACTTTCTTTTTTCATCCTCTGATATGCCAGTGAGGGCACCAGCACAGCAAGAACCGCCAGTATCGGCAGCATAATGACAAATGTCTGGAAGTTCGGGCGGTAGGCAAAGAACAGGATCACATTGTTCAATGCCGTCATTATGATCCGTGAAAGTGCCGTGCCAAGAATCAGGCTGATGCCCCCTGATATCAGCACATAATACATACTTTCTTCCAGAAGCATCCTCTTTAGCTGCTGCTCTGTCATTCCAATACTGCAAAGGATGGCAAATTCTCTTTTTCTGGCAATGATGCCGGTAATAATAGAATTGATAAAATTCAGGATTCCCACGAACGCAATCACCGCACTTAAAGCAATACCGATCATGCGAATAGAACTGTTCATGGTCTGGAAACCTTCCACCAGTTCGTCCTTGGAAAGATATCCCATTTCTTTGTTTACGTTTTCCGAATAATCCTTTACCGTCTGTATAAAGCTGTCAAGATATTCCTCCTCCACCTCGTAGGAAATACCAAAGCACCAGCTGCCCATAGCCTGTTCCACATCCTGTCTGGGGATCACCGCCTGTACGCCGTTTACCGGATAAGTCATGTCTGTCATACTGCCGGGAATATCCACAATGGCCATGACCTCGTACTCTGTTTCTCCCAGGTTTTCCCAGTGATGGCCAGTGATTTCTCCTTTTTCGTCTTTATCCTCGATAATCTCCGACTCCTCGGTAGGAACAAGCAGCTTTACCTTTTCCCCTGGCTTATAAATACTGGCGCCTTCCGTATGATCGCCGATAATGTCTGTCAGAAGAATATAGCCTCCCTGAACAAATTTTTCCAGGTCCAGCTGACCGTCCAGAACCGTCAGTTTGGAAAGAACAGCTTCGTCATAGCCATAAGTACGGGCTTCCAGCTGTCTTCGATTTTTCACATCATCTATGATCGAGGAGGAAAAATCATCCTGCCGCAGAAGCCCCTGATCCTGAAACCTCTGATATCTTTCCATTGCGGTATCATCTGTAAAAAGCGACACATTATTGTAAATCTGCCAGAGCTCATTTTTCGCCGTGACTCCCGGCTGTGCGTCTGCCAGCTTCACATATTCTTCATCTATCTGGTAATCTGCCACTCTTACCGCACTGCTTCCGGTCAGGTTTACCGATGCCAGAAGTACGTCGCCAAGAAGACGCTGTTCCAGATAGGCGTCTACCCGAAAGCTTCCTACGCCTGTAAGCACGATGCATAAAAGTATCATACTCATAGAAAGAGATACCAGTACCAGCGTTGTTTTTTTCTTATTCCTTCCCAGATTTGACAAAGCCATCCGGTGAATCCGCGCGCCGTTTTCGGATTTCTTTCTTTTTTTACGGCTGCCTTTTCCCTCTGTATACCGGATCGCCTCCACCGGAGATACGCTTCCGGCAATTTTTCCGGGTTTCCGGCAGCTGATGAAAACGGTCAGAAGAGCAAAAACGATTCCGAATACAGCTACCTGCGGGCGAATTTTCAGGCTGATCCCCAGATCTGTATAGGAAGTGATCTCCATAACAAAGGGGAAAAGCAGTTCAGACACTCCATATCCTGCTGCCAGACCAATGGGAATCCCTACAATCGATAAAACCAGCGCCTGACGGCGGATTATGGATCTGATCTGTTTTTTTGTGGTTCCCACTGTTTTTAAAAGACCATAAAAACGGATATCCTGAACCACTGAAATATAAAAGATATTGTAAATGATCAGATAACCGGTAAGCAGGATTGCCAGGAAAACCAGACTCAGAATTGCCAGCATCAGAGGATCTGCATTTTCTGCACGATTCTCCATATATGCCCAGTTAACTCCATAATCAATGGATTCCTCCGGTTTATATCCTTCTGCTTCTCCATCCGGATAATAACCGGCATCCCGGATAATGGCTCGTACTGCATCCTCACTTTCTGCAGGGCTGTCAAAATACAGACCTACAGAATAAAGACCTGCACCGGAGTCCTGGGGATGTGTCTTACCCCACTCTTTCAACTCCTGGTCGGTAATCGTTCCTTTTAAATTTTTCCAGAAAGCTTCTGAAATATAAAGCTCTGAGGCATGGCCAAGCTTATTTCCTTCATACCAGCCGCATACCCGGAAGGTTTTGCTGACCTTCTGCCCATGAAAAGTAAAATCCAGAGGAATGTCAGTCCCCAATTCACAGGGAAGCTTCATTTCATCCAGAAGATAGGTGTCCACAATGATATCGTCCATTTTTTCCGGAAAACCGCCTTCTTCCAGTTCAATAAAAGAATTTTCCAGTTCCTTTTCTCCCTGTGCCAGACGGATTTCATACTGTCTCTTTACGACGTTCTCCGCCATACCCAAAAAAACGTTCCATGAATAATCCTTTACCCGTTTATCCGCTGTCACCTGGTTCATCTGCTCCTCAGTCACACCCTTCAGTCCGGCATGAAAACGACCGCCTACTTCCCGCATGGTAGTTTCCTGCATGGCATCTGAAATCCCCATTCCCAAGGCAGCAAGAGCCGTAAACATCATACAGGTCAGAGCAATTGCAGCGATGACAAAGCTGTTCCTCATTTTATTGTTTTTCAGGCTTCTTCCGGAAAGACGGCTGACGACCTTCTGATTGTTATTTCTCATAACCCACTCCCTCCTGTGATCCTTCCGTCCTCAATGCGGATCACACGGTCTGCAAGCTGCGCCATGGAGTCATTGTGTGTGATCATCACAATCGTCTGCTGAAACTGTTCTCCCGTCAGTTTGAGAAGTCCCAGCACTTCCTGACTGGTCTTACTGTCCAGATTTCCAGTAGGTTCATCTGCGAGAAGAATCGCAGGTTTGCTTGCCAGCGCCCTTGCTATGGCAACCCTCTGCTGCTGCCCTCCGGAAAGCTGGTTTGGCATACTGTTCTTTTTTTCGAGAATACCAAGCATCTCCATGATCTCTTTTATAAATCTTTTATCCGGCTTTTCTCCATCCAGTTCTATTGGCAATACAATATTTTCATAAACATTTAGTATAGGAACCAGATTATAATTCTGAAAAACAAAACCGATATTCCTTCTGCGAAAAATCGTCAGTTCCGACTCATTCAGTTTAAAAAGCTCTTTTCCGGACACAAATACACTGCCGGAGGTTGCATAATCCAGACCGCCCAGCATATGAAGAAGGGTGCTTTTTCCCGATCCGCTGGTTCCCACCACTGCCAGAAATTCCCCTTCCTCTACAGAAAGATTCACTCCATCCAGCGCTTTTACCTGATTTTCTCCTGTTCCATAATATTTTTTCAGATCTACTGTCCTGAGAATTTCCATGATCCTGACCTCCTGCTTCTTTTGATACTGATATGTTAAGATGCCTTTATTACCCTGGCATCTTTTTACCTCAACATCATATTACCATCTGTTTCTGACAGCACTCTGACAAAAAAGAAAAAAGTTCTTACAAAACTGTCAGAACTTCATTCAGAAGGAATATCCGAAAACTGCTCCCCTTTCCTTTTTCGGAGGCTACCGTCACATATCCCTTTTCCTTATTTAAAATCAGCTGCGCAAGATACAGCCCCAGTCCGCTGCCTTCCTCCTGCGCCACGCTGTGGCTGCGGTAAAAACGGCAAAAAATTTGATTATATTCCTCCCTGGCGATTCCTATCCCCTGATCTGTGATCTCGATCTGCGTATAAATTTCCATTGGCAGCACTCGCACACGGACCGTACTTCCGGAAGGAGAATACTTTATGGCATTATCCAGAATATTTCCAATTGCCTCTGCGGTCCATTTGGGATCATGATACAGCTTCCGGTCCTCAAAAGGCTCTGCTGCTATGGTAATCCCCTTGTCCTCTGCCTTGGCATAAACACCGCTGATGGCAGTTCCAATGGTCCTGCGGATACAGGTATATTCCGCAGAAAAAGAAATGCTCCCGGTTTCCAGTCGGGAAGCCTTCAGCATACTTTCCAGAAGCCATTTCATTTTCCTTGCCTGTTCCTTTGTCTGCTGTACAAATCTCCGGCGCTCTTCCGGTTCCAGGCTTTCATCCTCCAGAAGCTCTGTGTACATGATCACGTTTGCCATCGGTGCTTTCAGCTGGTGGGAAAGATCAGATAAAAGAGCCGCAGTTTCATCTCTTTCTTTTTCTGCCTTTTCTTCTTTTTGGGCAGCCTGCCCAAGGAGTCTCTGCAGTCTGTTTTCCAGCTTGGACTCCCGTGTCTCTTTCATAGTAGAAAAAGCAGCGCTTCCATTTTCTTCATAATCCCACATTAGCTTCTGCATCCGGTTCAGGGCTTTTATAAAAGAAATCCCCAGCAGCAATACTGCCAGAACAGCCAGGATCAGGATTCCTGTCAGAATTTTCTCTGTCATCTTCGTTCCTCCCAAAGATATCCCATTCCATGTACGGTTTTGATATATTCCGGGTGGGAGGCGTCTTCTTCTATTTTTATCCGAAGCCTGCGTATATTCACCATCAGCGTATTTTCCTCCACAAAGCGGCCGCCGCTGTCCCACACATGAGCCAGCAGCTGTTCCTTTAAAAGCACCTGATTCTTATTTTCCATAAAATATTTTAAAAGCCTGTACTCCGTCAGACTCAGATCCAGCTCCTGATCCCCCTTCCAGGCTCTCATTTCTCTGGTATCCACACGGATCTGCCCGGAAGTAAGCGTTCCTTCTCCATATACACCCTGCCGCCTGAGCAGGGCTGCAACCCTGGCTTTCAGCACTGCAAGAGAAAAAGGTTTGGCTATATAATCGTCTGCGCCGCTTTCCAGACACATGACCTGATCAATCTCCATATCCCGGGCTGTGATCATCAGGATCGGTATTCTCCATTTTTCAGAAATTTCCCGGCAAAGCGCAAGTCCGTCACCATCCGGTAAATTCCAGTCCAGAAGCACCAGATCCGGCTGACTTTTATCCAACGCCGCCCGGCTTTCTCTGCAGGTAAAATAAACCTCTGTCTCATATCCTTCTCTTTGTAATGTAAAAGAAATCCCTTCTGCCAGCGCTTTATCATCTTCGATCAAAAAAATCCGCATGTTACGCAAGCCTCCTGAATCTTACCTGTTTTTCTTCCTTTTATGCTTATAAAAATAAATGATCAGAATCACTGCTGTAACTGCAAGCACCAGGCAGATGACTGCCAAGACAATCAGTTTCATAAATAATGCCTTGTTTTTCTGTTTCATCTCTTCCGCCTCTTTTTTCAGGCGTCTGGCTTCTTCCTCTGCTTCTTTCTGCTGACGTTCTGCTTCCTCCTTTGCCTTCGTCTCTTCTTCTCGCTGCAGGCGCTCTGCCTCGGCTTTTGCCGCAGCCTCTGCCTGCAGCCGCTCTGCTTCAGCTTTTGCTTCCGCCTCCTTCTGCTGACGCTCTGCTTCGGCTTTTGCTTCCGCCTCCTTCTGCTGACGTTCCGCCTCGGCTTTTGCCGCAGCCTCTGCCTGCGCCTGTGCCATATCATAATAGCTGGTCTGGGAAAGAGCTACATATCCCCACATATCCTGATAGCAGGTATATCCCCAGGCTCTTCCTGTACTGGCAGTGCGCTCTCCCACAATATGCAGAATCTCCCCGTTAGGAATCATATTACTGATGATCTGATCGTACTCTACTCCGGCTCCATACCGGAAATTCACCCCGCCGTCAGGCGCAGACACGATTACATAATAGTCCACTGTCACATCCTGATAATCCGGTACGATCATTGCATCTCCATAAACCGGTACTACAGTTAAAAGTAATGCCAAAATACAAATCACTGCTCTTTTTATCTTTTTCATGTTTTCTCTCCTTTTAGATCCACCTTCCTGCCAGTACTCCCGCAAAAACAGAGACTGCGTTTGCCACTGCGGAAAATAACAGAAATGATCTTTTTTTCTCTATACAGATTTGATATACAGCTGCTTCTGTCAGCCATACGGCAAGCTCCGCGGCTATCAGATACCATCTAAGCGCCGGGCCGAGAAAAATCCCCCCTGCCAGATTCAGAACAGAGATCAGAGGATTCGTCATCAGATTTACAAGAAACACCAGGCGCAGTTCGTAAAAGTCCCGTATTCCCATGATTACTGCTGTCATAAGCTCTGATATTTCTGTCACCAGCAAAGCCAGCAGCACATATCTAAACACAGACTTTCTCCTTTTTCCACCCCATATACAGAAGTATCATGGAAATCCAGGAAAGTCCCAGCAGTCCTCCCGGTGAAAAAAGAGGACTGTCCCACTGCATGCATACTGGAAGCACACCCAGAAACAGGGCAAAAGTCAGGATACCGAAGGCAAATCCCTTTGCTTTCGGAAATATCCGGGCCATAGATAACAGCGTAACCGGCATGGTCATATTAAAAAGAAAAATGGACGCAATACCTGCCCATGGGTGTGCAAAGGAAAAAAGAGAAAGAATCCCGGACACTCCCAAAGACAGGATCACCTTATCCGTTCCCCAGAGATCCGCCAGAATACCCCCTGCCATTTTTCCAAACATGACACTCAGAGCACATACCACGCTCCAGAAGCTTTGCTGTTTCCAGTCATAGGACAGGATACTTCCGGTATAAGACCGCAGGACAACCACAAGAAAAAAAGCAGTGAATACCATTCCGAAGCCCTTTTTCCCAAAGGGAAGCCCAACAGGAGGGTTCTGAAGCAGCTTTTCTTTTTTATGTATGCGTCCACAGATCAGAAACAGCAGGATTCCTCCTGTCAGCACCGGCAAAATCACCGCTTCCACAGGAAAAACCTTCTTTCCAAAAAAAGTTCCCAGAAACACCCCCATAGCTCCTGTAGAAATAAAGCATCCGCTTGGAGTGTATTGATCGTCACTCATATTCAGAACATCCAGTCCTCCTCCTACATGGAAAAGTCCGTTTCCCAGTCCTGCCAGTAAAAGCGAGATCAGGCTGCTTCCCGTCCACAGATATCCTGCCAGGGTCATCCCCAGTCCTGCTGCCGCTGCCAGTGGATTGCGGTTCCATTTGTCCACCAGTATCCCCACAGGAAGAGGCACTGCAAAGGCCAGCGCATTATAAAGCAGAACCCACCAGATAGCTTCCTCTCTCCCAAATACAGGTGGCAGGATCCGGGTATACATAAGATAGATCGTAGAAAAATCCACTAGGAAATGAAACAGGCTGTACAAAAACAGCAGGTTTTTCTTTTTTATCTTAACTCCCCCCTTTCTCATCTTCCTAAACCTGTTATCATTGTACTATGATACAGACAATTTTGTCAAAAGTTCCTGACTGCTGCTTAAATTTTCAGGGGGCTGCCGTTTATCAGGTTTAAATACTTCTTTTTTATGTACCATATGGGAAATCGCTTCTTTATAATCATCAAAAACTCCCAGAGTCACAAAAGCAGGAATGGCACTTCCGATCCCGGAAACCTCATAGGTCTGTGTCCGCACTACAGGAAGCCCGAACATACCAGTCGTGATCTGGCAGATTTCACTGCTCTGCGCGCCTCCGCCGCCTACCCGGATCTCCTCAAACCGAAAATTTCCTCTTTTTTCCATATGGCGCATTCCGTCCATAAGAGCAAAATTGATTCCCTCAATGATCGCCCGATACAGGTGGATCCTTGTGTGAACATCAGAAAGTCCGATCACCGAACCTTTTGCCTCCGGCATCGTCAGATTCGGAGTAAAGTACGGCTGGAGCAGAAGCCCCTGGCATCCTGCCGGAACCTCTTTCAGTCTTTTGTTCAAAAGCTCTTCCGGCTGTACCTTTGTTTCTATTGCCTCCATGACCTCTTTCTGGGCAAATTCCTTTTTAAACCAGGAGATCAGCCAGTAGCCACGGAAAATCTCGATTTCCGGATTAAAGTGCCCCGGAAGGATCGCATCATAAGGTGGAATAAAGGTTTCCGGTTCCAGATATTCCCCGGTCGTAAAAGTAACCGTTGCTGTGGTTCCAAAGCTGAAGGCAGCTCTTTTTTTGCTGACACAGCCCAGTCCCAGAACTTCGCAGGCCTTGTCTGTTCCGGTAGAAATGAGCTTCAGTTTACCGGAAAGCCCCAGATCCTCGGCTGCCTCTTTTGTCAGAGAACCGATATACGCCCCCGGTGGTACCAGTTCACACATCATTTCATCCGGAATGTCAAACACAGGACGCACCAGATCATTTGCCTTTTTCCATCGCCTGTTTTTAAAATCATAGGGCAAATAGCCCACGATGGAGGCGGTGGAATCTGCCATTCTTCCGGTCAGTCTGTAATTCAGATAAGTACTTAAGAGTACATATTTTTTTGTTTTTGCCCAGATATCCGGTTCGTTTTCCCGGATCCAGTTACAGTGGGATTTCTGATACTGCAGATTCAGCGTTTTTGTCATTCCCACTGCCTTTATGGCTGCCACAGCCCATGGCTTCATCCGGAGTTTCCCTGACGCTCTTCTCTGGTCAAGCCAGAGAATGGCCGCACGCAGAGGCCTGCCGTCACGTCCCACGCACACACTGGTGCAGCGGATCGTGGTCAGAGTCACTGCCTCGACCCGAGCAAAAATTTCCGGAAAGCTTTCCTTCAGCTGCCAGAAAACCCGGCAGAGATTCTGGTAGTAAAAATCCGGATCCTGCTCTGCCCAGCCGGATTTTTTGGAAATATAGGCAGGATAGACACTATTTCCATAGACACTTCTGACTTTTTTTGAAGTTTCTGACAATCCATCTATATCCCTTCTTTCGCAAGTCGGTCATATGTACGACTCTTTTATCTTATAGTATCATGTTTTTATGCAAAGTCAATAAATTTATTATCATTTTCACAGTTTTTATAGGCAAAGCATACAAAACACGCTATGATATTTCTGTAAACAGATTTCAGGAGGTACACCTATGGCCGCTCCCCGTAAAGAAGATGTCCGCAGCCTGATCATCGAAGTTGCGGAAGAACTTTTAGCAGAAAAACCCTTTTCAGAGATTTCTCTTTCCCAGCTGGCAGCCCAGACGGGCATTTCCAAGGGAACTCTCTATTATCATTTTAAAAATAAAAACGAGATCCTTTTTGCCATCACAGATAAATACCTGGATGAACAATGGAAGGAACTTTGTCAGTGGACTGAAAATGCAGACAAGGACACTTCTCTCCACCGTCTGGTAAAATATATTCTGGAACGTGATGTGGCAGGGGTTAGACTCCGTCTTCCGCTTTTTTATGATGCCATGATCGGCAACGAAGAAATACGGACGCATCTGATCCGGCGCTACCAGTGCTTCGCCTCCCTGATCGCAGAAAAAATTTCCAAACGTACCGACAAGGTATCCGGCGAATATTTTGCATGGCTTCTGCTGCTCCTTTCCGACGGTCTTTCCATGCACGAGACAATCCGGGACAATAATCTGGATACCGACAGTTTTATCAGTCTCACCGCTTCCTATATCGAAAAATTTTTTCCAAAAAAATAAAAACACCCGGGAATCGTTTCTGATTCCCGGGAATTCTTATTCAGTCCCCTTTATTATCAACTGTTTTGATCCAGAGGGAAACCTCTGCTCCGCTCCCATCCTCTGAATTCGCGAATTTTAGAAATCCTCCCTGCTTTTTCATAAAAGTATCTGCAATAGACAATCCCAGTCCCTGATGAGTCCGGTCATGGCGGCTGTTATCTCCGCTGAAAAATGGCTCTGCTCCGTAGACAAGCGCCTGCCCGGAAAATCCCGGTCCATGATCCCTTACCAAAGCCACAAGATAGCTTCCGGAAAAACGCCCATCCTCTGCTATCTCCTCTGTACGGATCTCTATATGGATTCCCTGAGCAGAATCTGTATGCTCCAGCGCATTTCCAAGAATGTTTTTCCATGCCCGCATCACTTCGTCTATACAGCAGAGGATTTCTCCTGTACTTTCCGAATCTGCTTTCTCATAAGCAGAGAATCCCTCCTCTTTTCCCGCATTCGGATTTCTGCTTTCCAGGATCACCGGAATCTTCTCCGCTGCCCCAAGAGCCTCTGCTTCCTCCCGAAGTTTTCGGGTCAGCTCTTCTGCTCTCACCAGCTTCTTTATTTCTTCTTTTTCCCTGCCTCTCAGAACCTGACGCATAGAATCCAGATACTGCTCCATGTAATCCACATTTTTCAAAATCTCCCGAATACATTCCTGCTCTTCTTCTCCGGACTCTCCCTCAGAAAGAAGCTCTGCATTTCCCCGGACTACGGTCAAAGGCGTTTTGATATCGTGTGCCAGGGCAGAAATCTGCCGGTTTTTCTGCTGCTCGGATTCCCACTGCTGCTGGAGAGAAGCCTTCAGCGCAAGCTTCATTTTTTCCAGGGACATCATGACATCTCCGATCTCCTGAATTTCCGATAGCCTGCTCTCAAATTCCAGGTTGTTGGCAGCAATTTTTTCCGTTGCCTCGCAAAGCCCCTCCAGCTGTTTTTTCATCCTTCGGGCAAAGCATCTGGACAGGATAAAACCGCTGACAACTGTCAGAATAATAAACAAACCTATGGTAAACCAGGTGGTAAGCTGTTCCGCCGGCGGAAGAATCTGATTCCATCTTTCCTTTGCATAACGGACTTCTATAAAATATTTTGTAATACATACCTCGCCGTTTTTTCTCTGAAAAAAAGAATAATAACCTTTTCCCTCTGCATATTTATTATCTTTCCGGTATTTGTCCCATGCGTTTTTTTCTTCTTTTTCATCAAAATTTCCATAAAGAAGTTTTCCATCTTCCGAAAAGACTCCATAAAGAGTTCCCGCAGGTATCAGCTTCTCTGTCACCCTTTCTGCATTTCGGATCTCCTCGCCGTTTTCTGCCAGAACCTGTTCCGCATAGTTGGCCGGAAGCAAAAGACCTCCGATCATGGTGACAGTGCCCAGCATTACAAAAAAGCAGAAAAAAGCCAGCAGGATCACTATGCCGGTAAAGCTCAGGATATATTTTCCAAAGAGACCTGTCAGGGTTATTTTTTTGCCGCTTTTCACTTCCATTTATACCCGATCCCCCACACCGTTTCTACAGGCGACACTCCCACCTTCTGAAGTTTCGC
This sequence comes from uncultured Blautia sp., assembly GCA_900541985.1. Classification (GTDB taxonomy): domain Bacteria; phylum Bacillota; class Clostridia; order Lachnospirales; family Lachnospiraceae; genus Blautia_A. The sequence goes on along the minus strand of UQLX01000001.1, from coordinate 80,140 downwards.
CCGGATGTTTTTCACATGCTCTGTAATGGCAGAGCTGTCACTTTCTCCATCGTATCCAAAAACATACTCATAAATCCGCTCTTTTGAAAACACCTGCCCCCGGTTCAGGGCAAGATACTCACAGATGGCATATTCGCTTTTTGTCAGAGGAATCTGCTTTCCCTGACAATATATCTCTTTCGACTGCAGAGAAAATTCCAGATCGCCCAAAGTGACCCGATGCCTTTTTTCCCTGCTCTCCCGACGAAGATGAGCCGCCACCCTTGCCCGCAGTTCTCCCAGACCAAAGGGTTTTCTGATATAATCGTCTGCCCCCAGACCAAAACCGGTGATCAGATCACCTTCTTCTGTTTTTGCCGTTACAAAAAGTATGGGGCAGTCCACCTGTTCCCGAATCCTGCGGCAGACTGTAAATCCATCTGTTCCCGGCATCATAACATCCAGAAGGATCAGCTGATAATCACTTAATCTCTCCGGATTTATTTTTTCCGGGTCATCCAGCGTATCCACCAGATAGCCTTCCTTTTCCAGTGCTTTACGGATCACTGCCAGAATCCCCTGATCATCATCAACAGCCAGAATCCTGCACATATGTTTTCCTCCTAATCATTTTCCTGTCTTCCTTCATAAAAATGAAACCATATAAAGATTATGACACAAAGACTCACGCCCATCAAGACGCAGGTCAGAATCTCATGCAGCTCCGTGGCAGAAGCTCCCAGTGCTGCTCTTCTGTTAAATTTTTCTGCAAGATACAGAGAGGTTCCACGAGCGCTCCAGGTACAGGGAACATACTGCCATTTCCCCTCTCCAAGTCCTGTCAGAAACAGAGCAGAGATAAGAAGTTCCCCTATGGAAACAGCCAGTGACACGGCTTTTGAAAGGCAGAGATTGAGAAACAAATGCTCCAGATAAAGAGGCAGACTTCCCAGCCAGAGAAGCACTCCTGCTTTCAGAAAAACAGAAAACGATATTTCCATATCGCCTAATATCAGGCGGTTTCCTGCTCCATAAATAATCATGGCTCCCATTACAGCCAGAAAAGCCATACTCTGCAAAGTGATCCATTTTGCCAGAAGGGCGCTTTCCTTTCTTCCAGGAAGCATGAGGAATCCCTGAAAATGCCCGGGGAGTTCCAGTTCCACACTTCCCGCACAGATCAGAGCGGAAAGCGCCGGAAAAGCCACTCCCACCGCCTGTACAAAAACAGAAAACTGAAGCTGGGCGCTCATCCTGGTCCACGCAAGAAAAACACCTGCTGAAATCACCGGTATCAGGATATGAATTGGAATCAAAAAAGTATGATGCATTTTATATAGTTCCGCTTTTACTCTTTTCATCAGACTTCCACCTGCCTTTTGTACCATTTCCGGGTCAGAAACCAGAATCCTCCAAACCACAGAAGGGAGGCGCCCACTCCTGTCGCTGCCGCAGAAACACTCATTAATTCCTGTGTGAAAGTAATCTGTCCCGGTTCTGCGGGTAATCCGTTTGGAAGCGTACGCAATACCGGGCACATCACCCTTGCCGTAATCCCAAAAGGAACCAGAAAAAACCAGTTTTTCAGGGCAATAAGAGGCGCCAGTATCTGACTGGACGCAAGGCTTATCACTACCATAAGAATCACACCTGTTTTCTGCACCAGAAAAAGGCAAAACGGAAGCATCCAGAGAGAAGTGATCCAGATCAGAAAGGCTGCAAGGATCTGCCTTTCCACCGAAGGAGGATTGATGAAAGTCATATGAAGACTTTTTTCCATAGCTGCTGTCCCAATCAGGATCAGAATAAGCAGAATCAGTGTAGCTACTCCACTCAGCGTCACAGCCAGAAGAATCTTGGCATCCCAGATTTTTCCCATATCTGCCGGAAGAGATCCTATGGTACGGTTCTGCTTTTTCAGATCCTTTCCCCCGATCTGACCGCAGATAATAACCAGAAATCCCGGAAGCATCGTGATATACCACCAGTTATAGCCATCCATGGCAAAATAATTATGGGTAAGCTGAGCAGACAGGAAGGTGCAGACTGCAGGCATCAGAAACAGCAGCCCCCACAAAAACGTACCGCGGTATTTTAATTTTTCCGCATAAAAATAATTCTTCATTTATCTTGCCTCCCTTTCCGCCGCCACAATATCCAGAAAAAGCTGTTCCAGATCTGTATGCGTATCCATAGTTCCTTCATATCCCAGCTTTCCATTTGCCAGTATCCCTATATAATCTGCCGTCTGTTGAATCTCGCTTAAAATATGACTGGATACGATCACAGTGATCCCCTGCCTGGGAAAATTTCGGATCATCTGCCGCAGTTCCTGTATTCCCAGTGGATCCAGACCATTAACCGGTTCGTCCAGAATCAGAAGCTTCGGACGTCCCAGAAGGGCAATGGCAATTCCCAGTCTCTGTTTCATTCCCAGAGAAAATTTCCCCGCCGGTTTTCTTCCTGTACCGGTAAGATCCACTGTCTCAAGAACTTCCCGCATCCGCTCTTCTGACTCTCCGAGAAGGAGAGCCCTCACCTTCAGATTTTCCCAGGCAGACAGATTCTCATAAATAGGTGGTGTTTCGATCAGGCAGCCTGTTTCTTCCAGATTTTTTCTGCTCCACGGTTGTCCCCGGAACAGGATTTTTCCCGAATCCGGCCGCAGAAGACCTGCAAGCATTTTCAAAATTGTGGATTTGCCTGCGCCGTTTGGCCCCAGAAGACCGTATACACAGCCTTCCGGAATTGCCATGGATATGTTATTAAGTACTTTGTGATATTTGAATGATTTTTCAAGATTTTTGATTTCTATGATATTCTGACTCATCTTTTCCTCCTGTAAAATAAGCAGCCGATGTCTTTCGCAGAAGCCTGGTCATCAGCAGCCCTGTTTTTCTTTTACATCTACAGGATACGAGATGATTATAAGGATTTTATAAGGAAAAACCTGAAATATGCTTTTTTTCGTTCTATGTTTGCTCCATCATCTGTAATTATAAAGAAAAGCATGCTACAATAAAACCAATGATAAATAATTATTTAACAGTTTCTTTGAAAAACGCTCTTCGACACAAAAAGGAGTTCACAATGAAAAGAAAAAGCATAGCATCCAATTATGATCTTCAGGTAGATATTGAAAAAAACTCTTTATGGAATATGATCAGGAAATGCTGATCCGGCGGTTTCACCTGATCTCTGATGAAACATGGATCTATCTGGATTATCTCCACACGCCATACCGGATCAGCCGGAAGACCGGGCAGGTACAGGAAAAACTTGCCGGCGCTGATATTACCTGCCTGATCCCGGTCACTCCCTACTTTCCTGTACTGCTTCAGTTCTGGGAAGGGGATGAGGAGTTTCCGCCTAAGCTGATGCTGCTCTGGGATGAAAACTCCATGTCCTTCCTTCATTTCGAGACCACCTACTATCTTCAGGGTGATCTTCTTGAAAGGCTGATCAGACAGCTCTGACACGCTTCTGCCCTTCGGCTCCGGTCTGCAAAAAAATCAGTAATATTCATGATCGATCTGGATTACCGGGAAGTATTTGCTTCCCGGAAGCTTCCGGATCTTATCCTTCAGACTGTTCATGATCTCATTGTCTGTACTTTTGCATCCGCTTGGTACTGACACGTCGAAAATCAGATTTGTGCTGGTTGGACCCTTTACCATACGGAAATCATGCATACTGAAAGTCGGATCTGTCTCCCGTACAATCTCATTGACCTTTTGGCGCATCTCCACAACTTCCTCATCATTGGTCACAATCGGATCCATATGGATAGTGGCTGAGCAGTGCAGCTTTTCCTGAAGCTCATTCTCAATATGATCGATCTGCTCATGGATAGCCTGGATATCCCCCTCGGAATCCACTTCCACATGAAGAGAGACCATCAGACGACCGGGACCATAATCATGAACGATCAGATCATGGATTCCGTAAACCAGATCATGAGAAGTTACGATCTCATGAATCTCGTCAATAAATTCCTCCTTCGGCGGCTGACCAAGAAGAAGATCCATGGTCTCTTTAATGGTGGATGCTCCGGTATAGAGAATAAAAAGACCTACCAGAATCCCAAACCAGCCATCGAGCAGAAGACCGGTATACTGACTGATCACGGTTGCCGCAAGTACAAGCGCTGTGGATATGGTATCGCTTAAGCTGTCCATGGCTGTTGCATGCATGGCGGCGCTTTCAATCTTTTTGCCTACTGCCCGGTTATAATAAAACATATAAATCTTTACAAGTATGGAAGCAGCCAGAATTCCAATGATCACGGGACTGCTCTCAATCGGTTCCGGATGGAACAGTTTTTCCACAGAGGATTTTACCAGTTCAAATCCCATGATCAGGATGGCTACCGAAACAAGCAGACCGGAAATATACTCCATCCTTCCATGTCCGAACGGGTGCTCAGGGTCCGGTCTCTGTCCTGAGATCCGAAATCCGATCAGTGTGATTATAGATGAACCTGCATCGGAAAGGTTGTTAAATGCATCTGCGGTAATGGCAATGGAGCCACTCAGAAATCCTGCAATCCACTTTCCCAGAAACAGCACGATATTCAGCCCGATGCCTACTGCCCCGCAAAGCGTTCCATAGGACTGTCGGACAGCAGGCGAGGTATAATTTCGTCTGTCTCTGATAAATAAAGAAGCCAACAATTCAATCATAATAAACTTACATCTCCTGAATATCAGTCAAAAAATTCAATTCCCATTAAGGTCAGTCCATGAGCCGGCGCAGTAGGTCCGGACACAGATCTGTCACAGGCATTCAGGATATCGCGGACGCGCTCCGGCGGATACTGTCCATTTCCTACCTGGATCAGTGTTCCGGCAATGATGCGCACCATATTATAAAGAAATCCTTCGCCGGAAACCCGGATCGTAACAATATCGCCGTCTCTCCATACATCGATCCCGGTCACAGTACGGATCGTTGATTTTACCTGGGCTCCTGTTCCGCAGAAGCTGGCAAAATCATGGCGTCCGATCAGATAGGAGGTTGCCTCCTGCATCTTTGCCACATCCAGCTTATAATGATAAAAATAAGAATAGAGGCGTTCTGTGGGAACCGGAAACTTCCGGTTCAGAATCCTGTATTCATATGTTTTTTCACTGTCACAGTATCTCGGGTGAAAATCCGGTTCTACTTCCTCCGAAAACTGGATCCGGATATCCTCCGGGAGTCTCTGATTCAGAGCATAGGAAATTTTTTCTCCTGGTATCCTGGTATTTGTATCAAATACCGCCACATTTCCCAGCGCATGAACTCCTGCATCTGTCCGGCTGGCACCGATGGTTTCTATTTTTTCTCCCAGAAGCTCTGAAAGTGCGTCATTCAGCACACCCTGAATGGTAATTCCGTTTGGCTGGATCTGCCAGCCGCAGTAATTTGTGCCATCATAGGCAACGACAAGTCCTACTCGTTTCATATTCCCACCACCCGGAATATGATCGCAACAGCCAGATAAGCTGCCAGGATCAAATAGGTCACATAATCTCTTTTTTGATAGCAGAGAGGTTTCATCTGTGTTCTGTGCTCTCCTCCATGATAACAGCGCGCTTCCATAGCCATTGCAAGATCATTGGCCCTGCGGAATGCAGAAATAAAAAGAGGCACCAGAAGAGGAACCATATTTTTTACTTTCTGGATCAGATTTCCATTTTCAAAATCCGCACCTCTGGCGATCTGCGCTTTCATGATCTTATCCGTCTCCTCCAACAGGATCGGGATAAAACGAAGAGCGATCGACATCATCATAGAAATCTCATGAACCGGCACACGAAGTCGATTTAATGGACGAAGACTTCTTTCCAGTCCGTCTGTAAGCTGGTTCGGCGTAGTTGTCAGTGTCATAAGAGAGGAGCCGATCACCAGATAGATCAAACGGATAGCCATCCTTACGGCCAGAGAAATTCCCTCTTTCGTCATTTTCAGGAATCCCAGTTTCCAGATCACCTCTCCAGGTGTCAGAAACACATTGAACAGCATGGTGATCAGAAGGATCATAAAAATTGCTTTCAGACCCTTGAAAATAAATTTTACAGGCACTTTGGAAATTTTGATCAAAGCAGCCAAAAATAATGTTGCCACCGCATATCCGGGTATGGTATGGAATAAGAACACCGAAATAATAAAAATCAGTGTCCCCATAAGCTTGGTTCTTGGATCCAGCTTATGAAGAGGAGAATCTGCCGGATAATACTGTCCGATGGTAATATCTCTAATCATCGTTATGTCCTCCCTTCAAAAGCGGAGAACCGGTTTCCTTCAGGGTTCTCAGAATATCCTTCGCCGCTTCTTCCACTGTGGTGGCATCCGGATCCACATCCAGTCCCTTTTCTTTCAGTGCATGCATGATATAGGTAATCTGAGGCGCTGCAAGTCCCATCGTCTCCAGTTCCTGATAATGCGCAAACACTTTTCTGGGCGTATCGTCAAAGGCGATCTCTCCATGATTGACCACGATCAGCCTCTCCACATACTTTGCCACATCCTCCATACTGTGAGATACCAGGATGATCGTAATCCCCCGTACCTTGTGAAGCTCTGCGATCTGATCCAGAATCTCGTCCCGTCCTTTCGGATCCAGCCCTGCTGTAGGCTCATCCAAAATCAGGATCTTTGGATTCATGGCAAGTACCCCGGCTATGGCCACTCGTTTTTTCTGACCTCCGGAAAGTTCAAAAGGAGACTTGCTGAAATTTTTTTCTTTAAATCCAACCTGAAGAAGTGCCTTTTTTGCTTCTTTTTCTGCTTCTTCCCGGCTCATTCCCTGATTTACAGGTCCAAAACAGACATCTGAGATCACATCACTTTCAAAAAGCTGATGCTCCGGATACTGAAATACAAGTCCCACCTGACTTCTCAGACTTCGCCTGTCATACTTCTCTGCCCACACATCTTCTCCATTATAGAGAATTGTTCCCGAGGTAGGTCGGATCAGAGCGTTCAGATGCTGAATCAGCGTAGATTTCCCGCTTCCGGTATGACCAATCACTCCGATAAACTGTCCGTCAGGAATATTCAGATTGATATCCTTTAATGCATGAATCTCATAAGCTGTTCCCGGACTATAGGTATATGTTACATTTTTTAACTCTATTGACATAAGGCGTTCACCAGTTCCTCCGTAGTAAGGATCCCATCCGGAAGATCGACTCCGGATTTTTTCAGTTCATGTGCAAGAAGTGTAACCTGCGGCACATCCAGTCTGTACTTTTTCAAAGTCTCCACCTGAGAAAAAATTTCTCTTGGCGTTCCTTCCATCACTACATGTCCCTCATCCATAACATAGACATGATCTGCCTGGATCACTTCTTCCATATAGTGCGTGATCAGGACGACCGTCACCTTTTCCTGTCTGTTCAGCTGATGTACTGCATCCAGCACTTCTTTTCGGCCATTAGGGTCAAGCATGGCCGTAGGCTCATCCAGGACAATGCACCGGGGGCGCATAGCCATAACACCGGCGATCGCCACTCTCTGCTTCTGCCCTCCGGAAAGCTTATTCGGTGAATGATGGCGATACGCTGTCATCCCTGTTTTACTCAGGCTTTCCTCCACCCTTTTCCAGATATCTTCCGTGGGTACTCCCATATTTTCCGGACCAAATCCCACATCTTCCTCTACAACCGTACCAATAATCTGGTTGTCCGGATTCTGAAATACCATTCCTGCCTTCTGCCGGATCTTCCACAGTTCCGGCTCTTTCAGGGTATCCATTTTATCGATCCAGACAGTGCCCTCCGTAGGAAGAAGAAGGGCATTGATATGCTTGGCAAAAGTAGATTTTCCAGAACCGTTATGCCCCAGGATTGCTACAAATTCCCCTTCCTGGATGTCTACGCTGACATCATCAACTGCCCTCTGTGTTTCCTGTATATTGCCGTCATCATCATATTTAAAATAATCAAATCCAACCTTTAAAGCTTTGATGATTCCCATTTTTTATCCTTTCAGACTTCTTCTGCAGGATCTTCTTTTCCTGTCAGAGAGTCGATCAGCTCCCAGATTTCTTCTCTTCCCTGTTTGGTCTCCGCTGAATAGGCGATCACTGCAGTTCCTTTTTTTACCTGAAGTCCTTCGCGAACCATTTTCAGGTGTTTCTGAACCTGGCTTCTTTTCAGCTTATCCAGCTTTGTTGCTATGATAATAGGTTCATAGCCATTATGCAGGATCCAGTCATACATCTGTCTGTCGTTGGCAGAAGGCTCATGGCGGATATCAATAAGCAGAAAAACTGCTTTCAGATTCTTAGAAGTATGGAGATATTTTTCAATCATCTTTCCCCATTTTTCTTTTTCCGCCTGAGAAACCTTTGCATAACCATAACCCGGAAGATCCACCAGATACATTTCCCCATTGACCTTATAAAAATTAATCGTCTGGGTCTTTCCCGGCTGTCCGCTGGTACGTGCCAGCGACTTCCGGTTCATCAGCCCGTTGATCAGGGAGGATTTCCCCACATTGGATTTTCCTGCAAATGCTACCTCCGGCATTCCCGTATCCGGAAGCTTACTGGTGACACCGCATACAATATCTAACTCTGCCTGTTTAATAACCATTGGTTTCCTCTCTGTTTCTTTAATCTCTGGTCAGTGCCCGATGGAGCACTTCTTTCATGTTTTCCACAAAGGAGATCTTCAATCCGTCCAGAATCTCTGCGTCCATCTCTTCAATGTCCGCTCTGTTCTCTGCCGGAACCAGCACCTCCTGTATTTTTGCATATTTGGCTGCGAGAAGCTTCTCTTTCAGACCGCCGATCGGAAGTACTCTTCCTCTGAGCGTGATCTCTCCCGTCATGGCTACATCTGCTCTTACCGGCTTTTTCACAATAGCGGACAGCATGGCTGTTGCCATTGTGATCCCTGCCGATGGTCCGTCTTTGGGAACAGCTCCCTCCGGAATATGTACATGAATATCATTTTCCTGGAAAAATGCAGGCTTGATATCATACTTTTCTGCCACGGAACGGATATAAGAAATACCCGCCTGCGCAGATTCTTTCATTACATCACCAAGCTGACCGGTCAGTACAAGCTCCCCTTTTCCAGGCATTACATTCACTTCTATTTGAAGCGTATCTCCGCCTGCCTGTGTCCACGCAAGTCCTCTGGCAATACCAATCTCATCCTTTTTGTTTGCCATCATATAAGAATAGCGGCTCTTACCAAGAAATTTTTCCAGATTTTTGGTTGTAACCTTTACCTTTGCCAGATCATTTTCCATGATCTCTCTGGCTGATTTCCGGCAGATCTGTCCGATTTTTCTCTCCAGATCACGCACACCGGCTTCTCTGGTATAAAGATTGATGATTTTGCGGAGCGCCGGTGTCTGGATCGCCAGACTGCCTTTTGGAATACCATTGATCTCCATCTGCTTGGGAATCAGATGCTCCTTTGCAATATGCTCTTTCTCATTTTCTGTATAGCCGGAAATCTCGATCACTTCCATACGGTCCAGCAATGGACGCGGGATCTCCTGCATGTCATTGGCTGTGGCAATAAACAATACCTCTGAAAGATCCTGCGGAACCTCCACATAATGATCATTAAACCGGCTGTTCTGCTCCGGATCCAGAACCTCCAGAAGAGCAGCGGAAGTATCTCCCTTATAATCGCTGCTTGTTTTGTCTATCTCATCCAGAAGCATCAGTGGATTGCTGACACCTGCCTGCTGAAGAGCAACCGTGATTCGTCCCGGCATGGCTCCTACATAGGTTTTTCTGTGACCACGGATCTCTGCCTCATCCCGGACACCGCCCAGACAGATGCGGACATATTTTTTGTGAAGAGCTTCTGCCACAGATTTTGCTATGGAAGTCTTACCGGTTCCCGGAGGACCTACCAGACATAATATCGGACTTTTACCTCCTCTGGTAAGCTTACGGACGGAAAGGAACTCCATGATCCTCTCTTTTACATCCTTCAGACCATAATGACCTTCCTCAAGGATTCTCCAGGCTTCCTTCAGATCCTCAGAATCCAGGGAACGCTTATTCCACGGCAGACTGAGAAGTGTTTCGATATATGTGCTCAAAACTGCGCTTTCTGCCGCACTGCTGTTCATGGATTTAAAACGTCCGATCTCTTTGGCTATTTTATCCTTTACTTCTTTCGGTGCATCCAGTTCTTTCAGTTTTGTGCGGTATTCCTCAGCTGTATCCGCAGTATTTTCCTCGCCGAGTTCCTCCCTGATCAGTTTCAGCTGCTCGCGCAGAATATAGTCTCTCTGATTTTTGTCGATCCGGGTCTTCAGCTTCTTCTGCAGATCCTGTCCCACCTTGAGGATTTCTATTTCATTCTGGAGAATTCCCCCCAGTACCTCATATCTGTTTTCCAGTGTGATTGCTTCCAGAAACTTCTGCCTGTTCTGCCATGTCAGTGGAATATTCACAGAAATCTGCGTGATCATTTCATCCAGGTCTTCGATGTTCAGTATCTGTACTGTCAGCTCTTTGCTGACTTTTCTGCTTTCTGCACTATACTGCTGGAACAGATTACTGAGACTTCTGTGCATGGCTTCTCTGATGTTTGTTCCATACTGATCTTCGTCTGTTTCAATTACTGATATCTCTGCACTGAGGAAAGGTTCCTCCTGCTTCAGTGACAGCAGGGCAGCTCTTTCCCGTCCTTCTACAAACACGCGGAGAAGATCGTGCGGAAGCTTGATCACCTGTTTGATATATGCGATCGTTCCCACCTTATGAAGCTGTGAAAGCCCCGGCTCCTGGATTTCAGGGTCTCTCTGAGTAATCAGAAAAATCTCCTGATCATGGAGCATGGCTGCCTCAACTGCTCTGACAGAGCGTTCTCTGCTCACATCAAAGTGGACGATCATATCCGGTAGGATCGTAGTTCCCCTAAGGGCGATCGCCGGCAAGATATTTGTTGACTGTGTCATGTATATTCATTTCCTTCCTCAGGCAGTTTCTGATCTGCCTTTCTTTCTGGAACGTGGGTTTCTCTTTCCTGCCGGCTGTTCCGGCTCTTCTCCACGGATGATCTCCGGCTCTCCGGTTCCCTCTACCGTCTCTCTGGTAATGATCGCTTTACGGATTGTACTGTCCGAAGGCGCCTTATACATAAGATCCATAAGGGAGGTCTCCATAATGGAGCGAAGTCCTCTGGCTCCTGTTTTGCGTTCCAGGGATTTCTTTGCAACCAGCTCCAGCGCTTCCTCCTGAAAGTCGATCTCCACTCCATCCAGCTCAAACAGCTTGTGATACTGCTTGGTAAGAGAATTTTTCGGTTCTCTTAAAATACGGATCAGCGCTTTTTCATCCAGACCATCCAGAGTAACCACTACCGGAACTCGTCCGATAAACTCCGGGATCAGACCAAACTTTACAAAATCCTCAGGCATTACCTGCTTCAGCACTTCTCCTACATTTCTTTCCTGTTTAGAGGAAACCTCTGCTCCGAATCCAATGGATTTCGTATCCTGACGTGCTTCGATGATCTTTTCTATTCCGTCAAAAGCGCCACCGCAGATAAACAGGATATTTGTAGTATCAATCTGGATAAATTCCTGATGCGGGTGCTTTCTTCCTCCCTGTGGCGGAACGCTTGCAACCGTACCCTCCAGAATCTTCAGCAGCGCCTGCTGTACACCTTCTCCGGATACGTCACGGGTAATCGATGCATTTTCGGATTTTCTGGTGATCTTATCAATTTCATCAATATAAATAATGCCGTACTGAGCCCGTTCGATATCATAATCCGCCGCCTGTATGATCTTCAGAAGAATGTTTTCCACATCCTCACCTACATAGCCTGCCTCTGTCAGAGTCGTAGCGTCTGCAATGGCAAAGGGGACATTCAGAAGGCGGGCAAGTGTCTGTGCAAGAAGTGTCTTTCCGGAGCCGGTCGGTCCAAGCATAAGAATATTGCTTTTCTGCAGCTCTACATCCAGGTTTTTGGCTGCAGTGATCCTTTTGTAGTGATTGTAAACTGCCACAGAAAGAGCTTTTTTTGCATCATCCTGTCCGATTACATAATCGTCCAGAATTTTATGAATCTCCTCCGGTTTCAGCAGATTGATCTCACTGTCGTAATTCTCCTGGTCATAGGGCGCCAGTTCTTCTTCCATGATTTCTGCACAGATTCCTATACATTCATCACAGATAAATACTCCTTCCGGACCTGCGATCAGTTTGCGTACCTGATCCTCCGATTTATTGCAAAAAGAGCATCTGACTTTTCCGTCTCTTATCTTATCTGCCATGGATATTTTTCGTTTCCTTTCTATTTGATATGCTGAGATAAAAGCAAGATAAGACTCCCTGTTAGAGGAGTCTTTTCTTTCGTCTTTTTATTTATGCTCGACAACACCGTCGATCAGTCCATATGCTTTTGCTTCTTCTGCAGTCATATAATTATCCCGGTCGGTATCCTTCTCAACCACTTCAAGAGGCTGCCCTGTGTTTTCTGCCAGCATCTCATTCAAAGTCCTCTTCGTCTGTGCGATATGATCTGCCACGATCTGAATTTCCGTAGCCTGACCCTGCGCACCGCCGGAAGGCTGATGGATCATAATGGTAGAATGTGGCAGGGCAAATCTCTTACCCCTGGTTCCTCCTGCCAGAAGGAAGGCGCCCATGCTGGCTGCCATTCCAAGACAGATAGTGGATACGTCACATTTGATATATTTCATGGTGTCATAGATCGCCATACCTGCGGTGACAGATCCTCCCGGACTGTTGATATAAAGCTGGATGTCCTTGTTCGGATCTTCAGCCTCCAGGAACAGAAGCTGTGCCACAATAATGCTGGCGCTCACATCATTGACTTCCTCTCCCAGAAAAATAATTCTGTCCTTCAGAAGTCTGGAATAAATGTCGTAGCTTCTCTCTCCCCTGCTTGTCTGCTCAATGACATAAGGTACTAAACTCATATATATGCCTCCATTCGTCGCGTCACAGTGGATTTCAAAGATGTCCGCTTACGCTTCCTTTGCCTCGTCTGCTACAAGAGTAACTGCTTTCTGTACAGCCATGTCTTTCTTCATCTGCTCTAATTCACGGTCTCCAAGAAGCTCTTTTAATTTGTCAGCTTCCATTTTGTACATTTCAGCCATCTTGCTGATCTCTTCGTTTACTTCATCCTCTGTAGGCTGGATGTTCTCAACCTCAGCGATCTTTTCAAGAACAAGTCTTGTCTGGATTCTCTTAAGAGCCTGCGGTTTCATCTCTTCCTGCATTTTTTCTACAGTCATTCCTGTAAACTGGAAGTACTGCTCCATAGTAAGACCCTGGGACTGCATTCTGGATGCAAAATCGTTGATCATCTGACGAACCTGAGTGTCTACCATAGCGTCCGGAATTTCCATCTGTGCATTTTCGATCGCTTTATCTACTGCTGCGTTTTCTTTTACAGCGCGTGCTTCTTTTTCTTTTTTCTCTGTAAGATTTTTCTTAACATCTTCTTTGTACTCTACAAGAGTATCGAACTCGGAAACGTCCTGAGCAAAATCGTCGTCAAGCTCCGGAAGTTCCTTAGCTTCTACTTTCTTCACATCGCACTGGAATACAGCTGCTTTACCGGCAAGCTCTGCTGCCTGATACTCCTCAGGGAAAGTTACGTTTACTTCTACATGATCTCCGGCTTTTGCACCAACCAGCTGATCTTCGAATCCCGGAATAAAGGAACCGGAACCAAGTGTCAGCGGATAATCTGTACCTTTTCCGCCTTCAAATGCAACACCGTCTACAAATCCTTCAAAATCAATTGTTGCGATATCGCCGTTTTCTGCACCACGATCCTCAACAGTTACTGTTCTGGAGTTTTTCTCCTGCTCTTTTTTGATCTCAGCATCAACATCCTCGTCTGTTACTTCCACATCAGACTTCGGAACTTCAAGACCCTTGTAATCACCAAGAGCTACTTCCGGCTTTACAGCAACTTCTGCAGTAAAGATAAATGCTTTGCCCGGCTCTGCCTGAACAACATCGATCTCCGGCTGAGAAACGATCTCAAGTTCGCACTCCTCAAGTGCTTTGCTGTAATGCTCCGGAATAAGAGCGTTTGCAGCGTCCTCAAGGAAGATTCCCTTTCCGTACATCTGCTCGATCATTTTTCTCGGTGCTTTGCCTTTACGGAAACCAGGGATAGAGATTTTTCCTCTGGCTTTCAGATATGCATTCTGCATTGCCTTGTCTAAATCCTCAGCGGAAACCTCGATAGTCAGTTTCGCCATGTTTTTTTCCATTTTTTCTACCTGTAAACTCATGTTTCCTGTTCCTCCTTAAATTGTCAGGTTCTGATTCTATTTTTTATAAATTTTCTCTATATTTGCCTGCTTTTCAGCAATTCAGGCAGGTGTATCCTCTTAAAAAAGGATACAATTACAGTCATTATCGAAGTATAGCACAACTGGCACAAAAACACCAGAGTTTTTTTCAGGTTTGTATATTTACCTTTTATATACAATGGATTCTGCGATTTCCGAAGCCTTCTCTTCTCCCATAAGCTGTTCGATCAGACAAAGAGCAAAAGGAATGGCAGTACCCAGGCCGCGGCTGGTTGTCACATTACCATCTGTCACTACTGCATCCTCGCAGGTTTCAGCTCCATCAAGCTGATCCATAAAAGACGGATAGGAAGTTGCTTTTTTCCCCTTAAGAAATCCCAGTTTTGCAAACACACTGGGAGCTGCACAGATGGCTGCGATTTTTCCATTCTTATTATAATGTTCTGTAAGAAGCTCTGTAAGCGGTGCAAAGTCTCCCAGATATCTGGTTCCCGGCATACCTCCCGGAAGTACCAGCATGTCTGCATCGGAGAAATCTGTCCCGGAAAAAATCCTGTCTGTTTTCATTTCAATTCCATGAGAAGTTATGATATCTCTTGTTTCCTTAATAGAAACGGTATCTGCAGAAATTCCGGCTCTTCTCATAAGATCCACCACCGTCAGTCCCTCGATGTCTTCAAAACCGTCTGCCAGAAAAATGTATACTTTTTTGCTCATGAACGTACCTCCCGTTTTTCGGACTTCTGTCCCTCTGTATGTCGGTAAGTATACCACTTCCAGTTACTTCCATACAAGGTTTTGGGGAATTTTACCGGGAAACAGGTCTGAAATCACACTTTTCTCTTCATGAAAAGATGACGCGGAGATCTACAGATGATATAATGGTTCTCAAATACATGCACCATAACAGAAACGGAGGGAAATAATGGAAATAGAACGTAAATTTCTGATCGAACAGAACCGGCTTCCCCGGAATCTGGAAGAATATCCTTTTCACAGGATCGAACAAGGCTATCTGTGTACAGAACCTGTCGTTCGCATCCGCAGACAGGATGACGAATATTATCTGACCTACAAGTCCAAAGGATTTATGTCCCGTGAGGAATACAACCTTCCGCTTACAGAGGAAGCTTATCTTCATCTGAAACCCAAAGCAGACGGACTGGTCATTTCAAAAACAAGGTATCTGATTCCGGAAAAAGACGGACTCACCATTGAGCTTGATGTTTTCCACGAAGAATATGAAGGTCTTCTTCTTGCCGAAGTGGAATTTTCATCAGAAGAGGCTGCGGAAGGCTATATTCCGCCTGCCTGGTTTGGTAAAGACGTAACCTGGTCTTCTCAGTATCATAACAGTTCCCTGAGTCGCGGAAAGCACTCTTCAGAGGACTGACCGACTCCTGGAGTTTTTGCGGACATCTGTTTTTTTATGAACAGATGTCTTTTTTCTGTTCATACTCTTTCGGATGCGGGCAGATTGCTTCCGCCATCGCAAACCCGGATCCCACTTTCCTTCCAGCAGCCTTTTTTGCATATGTTCTGCATAGTACAAAGGAATCGCCCCAATCATTTTTCCCATCATACGCACAGCCCGACTCCGACATTTTTCGAGCCTCATAGAAAATTCCAGCATTTTTCCCATAAATAAAAACATGTGCTAAACCTCCTCACAGGAATAGTTTAGCACATTCTGTTCTTTAACACAATTTAATAAAAATTATTTATTCATTTCTTATTTTACAGACGTTTCCCTTTTTCTGCCGCTCCGTTCAGCGCCTCAAACACTGCGCTCCTCATTCCGGCCTTTTCCAGGATCCTGACACCCTCAATGGTGCTTCCGGCCGGAGAGCAGACCATATCTTTCAGTTCTCCCGGATGTTTTCCTGTTTCCAGCACCATTTTAGCACTTCCCATAACTGCCTGGGCTGCAAAAGAATATGCCTGGCTTCTCGGAAGTCCCTGCGCCACTGCTGCATCAGCCATAGCTTCAATAAACATAAACACATATGCCGGAGAGCAGCCACAGACTGCACTGAATGCATCCAGAAGCCGTTCCGGAACAAACTCAAATCTTCCGAAGCTGCCAGCAATCTCACGGATCTTCTGTGCGTCTTCCTCTGTCACGCGTTCATTGCAGCATCCTCCGGTCATGCCTTCCCCTACCTGTGCCGGTGTATTTGGCATCAGACGGATGATCTTCATCGGACGTCCGCAGGTATCTTCCAGCCATTTCAGTGTTTTGCCCGGAGCAATACTTACCAGAAGCTGTTCCTCTGTCAGAAGATCCCTGACTTCCATAATCACTTCCTCGTAAAACTGCGGCTTCACTGCCAGAAAAAGAATCTCTGCTTTTTTTGCAACCTCACGATTGTCCATAGTGGTCTCCACACCCAGTTTTTCCCGGCTGCGCTTTGATCCCGCTTCTGTCAGATTTGATACAATAATATTATTTTTTTCAACAATTCCCTTTTTCAGAATTCCCCCGATCATGGCTGAAGCCATGTTTCCGCATCCAATAAATCCAATTTTCATTTACATTCTTCCTCTCTGTGATTTTCTGCATGATATCCTACCACATCTATTTCCGTCATCAGATATTTGCGGATCGCAAACAAAAGGGCAATGGCGATCACACCAATCAGTGTCTGCGTCGTTCCCAGATGCTCGACAACCATCTGCCGGGCAGTGGCAAACATCAGCACCTCAACAACTGTCTGAGAAGAGTGTCTGCAAAGCATTTTTACAAATTCCACCCCAACCACCAAAGACAGTCCGTTAGCCAGAAACTCTGAAAAGAATCCCGAATCCATATTCATAATCTCGGTGCCTGCCACATCATAGATCAAACGGATCCCGGCAAATGTGATCACTACCAGAATCACAACAGACAGAAGGATTTCTGTATAACGGGCAATGTTGTAGATAATGTCATTAAAGCGTTTTCTTATTGCGTGATTCACTTCTTTTTTCATATATCTCCTTATCCTTTCGTACCTCCTTTTCTCTATCATACATGGTTCTGTTCCTGTGTTCAAGAAATTCCGGAAAAGTTTCCCCTGACAGCTTAAAAGTAATAAAAAAAGCACCTCTGCCTTTTTATAAAGCAGGATGCCTCTTCAAGCAGATAACGGGAATCGAACCCGCCTCCCCAGCTTGGGAAGCTGGTGTTCTACCGATGAACTATATCTGCATGAGCCTATTATAGCACTGAAAAAATTCCTGTGCAAGGCTCATCTCACAAAAAACACAAACTTATTTTTAACGGCCGTACCGTTTTGCAAGTGCTTTCATTTCTTTTTGAAGTGCTTCTGTAAACTGTCCGGGTACAAGTCTCCACTTCCAGTTTTTGCCTAAAGTGGATGGCTGATTCATACGGGCAGAATTATCCAGGTAAAGATAATCCTGCATAGGGATCACGCAAAGCTTTGCCACACTTCTCATGACCAGACAGATCAGGTTCTGGCAGATTTCCTGCTCGGAGCTATGGAAGTCATTCAGATACTCTCTTACCTGTCTCCGCTCCAGAGGACTGATATCCGGGAACCAGGAAAGCAATGTTTCATTATCATGGGTTCCCGTATAAACCACACAGTTTTCCGGATAATTATGCGGAAGATAATCGCTTGCATTTCCGGTATCTCTTTCATCAAAGGCAAACTCAATGACCTTCATATTCGGATAACCGCTTTCTTCCACAAGGGTCTTCACAGAATCTGTCATGTAGCCCAGATCCTCTGCAATGATATCACGCTGTCCCAGTCTGGCAGAAATTGCCCGGAAAAGATCGATCCCCGGTCCTTTTTCCCACCATCCGTTTTCTGCGGTCTTATCTCCGTATGGAATGGCATAATACTCATCAAAGCCGCGGAAATGGTCAATACGCACCACATCATAAAGACGGAAGCAATGCTCAATACGATGGATCCACCAGTCAAAGCCTGTATTTCTGTGAACCTCCCAGTTATAAAGAGGATTTCCCCAAAGCTGTCCTGTGGCAGAAAAGCCGTCCGGCGGACATCCGGCAACCTGAGTCGGACAGTTTTTTTCGTCCAGCTTAAACAGCCAGGGACTCGCCCAGGTATCGGCACTGTCCATGGCAACATAAATAGGAATGTCTCCGATGATCCGGATTCCCTGTTCATTGGCATAATTCTTCAGTTTCATCCACTGCTGGAGGAACTTAAACTGCATATATTCCTGAAATTCAATTTCAAAATACAGTTCTTCCCGGTAATAATCCAGTGCATTCTGCCATCTGAGACGGATATCCTCCGCCCACTCACTCCATGGCTTTCCGTCGAAACGCTGTTTCACAGCCATAAAAAGAGCATAATCCTTCAGCCACGAGGCCTCTTCCTGCTGAAAACGCAGAAATTCTTCATTTTCTGCTATATTGCTGCGTTCATATGCTTTTCTTAAAAGTGTCGTACGGCTTTTGTATATCTTTGCATAATCCACACTGGAAGGATCCGTCCCAAAATCTGCAGCGTCACATTCCTTTTCCGAAAGCACGCCCTCTTCAATGAGATCCTCCAGGCTGATAAAATACGGATTTCCTGCAAAAGTCGAAAAACTCTGGTAGGGAGAATCCCCATAACTGGTAGGTCCCAGCGGCAGGATCTGCCAGCAGTCCTGTCCGGCTGCCTTCAGTCCGTCTACAAACTCATAAGCGCTTTTGGAAAAACATCCGATTCCATATTTTGACGGCAGGCTGCTGATGGGAAGCAGCACGCCGCATTCTCTTCTATCTGACATAATCTTTCTCCTTCCTTGTACTTCTTTTATAGTGTCACAGGAGAAAAAAAGTGTCAATGTCCATTTTTTTATATTTTTATCAAAATTTTGGTCACTTTGCTGCTTTTTCTGCAAACTCCGTTGTTACAAGCTCCTCGTAAGCAGCTCTTTCACTGAGTTCTCCGGCGCCCTCCAGAATATCCTGTAAAAGTTCAAAGCTCTCCTCTTCAAATATCAGGTTTTCCTTCCAGGTATCCTGATCGTAATAACGTTTTACAATCGTCGTAAGGGTATCCAGATCTGTTTCAGGGAACTGTGGAGCGATCACCGCCGCGATCTCCTCCGGTGTATGCTGCTGAACAAACTTCATTCCTTTCTGAAGTCCGTTGGTAAAGCTCTGGATGATCTCCGGATTTTTCTCTATATAGCTTGTTTTGGCACTGTAGGAGGTGTAAGGAACATAGCCGGAATCCACACCCAGAGAAGCAACCACATGCCCTGATCCTTCTTTTTCAAGCGCCGTGGCAGAAGGTTCAAACTCCACCGTAAAATCAGAAGAAAGATCTCCTGCAAAAGCAGCTGCCGTAGAACCAAAGTCAATACTCTGGTCAATAGAAAGATCCTTCTTAGGATCCAGCCCGTTCTGCTTTAAGATATACTCAAAAACCATTTCCGGCATGCCACCTTTTCTTCCGCCAAGCACTTTCTTTCCCTTCAGATCAGACCACTGAAAATCCGGCATTTCTTCTCGCGCCACCAGGAAATTTCCCGCCCGCTGGGTTCCCTGGGCAAAATTTATTATCGGATCAGTAGCCCCCTCCTGAAAAGCATAAACAGAAGCCTCCGCTCCCATAAATCCAATATCTGCTTCTCCTGAGATCAGGGCGGTCATCACCTTATCAGCGCCAAAACCTGTCACCAGATCCACATTCAGCCCTTCCTCCCGGAAATACCCTTTTTCCAGAGCAACATACTGAGGGGCATAAAAAACAGAATGCGCAACCTCGTTCAAAGTAACCTTTGTCAACTTCTCTTCTTTTTCCTCTGCCATAACAGCAGACGGCACTGCCGCTGCGGCCAGAAGAACGGCAAGGGCTGCCGCGGCCAGTCTTTTTTTTATTTTCATAGAAGTCTACTCCTTTTCCTTTCCCTCTTAGAGTATGAAAGAAAATCCCCAAGGGTGAATGGTCTTTTCCGGAAAAGGACGCTTTGCTTTTTATCCGTGAAGTGATAATTGGATAGAAAAATCATTTGTTTTACCTGGATTTACATTAAAAATGACTGAATTATTTTTGATACCGGATTTTGAATACGATTTTTTTCATTGATATACTTTCTTTTACCGCAATTCCAGGCATATGTCCGTCTGTTGGAAAATAAAAGCCGAACATTCCTGCTTTTAAAAGAGTTCTTCCGGTTACCTCTTTTCCATCATAAAATACGATATCTGCCCCGGGTCTCCGGTCTTTAACTAAAGGCAGTCCTTCTAACGGGCTCCAGTAAATATATTCTTCCCCTCTTACAATATACTGCAGGTCACAATAAATATCATGAGCTTCAATCATGCCTTCTGACCGTTCCTTTGTCTCATAGCATTGCACAGAGGCAAAAAGGCGGTCTCCGTCCAATTCATAGCGCCCGTCCTCCAGGTTCTCCTGTCTGTCTTTTTCGATAAAAGCGCAGATCCGCTCTGCATCCTCCCGGAAAATCGGATACGTCTTAATATTAGTAATTTTGTCAGCAATCATCTTTCTTCCTCCCATTATTATCCATATTTTTCTGATATACAGGCTTTTCTTTTGTAAATGTTTCCCTGAATTTCTCTTATAATGTAATTTTATCAGAAGCTCATAAAAAATGATACAGAATTCAATGTCTTTTTCTCTGTTCCAGATATTCTTCCAGGCAAAGATCCTGTTCATACATTTCCACAGCCGCCTCTGTCCCCACATAACGATAGTGCCACACTTCCTCCGACACACCGGTAATATCTGTTTTTGACCCTGGATATCGAAAAATAAACCCATATTTATGGCTGTTTTCCTGAAGCCATAGATATACATCGTATGATGCCCCATTAATGTCTACTGCCACTCCAAGCTGATGCTCGCTTGTGCCAGGTATAGCAACCCACTTTTCAGCATATGAAACAGCGTCCGTCTCTGAAAATCCCTCCATACGGTATTCCCTGATTTTTTCTTCATATATCTTTTTCTGTTTCTTCTCTGTACGATACCCGGATGTTATTTGAGGCATCTGGTCAAAATTTGCCGTTTTCGCATCTGTCAGCATTTTCATAAGGGGTTCATAAATACGTTTATCCACATACTCTCCGCCCTCTGTTTTTATAAGCTCGGGCTTCCAGTTTTCCGGAATTCTGTTCCATTTATTAACCAGAACCAGATTCCATTCTTCATCCTCTGCCGAACTAAAAGTCTCTTCTATCTGAGACTTTTTTTCCATACTCTCACGTCTTCCAAGGCCACAACAAAGGATTATCAGACTGAATATCATGGATATCAAAAGTATCTTTCTTATTTTCACTTTCGCAAAAGCTCCTTTCTGAATAAAAAATATCCCTGTTTGCACATTTATTGTAACAAACAGGGATAAACTATTTTTTAATATGAGCTTGTTTCTTTCCTAATAAAATATTAATGTAAAATTTCTGAACTTATGAAAGCACCTTCGGAATACGCACAGAAAAAGTGATCATATAATCTTCACTGAAAGCGGTAATATCCCCCTCGTGCAAAAGCATAATATCTTTTGCGATAGCCAGCCCCAGCCCTGTATCTCCCGTGTCAGAACTTCGGGCTTTGTCCATCCGGTAAAACTTATCAAACACAGCAGACAGTTCCTGTTCCGGAATCGTATCTCCTTCATTGCAAAAGAGGATTGTCTGCCAGGCATCTGTTTCAAAAGCAGACACCCTGATCGGGGTATCCGGATAGCTGTAAACAGCCGCATTTTTGAAAATATTGCTGAATACCCTCGCCAGCTTATCAGGATCGGCAAACACCATCATTTCTTCATCCACATCCAAAATCACAGAATTCCCTCTTTTTTCAATACCGGCACCATTTCATCTGACAGCTGTACAAGCATATAGTACAAATCTATCTTTTCTTTTATAAGTCTGATCTGATGGGAATGATAACGAGTAATTTCAAATAATTCCTGAACCATTTCTTCCAGACGGTATGCTTTTTCCAATGTAATATGCACATTTTTCATGCGTTCCTCTGTGGGCATTTCTGGATTTTCTTCCAGCAGATTCAAATAACCGATCACCGACGTAAGAGGAGTTCGGATGTCATGTGCCAGATATACAACAAGTTCATCCTTATGCTGTTCCGCAAGTGCCGTTTCCTGCTCTTGTTTTTCCAGTGTCTGTTTAACCGCATTCAGTTTACGTTCAAAAGGAAGCATTTCCGGTGAGAGAATAATCTGTTCTGTTTCCTGACAAAGCAAGGAATCAATTCCTTCTTTGATTTCATTAAAATATCTGGTCATCCAGCGAAAGGAACGCCACAGAAGGAGGAGAAATACAGCAATGATTGCTATGGTAAACAGTATTTCCTTATTTCCTCTGAAAAAACTGTGATAAATCATAAAAGCATCTTCATGCGGCATGTTTCCAACATTCTCTAAAATATCTACAATCCAGTCTCCCGCTCTTTTTCTCCATGGAAAAACATACATTCCCATTACTGCCAGTACGGAAACAAAAGCACTGAAACAAAATTTTCCGGTAATTTTCCTTTGGAATTCTGAATATTCCCCTTTTTTATCTTTCTTCAATTTTATATCCTACTCCCCATATGGTTTTGATATATTTCGGTTTATTCAGCGAATCCTTCAGTTTTTCCCGCAGGTGGCGGATATGTACCGTAATCGTATTATTTGATTTGCTATAATATTCATCTTTCCATAATTTATGAAACAGTTCTTCCCCGCTGATGACCTTTCCCTTATTTTCTAAAAGAATCTGTAAGATGGAAAATTCTGTCGGTGTAAGGGCAACCGGAATATCCCCCTGAAAACATTTATGCGTTTTTGTATTCATCACAAGATCAGAATACATGTAAATGTGAGAATGATCTTCGTTTATATAAGTAAGATTATATTTTTTGTACCGACGCAGCTGGGATTTTACTCTTGCCATCAGTTCCAACGGACGAAACGGCTTGGTGATATAGTCATCTGCCCCAAGAGTCAAACCAGTAATCTTATCTGTCTCTTCATCCTTTGCCGTAAGCATAATAATTGGATAAGTATGCCCCTCTCTTATTTTTTTTCAAAGTGTAAAACCATCCATATCCGGAAGCATAACATCTAAAATCGCCAGATCCAGTTCTGCATTTTCAATACATTCGAGAGCCTCCTGCGCTGTATAAAATTTGTATACCAGATAATTTTCACTTTTCAGGTAAACCTCGAGCAGGTCTGCAATCTCCACCTCGTCATCAATAAGCAATATTTTATCTGCCATCATTTTCAGCCCTTTCCAGATGATATTGTGTTTATTATATCAAATTTTCCGTGGCTGTTTCTTATTTTTTTCCTAAGAAATTTTTAACACCATTTGTCTGTTTCACAACAGACCGTGTAAATTTCGCGAATCTTTCCTGCTTGCCCCTCTCCCCTCCATGGCTTATAATAGATTTATCAACAATTCCGGCAGAGCCGGTCAGGAAAGGAAATTCAAATGAAATTAAATCCATTCTGTATGTGCTGCGCACTGAATAAACAGGAACAAAAAATCCGTCATTATCCCGACATGGAGAAAAAAACAGAATACATGAAAAAAGTAATGGCTCTGATGGCCAATACAGAAGAAAAAGACTGTGCCCCCAGTCTTTCCGTCGATATCCAGAAACTTTACAGCAGCTTCTGGAACTGTCCTATGGAAGATTTCACAGAAATCAAAAAAGAATTCAATCAGCTTATGCTGAATATGGAAGTCTCTATAGAAGATAAGATCCGAAAATCAAACGATCCTCTGGAAAAGGCGCTTCTCTATGCACGTATCGGAAATTATATTGACTTTGCCGCCCTTTCCAATGTTGACCAGTCTACCGTTATTACTCTTCTTGATGAAAAAAGCTCAGAAGCTCTGGATGAAAAAGAATATAAAAATTTCCTCCATGATCTTTCCTCCGCCAAAAAGCTTGTCTATCTCACTGACAACTGCGGAGAAGTAGTACTGGATAAAATGGCTGTAAAAATCCTGAAGGAACAGTACCCGAATCTGGATATCACAGTGATTGTCCGCGGATACTCTGTAGTAAATGACGCCACCATGGAGGATGCAGAAGAAATCGGACTTACCGATTTGGTAAATGTGATCGGCAACGGCAGTAATGTAGGCGGTACATGGATTCCCGGAATCAGTTCAGAATCCCGTGAGCTTCTTTATAATGCGGATCTGATCATTGCCAAAGGACAGGGGAATTTTGAAACCCTCAACGACTGCGGACTGAATATTTATTATCTCTTTCTCTGCAAATGTGATCTGTTCCAGAGACGTTTCCATGCAGAAAACCTTCAGGGCATGTTCCTGAACGAGCGTCGTCTCATCATAGAACCGGTATAAATACGTCGTCAGTCAGAAACCGGCAGCCAGAACAAGAAACTTCGTCTTTTCGTCAATCTGTCAACAAACCTGCGAAATCTTTGTACGATTCTTCTCTGGAAGATACCCCTGCTTTTGGTTATACTGAGTACAGTTCAAAACAAGAGCAAAAACTATTTCATACAAATATTACCTGGAGGGAAATTTCAATGGCAAGTTTATCATTATCTCACATTAACAAAACTTATCCAAATGGTTTCGAGGCTGTTAAGGATTTCAACCTTGAGATCGAAGACAAAGAATTCATCATTTTCGTAGGACCATCCGGATGTGGTAAATCTACTACACTTCGTATGATCGCCGGACTGGAAGAAATTTCCAGCGGTACTCTTAAAATTGGCGATAAAGTTATGAACGATGTAGAGCCGAAGGATCGTGATATCGCAATGGTATTCCAGAACTACGCTCTGTATCCTCATATGACTGTTTATGATAACATGGCGTTTGGTCTGAAGCTTCGTAAAGTTCCGAAGGATCAGATTGACCAGCAGGTTCGTGAAGCAGCAAGAATCCTCGACCTTGAAAAGCTTCTTGATCGTAAGCCGAAAGCTCTTTCCGGTGGTCAGAGACAGCGTGTTGCCATGGGTCGTGCTATCGTTCGTAATCCTAAGGTATTCCTTATGGACGAGCCTCTTTCCAACCTGGATGCAAAACTTCGTGTACAGATGCGTATCGAGATCTCCAAAATCCATCAGAGGCTGGGCGCTACTATCATCTATGTAACACATGACCAGACCGAGGCTATGACTCTTGGTACCAGAATCGTTGTTATGAAAGATGGTGTTGTTCAGCAGGTAGATACTCCACAGAATCTGTATCAGAAACCAGGCAACCTGTTCGTAGCTGGATTCATGGGATCCCCGCAGATGAACTTCCTGGATGCTGAAATCAAAGAAAACGGTTCTGATCTTGTTGCTAAGATTGGTTCTGATGAAGTTGTTATCCCGGCCGCTAAAGCTAAAGTCCTGAAAGACAAAGGCTATGTTGGCAAAACAGTTGTTATGGGTATCCGTCCTGAAGACGTTTCTGATTCCGCTAATGGTACTATATCTTCCGTAGTTAAGGTTTATGAGCTTCTTGGCGCTGAAGTATTCCTGTACTTCGATGTTAACGGAACTCAGATTACAGCCCGTGTTGATCCTCGTACAACAGCAAAAACCGGTGATCCGATCAGCTTTGATTTTGACATGGACAAAGCACACTTCTTTGACAAAGAGTCTGAACTGGTTATCACAAACTAATACAGAAATAATTTCACCCCTGAGAAATCTCAGGGGTGTTCTTTTCTTTTAACGATATATTCCCTGCTGCAGTTCCTCTGCCCAGGACTGCAGATTATAGGTACTTCCTCCAAACAGCTTCAAAATCACACCACTTGGATCCTTTTCGTTTGCAAAAGCATTAGCCTCGTCTGTATCCACATGCATGGCCAGACGAAACGACGGGCTCACCCGAACCACCACATCCGAAAAAATAAGCGAACGTTCATAGCTGCTGGTGATCACAAATACATTCTCATTATCAGATACGTGACATCGGATCGCATCACTGGGCGTCATGTGGATATGCCTTTTTGCCACGATCACACCCTCTTTCAATTCCACCTGCCCGCAGGGTCCGGTGAGAATACATCCCGGAGTTCCTGCAATATCGCCGGACTGGCGTATCTCACCGGGAATCCCCAGTTTTCTGGCATCCGTTACAGAAATCTCCACCTGCGTAGCTGACCTGTAAGGTCCCAGAACTATCACATGCTCAAAGCTTCCCTTTGGACCGATCACAGTCAGACGTTCCTGACAGGCATATTGTCCCGGCTGACTTAATTCTTTTGTGTAATGCATCTGAGACTCTGCTCCAAATAAAATTTGAAAATCCTCCTGAGACAGATGGATATGTCTGGCAGAAGTCTCAATAGGAATTTTTTGACTCACAGATTCTCACCTCCCTTTGTTTAATATGTTAAAATTTTACCAGAAAGAAGTGCTGGTTTCAAGCAAAATAAACAACTCCTTGAAATCAAAAAATTTCTGTTTGTTAAGAAACGCGACTCAGCTAAACCAACTTTTAAAGTAATTTTATAAAGGCTTCATAGGGCCGAAGCATTGTCCCGGAGGTTTCATCTTTATAATTACGTATCAAGGTCTTACCACTCTTCCACAGTTCCAGACTCTCACAGAAAACTTCCTGATTTGTAAAGTTTGCAAACACCAGCAGCTTCCTGCCTTCATATTCCCGCACATAAGCAAAAATATTTTCATCTTCCGGCAGCAGCAGTGTAAAATCACCTTCAACAAAAATGCTGTTTTCTTTGCGGAGCTGAATCAGCTTTTTATAATAATGAAAAACAGAGTTTTCATCATGAAGCTGGCTTCGGGCATTTATTTCTGTATAATTGGGATTCACACCCAGCCATGGAGTTCCTGTTGTAAAGCCTGCGTTTTCTGTATCATCCCACTGCATGGGAGTTCTGGCATTGTCACGGCCCTTTGCATAGATGGATTCCATAATATGCTTCTCTGCATAGCCCTTTTCCAGACGCTCCCTGTACATGTTTCGGATCTCGATATCCTGATACTGTTCAATAGAATCAAAGCGCACGTTTGTCATACCAAGCTCCTCTCCCTGATACACATAGGGAGTTCCTTCCATTCCATGAAGAACAGTCGCCAGCATCTTTGCAGACTCCACTCTGTACTCTTTATCATTTCCCCAACGGGATACGATTCTCGGAAGGTCGTGATTATCCCAGAAAAGGCTGTTCCAGCCGCAGCCGTGAAGCTCCTTTTGCCATTTTTCCAGACATTTTTTCAGTTTCAAAAAAGGCAGAGGACAGAAATCCCATTTTTCTTTTCCCGGTTCCTGATCCAGCATCATATGCTCAAACTGGAACACCATGGAAAACTCGCTGCCGTCCGGCTTACTATAAAGCTTTGCCCGGTCAATATCTGCTCCCCAGGCCTCTCCGACTGTGATCAGATCGCCCTTCTGGAAGGTTTCCCTGCTTAATTCCTGAATAAACTCATGAAGTCTCGGTCCGTTATTGGTGATCATAAGATCCGGCTCCTTGGCGATCTGGTCGATCACGTCCAGACGGAAGCCGCCAACACCTTTGTCCATCCACCAGAGGATCATATCATAAATTTCTCTTCTGGCCTTAGGATTTTCCCAGTTCAGATCCGGCTGCTTTACGGAAAACTGATGAAAATAATACTGCTTTAACTCAGGCACCCACTCCCAGGCCGGGCCTCCGAATGCAGAGCCCATATCATTTGGATAAACGCCCTCTTCACCATCTCGCCATACATAGTAATCATGATAAGGATTGTCCTTGCTTTTTTTTGCTTCAGTAAACCAACGGTGTTCATCAGAGGAATGATTCAGCACCAGATCCATAATAATACGGATATTTCTCTTTTTTGCCTCAGAGATCAGCTGCTCCATGTCATCAAGATTTCCGAACATGGGGTCAATATCCTGATAATCGGAAATATCATAACCGTTGTCATCCTGGGGAGATCTGCACACCGGAGACAGCCAGATGGCGTCAATGCCAAGCTCCTGAAGATAGTCCAGTCTTTTTATAATTCCCTGGATGTCACCGATCCCGTCTCCGTTACTGTCCTGAAAGCTTCGGGGATAAATCTGGTAAACCACAGAATTCTGCCACCATTTTTTATTGTTCATATCCATTTCCTCCTGTTAAATCCTTCGTATGAGAGTTCCATTTTTTGCAAGGCTTCCATTCATATAGCCACGGGCAAAAAGGACTTCTCCCTGTTCTTCCACTTTTATAGAATCCTCTGAACAGTTCAACAGCACTTCCGTTTTCTGATTCTGTTCATCCAGCTTAATATAATCCACACAGCGCTTCTCCTGATAGTTTCCCGGAAAATGAAAGTACAGGCTTTTAAAGGAAGGCTCCTGCTTTCTCAGGGAAATCAGTTTTTTCATTTCTGCTATACGCTGTCTGTTTTCCTCTGAATCCAGTTCCTGCCAGGGCATGCATCTTCTGCAGTCCGGATCGTGTCCGCCCTCCATTGCAATTTCTGTTCCATAGTAAATACAGGGGCTTCCCGGCATGGTAAACAACACCGCAAGCTGCTGATAAAAGATATCCAGATCATGAAAACGGTTCATCAATCTCTCCGTATCATGGGAATCCAGAAGATTAAAAAGTACATTGTTGCACTGCTGCATATACATAGTATAACAGTGATTGACCATATATTCAAAGTCATGTTTTGTCATTGTCTGATCAATAAAAAAGTCATGGATGCCGCTCATCAGAGGATAATTCATAACAGAATCATACTCGTCTCCCACAAGCCACTGGCTTGCGTCATGCCAGATCTCGCCAAGAAGATAAATATCCGGCTTCAGTTTCTTCACCCGCTCTCTCATTTTTTTGAGAAAGCTGTGGGAAATCTCATTTCCAACATCAAAGCGGATACCGTCAATGCCATAGTCACGGATCCAGCTTTCACAGAGATTACAGAAATACTCCTGCACTTTTTCGTTATTGGTATTCAGCTTTGGCATTCCGTCCGCAAAGGCAAAGGAATAAAATCGTCCATCCCTGGTATCTGCCTTTTTCTTAAGGTCACTCCAGTCATTGATCATAAACCAGTCTGCATATTCGGAAGCCTGTCCCTTTTCCTGCACGTCCAGCCAGGGAGCAAATTTGGGCCCGCAATGGTTAAATACTGCGTCCACCATTACACGGATGCCGTGATCATGGGCTTCCTTTACCAGAAGAGAGAACTCCTTCTCATCTCCAAAGACCGGATCGATCTTTTCATAATCTGTTGTATCGTATTTGTGATTGGATTCTGCCTTCATAATGGGATTCAGATATATTCCATTGATTCCCAGCTCCTTCAGATAATCCAGCTTCTGACGGATTCCGGAAAGATTCCCCCCATACCGTTCTATGTTGGTAACCGGTCCAGTTCTCCATGGAAGGATATCCTCTGTATTTTTCTCCAGTGTTCCATTGCAGAACCTGTCCGGAAAAATCTGATACCATACCGTATCGTTCACCCATTCCGGCGTTCTGTTCAGATCTGACGGGTTCATCCAGGGAACAATAAAACACTGAAGCATTCTTCCATCCATATGCAGCTGCTCCTCTGTCAGAAATCCGTCCTCAAAATAATACCAGGTTTCCTTGTCTGTCTGAAGCTCAAAATAATATTTACATCTTTTATACTGCGGCACAAGGGTGGTTGTCCACCAGAGCTGATGCTTCAGCCGCTTTTTGTAGCAGATTTCTTCCCGTTTTCCTGTCCATTTTTCTTTTCCGCCCAGAATACCTGCATCAAACGGGTCTCCATAATGTATGAAGACCCGTTTGACATCATAACCGGTTTTTATGTTCACAATCAGCTGGTTTTCATTGTACGGATAGCTCATCTGCTCTGAAGTTTTATGATAAACCCCGGTAAATTCCATATGTTATTTCCTCGTATAATAAGCGTATGACCGCCAGAAATGATGGTTGTACGCTTATTCTTTCTATAGATTTATAGATGATAAATGTCCGGCATATTTTTTAAGGCCTGCTTCTATCCTGTCCCCGTCCGGCATCCTCCATTCCCAGTTTGGACTTCCTACGGTACCCGGAGTGTTCAGTCGTGCTTCTTTTCCCATTCCAAGAATATCAGAAAGAGGGACAATTGCGTACTCTGCTTTGCTTCTCCAGGTATATTCCAGAAGCCTGTCCTGTACAGAACCGTTTTTAATGCCCTGTTTTTTCAGGAAACGGCGGAGTTTTCTTCTGGCCGGAACACTAAGCTCCTGATACCATTCCCTCAGTGTACTGTTATCGTGGGTTCCGGTATAGATGATCATGTTTTCCTCATCCGGGAAGCTGTCTGCCGCATATTTACCTGAAGTATCAAGGACAAATTCTAGAACCTTCATGCCCTTCAGATGATAATGCTCTTTTAAGATAAGAACCTCCGGCCGGAGATCTCCCAGATCCTCTGCGATCAGTTCCACATCCGGAAGCTTTTCAGTAAGCATGTCCAGAACTTCGTAGCCGGGAGCCTCGATCCATTCTCCTTCAATGGCTGTGGGACAGATTGCCGGAATTTTCCAGAAGGTGTCAAAAGCCCGGAAATGGTCAATGCGGATCATATCAAACAGTTTACTGCTGTACCCGATCCGGTCAAGCCAGAACTGATAATGATTCTTTTTCAGATAATCCCAGTCATAAATCGGATTTCCCCATCTCTGACCTGTGGCGCTGAAATAATCGGGAGGAACCCCTGCAATAAAAATGGGACGGCCGTCTGTATCCAGAAGAAAATTGTCCTTGCCTGCCCATACATCCACAGAATCCACGCCCACATAAAAAGGCACATCTCCCATAATGCGGATGCCGGCGTCATTGGCTGCTTTTTTTACTGCCATCCACTGACAGTAAAAAATATACTGAAGGAACATTTGATACTGAACCTCTTCCTTAACATGAGCAGGAACCTCTGCGCCTGTCTCCGGCCAGCACTTGTCCTCATCCTTCCACTCGTTCCAACAGCGGTTTCCGTTTTCTTTTTTTAACGCGCGGAACATTCCGTAGGTTTTTACCCAGGGTTGCTCCACAAACCTCTGATAATCCTCTGTTTCCTGAAAATTGCTGCAGGCTTCCCGGAGATAAGGCTCCTTCCATTCTCTCACCGCCTGATAGTCCACCTTTGTCGCATCCCTGCGAAAAGCCTCCGGCAAGACTTTCAGAAGTCCCTGCTTATATAGCTCTTCCAGACTGATGTAGATTTCATCTCCCGCACAGGAGGAATAAGGCTGATACGGAGAGTTTCCATAGCCTGCAGGATTCAGGGGAAGGATCTGCCATATCTTTACTCCTGAATGTTTCAGTTTTTTAATAAACCGAAAGGTGTCAGCTCCTAGCTCTCCCACTCCTGTATTAGAGGGAAGAGCTGACACTGGCATCAAAATTCCTGATTCTTTCATAATATACCTCTTTATGACAGCTTCCAGATATCGCGATTGTACTCGGCAATGGTACGGTCCGCAGAAAAGTATCCGGCCTTTGCAATGTTTACCAGAGCCTTTCTTGACCATGCTGCCTCGTCCTCATAATCTGCCAGCATTTTTTCTTTTGTTTCAATATATTCTTTTACATCCAGAAGAGCCATAAACCAGTCTTTGGAGCGGATTTCTTTATACAGTCTTTCCAGATTTTCCATATCTCCGATAGCTTCCAGCTCTTCTCCCTTAATAAAATCAACCAGCTCACGGATCATTTCATCTTCCTGATACAGAGTCTCCGCGCTGTAGGTTTCCTCTTCGTAAAGACGGATCACATCCTCAGAACGTTTTCCGAAAATATAAATATTCTCGTCTCCGACAAGCTGATGGATCTCCACATTTGCCCCATCCTCTGTTCCCAGAGTCACTGCGCCGTTCAGCATAAACTTCATATTTCCGGTTCCTGAGGCCTCCTTGGAAGCAAGAGAGATCTGCTCGGAAATATCGCAGGCAGGGATCAGCTTTTCTGCCTTGGTTACATTGTAGTTTTCCACCATAACGATCTTCATGTATTTATTTACATCAGGATCCTTTTCGATCAGCTCCTGCAGGCACAGGATCAGATGAATGATATCCTTGGCAATGGTATACGCCGGAGCTGCCTTTGCGCCGAAGATCATTGTCAGCGGACGTTTCGGAAGATTTCCTTTTTTAATCTCCTTATATTTATAAATTGCATAAAGTGCGTTCATCTGCTGTCTCTTATACTCATGGAGACGCTTGATCTGGATATCAAAAATCGCGTTTGGGTCAATCTCCACATTCTGAGTCATTTTCAGATAATCTCTCAGCTCTTCCTTGGAATGCATTTTGATCTGACGGAGTTTTTTCAGTACAGTCTCATCATCTTTATAGTCCAGAAGCTTTTCAAGCTTTGTGGCATCCTCAAGATATTCCTCGCCGATCATCTCTTCCAGATAAGCCGCCAGATCATGATTACAGTGCTTCAGCCATCTGCGGAAGGTGATTCCGTTTGTTTTATTGTTGAATTTTTCCGGATAAATATCGTAGAATGGTTTCAGCTCAGATTCCTTCAGGATCTCTGTATGAAGGGCAGCCACACCGTTTACCGCATATCCGTAATGAATATCAATATGCGCCATATGCACACGGTCATCCTTATCTATAATAGCAACACGCTCATCACTGTAATCTTTTTTTACACGGGCATCCAGTTCACGGATCACAGGCATAAGATGAGGAACCACCTTTTCAAGATATGCAACCGGCCATTTTTCCAGAGCCTCTGCAAGAATGGTATGATTGGTATAAGCGCAGGTCTTTCTCACAACATCAATGGCAGTATCCATGTTAAAGCCTTTTTCCATAAGAAGACGGATCAGCTCCGGGATCACCATGGTGGGGTGAGTATCGTTGATCTGAATTGCCACGTGGTCGTAGAGTCTGTAGAGATCGTAACCGTTGTCCTCTGCTTCTTTCAGGATCAGCTGCGCGGCATTGCTGACCATAAAATACTGCTGGTAAATACGAAGAAGCTGGCCTGCCTCATCACTGTCATCCGGATAAAGAAACAGTGTCAGGTTCTTTTTGATATCGTTTTTGTCAAAGCTGATACCGTCGCCGATTATGCTTTCATCCACTGTGTCTGTATCAAAAAGATGAAGACGGTTGCAGTTGTTTT
Organism: uncultured Blautia sp.; assembly: GCA_900541985.1. Taxonomy (GTDB): domain Bacteria; phylum Bacillota; class Clostridia; order Lachnospirales; family Lachnospiraceae; genus Blautia_A. The sequence goes on along the minus strand of UQLX01000001.1, from coordinate 46,829 downwards.
TATAGCCCGGAATGTCAATGTCATACATAACAGAGGTCAGGGTAAAATCCTTAAAAGGAACCTGGAACGTTGTCTCTGTTCTTGTAAGCCAGGAATCCTCTGTGATCCATGGATTTTTTTCTTCCTTCTGTTTGTGATCCACAAAGGTCTGGCGGAACAGACCGTCATGGTAATTTAAGCCCACGCCGTCACCGTTCAGGCCCAGAGTTGCAATGGAATCCAGAAAGCATGCTGCCAGACGTCCGAGACCGCCGTTTCCAAGAGAAGGTTCCTGCTCGATCTCCTCGATATCTGTGATATGATGGCCGTTCTTTTCCAAAACCTCTCTTGTTTCCTCAAACAGCCCAAGGTTAATCAGATTATTGGAAAGAAGCTTGCCAATCAGAAATTCTGCTGAAATATAGTACAGCTTTTTCTTTCCTTCGTTGCGTTTCATGTTCTTCATTTTATTCTTGATAATCAGAAGAAGTGCTGTGTAAATCTCCTGACTTGAAGCCTCTTTAATTGTTTTGTGGTATCTTTCCTGTAATACCTGCTCTAATAATTTCTCCATAACTGTCTCCTCTCTTCCACACTTTCTGTTTCAGAATTTTTCCAGTACTTCATAAACTCTCAGGATCTCTCCCACGCTCCATGCCTGGGCAAAGCATCCCTTTGACCTTGTTGGGTTTTCGCCGTCATAGATTTCCGGAAGCTGTCCGATACAGCCCTCTCTCACGGCTGCTTCCATAACCTCAAGCTGCTCTCTCACGATTCCCTTTGCTTTCGGGCTGTACTGATTCACCTTCAGATATGCAAGATAATAAGCTCCCAGAGGGAACGTCCAAACGGTTCCCTGATGATAGGCCATGTCCCTGTCCTCCATTTTCCCCTGATAAAATCCATGAAATTCCGGGTCTTCCTGTTCCAGGGTGCGAAGTCCATATGGGGTGTAAAGCTTTTCAAAAACCGTTTCCACCACCTGCTGCTCCTTATCTGCATCCAGCATGGTAAATGGAAGAGACACTGCCCAGATCTGACTGCACCGTATCTGGGTGTCTGCCTTTGTCCCGGAAACAAGATCTTTTAAACATTTTCTGTCATCCATCCAGAACTTATCCACAAAGGAAGCTTTTACTTTCTCTTTTAACTGTGTATAAGCAGGCTTTTTCTCTTCTGCCTCTGCAAGTTCATCCATAATACACAGGGCATTATACCAGTAAGCATTGATTTCCACTGGCTTGCCGTGACGGGGTGTGGGAAGAATATCTCCTACTCGCACGTCCATCCAAGTTACCTGCCACAGCCCTTCTCCTGACTGGATCAGACCGTCCTCATCCATATGGATTCCATAGTCGGTTCCCTCCCGGTAAGCTTTTATGATCCGCTCCATCACCGGATACATCTCCCGGACAAACGCTTTGTCCCCGGCAGCCTGATAATAAAGATATACACAGTTGATAAACAAAAGCGCCGCATCCACCGTATTATAAAGGGGTTCGTTTCCGCCCTCCGGGAAAAGATTCGGCATCAGCCCTCTCCGTTCATGAACTGCAAAGGTTCTGAGAATCTCCTTTGCCGTTTCATACTGACCGGTAGAAATGCATACGCCCGGAAGAGCGATCATGGTATCTCTTCCCCAGTCCTCAAAAAACGGATATCCTGCAAGAATGGTTCTTCCGTTGGTAGATTCCCTTCTGGAAACAAACTGGCTGGCGCTTTTTACCAGTTCCTTTGCCATCTCCTTATGAAGTCCCGCCTTTGCTTCCAGGGCTTTGCGGTAAGTCTGCATTTCCAGAATGATGGTGTCTGCATCCTGATCTGCATTTTCCATAGAGTATACAAGCTTCAGAATTTTTTCCTCGCCCGGCTGAACGCTTTCTGTGATCATGTGTCCGGACTTTGCAAGACCTGTCTCTCTACGTCCGTCGCAGACATCATAGCTGTAAAAATATGTTTCCTGTATTTCTTCTATATTATCCAGTGTTCCGTTTGTATGGAAATAGAGGGTCATTCCATTGGAACTAACTGCATTTTTCGTATACTGAAACTTTTGCTCCGGTTCCGGCTCACTGCCCTTTGCAGTAAACTGATAAAAGGGCATCACTTTCAGTTCCGCTGTTTTTCCACTGCGGTTTCTGATACTGTAGCGGACTGCCACTGTGTTTTCTCCCTGCTTCATGGCAATTTCCCTGCGGATCTCCACTCCATGAACAAGGAATCTCCATATGGGCATATCGTCAAACACAAAAGAGGAAAGATAAGGACAGCCCTCTTCTTTCTGTCCGTCTGCAAACTCCTGGGAAGAAAGAACAATCTCCTCCCCTTCAAGACAAAGGCTTTCTTTCAGACGATGCACCATATTGTATCTATGATTTGGAGCCTGCACACATGCCATCAGAAGGGCGTGATCGTTTCTTGATACAGAGCCTGTCATGGTCAGAGAAGAAAAGCCACCCAGGCCATTGGTAAGAAGGTAACAGTTTTCCTGTGCCCTTTCCAGATTTTTCAGTTCCTGTTTTCCGTAAATCCACTTCATATCCTTACCTCTGTCCCAGGATCAGCGCGCTCACCGGAGCCGCCTCTGCCTTTTGTGTATTCTTTGGTTCCTTCCAGAGAAAACTGTTTTCTCCGTTCAGAAGAATTTCCCAGTTTCCTTCCGGAAGCTCTCTTGTTACTGTTTTTTCTGTTCTGTTATAAATAATCAGAAGCCTTTTCCAGGGGGATGTATTTGCTTCATCCCGGTTATCCACCAGAAATCCAACTGCGCCGTCCTCTTTCCACTGCCCGGAAATCCTTTTCCACGCCTCCTCTGATTTGTCACAGAGGCCGGGGAGCTGTTTCCGAAGAGCGATCAGTCCCTGATAGTACTGTCTTAACTCCTGATATTCATAAGCCCGTTCCCAGTCCAGCCGGTTCAGCGCTATGGAAGCATTGTAGGTATTCTCATATCCGTCCTTTGTTCTGGCAAATTCCTCGCCGGAAAGGAAAAAAAGATTTCCCTGACAGGTCATATAAATTGCTGCTGCCAGCCGGTTCACTTTCTCCCTCTGTTTTTCATCGGAAATGGTTTTTTCAAGCTTATCCCAAAGCGTCCAGTTGTCGTGGGCGGACACATAGGTAATGATCTGGCTTGGAGCCTTTACACTGTCTTTTCCACACCAGGCAGTTACACTGTCCAGGATTTTATCCTCCATGCCCTCTGCCCCGTTGACAAAGCCCGGTGTTTCCGCCTCAAACACATGCCCCTTAATAGCGTCTCTTGTGTCATCGCAGAATATACCCACATTTTTGTCAAGAAGCTGTATATTACTTTTCAGAGCCGGAGCCACGCCGTCCTCCATGGCTGTCTCATCAGCCGCCCAGGGCTCGCCGTAGATCAGGATTTCTCCTTTTCCATAAATATTGTCAAGCTCTGCACGAATGCGGTTCATAAGCTCCACGTCAAGAAGTCCCATAAGGTCGAAACGGAATCCGTCAATATGATATTCCCTTACCCAGTAAAGCACCGAATTCAGAATATATCTGGCGCACATAGGACGCTCGCTTGCCACATCGTTTCCACAGGCAGAGCCATTGGAAATCTCTCCGTTTTTGTCTGTGCGGAAATAATACCAGGGCACTGTACGATTCAGGTTATTATCCAGTGAATACATATGATTGTAAACCACATCCATAATCACACGAAAACCATTTCTGTGAAGAGCCTGGATCATTTCCTTAAATTCCCGGATACGCACTTCCCCGTGCTCCGGGTCTGTGGAATAGGATCCCTCCGGCACATTGTAATTCACCGGATCATAGCCCCAGTTAAAATCTGTTTCACTTTTTTCATCTACCGAGCCGTAATCGTATGCAGGCATGATCTGCACATGAGTAACTCCAAGCTCTTTCAGATAATCAAGTCCGGTAGGATGCACACCGTTTCCGTGAAGTGTGGTATGCTCTTCTGTAAAGGCTCTGTATTTTCCACGGTTTTCCTTTTTAAAGCCACCGGAAACATCCCAGGAAAATTCTTTCACATGAAGCTCATAGATCACATTTTCCGGGGAGGGCTCCGGTCTTTTATCCTTATCCCAGTCCTGTGGATCTGTTTTCTTCAGATCGCAGACCATGCTGCGGATCCCATTTACTCCACATGCCCTTGCATAAGGATCCCCCGTAACTGTCTTTTCTCCGTCCAGCGTAATCTCATAATCATAATATACTCCGTGAAGATTTTTCTCCGTCCGGTATGCCCAGACTCCTTTTTCCTCTTTTTTCATGGAAGTGATCTGGTAACAGGGAGCTTTTTCTCCGTCTTTATAAAAACACAGTCTCACATCCTCTGCCAGAGGGCTCCACAGAAGGAAGGCAGTTCCTTCCTCTGTGCAGACAGTCCCCAGATCACTGCCCTCATACAAATATTTTTTCTGAAATTCTGAAGAATGATATAGTCTCTTTAATTCCTGTCTCGTCCTCATAATTCTCCTTTTTCATTAACCCTTAACTGCGCCGGATACTCCATCCACATAATATTTCTGCATACACAGGAACAGGATCGCGATCGGGATGGAGATCAGAACTGCCCCTGCCGCAAAGCTGGTGTACCAGCTGTCAATATATTCTTTTTCCAGCATTTTCCAGAGACCAATGGCAATGGTATACTGGTCTGAATTTGCACGGCAGATAACTTTTGCAAAGATGAAGTCCAGCCATGGAGCCATAAATGCCGTAAGCACGGTATAAACAATGATCGGTTTACTTAACGGCAGAGTTACTTTTGTAAATACCTGCCATTTGGTACAGCCGTCCAGAATTGCAGCCTCATCCACAGCATAGGGAATGGTGTCGAAAAATCCCTTGGCAATCTGGAAGCCCAGTCCTGCTCCGCCTGAGTAACACAGGATCAGAGCCACACGAATCAGGTTTCCCTCCGTCAGTCCTGCTGCCTTTAAAATAAAGTACACAGCCACCATGGACATAAATCCCGGGAACAGTCCCAGTATCATAGCCATGTTCATATATGGCTTACGAAGTCTGAATTTCAGTCGAGACAGACAGTAGGAAACTGCCAGTGTATAAAATGTGGCAATCAGGCAGGAAAAAACTGCAATGATCAGTGTATTCATGAACATCTTCGGGAAGTTCAGAATCGACGTGTCGGTAAACAGCTTGACATAGTTATCCAGAGTATAGCTCCGGGGAAGGAAGGTAGATACATAGGATCCTTTCTCTGCACGGAAGCTGGTAAGCACCACCCAGATAATGGGGAATACCCAGATGACCGCCAGGATTGCCAGAACAACATGTACGATCGTATTGTTGATCAGCCTTTTTGTTCTTGCTGATTTCATTTTTGCTGCTGCCATCTTTAAATTCCCCCTTCTTTATAGGACTTACTGTTGCGATAGGTAAGAAGCGCTCCCACTGCCAGGATGATAAAGGTCAGAATACCGATTACGGCACCGATATTGTAATACTGTTTATCAATGGTCAGCTTATAAAGCCATGTGACCAGAAGGTCTGTCTTTCCTGCGGTAGATGCCAGATCGGTAACCGGGTCTCCGCCTGAAAGAAGATAAATGATATTAAAGTTATTCACGTTTCCGGTAAAGGTCACGATCAGGTACGGTGTTGTCACATACAGCATATATGGAAGTGTGATCTTGAAAAATCGCTGTACTGCATTGGCTCCATCCACTTTTGCCGCCTCATAAAGCTCCTCCGGAATATTCTGCAGAACGCCGGTAAGCTGAAGCAGTGTGTAAGGAACACCAACCCAGATATTGATCACAATAACCGTCACCCTTGCCCAGGTAGGGTCTGTAAAAAACGGAAGGCTTGCATCTGCTCCGATCCATCCCAGATTTCTGAGAAGAACGTTAACCGCACCGTTTGGCTGAAGCATTGTACGCATGATCAGAAGAGATACGAACATCGGCACCGCGCAGGAAAGCACAAAGCAGAATCTCCAGAATCCCTTGGCTTTTGTATCCTTACGATTGATTACCATCGCAAGGATCATACCGAAGATATAGTTACTGAAGGTAGCAAAGAATGCCCAGATCAGTGTCCATCCAAGCACAGACCAGAAGGTGCTTCCCAGAATACTGTTGGAGTCAAACAGAGCCTTGAAGTTTTCCAGTCCTACCCAGTCAAAAAGCATCAGGTGATTTCCGATCTTACTGTAATTGGTAAACGCCATACAGATCATAAAGATCAACGGCAGGATCGTAAAAATACAAATAGCTGCCACAGGCGGAGTCATCAGAATTCTGTGAAGATTCTCATGAAGCAGAGATTTCAGATCTTCTGCAAAAGTATTCACATGCTGTCCGTTTTTGTCCAGACATTCTGCTTTGTAAGCGCTTTTAAGAGTACCTCTCCAAACCCAGATCATAAGCAGTGTCAGAAAGACCGTTGCCACTCCGTAGAGCAGGATCAGTACTGACTGATCGCCCTGTGTGTACACATAAACCTGATTTGCCTCATCCCAGACCTCTTTCTGGGGAACACTTCCCAGAGAGCCCAGCATACTCAGGAATCCGATGCCGTTCACCAGCATAAATACAAGATACGCAGCTTCTATTGCCAGATATAAAAGACCTTTGATCTTTTGTTTGTGCACAAAGTTTCCAAATCCCATCAGTACCATGGAAAGTTTTGTCTCAATCCCGCCTTTTTTAATGGCGTTCATACAGGTATATGGTGTGGAAAATTCGTCTTTTGTTTTCTTTAATTTCAACATTTTCCTGTCCCCTTCTTTTAAATACCGTCGCTGTTCATCGCCTCATTCATATCCTCTGTCTGCTGCAGAGAATTTTCATGGGTCACGCTTCCGTTCCGGATACCTTTTCCCATATTTTCCACCGGAACCCAGCAGTTGTTCATCTTAGCCACAAAAGGCTGAAGAATGGAAGTCCGGTTAAAGGTGTCGTTCTGTGCAGAAACAAGCGGATCTGCAGCAATGGCTTCTTCTTCAAGAAGCTCTGTGTTACAGGGGATCACATTTCTCAGTTCGTAATGTGTTCTCTGTGCATCTGCAGAGCCCAGATAAACGGCAAGCTCTACTGCCGCTACCATATTTTTACTGTAAGGGTTCACGCCAATCGCCTTGGATCCGGCATAAGCTGTCATCTGTTTTTCCTGACCATTCAAGGTATAAGTCGGAAGAGCCGCGGCGCCCATATTTTCGCCAAGGGATTCCTTTACGGCATTGGCGTCCCAGGAACCGGAGAAGATAGCGTTGATGCTTCCGTCACGAAGTCCTGCAAGACCGGAACCGTCTGCATCAATTTCAAAATTCGGATTTGCAGCCAGATCGATCAGATAGTCCGTTACCTCTGCCGCTTTTTCTCCGCCAAAATCCACCCCCTGGGATTCATCTGTTCCATCTCCGAAGAGAGTACAGCCGTTTCCAATGTAGAAAGACGGAAGATACCAGGAATTGGTAAATGGAAGAGAAACCGTTCCCTTCTCCAGCATGGTATCCAGATTTTTAATATCCTCCTCAGAGAAAACACTCTTATCATAATACATAAACCAGGTATTTGTGGTAAACGGAACACCGTAAAGATCTCCATCCTTTACCAGAGATTCCAGAACCTCCGGAGAGTTGGTTGTTTCGATCTCTTCTCTGTACTTTCCGCCAAATTTCGCCAATGCATTGGCGTCTGTCATAATTGTCAGTGTATCGTTGGCATACATAAATACATCTGCGCTTGCCTCCGGATCCTGTGCCACCTGATTTGCCGCTGTTGCCTCGTCAGCAACTCCATACACAAACGTGATGTCCCATTCCGGATGAATCTCCGCAAAGTCCTCACAGCTGTTCTGGAGCCACTGGCCGCTGTCTTTGGACTGATCCTCAGAAGAAGACCATACCATCAGACGCACCTTTTCCTTTGCTTCTGAATCCTGACTTTCTGCCCCGCCGCACCCGGCAAACCCGGTTACAGCAAGAATGCCTGACATCAGAAGCGCTGCTCTTCTCTTTCCCATTTTTTCTTTCTCCTTAATTTGTTTCGTATTGTTTCGATAACTGTAATATACATCAGGCCTTAAAAAACGTCAATATATCATATTTTTTTCTCTGTTTTTCACATTTTTCTTTTTTATTTTTTGTATATTTTTCACACAGTTTTCTTTTTAATACAATTTTACGAAACAAAAGCAGGCAAAATAATTGCATTTTTTCCTGTGTTTCGATATAATAAAATCAGTATCTATACCACGTATACAGGTACGGCACAAACCGCACTTTCTGCCCGTACCGTGAAAGGCATTTATATGGCTACTATACAGGATATTGCTGACAGACTGGGGGTTTCCAAGGGAACCGTGTCCAAGGCCATCAATAACGCCCCTGATATCAGCGAAACTTTACGAAAAACAATTTTAGATACCGCAGTGGAAATGGGCTATACCCGACTGCGGAGACAGAAAAATGATGCAAAGCGTTTCTGCATCATCATAGAAAATATGGAATACGAGGAACCTCACCAGTTCGGCTATGATTTCATCATCGGTTTTCGCCAGATGGCAGAACCTGCCGGGTATGTGGTAGATGTGATCCCTGTAACAGAAAACTTCCAGAAAAAAACACCTTATGATGTTTTTATGCTGCAAAATGATTATACAGGGGCTTTCGTTCTTGGATTTTCCCTGAACGATCCCTGGATGAAGGATTTCCTGACCAGCCATACCCCTACCGTCCTTTACGACAACTATATTCCTGCCAACCCCTTTATCGCTTCCATCGGAATCGACAACAGCGAAGGAATGGCTCTGGCTGTGTCCCATCTGAAAAAGCTCGGACACAAAAAGATCGGATATTTAAGCAGCGCTCTGGGATCCTATATCATGCAGGTACGGCACAAGGCATTTTTTCAGGCAATGAAACAAAACGGCCTGAAGGCAGAAGCGGACTCCGCAGGTGCTTCCTACTATGTGACAAAGTGCATCGAAAAGCATCTTCCCCGGTTCCTGAACATGGGAATGACTGCCGTAATCTGCAGTCACGATCAGATTGCCAACGCCGCCATGGTTCAGTGTCAGCAGTTAGGATACCGCGTCCCCAGCGATATCAGTATCATCGGATTTGACGACCTGCCTCTGTGCGCTTATACTTCACCTCCGCTGACTACGGTACGCCAGGATCGTACTATACTGGGCAAATGCGGCTTTTATGCCATGGACAGTATCCTGAACCAGGTGTCCATCGGATCAATCCTGATCCACGCGCAGCTGATAGAGCGTCATTCCACAGGTCCCGCTCCGGAAGCGCCGAAAAAAACAGTTGCCTCCCGGATACCGGAACAATAAATCAGCTAACCACAGATAGAAAGGGGATACTCTCATGTCACTACAACGGACTTTACAAAAATATATGGATGACTGGAAAAATATCAGCGGACTTGATTTCTGTCTTCTCACCAGCGAAAATGAAATATTTATATCTACCTGTTCCCGTGCTCTTCCTTCAGAAACAAAATTGGAAGAATTTCGCAGTGGAAACGCTCTGATCATGGCAAATGCCAGTCGCTGTCTCTGCAAGATCATGCACAAAGAAGAGCTTGCCTATGTCCTGATTGTATGGGGATGTGGCGAAAGTGTCTCCACCATCAGCCAGCTTGCCGTCTGTCAGGTGCAGAGTCTTCTGGACGTCTATGCAGAAAAAAACGATAAAAACTCCTTTATGCAAAAACTCCTTCTTGGAACCTACGGTGAAGTGGAAGCCTTTAACCGGGCAAAAAAACTTCATATCTCTTCTACAGTCAGAAGAGCGGTTTTTCTGGTCGAAACACGTCGTCAGAGAGATGAACACGCCCTTGCCACCATACGAAATATTTTTTCTGCCCGCACCAAAGATTTCATTACCTCTGTAGATGACTCAGGGATTATTGTGATCCGGGAACTTTCTTCTACAGAAACCGATGAAGATTTAGAGGATATCGCTTATATGCTGGTAGATATGCTTGGCACCGAAGCCATGACTCAGGCATGGGTTTCCTACAGCAATACTGCTGATGACCTGCTCCAGCTTTCCAACGCCTACAAGGAAGCGCGGACTGCCATGGAAATAGGCAAAATCTTCTATTCTGAGAGAAATGTATTCAGCTATCGAAAATTAGGAATCGGACGATTGATCTACCAGCTTCCGGTGTCCCTGTGCGAAATGTTCATCCAGGAGGTTTTTGGAAACGAATCTCTGGATTCCCTGGACAGTGAAACCCTGGCCATCATCCGCACATTCTTTGAAAATAATCTGAATCTTTCTGAAACCTCCAGACAGCTTTATGTCCACAGAAACACTCTGGTATACCGTTTTGAAAAGATCCAGAAAAAATTCGGTCTGGATCTGCGCACCTTCGAGGATGCCCTGACCTTTAAACTTGCCATGCTGGTAAGCGGATATGTGACTTATAATAAGAATGACCGGAGCTGACGCTCCGGCCGGATCATTTCAAATCTTCTTAATGTACATTATTTCAGAAGCATCAGATGCTCCGGAGGCAGATACAGATATTCCGGAAGGTGCCGCTCTTCTGTCTCCCGGAAGCTGTTTCTTGGACGCATCCACCACAAAACAGTGTCCTTATCCATTCCGGGTGTCTGAACAAGATACTGATGCTCAAATGTATTTTCCACATATTCTGCCGGCTGAAACGGAATGCAGTTTTCTCCATCTGAATCCCTTCCCTGGATCCAGTGTCCACGGATCGCCACATAAGAAGTTTCTTCCGGAATCTCCCGCTCCGTTCTGAGAGGAATCCCCCAGTCCAGGGCAAAAAGATATCGTGATCCCAGTTTTTCAATTCTGGAAAAATTCTTGCACCCGGTAAGACGGGCTGCCTCTGCAAGCCCCGGCTGTTCAAAAAGCTCTCTGGTCTTTCCGAAAGTCAATGTCTTTCCCTCTTTCAGAAGCATAAGCTCCCCGCAGAAGCGGAAAGCCTCATCGCGGCTGTGAGTCACCATAAGCATGTCTCCCTGATATTCCTGCAGAAAATCCTGCATATCTCTCTGAAGTACATCTTTCAGGAATCCGTCCAAGGCAGAAAATGGCTCGTCCAAAAGGATTACCTCCGGTTCGCCGATCATCATTCTTGCCAGAGCCACTCTCTGCTGCTGTCCTCCGGAAAGCTGAGATGGAAGGTGTTTTTCCAGTCCTTTCAGATGGTATCTGCTGATAAAATCCCGAATTCTTTCATCCCGGAGTTTTTTTTCGTCGCGAAAGCCGCAGCCTATATTTTCATAAACCGTCATGGTCGGAAAAAGCGCATAATTCTGGAACAGATATCCCACATGACGCTGCTGGGGCTTCAGATTGATATTTTTCTCTGAATCAAAAAGTGTTTTTCCATTGACCAGGATTTCGCCTCGATCCGGAGTTTCAATTCCGGCAATACAGCGGAGCGTCATGCTCTTTCCACTTCCGGAAGCTCCCAGAATACCTGTCGATGCACTTTCTGTATCAAATTTTACCTTCAGGGAAAATCCCTTAAACTTCTTTTCTATATTGACATGAATCGACATATTCTTTCCTTCTGTACTTTTATTAGATCCATCTTCTGCTCTTCATTCCTCTTCCGGATACGATGTTGATCAAAGCCACGATCACAAAAGACAATGCAACGATCACCACTACCCAGAAGCCTGCCACATCGTAATTTCCTGCCGCGGTCTCTGCGGCAATGGCAACGGAAACCGTTCTGGTCTTGCCCAGAATGTTTCCTGCAAGCATAGATGTAGCTCCGTATTCCCCAATGGCTCTGGCAAAAGCCAGCACTGTGCCGGATGCGATCCCCGGAGCCGCTGTGGGCATGATCACTTTCCAGAATATCTTACGGTCACTCATTCCAAGAGTCTGACCTGCATGTATCAGATTTACATCCACCTGTTCAAAGGCAGCCCTTGCATTTCGGTACATCAGAGGAAATGCGATCACTGCGGCTGCCACCACACAGCCTTTCCAGGTCTGCACAATCTTAAAATCAAAATTCTCCAGAAGAAATTTTCCAAAAGGTCTTCTGAGACTGAAAATGATCAGCAGAAAAAAACCGGCAACTGTAGGCGGAAGAACCAGAGGCATCGTTAAGACACCATCCAGCACTGCCCTGGATATCGGTTTCATTTTCATGATTTTTCTGGCACACCAGATTCCCAGAAAGAACGCGATGGCCGTAGCCACCGCGCCTGTTTTCAGGGAAATCCACAGAGGAGACCAGTTAATCTCCTGCATAAACTCTCCCATAGCTTTCTCCGTTTATTCCGCTGCTTTCTCTTCTGTATTTTCCTCCGCGGCAGCCTCTTCCTTTTCCTCAGTGTAAGGACTGAATCCATACTCCTCGAAAACTTTCATAGCCTCTTCTGTCTGGAGATACTCAAGAAACACTTCTGCCGCCTCCTGTTCTGCCGAAGACGCCTCCTGATCTTCTGTAAGTCCCACCGGATATAGAACCGGGGTTTCAAGAGCTTCTGCCGGAGCCTCCGCAATAATTTCCACCTGATCTACAACAGAAGCGGCATCTGTGGCATATACGACCCCGACCTCATTGCTTCCCTGTGTAATTGCTGCCAGAACCTCGGTTACATTTTTGCCCTCATTGATTTCCATTTTTTCTACCTGATCCATGATTCCAAGATTGGTGAAAATTTCTCTGGCATACTGTCCCACAGGAACATCTTCCCCTGCAAGAGCCAGATTTTCAGCTTCAGTGATATTCTCAAAACCTGTCACCTTAGTTTCAGCATCCTTCAGCTTGATCAGCACTACCTTATTTTCCAGAAGGTCTTCCACAGAATCCTCCTTTGCCAGCTGTTCTTCAACAAGCGCATCCATCTGTTTCGTTGCTGCCGAGAAAAAGATATCACATCTGGAGCCTTCCTCAATCTGTTTCTGAAGCGTGCCGGAACTGTCCGCATTATAAAAAATTTCCACATCCGGATATTTCTGGTTAAAATCCTTCTGAATTTCCTCCATTGAATTGGCAAGGCTGGCTGCAATAAACACATAAAGTTCTCCACCTGGTTCTGCAGCCTGTACATTTCCTGCTGTAAGTCCTGTTGTCATGATTCCTGCAAGTGCAATAACCGCCAGTTTTTTCTTCATTTCCCTTCTCCTTTGTTTGTTTTAGTTCTGTTTTATTTTGTTTTATTCATTTTATATCAGAATACAATTCTTGTCAATTTATTTCATCTATGATATAGTGAAGAAAGAAATAATTATATTTTTTCCAAAAATTACAAAAAATAAGGAGGAAAATCATGAAATTAAGTGCAAGAAATCAGTTAAAAGGAAAAGTCATCAGTATCAATAACGGAGCTGTAAATTCCATTGTTTCTATTGATATCGGCGGTGGAAATATCATTGTTGCGACCATTTCCTGCGCAGCAGTAGAGGAGCTTGGTCTTGAAGTCGGCTCTGATGCCTATGCAGTGATTAAGGCTACTAATGTTATGGTAGGAATTGATGAATAAATTATATACCGCTCAGGAGGTAGCAGACCGACTGAAAATCAAAAAAACAACCGTCTATGAGCTGATCAAACGAGGCGAACTGGAATCTTCCAAAATCGGCAAGCAGCTGAGGATCAGCGAAGAACAGCTTTCCCGGTATCTTCATGGAGGAAACTCCTCTCAGCAGGATATCCATTTTTCTGATGTTCCTCCGGAAAGCTCTCTTCTAAAACGGGACTACCTTCTTTATTCCAACGGACTTATCATCAGTGGACAGGCATCCCCGGCTCTGGAATACCTGATCGGACAGATGGCTGTGCATCCTTCCGGTCTTCCGGTGCTGCATTCCCATCTGAATACTTACAATGGACTTTATTCTCTGTATTTCAAAAAAGTCCATGCCACTACTGCCGGAATCCTGCCGGAGCATATCCCGACTCTTCTTCCCGGAGTTTCCACGGCCGCCCTTCTTCTCTACGAATACGATCTGGGATTTTATGTCCAAAAAGGCAATCCCCGGAATATTTTTTCCACAAAGGATCTGGTACAGCCGGAAATCACTTTCGCCAACCGTGAAAAAGGAAGCACAGGAAGAATGTATCTGGATATCCTTTTAAAAGAGCAGCAGATTTCCCCCTGCCGGATCAGAGGATATCAGAAAGAGCACGTTTCTGATCTTTCTACCGCAAATGCTGTCAGCAGTCAGGAAGCGGACACCGCCTTTGGCGCCGGCTCTGTCATATTCAGATCTGCAATGCTTGATTTTGTTCCGATAAAAAAGCTTCCCATGTTCCTTGTAATGGAAAAGGATTCCATAGAAAAACCAGGATTTTCAGCGCTGACTGAAATTGTCCGTTCTCAGGAATTCCGTACGGTTCTGGAAATGCAGAACGGCTGTGATACTTCCCATACAGGAGAGCTTTTATATCTATAAAAGGTTCAGGAAAGAAACCGGCAAAAGTTTCTTTCCTGAACCTTTTTATACTTCCATATCCTGATAGGAAAAATATTCTTCCATGACCATGCAGGCTGCTCCTATAGCTCCGATTTCTCCCCCGAACTCCGACTTCTTGATCCGGAGATTTTCATAATTCTGAGTTATGGCGTCTGCCTTAACGGTTTTTCGGATCTCATCAAGAAAAATTTCCCCTATGCCAAACTGCTTTCCGAAAAGAACCACCTCTCCCGGCGCAAAAATATTAACCACAAGAGCCAACGCCCTCCCCAGGGTGTCTGCTACTCTCTTCATCAGCTGAACAGCGTCTTCATCGCCCTCCAGAACTGCCTGTACATAATGCTCAATGGTCACATTCTCTTCATTTCCTCCGGCAAGCTCAAATATCCTCTGAAAATGATGTACCTGAAATCCTTCTTTTATAATATTGATCAGAGAAGGGTCTGATATTTCCGAATTCAGGCATCCATATCTTCCACAGGTGCAGATCCTGCTTCCATTATTCATACGAATATGTCCAAGCTCTCCTGCAAACGCACCTTTCCCTGTAACAATCCGGTTATTCGAGATCGTCACCATACGAATTCCGGTACGAATGGAAATAAAGACAAAATCATTACTGTTTCCATTATAGTTCAGCCATTTATATGCCAGCGTCATTACACTTACATTGTTCTGGATATGACATGGAATTCCCGTTTCCTGCTGGATCAGATCACGGATCATTATATTCTTCCATGAAGGAATTCTGGAATATCCATAAGAATACCCCCTCTGAGGATCCACATATCCGGGAATTCCCATTCCTATCCCGATGATCTTGTTTTTATCAGCCACTTTCTGTATGGCTGTTTCCAACATACTTCTGATCTGATCCAATATCTGATCCAGAGTTGCATGATGGGGATTCACACCTCCGGCAGTCACTCTGGTTTCTTTAAACAGAATATTACCTACCAGATCCATAACAACCACATTCATATACTGAGCATTAAATTCCAGCCCTATATAAAATCCACCATCCGGATTGATCTTCAGCCATGAGGGCTTCCTGCCTACGCGGGCTTCTTCACACTCTTCTTCATAGATCAGCCCCTCCTCGATCATTTCCTTAGACAATTCCAGAACTGACGACATGCTGTATCCGGATATTTTTTTCAGATCATACCGGGAAAGGTTCTGATCGCTGCACCTTAAAATTTCCATCAGCCGGTTTCTTTTATATATTTTTCTGTTGTTTATAATTGATTCTTTCCGCATTTTGGTCTCCGTGTATTATTAAAATAATCTTTTCCGCCCCTCTTTCAGTCACAGATATCATGCCCTGCAGAATGTAGATTTACTGCCTTTCCGAAATTAGCAGTTTCTTTTATTATTACACGAATGGGAACTTTTTACAATCTCTTTTAACCCTTTACCGCTCCTGCTGTCAGACCCTTTACAAAGTGTTTCTGAACGAGAACATAGAACACGAGCATCGGGACCGTCACAAGTGTCAGCGCCGCAAAAAGTGTTCCCGGCTGGCTGAAATAAGCGCCGTTATACTGCTGGGCAATCAGCGGCAGAGTTTTCATATTTTCTTTTGTCATCGTACACATAGACAGGAAAAACTCATTCCAGGAGGTAAGGAACTGCCAGATTACGATAACAATAATACCTGGCTTCAGGAGCGGACAGATGATCTGAATAAACAGTCTTACGGTTCCGCAGCCGTCAATCAGAGCCGCCTCTTCCAGTTCCTTTGGTATCCCGGTCATAAATCCCTGAAGAATTGTGATGGCATAGGGAATTCCAAGCGCTGTCAGCGGAAAAATAAGGCCGCAGTAATTGTTGATCCATCCCAGAGTGCTGTTCAGCTGGGTCAGCGGAACAACCAAACCCGCTACTGGAATCATCAGCGTACAGAGGATCACATTGTAGATCAGAACCTTTCCATGCACATTTTTTCTGGAAAATCCAAACACAGCCATGGACGCGCAGGTCGTTACCAGCGCCACAGAAGAAACCGTTATCACCACACTGTTAAGAAGGTTCTTAAAAAGAAGCGGGTTATTTTTGATAACGTTGACATAATTCTTAAATGTGACATCTGCAATAAAAAGCTTTGGCAGTCCAACTGTATCCGGTGTACGCAGAGACATGCTGATCATAAAGATCAACGGTGTCATAAAGATAAAAGTAATAAACAGTAAGACCAGATTCCATCCAATCTGTCCCATTTTTTCCTTCTTAGTCATAAAATCACCCCTCTTCTTTTTTCATAAAGTCTCCTGCCCCCAGTCCCTTCACCTGTATCACGGTAAGTACCAGGGCAAACAGAAGTGTGACCATGGACAATGCCGACGCATATCCCATCTGCTGATTGGTAAATCCAGTCTGGAATATATAGGTTCCCGGCATTTCCGATGCGTGGTTCGGACCGCCTCCGGTCATGGTATAAATAAGACCAAAGGTCTGGAGAGAACCGATTACGCCAAGCATCAGGAGTGATTTATGTGTAGAAGCAAGCGCCGGAAGATAAATATAACGGATTTCTTTCCAGCGTGTCGCCCCGTCAATTCTTGCCGCTTCCTTCATATCTTCAGAAATCTGGGAAATTCCCGCCACATACATAATCATAGACCATCCGGTCCATTCCCATATATTTGCAATGATACATCCAAAAATAGCCGTGGCGGGCATACCCAGAATATTTATCTGTCCTTTTATTCCTATTTCAGAAAGATAATGGGTAATAATACCCTGATACGGCTGAAGCATTTTTCCCCATACAATGGCTACAACTGATACAGATGTGGCTACAGGCAGGAAAAAGGCGGTTCGGAAAAATCCCCGTCCGCTTTTCAGGCGGTCTTCAATGATATACGCAAGGAAAAATCCGATGGCAGCCTGAATCGGTACGGTTGTTACGATCCAGATCAGGGAGTTTTTCATCGCCTTCCAGAAAACTTCATCCTGAAATACTCTGACAAAATTATCAAACCCTACAAACTCCATATTTTTCAGTGTCGACCATTCAAACACACTGCTCCATCCCACAAAAAAGATGGGGTACAAAATATATATAAGGAAAAATAACAGTGCAGGAAGTATAAAAAGATATCCTGTAATATTATATTTCCGCTTTACCTTTACCTTACCCATAGACCCTTCTCCTTTCAGCCCTTCCCGGTATGCATTCCTCCGGTGTAAAATGGGAGAATCCTATCTTTCATTATAAGATCTGATTCTCCCACCCTTCCACTCCTATATTACTGACTTTTTATTTCCGGAAGCTCTGTATAATCTTCTTCTGTTTAAAGAGCATCCTGAGCATCCTGTACCGCCTGACATCCTTCTTCCGGAGTCAGCTCGCCTGTTCCCACACCTGCAAGTGCATTCTGAAGTGCAGTTTCGATAGTCGGCTCGCCGATTCTCTGATTCATGGCTGTATCAAGATCTTTTGCAAAAGAATTATACTGCTCTACGAGATCTGCGTTCAGACTTTCATTTTTCGGCTCGATTCCCTTAAATGCAGGAAGATTGTTTACATCGTCTGCACATGCCTGGATACCTGCGCCTGAGCTGAAGGATTTCAGAGCTTTCCATGCTGCTTCCGGATTCTTGCAGTTCTTTGTGATTCCATAACCAAAGTCGATTCCGCCTACTGGTGTTGCAGCATTTTCTGCTGTTCCTACAGGCGGCAGATAGAAGAAACCGAAATCCCAGTCTGCAACTGTCTTAGCCGGATCTTCTGCTGTAAACTCCTGACACCACCAGGAACCAAGAGCCATCATAGCTGCGCTGTCAGATACAAATGCCGGTGTTCCGTTTGTATTTGCATCCGCAGACATTGCGCCAACCTGGAAAATACCATCGTCAAACATCAGTTTGAAGTTGCTCATTGCCTCTACCATTTTTTCATCTGTCCATTTGATTTCTCCGGACTGTGCTTTATCAAACATAGTCGGATCAAGCTGTGAGCAGAGCATTGTAAATACGTTTACGTTCTGCCATCCGTTTGCACCGCCGAAAAACAGAGGCGCTACGCCGTTGTCACTGAGAGTTTTGCATACTTCTTTAAATTCTTCATAGGTAGTCGGAACTTCCAGCTCATATTTCTCAAACACGTTCTTATTATAGACAATAGAAATAACCTGAGCTTCTACCGGAAGGATATAGTTTCCTTCGTCTCCCTCTTTATTTCCCATCTGGATCTGGTCTGCGATCATTTCCGGATAATTTTCTTTCCAGTTCTCGCCCCAGTCAGCTTCCGCATATTCAGTATAATCCATCAGATAGTCTGCATACTGAGCGGTAAGAGATCCCGGCTGAAGACCGATGATATCCGGCAGGTTGTCAGACGCTGCTGCTGCGGAAAGAGCTGATAAATATTCCGGATCATAATTGTAATAAGAAAACTCAATATTGATCCCCGGATTTTCTTTTTCAAAGGCTTCCAGCATTTTCTCACAGGTACGTGTGATCGGTGACCATGACCACATTGTAAGAGTTGTTTCTTCTGCTGCCATGACATTCACGCTTGCCAGTCCGGTAACCATAGCCGCTGCCATAAGAATACTCACTGCTTTTTTTAACTTCATTTTTGTCCTCCTTTTCCATGCGTCTGCATAATAAAATAGTTATTTTATACTCACGTTTTCTTTTCCCGAAGAAAACATAAATATTTATTAGAGTTTTCTTTTCTCTCTGTTTTCTTTATAAATGTCAAAGAATCTCGCCACCTCGTCTTTATCCAGCGGACTCTCTCCGTTAAGGATGTATTTTGTAATAAGGATCTGCTCTGCAATTGCTTCACAGGCTTCCACTACATTCATTGCATCCTCTACATTCTTTCCAACTGCAAGGCTTCCGTGATTTCCCAGCAGCACGATCCGGTATCCGTCTGCAAAGTAAGGCTCTGCCATTGTCATGATATATTTTGTTCCCGGTGCTCCGTAAGGTGCACATGGAATTTTATGGAAATTTCCCATCATTTCAGGAAGAGCTTCTGTCTCTACATCAATTCCTGCCATGGAAAAAGCAGTCAGAACCTTGGAATGGCTGTGTACGACACCACCTACATCCCAGCCATTCTGCTCACAGATATCATAAGCCATAGAATGCATAATGATCTCCGAGGTTTCCTTCATTCCCCAGATACGTTCTCCATTCTCATCAATAACTGCGATTTTTTCCGGAGTAAGCAGCCCCTTATTCTGTCCGGTAGGTGTAATGTAGATTTTTCCGTCTACTTTTGCAGAAATATTTCCTGCAAAGGAATTCACCAGTCCCTTATCATCCATACGTTTTGCTACAAACAGCACCTGATTGATGACATCCTCAGAAATGCCCAGCTCCTGCATTTTTTTTCTGTTTTCGTCTGTCATAATGTCTCCCTTCCGAGCCTAGCTCCAACCTTTTTTTACTTGCATACACCTTTTTCCATCATTTTCTGCAATCCGGAATCCCAGTATTCTTTTCTCTTTTCCACAGGATGATACTCCTTCATGGAAAATGATCTTCCGGACAGATCACGCATCTCATCCACAGAACCCAGTTCTCCCAGCGCATACAGCTGCGTCAGTATATTTCCCGTAAGCGTTGCATAGGGAAGTCCACAGTATACCGGCCTGGCAAGCGCATCACTGATCATCTGCATAAGCACATAGTTTCTTGTTCCACCATTGATCACAGAAATTTTATGTAAAGGTATATGAAGTTCTTTTTCCAGATACTCTGTACAGTATTTTACCTTTAAGGCTATACTTTCTAATATACATCTGATAAAATCAGCATCCTCCGTCAGAGTTTCCTGTCCGCTTCTTTCCAGAAAAGCATTAATCTTTTCTTTTATATTTCCTCCTGCATTGTTCAGGATCTCGTCATCTGTATCTACAAATACGCTTCTTACTTTTGCTGCAGATGCAAGTTCCATCATATCCTGATAGCTGTAAGAGCAGCCTTCTTCTCTGCAGCTTCTCTGAAATTCATTTAAAAGCCAGAATGCTGCGAAATCTCTGTACAGGATCTTTCTGTCCTCCATAACCGCGGCATTTTTGTATCCACCCCGGAAAGCAGTCTCTCCTGTGACACTTTCCGTAACTTCAACTCCCATATTGATGTTGGTTCCAATGCTGATATAAACCTGCCCCACTCCAAAGTATGGAATTCCTGCCACTGCCGATGCCGTATCATGACCTATGGCAGAGATCACCTTCATCTGTTTTATATTCAGAGAATCGGCTATTCTCCTGCTCATCATTCCACGTTCCGTTCCCGGCTCTGTCAGAGGAAGCAGCATGTCTGTCTGTATTCCCAGCATCCGGAATAATTCATAGCACCAGTCCTCCTGATCCAGTCTCAAAAGTCCGGAAGTTCCGGCGATAGAACGCTCTGTTACTTTTTCTCCTGACAGAAAATAAGTGAGAAGATCCGGAAGAAACAGCATGGTATCCGCAAGATCAAGAATCCGTTCCTGATGCTCCACATAAGAGTAAAGCTGCGGCAGGGTATAGGATCTCGCCGGCTGACATCCGGTCAGCTGAAACACTTTTTCTCTGGATACATTCTGATACATCCGCTCCATGGAGTGTTCTGTTCTGAGATCCCGGTAATGATAGATCGGTTCCAACAGACGTCCCTTTGAATCAAGGAGTCCGTAAGTTGCTCCCCAGGTATCCACAGATATGGAGTCCGCCTCGCAGTCCTGACTGTATCGGACAGTTCCCTGAAGAATACTGTTATACAAAGCAAACAGATCCCAGTACAGATTCTTATTTAACTCTACCGGTTTATTTTCGAAATCAAAAAAATCTCCTGCCAGAAGTCTGCTTCCATTATAGCTCCCTTTTGCCATTTTTCCGCCGCTGGCTCCCAGATCTGCTGCAATCACTGTTTTTTCTCTCAACTTCACGCCTCCCTTTCCCTTCTTTTTATTTTCTTTTCGATAAAATTAATATAGCATTATCTCTTATTTCTGTCAATATAGTTTTATTTTTTCGTGAATATGCATTATTTTTCAATTATATTTTTGGTAATATTTTCTTTTTCGATATTAAATGGTTTTTTATCTTTTGGAAACAAAAAAAGCGTCTGCCCTGAAGGCAGACACTTTCTTTGTTTTCAAAACATCAGAAATGTCTCTTTATTCTTCATTTGTGTCGTAATATCCGTCGTCCTCTCCGCCTCCGGCATCTACATAATCATCTCCGCTTCCATCATCATAGGAGCCATCATCGTAAGAGCCATCATCATAGGAACCATCATCTGTACCATCATCTGTACCGTCATCTGTACTGTCATCCGAGGTACCGTCATCATAGGAACCGTCGTCCGAAGTGCCATCATCATAGGAACCATCATCCGAAGTGCCATCGTCGCTGCTATCTGATCCTGAATTACCGGATGTTCCATCGCTTCCGCTGTCTGAAGAGTCATTGCCGGAATCACTGTTGTCTGTGCTGTCATAGGAGGTATCGTCCGAAGTACTGTCATAACTGTCATCGCTGTCATCATAAGCATTGGACTGGCGTTCTCCCTCCTGGGTATCCTTTTCTTTTTTCTCAGAAAGACTCATATAGCGCAGATATGCAGCCGAAGTATCCTGATCCAGAGAAAGAACCGCCTTTTCCATGTCACTGAATTCAATGCTGTAAATTTCATAGGATACCCCCTCTGCGGTTACCAGTTTCATATCATACACCGCTTCCTCTGAAGCAGTTTCCTCTCCGGTCTCCGCATCCGCCTCTCCCGGTGTATAGAACAGCTGTACCTGTTCTGATGTTTTTATGGATGTTTCTGACGGAATCAGATTATCCCCCCAGTCATCTGTCCCGGAGTTCATAAGATATAATTCTCTTACATCAATTCCCAGACTATTTGTAAGATAGATAAATTTTGACTGTGATGTTTTTTTACCGATCCTGCGGGGTGCGGGTGTAGCTGTAGGTGCAGGTGTGGCTGTTACCGGCACAGCCGTCGGCGTGGCGGTCGGAGCCGGCGTTACCACCGTTTCCTGTTCCTGCTTTTTGGATCCGCATCCGGATAACGCAATCATTGCTGCTGCACTCATGACAAATAACACTTTTCCTGTTTTTTTCAAATGATTCACCCTTCCTTCTTAATCTGTTTCTGTAAGGCTCCGATCCTCATCCTTCTCTGGTCCACTGAAAGGTACAAGCCACTGCTTTTTTCCAGCCTTTCAGAAGCTTCTTCCGATCCTCTGCGGTGATCGATGGCAAAAACTCTCTCTCCTGCTTCCAGTTTTTCTGTATTTCCACAGCATCCTTCCAGAAACCAACTGACAGTCCGGCCAGATAGGCAGCTCCCAGAGCAGTTGTTTCAATACAGCTCGGACGTACTACCCTTGCATCCAGAAGATCCGACTGAAACTGCATCAGAAAATTATTGGTGCTTGCTCCTCCGTCTACCCTGAGCGAATTTAATTTCATACCGGAATCCATTTCCATTGCATGGATCACATCGGTCACCTGATATGCCAGAGACTCTACTGTGGCACGAATCAGATGTGCCTTGCCTGCGCCTCTGGTAAGTCCCAGGATCGCGCCTCTGGCATACTGATCCCAGTAAGGCGCACCCAATCCGGTAAATGCCGGAACCACATACACCCCGTCAGTATCCGGAACAGAGAGACAGTAAAGCTCTGATTCCGGCGCACTTTCCAGAATTTTTACCTCATCCCGAAGCCACTGAATCGCTGCACCTGCTACAAACACACTTCCCTCCAGGGCATATCCCGGAGTTCCATCCGGATTTACTGCGATCGTTGTAAGAAGACCGTTTTCTGAACGAACTGCTTTTTCTCTGGTATGCATCAGAAGGAAACAGCCTGTTCCATAGGTATTCTTCACATCTCCTGCATGAAAGCAGCACTGACCAAAAAGTGCCGACTGCTGATCTCCTGCCGCACCGGAAATAGGAATCCTTCCTCCGATCAGATTCTCATTGGTATATCCGTAAATACAGCTGCTTGCCTTTACCTCCGGAAGCATAGAGCGGGGAATCTGAAGCCTTTCCAGAATTTCTTCATCCCATTGCTTTTTATATATGTCAAATAACATTGTACGGGAAGCGTTTGTGTAATCTGTAACATGGACCTGACCCTTTGTAAGTTTCCAGATCAGCCAGGTATCCACTGTTCCAAAAAGAAGTTCTCCTCTTTCTGCTGCCTCTCTGGCTCCATCCACATAGTCCAGAATCCATTTGATCTTGGTTCCGGAAAAATATGCATCCGGAATCAATCCTGTTTTTTCTCTGATCTTTTCTGCAAATCCGTCTTTTTTCAGTTCCTCGATCATATCTGCTGTACGGCGGCATTGCCAGACGATGGCCGGATATATCGGATTTCCTGTTCTTTTATCCCAGACGATGGTCGTCTCTCTCTGATTTGTAATACCAATAGCCGCAATGTCCCCTGCATCCGCTCCGATACGTCCCATCGCTTCAGTCGCCACAGCCATCTGAGATGACCAGATCTCATGCGGATCGTGCTCTACCCAACCCGGTTTCGGATAATACTGCGCGAACTCCTTCTGAGCCAGGCTGCAGATATTTCCGTCCCTGTCAAACAGAATACAGCGTGAGCTGGTTGTCCCCTGATCCATTGCCATTACATATTTCCCCATAAGTATGTACCTCCGCTTTTATGCCAAAAGATTTTTCCCGAAAAAGTACCCCAGAACAAGAACTCCAAGCACGATTCTGTACCAGCCAAAAACTTTGAAGTCATGCTTTTTGATATAACCTACCAGAAACTTGATAGCCAGAATGGAAACAACAAAGGCAACCACAACTCCGGTAAGCAGAATCAGAATTTCTGTCCCCGTAAAACCAAGACCAAACTTTACCAGCTTCAGAAGGCTGGCTCCCGCCATAACGGGGATTGCCAGAAAAAACGTAAATTCTGCTGCTACTGTTCTGGAAGTTCCAACAAGGATTCCTCCGATAATCGTAGATCCGGAACGTGAAGTTCCCGGAATCACTGAAAGCACCTGAAAAATACCAATTAAAAAGGCTGTCTTAAAGCTCATTTCCTCCAGAGAACGGCAGGTGGGGCGTCTTTTTTTATTATAATCTTCGATCAGAATAAAGATCACACCGTAAACGATCAGAGCAATTGCAACAACCACATAATTGTTAAATTTCGCTTCAATGAAATCATTGAAAGGAAGTGCAATTACAATGGTAGGAATACATGCCACCAGGATTTTAAACCAGAGTATCCATTTTTCTTTGTCACAGAATCTTTCCACAAATGTCATAATTCCCCGAAATACGGCCGGCTGCTTTGCAATAGCTGTTTTTTTCTTCTTCGGAATCTCCCTGCTGTAAAATGGCCACAGTTTATTCCAGTACAGAACGACGACGGCAAGAATCGCCCCAAGCTGGATCACGACCAGAAAAACATCTTTAAATTCCTTTGTTACATTCAGTTTTATAAACTCATCAACAAGTATCATATGGCCGGTGCTGCTGATAGGAAGCCATTCGGTAATTCCTTCCACAATACCAAGAAACACCACTTTCAAAAATTCAATGATATCCATTTTCTTTTCCTTTCTTTTCATTTATTCTCTTCAAGTATATTACAATTTTTCTTCTCCGTAAAGAAAAATGGATTGAAACTCTTTCACCATAAAAAACCGGCCTCCCGGTCACAGGAATTTTCTCTGACTTTTGGGAGGTCGGTTCAACCTGAATCATATTTTATCTTTTCTTATCGTTCCGCAATCGTAGCAATATCGATCAGGCTCAGATGATTCAGATCTGTATTTTCCAGACTGGTTACCAGAGCTTCTGCTGTATCCAGACTGGTCAGTACGTTGACTCCTGTCTCAATTGCATTTCTGCGGATCACAAATCCGTCTTTCTGATGTTCCACACCCTGAGGCGGAGTATCAATGATCACATCAATCTTATGACCAAGAATTAGGTCCATAAGGTTCGGCGCCGGCTGCTCCAGCTTATTGGTACGGATTGCCTTAATGCCGTTTTCTTTCAGGACTTTTGCCGTTCCTCTGGTAGCATAGATACGATAGCCCAGAGCCTCGAATCTTCTTGCGATCGGAACAACCTCCTGATGATCCTCTTCTTTTACTGTGATAATCATATTGCGGTGCTTCGGAAGCTTGATTCCTGCACCGATAAATGCCTTATAAAGAGCCTCGTTAAAGGTTTCTGCAATACCAAGACACTCACCTGTAGATTTCATTTCCGGTCCAAGACTGATGTCTGCACCGCGGATCTTCTCAAAGGAGAACACCGGCATCTTGATGGCAATGTGTTTTGCTTCCGGCTGGAGTCCCGGTTCATAGCCCATGTCTTTCAGTTTGTAGCCCAGAATCACTTTCGTTGCCAGCGGAACGATCGGAATACCGGTTACTTTGCTGATATAAGGAACCGTACGGCTGGAACGCGGGTTCACCTCGATCACATACACTTCCTCGCCGCAGACGATAAACTGGATGTTGATCATTCCCACTACATGAAGCGCTTTTGCCAGACGGCGTGTATATTCTGCAATCGTTTCTTTTGCTTTTTCACTGATGGTCTGTGCCGGATATACAGAAATACTGTCACCGGAATGGATACCTGCACGCTCAATATGCTCCATGATACCGGGAATCAGGATATCCTCTCCATCACATACCGCATCTACCTCGATCTCTTTGCCCATGAGATATTTATCTACCAGGATCGGATGATCCTGTGCAATCTGGTTGATGATTCCGATATATTCTTCCACATCCTCATCACTGACTGCGATCCGCATACCCTGACCGCCAAGAACATAGGACGGACGTACCAGAACCGGATAGCCCAGTCTGTTGGCAACTTCTTTTGCCTCTTCTGCTGTGAATACGGTATCTCCCTTTGGACGCGGAATCTGACACTGTTCCAGAATACCGTCAAAGAGCTCGCGGTCCTCTGCAGCATCTACATTTTCTGCAGATGTTCCAAGGATCTTAACACCCATTTTCATCAGTGCTTCCGTCAGCTTAATGGCTGTCTGACCACCGAACTGTACTACAGCGCCGTCCGGTTTTTCAATACGAACGATGTTTTCTACATCCTCCGGAGTCAGAGGCTCAAAATACAGTTTATCTGCAATGTCAAAGTCTGTACTTACCGTCTCCGGGTTGTTGTTGATAATGATGGTTTCATAACCCTCTTTTTCAAATGCCCAGGTGCAGTGTACAGAGCAGAAGTCGAACTCGATACCCTGCCCGATACGGATCGGGCCGGAACCAAGAACAAGAACTTTTTTCTTATCCGGTGTGGCAACTGCTTCATTCTCTGTCTCCGGTCCACCGTAAACAGAATAATAATAAGGAGTTGCCGCTGCAAACTCTGCCGCACAGGTATCTACCATCTTATAAGCAGCACGAATATTATAACCCTCGCGGAGAGCCTTGATTTCTGCCTCGGTTCTTCCGCAGAGATTACCGATCACATAATCCGGGAATTCCAGACGTTTTGCCTCAAGAAGAAGTTCCCCGGTAAGAGGCTGGGTTTTCAGTGCCTGCTCCATTTCTACAAGGACTGCGATCTTATCAATAAACCAGCGGTCGATCTTTGTGATACGATGGATATATTCTTTGGAAATATCTCTCCGGATCGCTTCTGCGATTTTCCAGATACGACGGTCATCTACAACAGCAAGTTCCTTGATCAGTTCATCCTCATCCAGTCCTGTAAAATCATAAGACATCAGACTGTCCACATGCTGCTCCAGAGAACGGATTGCTTTCATCAGGGCACCCTCAAAGTTATGGCAGATGCTCATAACCTCTCCGGTCGCTTTCATCTGTGTGGTAAGAGTTCTCTTTGCTGTGATAAATTTATCAAATGGAAGACGCGGGATCTTTACTACGCAGTAATCCAGCATCGGCTCAAAGCTTGCATAGGTCTTTCCGGTAATCGCATTTGGAATCTCATCCAGAGTATAACCCAGAGCGATCTTGGCAGCAACCTTGGCAATGGGATATCCGGTAGCTTTACTTGCCAGCGCAGAAGAACGGCTGACACGGGGATTTACCTCGATTACGCAGTATTCAAAGCTTTCCGGATGAAGCGCATACTGCACGTTACATCCGCCTGTGATGCCCAGCTCTGTAATGATGTTCAAGGCCGAAGTACGGAGCATCTGGTATTCCTTGTCTCCAAGTGTCTGAGACGGGGCAACTACAATGGAGTCACCTGTATGCACACCCACCGGGTCAATATTTTCCATGTTGCAGACCGTGATGCAGTTTCCTGCACTGTCGCGCATTACCTCATACTCAATTTCTTTCCAGCCTGCAATACAGCGTTCTACCAGAACCTCTCCTACACGGGAAAGACGGAGACCATTTTCCAGGATCTCTCTCAGTTCATATTCATTGTTGGCGATACCGCCGCCGCTCCCTCCCAGTGTATAGGCAGGGCGAAGAACAACCGGATATCCAATGGTATTGGTAAATGCAAGACCGTCTTCTACGGTAGTCACCACCTTGGATGCAGCCACCGGCTCACCGATCTTTTCCATAGTATCTTTAAATTCCTGACGGTCCTCCGCTTTTTTAATGGTCTCTGCGGTTGTACCAATCAGACGTACGTTGTGTTCCTTCAGAAAACCCTTTTCCTCCAGCTCCATAGCAAGGTTCAGGCCTGCCTGACCGCCAAGTGTCGGAAGTACGCTGTCCGGTTTTTCTTTCAAAATCAGCTGTTCTACGACCTCTACTGTCAGAGGTTCAATATATACCTTATCAGCAATATCTTTGTCTGTCATGATCGTGGCCGGGTTGGAATTCAGAAGTACAACCTCCATGCCTTCCTCTTTCAGAGAACGGCAGGCCTGTGTACCTGCGTAATCGAACTCTGCCGCCTGACCGATGATGATCGGACCGGAACCAATCACAAGGACTTTATGAATATCTTTATTTCTCGGCATTATCTGTTTCCTCCCATCATTTCCATAAACCGGTCAAACAGGTAACTGGAATCCTGCGGTCCCGGGCAGGCTTCCGGATGGAACTGCACGGTAAAAATGTTTTTGCCCACATAAGCCATACCTTCATTGGTGCCATCGTTTACGTTGACAAAAGCAGGTTTCGCAATATTTCTTTTTTCCAGCTGTTCGGCATCTACTACATATCCATGGTTCTGAGAAGAAATATAAACTCTTCCGGTGGAAAGATCCTTCACCGGATGGTTTCCTCCTCTGTGTCCGTATTTCATCTTATGCGTATCTCCGCCTGTTGCAAGTGCCATAAGCTGATGCCCAAGGCAGATGGCAAAAATAGGTACGTCAGACTCATATAATTTACGGACTTCTTCTATAATGGAAGTGCAGTCCTTAGGATCCCCGGGGCCATTGCTGAGCATAATGCCGTCCGGCTGATCTTTCAGAATCTCCTCAGCAGGAGTCAGTGCCGGATACACGGTCACCTGACAGCCTCTTTCATTCAGGGAACGGGCAATATTACGCTTTGCACCAAAATCCATCAAAGCCACTTTTGGGCCTTTTCCCGGAAGGACTTCTTTTTCACGGCAGGTAACCTTTTCGACTACCTTTCCGGTTGTATATGCTTTTAAACGGGGGATAATTGCATCTAAATCGTAGTTTTCGTCGACCGTGATCATACCATTCATGGTACCTTTTTCACGAAGAATTTTTGTGAGCGCTCTTGTGTCGATGCCGGAAATTCCCGGAATATCATACTTTTCAAGAAAATGCTGAATAGTATCAACGCTTCTGAAGTTGCTTGGGATACGTGATAATTCGCGGACAATAAAACCATCTATCCACGGCTTTCTGGACTCCTGGTCCTCATAGCAGATTCCATAGTTTCCAATCAGCGGATAAGTCATGCACACAGCCTGTCCCGCATAGGAAGGATCAGTCATCACTTCCAGATATCCGGTCATAGACGTGTTAAAAACGATCTCACTGATTACTTCTCTTGCTGCACCAATACTGGTTCCTGTAAACACATGGCCGTCTTCTAATATCAGAAATGCTTTCATACAATCTCCCTTTCTCTTGTTTTATCCTAAATCTTCAAGATTGTATCACAACAGATTCTGTTTTTCAACATATACTGACACTAAAAAAAATTATGTTTTGCTTAAAATAATTCTTATGGAATTTTCAGAAAATAATAATCTCCTGTCTCACAAAACAGATTCTTCAAAATGCAAGAACGGGAAGCCCTGTTAAAAGACTTCCCGTTCTTGTTTTTTTGCAAAAAATAATGCAGGAGATGGGACTTGAACCCACACGATCTTGCAACCACAGGCACCTGAAGCCTGCGCGTCTGCCAATTCCGCCACTCCTGCATTTCCTATTAACCAGCCGTTCTCTCGCGACTGCTTGATTATAATACCTCATGTCAGAGTAAAAGTCAATAGGATTTTTAAATTTTTTTCAAAAATTTGAATTATTTTTATTTTACCTTATTTTCAGGTATTGAAACCAGAGTTATACCGTGATCATACCCAGCGCTTCCATTACCGCAAAGATCAGTATCGCCACCAGACATACGGGGGCAATATACTTGATCATAACAGAATAGAACTTCTTCATCTTAAATTTACCGTTTACTTCCACCTCTTCAATAAGAGCCCTGGGTTTGATCACATATCCAACAAAAATACAGGTACCAATCGCAGCAATCGGCATCAGCACACTGTTGCTGGTAAAGTCAAAGAAATCAAGAAGGCTCATTCCCAGAGGTTTGATGAAGCTCCAGATTCCAAATCCCAGAGAAACCGGGATTCCCAGAACAAGAAGCCATGCATAAACAACTCCACAGGCTTTTTTTCTGCTGAATTTAAATTTATCTACCACGATAGAAACCAGAGTTTCTGTCAGGGAAATCGATGAAGTCAGTGCGGCAAATAATACCAGCAGGAAGAAAACAGCTCCTGCCAGCGTACCGAATTTCATGTTGTCAAATACCTTTGGAAGGGTAATAAACATCAGGCTCGGACCTTTGCCAAGGGCTTCTTCGCTTCCGCCGGAAAAGGCAAACACTGCCGGAATGATCATGAGACCTGCCATAAAAGCAATTCCCGTATCAAAAATCTCAATCTGACGGACAGATTTTTCCAGATTTGTCTCTTTTTTCATATAGGAACCATAGGTGATCATAATTCCCATGGCAAGAGACATAGAATAAAACAGCTGTCCCATGGCTGCCATCACCGTAGTTGCGCTGAATCTTGAAAAATCAGGAAGCAGATAATAACGAAGTCCT
Organism: uncultured Blautia sp.; assembly: GCA_900541985.1. GTDB lineage: Bacteria > Bacillota > Clostridia > Lachnospirales > Lachnospiraceae > Blautia_A. The sequence goes on along the minus strand of UQLX01000001.1, from coordinate 16,214 downwards.
TCCATTGCACCCGGCTGCATCAGGCTGAATGCAGAAATAAAAATTGTCATCACCACCAGAACCGGCATCATAAACTTACTTGCTTTCTCAATACCGCCTTCCACACCAAGAAGCACCGCTACCATTCCAACCGTTACATAAATAACAAAGAAAATAACCGGAGCCTCCGGCTGTGCGATATAGCCTGTAAAAAACTCATCCGTAGCTGCACTGGATACCTGACCGGTAAGGAATACCACCAGATATTTCAGAACCCAGCCGCCGATCACACAGTAGTAAGGTGTGATGAGAAACGGGATCACACTGGACAGATAGCCCAGAGCTTTGAATCTTTTGTCCAGCGCGGAATATGCGCCTACAGCACTCAGCCTTGTTTTTCGTCCAAGAGCGATTTCCGTGATCATAAGGGCAAATCCAAATGTAACCGCAAGTATCAGGTAAATCAGCAGAAAAATACCGCCTCCATGTTTTGCCGCAAGGTACGGAAACCTCCATAAGTTGCCAAGCCCCACTGCAGAGCCTGCTGCCGCCAGGACAAAGCCCAGCTTGTCAGTAAAACTTCCTCTCTTTTTTTCCATTGTCTTTCCTCTCTCCTCAAAATATATGCCTTTCTATCATACTCTGTCCCGTGAGGAAATGCAATGAAATACTCAAGAATTATTGAATCTGATACAGGTTCACATTTCCCAGCGTCCTGATAAATACAGCTTCTGCATTTTCATCATAATTCTGGCGGATATATTCCACAGTCAGGTCTATATTGTCATCGATCAGATATATCTTATTATTTTTGATTATGTCTCTGTATGGATTCTCGATACCGTGCTCTTCCATTTCCTTTACGAACCCCGGCATACGACATTCCCAGCCGCCAAGCCAGTAAAGATTATCCAGAAGATTCTCCGGCATACGATCAAAAGGTCCATAGCAGACAATTTCCGATACCGTACCGCTTTTTGCCAGATACACATGTTCTTTGTCCGTTCCAATGGTCTCCAGCACTGCTCTCTGACTGACCCGTGCTTTGGGAATTTCTGCAGTAGCAGTTCTGTAATCCGTATACCAGAAGCTCTGACTGATGAGAATTCCTGTTATACACAAAAGCCCCCCATATTTGGAAATTTCCGTCTTTTCTCCAAGCGATTCTCCCAGGATCCACAGCATAGTGAGGCACACGCTGAACCACAGTCCCACGTCTACCCTGTTCACCATATATCTTCCCTGAAAATATAAATAAAAATAAATTCCTGTTAAAATCAGTATTTCTGCCAGAAAAGCAGAAATGCCCGCCGCCTTCTTCTTTCCGAAAATAAGCCAGAGCACAAAAAACAGTACTGCAAGATAAGCTGCCGGCAGCTTTCCCGCATCACCCGGAAATCTCTTTATAAAACGCAGGAACTGAGATCCTGAAATATTTCTTTCCGGCTTCTGTTCCACCAGCTTTTCCATAACTTCTGCAGAAAATTTTTCCGGGTCATTAAAATTCCAGGTTTTATACAGCTGTAACGCTTCTTCACTGATCCCCAGTTTCCGATAAAGCTCCTGGTTTGTCGTATAATCCGGAAATCCGTAATCCAGAAGTCTGGATCTCATATGATTAAACTCCTGATATGCCTGCCACCGGGGACTTCTGTACATAAAAGCATCTGCTCTGTCTGCCGCAAAAACAGCCAAAAGCAAAATGCCAAAGCTTCCCACACATATTCCCAACCTTTTTCCTGTATTTTCAGGAAAACGCTTTTTCAGAGTCAGAAGAAAATAAACACCAATTCCTGCCATCAAAGCAGAACTTGCAAAAAACTGGTCTTCCCGGTACATAAAGCCCAGAAATCCCAGCAGGATCCCTGCAAAAAATTCCCAGATACAGAAGTCCTCTGAAGCAATCACATGAAACAGAAGAAAAACAGCCGCAGCGGCTGCAATTCCGGCAGTTTTTGTAAACTGGATATGAATATAGCTCTCATAACCAAACACACAGAGCAGGAGCACAGACAGATACAGGCCGGAATTTCCTTCCAGCCTGTTTATAAGCACATACGTCACTGCACTGAAGGCAGCCAGCAATACCACATACTGAACAATCGTATACCATGGAAGCCTTCCTGTAATCTGGTACAAAATCCGGTAAACGATTCCCAGAAGGTAATTCTGAAACACAAGATGGGCGTCCTTTACACCCCGAAGGCCACTTCCAAGCTCCGCAAACACAATGTCATCATTTGTTTCAAAGGACGGACGCATGATCAGCACCAGAAGCAGCATAGCCAGAATATTCATCCCCAGAGCAGCAGCCAGCTTTTGTTTTTTATTTTTCATCTTCCTTCCCTCGTTTTCCTATAGGGGCTCTCTGTCTGCTTCTGTTTCGTCAGGAGTCTCCTGTGTTTCCCCCGGAGCAGCTTTCTCTGTCGGCTCTTCTGCTGCGGGAACAGCTTCCTCCACCGTCTCTTCTTTCACCTCGGCGGTTCCTTCTGCAATTACCTCCCCGGCCTGTTCTTCCGGTTCTCTGACGGTACCGGCTGCTCCGCAATACGGACAAAATGCCATTCCCATATCTACAGAAGCTCCGCAGGAAGGACATACTTTTTTGGATCTTACCCCTGCGATCTCCTCTTTATACTGGCTGATCCTTTCCATACGCTGATCGATCTGTTCGCACAGACGCCTCTGCATATCCTCCAGAGGCACTCCGTCTCTGTAGCGTCTGTAGATGATCTTCCCCAGTTCCTCCATAATCTTCTGAATCTGTTTTTCCTCACCGGAAATCCTGTTTCTCAGTTTCTGTTCACTGTAAAAGGACTCTGCCTTTCCACCCAGGTCACGCATTGTTTTTGCAAGCGATTCTCCCAGTCCGTCAAAAAAATCCTTTGTCATATCAGCCACTCCTTTCTTTTTATGCCTGTGTGCTTTCCAGAAGAGGAACTTCCTGTCCTCTCAACAGGATCTGCGGTCCTCCTGTTCCCTCAATATATTCTCTGGTTATAACAACCTGACCGATACTGTCATCCTTGGGGATCTCATACATGATATCCAGCATATATTCTTCCAGAATCGCTCTTAAGGCTCTTGCGCCGGTTTTTTTCTCCATGGCTTTTGCCGCAATAGCATGAAGAGCCCCTTCATCAAATTCCAGTTTCACTTCATCCAGGGCAAGAAGCTTCTGATACTGCTTCAGAATTGCATTCTTCGGCTCTTTCAGGATTTTTACCAGCATATCCTCTGTGAGTCCTTCCAGGGTAAAGATAATAGGAAGACGTCCGATAAACTCAGGTATCATTCCGAAATTGCGAAGATCATCTACCGTTACCTTTTCCAGAAGATGCGGATCGTTGTCATATTTGTCCTTCAGATCTGCATAAAAACCTATGGATGCCTGTTTATTCAGACGCTCTTTAATGATGCTCTCCAGATCAGGAAAAGCGCCGCCGCAGATAAAAAGAATGTTTCTTGTATTTACTGTAGTCAGAGGTACCATGGCATTTTTGCTGTTTGCTCCAATAGGAACCTCCACATCGCTTCCCTCAAGCAGCTTCAACATTCCCTGTTGGACTGCTTCCCCACTGACATCTCTCTGATTGGTATTTCTCTTTTTGGCGATCTTATCGATCTCATCAATAAAGATAATCCCGTGCTCTGCTTTTTCCACATCATTATCTGCCGCTGCCAGAAGTTTGGATACCACACTTTCAATATCATCTCCAATATATCCGGCTTCTGTCAGAGAAGTCGCATCCGCAATAGCAAGAGGAACATCCAGAAGCTTTGCCAGTGTTTTTACAAGATACGTTTTACCGCTTCCTGTAGGTCCTATCATCAGCATATTGGATTTTTCAATATCAATCACATCCATCGTGTCTGTAGCAACTCTCTTATAATGGTTATAAACAGCAACCGACATAACCTTTTTTGCATATTCCTGTCCGATCACATACTCGTCCAGAGTTGCCTTGATCTTATGCGGAGCGGGGATTTTTTTCAGATCCAGCACTGGCTTCTGTTTTTCTGATTTTTTCTTTTTTGGAGCCTTCTGCTGACCCATCTGGTTCTGAAAGCTTCCCAGATCGATCATGCTCACTCCCGGCATATTAAAAAGATCGCTGTAATTAAAGCTGCCATTGTTCATCTGGTTATTCATGGTGTCAAAGCTCTTCTGCATGCAGTCAGAGCAGATATGTATATTATTGGGAAGATCGATCATCCTGCCCGCCTGGCGTTCAGATCTCCGACAAAGAGTACAGAATTTTTCCGGTTCTTTCCTGTTGTCTTCCTCTTCGTCGTGCTCATCTTCCAGAATCATATCATCTTCGTATTTATCACTCATATAAACTCCTTTCCGTTCTGTCACAGTATATCGGGTCTGCCTCTGGCATTTTTCCCGGACACACAAAAACAGAAAACGCACAGGCTCCTGTCCTTCTTCGGATACCGGAAACCTATGCGTCCATTATATCATAACCTCTGTACCTGTAAACTAAAGTTTTTATAAAAATGCATGCCTTCCTCAGTTCTGTCTGGAGTCCAGAGTCACCTCTACAGACTGCTCCACATACTCTCCGTTCACCGGACGGGAAACCACAAACTCCACAGTCTCTCCGGCTGCATAGTAAGAAAGCTTTTCTATAAGATCCGTTCTTCCTGTTACCGTCTGTCCGTCCATCTCTACGATCACATCGCCTCTCCGGATCCCCGCATTGGCAGCCGCATAGCCTTCTTCTGTCGCAAAGACAAAAGCTCCTGCCGGCATATCATACATCTCCAGAGCTTCTGCAGTCATGTCTCCAGCCTCAAGTCCCAGATATCCGATCTGATCTTCTTCCACCTTATCTCTGGTCTGGCGGTTCATCAATTTTTCCAGGATCGGCTGGGCGGTAGCTACCGGAATGGCATACCCCATTCCCTCAACTGCATTATCTGCGTATTTTGCAGAATTGATGCCGATCAGTTCTCCCTTCATATTCAGGAGTGCGCCTCCGCTGTTTCCCGGGTTGATCGCCGCATCCGTCTGAATCAGTCCTGCAGTAGTCACATTCTCTGAAGAAATACTTCTGTCAAGAGCGCTGACCCAGCCTGAGGTAACAGACTGTCCGTATCCGAGAGCGTTTCCTATGGCAACCACCTGCTCTCCCACCTGCAGCCCGTCTGAATCTCCCAGCTGAGCAATTTTTATCTCCTCAAGCGTATCAGATGGAATATCTGATTTTTGTACCGCCACTACTGCCAGGTCGTTTGTCGCATCCGTACCCTTGATCTTGGCGCTTACCGCATTCTCAAGGTTGATATCTCCGGTAGCCAGATCATAGGTTTCTGCCTCCGCATCTGAAACATCATCTCCGACAAAACACACGCTTAAGGTTGTTGCTCCTTCCACAACATGATTATTGGTAGCTATAAGCAGTTCTTCATCATTTTCTCCCACAATGATCCCGGATCCGCTGCTCTCACTGGAAAACTGCTGTGTACCAAAAGAACCGAGTCCATACATTCCAAAAAAGCTCGGAATTTCCTGAATACTGACAGAAGTAATGGCAACTACTGACGGCATTGCCGACTCTGCTACCTGAGCCACTGTACCGGTCCCTGCATTTCCTGTCTGCTGAGTGCCGTCCGCTGTATCTGTTCCTGATACCAGCTGCACGGTTTCTGTCGGTGTCTTTTTTACCAGATATTTTTCCGCTGCCATATTGGAAAGCTGAAAAACCCCGCTGGCTGTGACCCCAAAAACAGCTGCCAGCACTATAGTTCCTGCAACTTTTTTCCCTGTTCTGCCTTTCTTTTTTCCACCTTTTCCATCTGTGGTTTTCTGTGCCGGTCCGGGGTCTCCACGATGCATCTGATAATGCCCGTAATGCGGTACAGACTCCTGCTGCACTTCATTTACTTCCCATTTATCCTGATCCTGCGGAGCATCATATCCCCAATTCTTATCATTGTTCATGGTGTTGCTCCTTTCCGTTGTCATTTTCTTTTATTTTATGACTCAAGTGTAACAGGCAATTGTGTTCAAACTGTGATAATACCTTAAAAAAACAGTGTCCCCTCTACGTTTTTACAGTTTTTTATGAATTCCAGTATCCTCTGTTCATGGTACACATGAGAATCAGTCGGTGAGGCAATTTTTTATAGTGTTTTCCGGTAAGGTAACCTGCATATTTACAGACACTCTGAAGAAAAAATCCCGGTATCAGATACCATTTTCCATTTTTCAGAAGATGCGCAAAGGTTTTCTTTACCAGGCGGATCCCTTCTCCTTCTGACGGAACATCCTCAAAAACTTCCGGATGCTCTGCCTGTGATACACCCAGGTCAAAGTTCCTGTGAAACTGCTGACTGCAGGAATAATTGTGAGAATGGATCACCTTTGCATCTGCCGCATAGGCAATGCCATATCCATTGTGTATCAGTCCTCCTGCATAAATCATATCTTCATTAAAAATTGTCTTTTCCACAAATCCGCCAAGCTTCCTGTAGATATCTTTTTTGTAGGCCGCACATACATTGGAGCAGAAAAATGTTTTAATCCCGTAAGTCGGAAGATCCTTTTCCGTTTTCACCGAAGGAACTTCCGGATAGTTAAATGTCCTCGTATAGGCTTCCACATAGCTGCAGGAAGAATTTGGAAGCTGTCTTGCATATGCCGCACCAACAGATTCCTGTGCAGTCAGTGCTTTCACCAGATTTTCAATCAGGTGTCTGTCTGCCGGAAGTGCATCCTGTGTCATAAATATCATGATTTCTCCATCCGATATCTCCGAAGCTTTTTTTCTGGTTCCGCCATGGTCAAACTCTTCCTTTTTTAAATGATGTACTTCAATCAAGGGACTGTTTTTTTCCCATTGCGGATCCCAGAATTTTTCTTCCGTATTCATGATAATGATCCGGTGTATCGGATATGTCTGTTTTTGCAGACGATCCAGCAGCTGCACAAATTCCTTTCCCGGACGATAGGAAGGAATAATAATATCTGTTGTTTTAATTTCCATTGCTTTCCTTTCTGTGAAAAAGAGACTGCCGTTATCCGTTTCCGGTAATATCTCCGGAAACGGAGGATTTACGACAATCTCTTTCTTTATACTTGTTTTAATTCTCAGGCTGCCTCTGAAACAACTTCTGCATCCGCAGGAGCATCTCCGATAACCTCTCCCGCGCCGCCATCCGGCACAAGCTCCTCTCCGGCATCTCCGCCTCCGGAAGCATCTCCACCTCCGGAAACATCTCCGCCTCCGGAAACATCTCCGCCTCCGGAAACATCTCCGCCTCCGTCACCGGTTCCCGGATCTATTGGAGTTTCTCCTCCTCCGGAGGTATCTCCGCCTCCGTCACCGGTTCCCGGATCTACCCATTCTTCTCCGCCTCCGGAAGTATCTCCACCTCCGTCACCGGTTCCCGGGTCTACCCATTCTTCTCCGCCTCCGGAAGTATCTCCGCTTCCATCATCCGGAGCAGGTGCTACATAATCATTTGTAGTATCTGACCAGCCTGATCCATCATTTTCAAAAATAATAGTATCATCTGCTGTATTTTCATTTTCCGGTGAAATAACCTGCGTATCCTCAAGCTGTCCAAGTCCGCTGACAATCTCCGCAATCTTTGCGCTGATATCCTGTACGGTACTGGATGGTGTATAAGCCTCATCTCCATAGAGGAATTTGTGAAGAGCCACTACATTCGATACCAGATCTACATTCGAGGTACCTTCTTCTGTAGGAACGATCACACTGCCCTTCACATTTGAAAACTTAAAGGCCGACGGAAATCCTACCGTCTCATTCATGCTGTACCCGATCATTGTCGGAAGCAGCTGAAGAATCTCCGTTTTGCTCACAGAGGTCTCCACCATCGGAAATACCTCATCCATGATCTTAAAGATTGTAGGAAGACCGGCTCTTTTCGCCTTCTGTGTAATAAGCTGGATCACTCTTCTCTGTCTTTCTGTACGTCCCATATCCAGACTTGCGGTATATCGAATACGGCAGTAGGCAGTTGTCTGCACTCCGTTCAGATGGTAGCGATAGTCAACTTTTTCAATATCTTCCGGTCTTTCCGGAGGCTCGATCGGAGTATAATCCTTTCCGATATCCTGAGATGTCTCCACACAGTAGTTATTCATATGAACGATTTCTGCATAGGACATATCAATATCCAGACCGCCAAGAGCATCTACAATGGAAGCCAGCGCATTAAAGTTTACGGTTGCATAGTCTGTAATATTCAAATCCAGGTTTCTGTTCAGCATATTAACTGCTTCCGCCGGACTTTTTGCATAAGCCGCATTTGCCTTGGAATAGGTTTCTCCATATACATTCAGAAGCGTATCCCGGTATACAGAGGCAAGCTTTACATCCTTGGTATCGTTATTCACACTTGCAATGATCATCGTATCACTGTTCATACCGCCTACAGCGCTCTTATCTCTGTGGTCGATTCCGAATAACGCATAGGTCGTATATCCCGTAAGCTTGGATGTCTCAGAATCAATAGAATCCTGTACTTCCTGATTTACCTGGATCTGCGTGGTATCTGCCGCCGGCTGCTGGATCTTGTCCATTCTGGAATTAAGCTGTCCGTAAACATACAGACCTCCGATAAACAGCAGGAGTACAATGATCTCAACGGTGAACAGAATTTTCTTGGTTTTTGATCTTGGTTTTGCCATTTTTCTTCCCCTTGTCTTTAATATGCGTTTTTATTTATGAAACCTTTAAAAATTGTCAGAAACAGGATCTTGATATCAAATCCAATGCTCCAGTTTTCAATATAATAAAGGTCACAGTCAATACGTTTTTTAATGGATGTATCTCCTCGATATCCATTTACCTGTGCCCATCCTGTCAATCCCGGACGGACCTGATGTTTCACCATATATCTCGGAATTTCTTCCCTGAATTTTTCTACAAAGAACGGACGCTCCGGTCTTGGTCCGACCAGACTCATATCGCCCTTCAGAATATTAAAGAGCTGCGGGAGCTCATCAATACTGGTTCTCCTCATAAACTTTCCAATACCGGTTACACGTGGATCGTTTTTCACAGTCCATGCCTTTTTTTCTTCGGCCTCCGGCTGCAGCTCCATCGAACGGAATTTGTACATCCAAAAAGTTTTATTGTGGAGTCCGACCCTTTCCTGCTTATAGATCAGAGGTCCCGGTGAGGTTGCCTTGATCAGGATGCACATCAGCAGCATCACCGGTGAAGAAACAATAATTGCTGCAATGGAACCACATATATCCATCACACGCTTCACCATGGAATTAAATGTGTTATTCAGCGGCACATACCGGATATTGATCACCGGAAGTCCCAAAATATCCTCTGTATACGGCTTGGTAGGAATAATCTTATTGTAATCCGGAATGAACTTTGTATGCACCCCGGACTTCTCACACATGGAAACAATTTCTTCCAGACGATAATATTCACTCAGCCCAAGAGTAATGGCAATCTCATCCAGACGGTTAGCCGGAAGGATTACCGTCAGATTGGCAATTCTGCCGATTACCTTGATTCCTTTGTAAACCGTGCCGGCAGGAACATTATCGTCAAGAATACCTCTTACAACATAGCCCCACTGGGGATTTGCCTCAATTCTGTCAATATATTCCTCTGCCGCCCTGCTGTAGCCCACCAGAATCATCTGCTTCTGATTCAGGCCCTTCCTGCGCATGTTCTGAAGAAAAAGAAAAACCGCCATCCTGGCGCTCCATTCCAGAACAATATTTACCACGCAGAAAATATATACCGTCAGTCGGGAATAATGTTCTTCCTTCAGCATGTATAAAAGGAATACAAAAGCCAACATTCCCAGTACATTCGCCTTAATGATATTGGCAAGCATCAGCCTGCGCCCCTGCATATGCAGCGGTTCATAAAGTGTAAATGCCTGGTAAAGAAGTAAATATCCCGGAACGATAAATACCAGCGCAAGCATATACTGTGAAAAATCCAGTCCCTTTTCTGCGGAATATGCAAAAGGTCCCAAAAATCGCAAATACCACGCAATTATATAGGAAATTATCAGGACGAATATATCCATCAGCATCATGCGCCGGCTGAAAGTCTTCTGATTATCCTGCATGAATCTCTGACACCTCGATCTGTTTCATTGTGTCTATCTTATAATAGTTACTTTTCAAAATCAATGTTTTCTTACAGTTTATTTTATAAAAACAGCCCAAAATCCTGTAAATACGACTTTACGCAGTCAGCCTGCGAAAGATATTCAGCCATAATTCAAACTGGATCTTCACATAGCTAGAGAGATTTTTTATCTGAAAAGGAACCTTTTTTCCCTTTCTGCTGATAGAAAATCCATTTTTTATACCTGCAAGATATTCTTTTCCCATGCCCTTCACTGAAAAAAACAGCAGCTTGATTCCAAATCCTGCCAGAAGAAACGGCAGATTCAGTACAATCTGAAGAAAGGGCATATTTTTATAGATCAGATACACATTATTCCGGGAAGAATATCTGGTTTTAAACTGATTATACCGGGAACCACTGGTACCGCTCCCCACATGATACACGATTGCCTTCGGAGCATACCAGTTTTCATACCCGTGGATCCTTGCCCGATAGCCGATATCCGTATCTTCCAGATAAGCAAAATGTTCTTCATCAAAATAACCGATCTTATCCAGTATCTTTTTTCTGTAAACAGCCGCGCCTCCACAGGCAGCAAAGATTTTTTCCTCTTTTTCGTATCTGTGGATATCCTTTCCCTTTCCTCTTGCAAAAGACCAGCCCAGAGCGCAGTAATAATTACCTGCATCATCCAGTCTGTCGCGATCATGATACTGAATCATCCGCGCAGCACAGGAAAAAGCATTTTTATGACGTTTTATAGCGGCAAGCATTTCTTCCACAAAATTTTCCGCCACCTCTGTATCATTGTTCAGCAGAAGCACATAGGGAGCCTTTGCAGCACGTATTCCCTCATTAACAGCCCTGCAGAATCCGAAATTTTCCGGAAGCTCAATCATATGAACCCAGGGATAATTTCCGGAAACAAAGGAACAGCTTCCGTCAGAGGAACCATTGTCTACAAAAATCACTTCAAAGTCTCTTTCCGTCTGTCCCTCCAGACTTGCAAGAACACTGTCAAGAAACGCAATTCCATTAAAATTCGGTATGACCACCGATACCTCCATAGCCCCTCCTTACTGTTTCTTCACCATTCCCGGAAGAGGGCGAAGAGAATAATTCCATTTTGTCAGTGAAAGATTCTTATTATAATATGGATCCCCTTTTTTCAGAATATCGATCCACTGACTGCGCATATATTCGATCTCCTCCTGAAAACGACGTACTTTGTCTGTACTGTCCTCTGCACCTCTCGTTTTTGATTCCATATGATAAAGCTGCACATAGGGATCGTATACGATCAGTTTTCCGTTTTTCCGGACCTTCAGGCAGAGATCCACATCATTAAAAGCCACGGACAGTTTTTCTGTAAAGCCTTCTGCCTCCTCAAAGGCTGTGCGCTTCATCATCATACATGCCGCAGTCACTGCACTCATATCCTGAAGTATGGATGCTTTATGAAGATAGCCGGTTCTGTTTGCCGGCATATCCACAAACATATGCCCCGCAATTCCGCCAATTCCGATCACACAGCCGGCATGTTGGATGGTATTATCCGGATAAATAAGCTTCACACCTACTGTACCCACCTCCGGCCGCTGGCAGATGCCCAGCATCTCCCTGATCCACCCCGGAGTTATGATCTTTACATCATTGTTCAAAAACAGCAGATATTCACCCTTTGCGTGACGAACTCCATAGTTGTTGATCGCCGAATAATTAAATTCTTTTTTCCAGCGCAGCAGACGAATCCTCGGATCTGCGGACAGTTCCTTATAATATTGAAAGATTTCTTCTGTTGTACTGTTATTTTCTACAATTATGATCTCATAATTCTGATATTCTGTTTTTTCACGAATAGATTCAATACAGGCTTTCAGCGTATCTTTTTCATCTTTATTTGGAATAATGATGGATACCGCAGGCTCTCCCTGAACCGGATACTGAACTCTGAAAAATCCCAGATCCGGTGTGTGTGTTACAATCCCCTTTACACCTGTTCTTTCCAGATGAGCCTCAATGGCTCTTTTTCCCGCATCAAACGCATACATTTTGCTTGCAGGATTATCTGCGGTAGACGCCTTATGAGTACGCCAGTGATAAAGGATTTCCGGAACATGTCCCACCTTTCCTGCCGTCTCCACGCATCTGAAAATAAAGTCATGATCCTGTGCGCCGTCAAACTCCTGACGAAAGCCTCCTGTCTTTTCTACTATGGAACGTCTCACAACAAAAAAGTGGCAGATATAATTATTGGATCTTAACAGATCCAGATTAAAATCCGGCTTCAGATGCGGTTGAAAATGCTCGTCCAGCTCAGTTGTAACCTTATCTTCATCCGTATAGACTGCGTCCAGCTCACGATCCTTTTCCAGAGCTCTTACCACTTCATAAAGAGCATTTGGTGCAAGAAGATCGTCATGATCCAGAAGCCCCACAAACTCTCCCTGCGCCATTTCAAGGGCTGCATTGGTATTTCCCGCAATCCCCCTGTTTTCTGTAAGCTCACAGATACGAATACGGGAATCTCTTTCTGTATACTTCTCAAGCACCGCCCTCATTGCCTCATCCTCCGGGCTTCCATTTGCAATGCATAATTCCCAGTTCCGATAGGTCTGTGCACAAAGAGACTCGATCATCTGGATCAGAAATTTTTCCGGTGTGTGAAATGCCGGAACCGCAACACTGATCAGCGGTTCATATTTAAAAGAGTATTTTCTCTGTTTCTCCAGTTCTTTCTCATCCGGAATATAAGCTTCATACCATGGGCCATAGGGTACTTCCTCCGGCTCAAACCTTTCATGAAGGCGAATCCAGAACTCCTTTGGGCCATAATGCTTCAGATAGCGGAATCCCTTCTGGATAGTGTAAGGGTTCAGTTTTTTCAGCATACGCCCCCACTGGATCCTGCCGGCTGAATGATTGTTTTTATTCATAGCAAACCTCGGTTTATTATCGATTTTTATATAGAATCCGGCTTTATTTTATCATTCTGCCCTCATTTTTGCAAGGCTGAACGTGTGTATCGGTTAAATCATGCCTTTTTCATACAAAATCTGTCTCGGGACACACCGCATAAAAGTGTTGAATTACCATAAAAAATAGTCTATGATAGAATTTGTAACAGCATATTATCACAGGAGTACAAACTTATGAAAATCAAAAAATTATATACCGGTATCCTGGCGCTGGGAGCCGCATTTTGTCTGCTGCTGCAGACGCCTGCCATGGCAGCGGAGGCCGCCTCCGGGATCGCCACCAACAATATTTCCGGCTGGCCTCAGGGCAGCGATATCACCTCCACTTCAGCAGTGATCATGGAAGAATCCACAGACACTATTGTCTACGCCAAAAATATGGATCAGCAGCTTTTTCCGGGAAGTACCGTAAAAGTTATGACTACTCTGCTTGCCCTCGAAAACAGCCAGCTCACAGATCAGGTAACCATGACAGCTACCGGTGTATCCGGTGTTACAGACGGAGGCGCCAACATCTCGGCACAGCTGGACGAAGTCTTTACCATGGAACAATGTCTCCATGCCATTATGCTGGCATCTGCCAATGACATTGCTCTTCAGGTAGCGGAGCATCTCGGCGGTTCTGTAGACGGCTTCGTGCAGATGATGAATACAAAAGCTGCGGAACTTGGCTGTACCAACACAGTCTTTACCAATCCTACCGGCCTTCCGGATGAAAATCAGCATACCACAGCTCATGATATGGCTCTGATCATGCAGGCTGCCATGGAAAATGAAACCTTCCGCACCATTGCCGGTACTCTTTCCTATACCATCACTGCCACCAATGTTTCCGGCGGCGACCGTGTACTGACAAATAATTTTTCCATGATGAACGCTGCAAACGCCACCTATTATCAATTCTGTATCGGAGGTCGCGAAGGATATACGGAAGCCTCCGGCAGCACTCTTGTCTGCGGAGCTGAAAAAAACGGGGTAAATCTGATCGCCGTAGTTCTTCAGGGCGCTTCCGGCACTACAGCCGCTGAAGCAGGAGCGCTTTTAAATTATGGATTTGACAATTTCCAGATGCTTTCTCTTGGAGATACAGATTTCAACATGATTTCCGGTGGAAATGTGTATGTACCTGCGGGAGCATCAGCCGACAGCCTGACCACCAAAGACGGAGCTGTTGAAAACGGTCAGTATACCCGCCAGTATTTCTTCGGAGAAACTCCTGTGGGATCCTCTGTTATGGCAGCTGTACAGGAACAGGATACAACGCTGATCGATGAAAGTCAGAAAAATCTCCAGGCTGCACAGGATTTCTCTCAGTCTCACACGGAAATCCCCTACTATCTGATCGCAGGCGGCGGAGCTCTGGTTCTTTTGTTCCTGATCTTTATGATCGTAAAAATTGCAAAATCATAAAAAAGCATAAATTTTCTCTAAAACTTTTAAAAATAAATCTTGAAAACCACCTCCTCATACTGTACAATACACTTGATATAGGGGAGTAGTCAGCACTGTCCGGTGCGATTAAGTCAACAGCATGAGCCTCTGGCTCTGGCTTAATCTATACCTTTTTGATTCTGGTATACGACAAGACCTGTGTTCCTTTTTTCCGGGACACAGGTCTTTTTTACTGGAAATCTGTTGACAGTCAGACAGACAGTCCCGTGAAAATAATTAGGAGGAATCTGTATGGACTTTTTAATTTCCGGCATCACATCTATCACCCCCCAGCAGATCGTCATGTATGTGATCGGAGCCGTTCTTATCTGGCTCGCTATCAATAAAGATCTGGAACCGGTACTGCTCCTGCCGCTGGGATTCGGAGCGATCCTTGTAAACCTTCCCGCTTCCGGTGTACTGAACCAGACACTTGAAGGAATCGGAGAAACAAACGGTATCATCGAATGGCTTTTCAATGTAGGAATCGAAGCTTCCGAGGCAATGCCGCTTCTTCTGTTCATCGGAATCGGCGCAATGATCGACTTCGGACCTCTGCTTTCCAATCCAAAGCTGTTCCTGTTCGGAGCTGCCGCTCAGTTTGGTATCTTCGCCGCTATCGTTGTTGCATGCTGTCTTGGTTTCGACTTAAAAGACGCTGCTTCCATTGGTATTATCGGAGCTGCCGACGGCCCGACTTCCATTCTGGTATCTCAGGTTCTTGGTTCCAATTATATCGGTCCCATCGCGGTAGTCGCCTACTCGTACATGGCTCTGGTGCCGATCATCCAGCCTATGGTCATCAAGCTGCTCACAACCAAAAAAGAGCGCTGCATCCATATGGAATACAAACCGGCAACTGTTTCCAAAAAAGCGAAGATCATTTTCCCGATCGTGGTTACTTTCATCGCCGGACTGGTTGCGCCAATGTCCGTATCCCTGGTAGGCTTCCTGATGTTCGGTAACCTGCTTCGTGAATGCGGCGTACTGAATAATCTGTCTGATGCAGCCCAGAACATTCTGTCCAACCTGGTTTCCCTTCTTCTGGGCATCACCATTGCATTCAGTATGAAAGCCGATACCTTTGTAAATAAGGAAACTCTTCTGATCATGCTCATCGGTCTCAGCGCATTTATCTTCGATACTGCTGCAGGTGTGCTTTTTGCAAAGCTTATGAATCTTTTCTCCAAAGAAAAGATCAATCCTATGATCGGCGCTGCCGGAATCTCCGCATTCCCTATGGCTGCCCGTGTCGTACAGAAAATGGCGCTTAAGGAAGATCCAAGCAATGTTCTCATCATGCAGGCAACAGGAACCAACGTTTCCGGCCAGATCGCTTCTGTTGTTGCCGGCGGCGTTATCCTGAACGTTGTTGCAAGCATTCTCTAATGGAAAGGGGAAATCCGTATGAATACAGAGCTTATCATGCAGGCACTTGAGGTTATGTGGAAAGGGATGCTGAGTATCTTTACTGTTATCGTCATCCTGACCCTTCTGGTGTACCTGATTAACAAATTTCTGAAATAGATATCTGTTTGTGGGGATGGGTGGATTGAAGTTTCTTGTTCCCCACAGACGATGCAAAGAAAAAAGGCAGATCATGTGCTGTGCTCCGTTTCCTGGTAAACCTGTGCGCTGATTTGCTGCCATTCGCACGAACTCGCCTGACGGCTCAAACAGCGTGCTCGGTGGCAGCAGCTAACACAGGCTTACCGACGGAAGCCTCGCAAGG